>NZ_CP017599.1:5726970-6346440 GCF_001767235.1 Moorena producens PAL-8-15-08-1
TCCAATCTGCCGACATATTGGGATCATCGCTTTCAGAAGGGGGTCTTCGTAAACATTAGGGGAACTGATGGCTCGGTCTTGGACTAACAACTGCTCTAAATGAGGATTCCCCAGAATCGGAATTTCTAAATCCAGTATAGATAGATAACCCTTTTCTAAATACTCAGCCACTGTAGGAATGCGAGGATAGGGTTGAGAAACATAGGTATGAATGGTGCAACGGTTGACCTGAAAAACTTGACCAATTTGTGTGGCAGTGGTCTGAAAAATTTGTTTAGTGTTTAAACTTTGGCGGATTTCTTGGGTCACCTGTTTCAGTAGCATCACACGAGTCAGTTGCTGGTGTAATGCCTCCTCAGCTTGCTTGCGCTCAGATATATCAATCGATACGCTTAATACCGCTGGCATGTGGGAAATTGCTAAGGAGAAGGGAATTTTGGTAGTTTGGATTATACGCTTTTCTCCATCAGGATAGATAATCGTCTCTTCTCGAAGGTGTGTCGGTTCTCCACTATCCAATACCTGCAAATCCGCCTCTGTAAACTGGAATGATTTTAGGAAAGACTGAGCAAAATCTTCATCCCGATGGTATAGTAACTCATCTACTGTCGTACCATAAGCTTCCGCAACTGCTTTGTTAGCTAGAAGAAACTCTCCATCTCGGTTCTTGGCGTAAATGAAATGAGGCACTAAATCAATAACTTGACGCAGTTGTTTCTCACTTTCTTTCAGATGTGACTCGCTTAATTTACGATTTGTAATATCTCGGATAGTACCAGAGGTACCTGTGATAGTACTGTCAGGATCTAGGGTTAATTGCGCATGAATCTCCAGCCAGCCCGAGCCACCATCTTTGGTAAGATACCTTAGTTCCTGCTGATAATACTCCTGTTTGTGGGTAATTAGGGATTCAAACAGTTCTATGTTAGTTTGACGGTCATCAACATGGAGATAATCAATAAAGTTAGTACCAATGCTATCTGCTATAGAAAAGCCCGTCATTTCTGTCCAAGTTGGATTGAGAAAAGTCAACACCCCAACCCCATCGGTTTGGAAAATCACCTCTTGCACATTTTCCACCACTGACCGATACTGCTCCTCTCTCTCCAGCAAGGCCAATTCAACTCGCTTGCGTTCGGTAATGTCTTCCACAGAGCCTTCGTAGTAGAGCAAATTTCCATTAGTGTCTCGGACAGGGCGCACATTTTCCAAAATCGAGATTACACTACCATCTTTGCGATAAGCCTGAGCCTCAATGGATGATACAGCGCCATTTTCCGCGATTCTGTCAGTAAACTCGTTACGACCCTCAGTGTCCACATAAATTTGTTTTGAAACGTTCGTAATCGACTCTACTAGTTCTTCTGGGGAAGAATAGCCATAGATCCGTGCTAAGGCTGGATTGGCACTAATAAAGCGCCCATCGGGTGTAATCTGATAAATGCCCTCTACTGAATTCTCAAAGATGCTGCGGTAATTCGCTTCAGCTTGCTGCAGTGCTTCCTCGGCTCGCTTACGATTGGTGATATCACTAAAGGTACAAATGACTTGCTCTACTAACCCATCCACCCCCACCTGGGGATCGGCATTCACTAGTAACCATACCCAATCTTTAGTCGCTTGATTGTGGACACCCATAACCACATTTCTTACCAGTTTACGGGTGCTAATTGCCTGTTGGATAGGACGACTTTCAGTGGGGAATGGAGTGGTGTCTTCGTGAATGATAGTCCAATCTGAACCAAAAGGACTTTTATCCAACAATTCACTTTCGGTGAAGCCCAGTATATCCAGAGCCGCCTGATTAAAGAGCATGAATTCGGTTTTTGCCTCGAATAGCAACACCCCTACCTGCATTTCTCGAATCACTGTCCGGAATAGCCTTTCGCTTTCTTGCAATGCTTCTTGTCTAAGAGCTTGCAGTGCTTTACTCGTTTTCTGCTCGTAATTTGAGGCAAGTAAGGTGAGGCTGAAGATGATTAGGTTAGTTATCCCTATGGTGCTTGTTACTACCGAAGTATTTAATGTCGGAGAAAACCCAGTGTCTAATGATGGAGTAACGGGGAACTTGGCTGCCATCATGGTTGTATAGTGTACAGAGGTAATGGCTAATCCCAGGATCACTGCCCAGCAAACCTTCCACCCATGAAGGATTTTTCCGGTTCCTACCCCCACATCAAAGGATAGCCACAAGATGAAAAACGATGTCAAGCTGGCTATAACAACGGATAGGGCAACAAAAAAGAGGTTGTAGTGAATCAGCCCTGGTATTCTCATGGCAGCGATCAGCAGGTAGGGTATGGATGCGATCGCTAATCCCATTACCACACTGCCCACCATTAACTGTCTGAAGTTGGTGATGCGCCTGACACTATAGAGTACGGCACCAGAGATTAGCACTGCTACCCAGTAAGAAAGCAGTACCATTGGCGTATCATAAGTGATAGGGGTGGGGAACCGGAATGCTAGCATTCCCAAAAAGTGTATTGACCAGATCCCAATTCCCATGATCATTGCCCCACCAATCAGCCAACCTTTACGGTTAGTCTTTTGTGAGGTTTTTACTTGTCCAGCTATAATCAGCACCGTATAGGTCACAATCGAGGCGATAGCAATCGATAGAACAACTAACTGTAGGTCATAGATACCACTCATTGCTCTATCTGTATCGCTAATTGGGACAGTTTCTATGAGAAAATTGAGCCAGACAAAAACCATTGAGTAGGGCATACCGAGATCTTATCTCCCAGACCCTCTAGGGGTCTTGTTGATATATTTAGACGCGAAAATTGTCTTGTAATTCTGAATAGATGTCTTGACTTTACACAATTTTGATGAATTAATTTACCGTATAAATACGGATTTTTAGTATAGCTATATCCTGAAATTTACCGAATCTAATCTATTAGTTGAATCAGAAAGCACCAAATTTAAAACTTGGGAATTGTAATTGCATAGATTTTTTTAGCTACCAAATAATTATCAACAGAGGGAAAGATAAGTAGATTTATCCATACCTAATTAAATTTTTGATAAAAATAATTGGGTGTGTACCGTAAAAACAACTACTTAGGTGCGCTTTCCGTGATGGCGAGCAATCCCTTGACCGTAGGTCACGCGGGGCGCGTTCGCCATCAAGGGTCGCACCTCTTTGAACCTCTCAAGCTTAGACTAAAGGTAAGCAGTCAGCTAATGCGCTACACGCACGCTAAGCCAACAGCATCGAGCTGTCAGCTAATGTAATACCGAGTTGCATTCAAAGAGAGTAGATTGCTTGGATAGGGAGATAGGGAAATAGGGAAATAGGGAAATAGGGAGATAGGGAAATAGGGAAATAGGGAGAAGAGAAAGTTGTACCTTTGACCGCAACTTAGTATTATGGAACCCCTGAGCAATAAACAGAGTAGGAAGTTTTTAGTCAATTAACAGTTAATAGTTAATACTTAAAAGTTAATAGTTAACCTGACGTAAGTCTTGGAAAACTGGGTGTAGTGGGTCATAAACTCGTTCAGAATTTCCTTGAATCACCCGGTGAATGGGAACAACCTCCACCACGCAGTTAGTGTATGCGATCGCATCCAACTGTCTTACCAACTCGGGTGACCAAGGTTCCTCACAAACTCTCTGATTTTGGCAAGTCAGCCACTCAATTAAATGCGATCGCATCACACCTGGTAAAATTCCAGCTTCCACTGGTGGTGTCCACCACTGACCATCTCCCCATCCCCATAAGTTACCTGTGCTAGTTTCCAGCCAATTCCCGTGATTATCTACCAGAATCCCTTCGAGTGCTCCCATATTTTGCGCCATTTGCTTCGCCAGCCATGGAGATAGGTAATTCCCGGTCTTGTGAGTAGGTAAGCAGCGATGAAATTTTACGGAGGGGGACTCGGCTACCCAAGCAGTGATACCCTGTTCTTGCCACTGGGCTAAATTGGCTGGCAGAGGACGACCCATAATCAATTCTCGTCCATCGGGGAATAGGGTAATTCTCAGCACTGGGTAAAGGGTGATCAGTGATTGTGCTCCTTGGCGCAATTGCTCCCAATCCGGCTGTTGCCAACCAAATGCTTGTAAACTCAATTGGAGGCGATGGCAATGATTAGTCCAATGGGTTAGTGGGTGATCTAATGACTGATGGTAAACTCGTAAGGTGGTAAAAACTGTAGCGCCATAGATAAATCCTGGCTCATCAATAGTCACGCTCAGGGAGTTACCCTCAATTAGCTGGGCATTGTACCAGAAGCAAGGTTTTGACATCGCTCTTATCGTGATTAACCAGAATTGCGATTAGAGTCTGCTTTTCCTCTTCGAGCCCAATGCCAGAGAACGGATGGTGTACTGACCATGAATGTTGACCAAGTAGGGAACTATATAGGTTAAACCCCCTGAAATCCATCGCTCTCGATTCATCTGCCCTTGTAGGATAGCAGAACCATGATTGATCACAAACAGAACTGAGCCAACCACCAAAGCCACCCTCAGTGCAGTTGGCATCAATTCGCGATCAACAACACTTAGACAGAACTCTTTTAGAGGTTTCACGCTGTAGCTATCTAGGAAGCTGTTAACCATCTAATTTTACATAACTGATGAAGGTTGGCGGTTGACTCCTAATTACAAAATTAGCTAACATCTCAACAAAAAAACGGATTCTGTTGACTGACTCAATCCTTGACTAAGTCAGAGTGAAGTCTTCTTAAGCCCTTACTGGGAGACCCTCCTCACTACGCGATCGCTGAGTTTTCAGCAAAGAAATATTAGTAGTTAACAAGAAACTGGCAAAGCTAGCAATAGCAATAATTGGAAGAATCGAGGTATCAGACAGAACGCTAAGAATAACCGTGCTACTGACCGGTGTTTTGGTGACCGCCACATTCACCGCTGCCATCAGGCAAAGCATAGCAATGGTGGGGTGAATTCCGGGTAAGGCGATGGAAATAGCTAAACCCAGATTAGCACCGATGAAAAATAGAGGAAAGATAAATCCGCCTCTAAACCCACCGTGGAGGGTAAAACTGATCGCAAACATTTTTGCCAAGGCAATCCCCAGTAACATGGTTACCCCCAAAGTGGGACCTTGTTCAATCACTGTTTCAATTTGCTCCTCACTAAAAAATAGGGTTTGGGGAAAGAATACAGCAATCAACCCGATCGATAATCCGCCTAGTGTAGCTAGCAAAATGTGCCGATGTTCAATCGATTTAATCCAAGACTTGGTAAAGCGAAAGATATAGATAAACACGATAGCAGCTAATCCACCAGCAACCCCGAGGAATGCACCCTCAATTAAATTTAGCCAGGACAGAGTAGGTAACGTATCAAAAAGGTTAAAGCGGTAAATTCCTCCCACATCTAAGCCAGTACCAAAGCGGAAAACAGAGAAGCTAAAAATTGACGCGACAATGGCTGGTACAATGGCTTCATAGTATTCCAGACTCCGGCGGTGGGGAATTTCTAGGGCAAACAATGCCCCCCCGATCGGCGCACCAAAAAAGGCACCAAGAGCAGCACTCATCCCGCAGAAGGTCAATATCCGGATATGGCTGATTGCTAGTTTAAGCTTTACTCCTAGCCAGCTACCTAAGCTACCATTAATCTGTACCAATGGTGCTTCTGGCCCAGCACTGCCGCCAGCGGTGATGGAAATTAGAGAGGTGACAATCATGCCAGGAGTTTGACGAGGCTCCATCCTGCCTGGATCGTGAACTTTTTCAATCACCAAGGCCATTTCACCGGGTAACCCCAAGAAGTAGAGGGATAAGCCCACGAAAAACCCACCAATGGTAGTGGCAATCCACACATAATTCCAAGAGGGTAGCCAAGTCGGGAAATAGGGTTCTAGAAATTCAGGAAACCAATGCCAAACAAAATGCAAACACTGTTCTAGGACAAAATAGTAACTAGTTGCTACTAATCCGCCAGCAATGCCAATCCCTGTAGCGCAAAGGATTAGTTGGATATAGGCTAGCTTGACTGGTGTATTGTCCCGATCTGATTTTTCCGTCTGATTAGTCCTTTGATTTACTGATAATACTTCAGCCGTCTCTGATGTCATTGTTCTCATGACCCAGTTGTCTTTTAGGAAAATTGGTTATTTTTTTGATCATGAACAAAAATAACATAAATAGATAGAGTCACTATGTATAGAGTACATAAAAATAAATTTATTTTTACATTCAGCAGTCTTCCCATCTTATTTTGAAATGCTTACTCGATATAAGACTCATAAACGACTCATATTAATTTTAGACAAGACTCATAAACGACTCATATTCTCAGTAATTTTGCTTATTATTTTTGCCTTTTTGTCTGAGTAAGGCTTCTAGAATTTACATGGGTTTGCCCTGTTTTCACATCAAAATTAGTTTGATGTTGATTTTGCATTAATTAAAACGAATTTTCGCATAAAGTAGTTTTCATAACGTTGAAAACTGAGTTATCATTAACTATGGAAACCCTAAATAAATAAGGGGTAATCGGTTAGGGGAATTTTGCCCTCGTCTAGTCTGATGGTTAAATACCTAATATTGCTTGAGGTAAGCCTGACAAGAGTTTGCCTGAGTCGCGGGTGTTGCTACAGACTACAACAAACCCTCCGAGTGCAAGTCCTCTAATTGGTAAGCCAGATGCAGCAGCTAGTCCAGAACTGCTCGCTTCAAATCATTGGTCTAGCTGCAAAGCACTGGCATAAGCTTTTAGCTGTAAGCATTCAGCTAATGCGCTACGGGAACAGTTTTTTAAGAAAAGAGGCAAGGATTCGTTTAACGTGAGTTACTTCTACTGATGGGATTTTCCCCAGACTTTCAATTGGGTGTATCTCATATTTGTAAAAAAGACGGGAAGTGTGGAGAGTTTGGGGCGGGGGCGCGGGGCGGGGGCGCGGGAAGTCTGGAGATTTTATTATAATTTTTGCCTAATTGCATGCATTGAGATGCACCCCTTTCAATTCTAATTAATCTCGAATTAAATTCTCACGCTTAGAGGTTTATTTTAAGCTGACAGCTGACAGCTGTTCGCGTAGCGTGAGCTTTTAGCTCACGGCTGTCAGCTTACGTTTAGCATGAATATTTTTCATGTGCTTCTTCACTGTGCTGAGGGTAATGAATAGCTTAGCGGCAATGTCTTTATAGGAATAATTGACTCGACGCAGTAACCAGACTTCTGCTTCACGAGGAGTTAAACCATAGTGGTAAACTTCTGCAAGCACTAGATTTTGAATGGATTGATGTTGGTCTTCAAGAGTAACTAAAATACAAGGCTCTTTGGATAACTCTAATTTGAGCCATCGAACTCGAATCCGAACAGGAGTTGACTGACTCGTAGTAAGATGAGAATCTATAATAACTGCCTGAGAATGATAGGACTTAAAACTGTATTTCAAAGCTTGGCAGATACGCCAGATTTGTTTAGGCACCAAATTAGATTGTTTACTCTCTGGTGTGAGTTGATCCAACAGAAGGCGAGCAGATTCATTGGCATGAAGTATCTTTCCTTTTGTACTCAGAATCAAAATGCCATCAATAAATCCTTCCAGTATCCCTTGTAAAAAAACCTTATGTAACTGTTGTGCTTGAGTATTGGCTCTTTCTAAAGAGTTAGTGATAGTATTCATCTTGTAGACCTATTCTAAAAGAAGTTGGATAGTCTGTGGGGAGGCGATTTCCCACTGCTCAGTTTGGGGGAGCTAGGTCATGTGCTGCAAAGTGTAGTTAGTTGCTATTTTTAAGGGTCTTAATACTTATCAGGATTAAGCCTTAACGTTTATGCAGAATATCGCATTTTTGTAACAAAACTTAACCAGATGGCGGAAGTCAAGCCTATCCCCTGAAGGGGTTTGCACAACATGGGGATAATTTATGAAGATGGAGATGGGGAAGATGCTAAAGATGGGAAAGATGGGAAAGAATCTACCCAAAGTCGGACTGACTTGTCTTACGTTTCAATCCCTTAAAATTGCTATAGTCTTAAAGGGAGTAGGGAGTAGGGAGTAGGGAGTAGGGAGTAGGGAGTAGGGAGTAGGGAGTAGGGAGCGGTGCGACCCGTGGCGAATTTAATTCTTAATGCGGAAAGCGCACCGTAGGGAATATGGAATCAAAAATTATCACAATTCCTACAGGGATCCCTAGAGTTCAAAAATTTACTATTAGTAAAACCCAATGGACACAATTAAATTAGACGTGAATCTACAGCGTTTTTCATAACTATCAGGTACACAGGATTTTTTCCCTGTTCCCTGTTCCCTGTTCCCTGTTCCCTGTTCCCTGTTCTCTGTTCCCTGTTCCCTAAAACCCAGGAATTTGTACCTCACCCAATTGCAAACCGCTGTAATGATGAAATTAACTGAAACCAGCAACTGTAAGATAGAACTGCGATCAGTATTCAAGCAGAAATAATCTAATGACAGACCAGGTTTTAATCCTAGGAGGCAAAGGACGAATCGGGAACAGTGTAGCGCAAGACTTACTTGCCCATACTCAGGGGAAAATTACGATTACCGGACGTCAGGGTAAACTTGACCTAGCTTTGCCACAACAGTTACAGCCCCCCGTGCAGTTTCTCCCTCTAGACTTAGCTGATCAGGAGGGGTTAAAAAATGCGATCGCATCTCACAACCTAGTCATCCATTGTGCTGGTCCGTTTCTCTACCGAGACGCTACTGTCCTAAACACTTGCATCGAACAAGGGGTTAACTATCTCGATGTCAGTGACAACCGTGCTTTTACCCGTAAAGCCTTAGCCTTCCGTGAACAAGCTACTGCTGCTGGTGTCACCGCTATTGTGAATTCTGGCATTTTTCCTGGTATCTCCAATAGCATGGTGCGTCACGATGTGGAACAGTTAGATGTTGCAGAACGGATTCACCTCAGCTATGTAGTTGCGGGTTCTGGTGGTGCTGGAGTGACGGTAATGCGTACTACTTTCCTGGGATTGCAAGAACCCTTTGAAGCTTGGATTGATAATCAGTGGCAAACCGTGAAACCTTATAGCCTACGGGAAACCATCCAATTCCCTGCTCCCTATGGTAAAGCTGGTGTCTACTGGTTTGATATGCCAGAAGCCTTGACCTTAGTGGACTCATTCCCCGTTAACACCGTCATCACTAAATTTGGCTCAGTTCCCGATTTTTATAATCATCTTACCTGGATAGCTGCCCACATCTTACCCTCATCTTGGCTGAAAAATCCCGCTGGAATCGAGTTTTTGTCCCATGTCAGCCACATCATGACCGATGTAAGCGATCGCGTTAGTGGGGTTGGTGTTGCAATTCGCTCAGAGGTTAGTGGTTACAAAGATGGTAAATCAGCCCGTGCTAGCTCAACCTTAGTCCATGAGAATACTGCTGTCGCTGCTGGGGTGGGTACTGGTAGTATTGCGGAACTGATGCTTACTGGTCAACTGAATAAACCGGGAGTTTGGCCGGTGGAACAAGCCCTATCTACGCCGTTATTTGATCAAATTATACAAAGTCGAGGACTTGAGATTAATACTGTTGAAGCTTGAGTGTTGATACCAAATCCGCTTTGATAATCCTCCTTTAACTGAGATATTACACCAGTACAAAAAACTTAATAATGGCAGTGATAACAATCAATTTAAGTCCTCAAATAGTCAAATCTTATCACTGTTCCCTGTTCTGAGATCCGCTGTGGCCTAGCTTTACAGGTGAATTGTAAACTTGGTTTAAGATCTGAGTTTAACTCAAATCACAAGATTTACGCCGCAAATTTACGTTTTTGATCTGCTAAGACTGAAATCTACTCAATATTAACTAGTCTTAGTGGAGTAAATCCCATGAAAAGTGTCCGTGTGGTAGTAACCGGAACTGTAGGAGCTGGCAAATCTACTTTTGTGAGGACAGCGAGTAATGTTGAAGCTGTGGAAATAGAACGTAAAGCCACCGACGAAATACTTCTGCTAAAGAAAAAAACTACCGTTGCCTTTGACTTTGGTAGCCTTACCTTTGGTAAAAATCTAAATGTTCACATCTACGGTACTCCTGGTCAATCTCGCTTTGACTTCATGTGGGATATTTTAATTCGTGAAGCTCACGCCTACATCGTACTTGTGCCGGTTCATCGACCCAGCAGTTTAAACCACTCTCGTGAGCTTCTGCTGTTTATGAAAGAGCGAGTAAATGTTCCCATGATTATTGGTTTAACCCATATGGATTGTCCAGGGGCAATGACCTCAGAGGAGATTATCAGAACTCTCGGTTATAGCAACCCTCACAATCAACCCGCAAGTGTGATAGTTAATCCCAATCAGCGAACCTCAGTGCTTGAGGCTTTGGTGCTTTTGATCGATCTCCTAGATTGCTAGACAAGTCAGTAGCTAGTGCCGTTCAACTCAAATAACTGACCAGCCCCTGTCAGGTCGAAACCCATAGCACAAAGGACGTTTGTCAGGGCGAAGCATTCGCACATAAATTCTTGGTTTGCTCCCACATTGGCTAGCCGAATACTTCGCCCCAAGGATTATCGTTTATAAGAATTGCCATCTTCTGTAATTTGTGTTTATAAAACTATACAAATCATTAATTAGCGTCACTAAAAAAAGTAATCCGGATTGAACGGATCCCTTGGTGAAAAGCTTAGTAGGTAAACGTTATAGAGTTTACCTATAAATGCAGTATCAACTACTAAACATCCAGGAGTTTAGGTTATAGGTACATTCAACGATAGATGAATTCAATAGTTTAAAATTATAGTAAACCTAAACTATAAACTTCACTAAACTTATACAAAAAAATACTTGTAAATCTTTTATTTTAGCCATTCAAAAAGCTAAAATATAACCAAGTTACAGGATTAGCTATTAGCAGAAAATTATCTATTCAGATAATAATCCATAAAAACATTGCTATAGTGTTTAAAGACTAGAAACTTAAATCAGGGTGCTTTGCTAAATAGTCAAGTAATAACTTAGAGTTAGATTCAACTATATCGGAGTAATTATGAGCTTAGATCCCCAAGAATTTATGACCAAGATGGAAAAGCGTGTCAAGTTGACCAGTGAAGACAAAGCGCTTCTGAAATCACACGCAGATTGGGGAAAAGAAATTGCTTCTGAAATGGCAGACCATTTCTATACTTACTTAGGTAATGATGAAGAAATGGATGCCATTATGAAAGAGAAAGAAGGTCGTATGGAGCGCCTACGGGTAACCTTTGTGCAATGGTTTTACGAAATGTTCACTGGTATGGATGACTGGGGACAAGCCTATGCTGAACGTCGTTGGCGTATAGGTTTGGTACATGTGAAAATTGGTATCGGTCCTCAACATGTCGTCCCAGCAATGGCAATTGTAGTACAGGCATTTACTAACCGGATAAAAACTGATAGTAAAGATGAAGCCTTGCGGGATGCCCTCAGTCGGATCTGCATGATTGATTTAGCCTTTATTGAGCAAGCCTATGTAGAAGTGAGTTCGGCAGCGGTTCTCAGAGAAACTGGCTGGACAGAGGGTCTATTTAGACGTCTGATTAGTACTGGCGCTAGCTCTATGTAACTAGAGCAATCCTAAATAATTTGTGAACAATAGGTCTGAATAAAATAGTTCTGAATCGAAAAATTATGAGTCCTGAGTAAGAGCTGTGACTGTTCACTTTTCCGATAGGATTGCTAGATTACGTGTCGTTTTTGTTGGAAACTAAATCAATAGTCTATAAGTTCTGGCAAATTGGCACTACTCCTACTTAACTATCAGCTATCAGTTTCGAGGAACACAAACTAATCGAATTACACATTCTGCAATTGGAGTAAGGGAACAATGGCGATCAATTCTCAAAAATTGGGGTATATCCTGCATAATTTTGTGACATCCACTGCTGATATTCAAGGAGCAGCTGTAGTCACGACCGATGGTTTACCGTTAGCATCTAGTCTGCCTGGAGAAATGGATGAAGAACGGGTTTCAGCAATGTCTGCGGCTATGCTCTCCTTAGGTGAGCGAATTGGCTCAGAACTGGCTAGAGGAGACATCGACCGAATCTATGTTGAGGGTAAAGAGGGATTTAGCGTTTTGACCAGTTGTGGTGAAGAAGCAGTATTTCTGGTTCTAGCTAGTAAAGCAGCTAAGCAGGGCGTATTGATGTTAGAAATTAAACGAACTCTGGCTGAATTAAAACCAATGTTGCTATAGTAAATTTGTGGAAATTACTCTACTAATACCTTTAGTTTATATAGAGTTATTCGCAGTTATGAGGTACGCTTTTCAACCTCAAATTCCCCCTTATTAAGGGGTATTTAGGGGAATTAATTTGTACCTTATGGGATATAGAATTGCTATAAAAGGGATAAATTATAGTAATTGATAGTCATTATTAATGGCTTATAGATAATGGGTAATGGGTAATGGCTAATTAAAAGACTAGTATTAATTACCCATTACCCATTACAAATGGTAAATTTTTTTGTGAAATTGTTGTTCGCATTCTGGATTATTGGTATAACGTCAGTGGGTGTGTGAAATTCAATGTAAGCTATTTTTTGTTTAAGGTTGACCAATATAGCGCTATGGGCAAGGCAAAAGGCAAAAGGCAAAAGGCAAAAGGCAAAAGGCAAAAGGCAAAAGGCAAAAGGCAAGAGTTTACCATAACAGCTTTTCAGCTTTTATAAATGTCCTAAGCTTAATGCGTAGTGCTATAACAGTCAACCGTCAACCATCAACCCTCAATCGTCAACAAATTACCTTGATTCACCCCAACCTACTGGCACAGTTGATAACCTGTAGTATTTGCTAGGGAAGTATAACCCAATGGACAATATACGGATTGTAGTAACGGGAACAATAGGGGCTGGCAAATCTACCTTTGTCAGAACATTCAGCGAAGGTGCGGTTATTGAAACAGAACGAACGGCTACGGATGCCACATCATTGTTTAAGAAAAAAACGACCGTTGCCTTAGACTTTGGTTTGCGTCCCTTAAATCGGAACTTGGATTTGCACCTGTATGGAACTCCTGGTCAAGCTCGCTTTGATTTTATGTGGGATATTTTGATTCGCCGAGCTCACGCCTATATTTTATTGATGGCAGCTAATCGAACCAGTGATTTTGCTAGTGCTCGTCAGATTTTATCGTTTATGCAGGAGCGGGTCACTATTCCAATGATTATTGGTCTGACTCATACTGATGTTGCAGGGGCATGGACTCCAGAGGAAATTATGATGCGCATGGCATACATCGGCGATCCTAATCAACCTCCCATTGTAGCTGTTAATCCCAATAATAAGACCTCAGTATTTGAAGCTGTAATGATTTTGATGGCTCAGATGCTTTGCCAAGGGAGTGTTATTGAAGGTGCTAGGAAAGAAAAGGTAAGTAAGCCAGCTCCGCTACCTGTTAAGAACCAATATCATTGGCCGAAGCCTCAGTTTTTATCAGGGGGTTAGTCAGCGAGTAAGCATTGAGCTAAAGGCCTTGGCCTATGGCCACGCTACGCGAATGGCCACGCTACGCGAACAGCTAATGCGCTACAGATGGTGCTACTTGAAGTGCTATCAGGTAATAGGCTACGCACACGCTACGCGAACAGCGATCCAGGAGTTCAATGAACTAGTTGAATTGGATCGCTGAATTTTATTTTAAAAGCAATTATAATAGATCTAAATTCAGCAACTAAACCAGTAACTAGATTAAGCTTTGATAAAAAAGACTTGGATAAGACGCAATTAACACCAAGTTAGAACCAAGGGATTACTTTGCCTGGGAGTGGATCGACCTTGATGACACTAAACAGCTCATGGGGTTAGCAAGGATGAATCGATGGCTGCTGACGATCTAGCGTCTTATGATCTTGATAAGTTGCGTTTTTATCATCGGGTAATAACTCTATTCCGTCATTGGTGTACCACCCAGCAAACTTCATGAATTCAAAACTTGAGCTATTTGTAGATTGCGACTGGACCATTCGCCAGCCGAGTGGTCAAGGTAGATTTATTGACTACCCTGACCAGCAAAAAGTGATTGAAGGAGCTGATCAAGCTCTGCAATGTTTCAAAAATCAGGGTTATATCATTCTTGGGGTGACCAATCAGGCTGGAGTTGCAGCCCGACATAAAACCCTGAAAAATTGTATTAAAGAGCAACAGAAAACTCTTGAATTGCTTCCCCAGCTCAAAGGAATTATTTTTTGTCCTGACTATGGGGCAACCTGTTATTATTGCGAGCGGCACTACTTTTCTGAAGTAACCACTAAAGCATACGCTGGAGAATACCGAAAACCAAAGCCGGGAATGATTTTGCAGTTTAAAACGAACGGCTCTTCAGCTTTGATGGTTGGCGACCGCAACGCAGATGCTGAGGCAGCCGTTGCAGCTGGAATTCCGTTTATGTGGACCTCGGATTGGCTAGCCAAATATGGAAGCTGACAGAACTGTGTCCAGAAACTCAGCATAGGGAAAGCGTTCGCGTAGCGTGGCCTACGGCCAATCGCATCTGTTTCGGGTTGCCAGTTACTCTCCCGCCACTTGTAGAACATCCGTGTAGAGGTGAGGGCTGATTAGGATTGATAGAAAAAGGGAACTTGGGAACAGGGAACATCGAAAAGTAGGAAAGAGAACCGAAGAGTTTTTGATGTTATGATAAATCAGCAAGATTGTTAATGACCTATTTGTAAATGTTTTTAAATGGTATCCTTATGAGGTACATTGAATTTTATTACCCCTACTCCCTACTCCCTACTCCCTACTCCCTAAAACCCAGGACGTTTTACCTAACCCAATTTAAAACTGCTATATGAATCCAACTATTTCTACTATTCCAATTCAGCAACTAACCTCAGGCGATCGCATTTCCCTCCAAGTCTATAAATTCGTTGGCTCCCAACCAGGAAAGAAGGCATATTTACAAGGCAATCTCCATGGTTGTGAAATTGTTGGTAATGCGGTGATTCACCAGTTGATTGACTTTTTGAGCACTCTGGATGACACTCAGCTGATTGGGGAAATCTGGCTGGTTCCTGTTTGTAATCCAGCTAGCACTAATCAGCGTAGTCATTTCTTTGCTACAGGAGGTTTCAATCCTTACGATGGTCAAGACTGGAATCGGATTTTTTGGGACTATGACAAAGAGTGTGATGATTTAGAGGATTTCGCCCAATCTCAACTTAATTTTGATGCTGATGAAATCAGAAACAACTATTTAGCACGGATCCAGTCTAGCTTGAAACAACACTTAGAAGACTGCTACTCTCCGAGGGGATTACCGTTTCGTCACATTTATCGCTATCAACTGCAATCTTTATGTGTAGATGCTAACTATGTGATTGATATCCATAGTTCTACTAATCAAGGACTTGATTTCTTGTATGGCTTCTACTCTCGGGAAGAAAGCGCCAAAGACTTTCTTCTCGATTATGGAATTGTGATGCATGAAGATGAGTATGATGGTGAGGCTTTCGATGAGGCATTTATTAAGCCTTGGCAAGGGTTAGAGAAAGCCTTGGCTAAGTTAGGCAGAACCCTTCAGTTTGATATTGAATCATGGACCCTAGAATTGGGTTCTGGGATGCAAATGAATCCCCAGTCAGTGAAACGGGGAGTATACGGTATCAAAAACTATTTGTCGAAAAAAGGTATATTACAATTGCCTGATTTTCCGATAACTGATCCAGACTCTTACCAAATGAAATTAGCATCTAAAGATAACATCGAGAGATACTATGCTCCGGCTGGAGGAATGATTCAATCGAGAGTTGAATTAGGGAATGTTGTTAAAGTAGGAGATAGACTTTATCAGCTACTGAGCTTTAATAAAGAAGGAAATCTCCCGAATGTAATTGATATCAAGGCCGAGACAGATGGTTTAGTGTTTGATGTTTCAACAAATTATAGTGCGAATCAAGGGGAATATGTGCTATCAATACGGCAATTTGATAATTAGGTAGGGGTGGAAAAAATTAATTAAAACTTGGATTGTAATTAGGACTTGGATTAATCAAAGGTTTGGTTTTAACTTTACCAACCTAAACTGATATCAAATAAAAAATCTAGATTCCAGTACCCTTTTGCCTTTTGCCTTTTGCCTTTTGCCTTTTGCCTTTTGCCTTTTGCCTTTTGCCTTTTGCCTTTTGCCTTTTGCCTTTTGCCTTTTGCCTTTTGCCTTTTGCCTTTTGCCTTTTGCCTTTTGCCTTTTGCCTTTTGCCTTTTGCCTTTTGCCTTTTGCCTTTTGCCTTTTGCCTTTTGCCTTTTGCCTTTATAAAACGGATTTTAAATGCGTTTTAGCCTACTGACTTTCTAAAGCCAAGTATCTTGTCCTTCTGGGGCATCTGAATTCAACCAACTAGCATCTAAATAATTAATTCGAGCAAAAGGACTTAAGGCTGATAGCACATGACGTCCATAACTGCGGCGGTTTACACGATTATCTAAGATGGCAACACAGCCTTGAGTAGCTCTTACTGGTGCCACTGCTCGTTGTAATTCTCTCAATGCTGTTGGTAATAAATATAAACGAAACCAATCCATTAGTTGCTGCTTGTAGTAAGCGACTCGACCAGCAACTAATGGATTTTCCAAAGAGGGAATTGGTAAGGTAGCAATCATCAACAGTTGGGGAAGGGGGATTTGAGCTTGATACCTATGCCAAAATTCCCAGCCACAAATCAAAATACCTCTGTGACTGAGACTGGTGGTTTCTACCTGCACCCGGGAACCAAATTCTGCTGCTAAGACTGCCCCTAGCTGGGCTTTGAGGGGGACATCTCCGACTAAAATCACTACTGGTCTGGTGATGTCAGTACTTAGGTTTAGTAGGGTGCGAATTTCTTGAGTCAGAGCGTTTTGAAATCGCTCTGTGTTGGGCATGGGTAGACGATCGGGCAAATACAGTTGAATCTGTCTGTGAGGGGAAAACTTCAAACAGGTTAATTCGTCTAATCCGAGTTGCTGACGGTACACAGAGGCACTTTTCTCTAAATCTAGAGCCCCACCGATTAGCACTACTGGCTGTCTCGACCAAATGGGATTTAAGGCTGTAGCCACTTCTACTGGTGCGCTATATAAGGAAAACTGACCTTGCGATCGCGCAACGGTTGCCCACATTAGCTGACCTGACTGCTGCCAGAAGTGGCAAAACTTTTCCCAGGGTTTCAGCAAATAGAGAGATTCTGCTTCACTGCTGAGGGAACTTAGTCGATCAAATAGCTGTTCCAAGCCATCTTGCTGATCTGCTTCAATCAAGTAGCACTCATAGGGGTTAGCAGGGCGCTGAAATAAGGCTTTGGTTAGCCTGACCCGCACATCTCGAATCAAATCAGCCTGTTGTGGATGGGCTTGCATCAGTGCGTCCCAGTCTTGGGGCTGGATGCAGCCTTTAAGCTGGTTACTAGTCCAAGATTCTAGGTCATCCACACCATCAATCACAGTAGGAATATGATTAGGAAACCAGCCCTTGTTCTTCAAGCGGTCTGTTAGCCACGATTCTGGTGAGGTAATCAACAGTCCTTGGAACGGTTGATCGGGAAACCTATCACTGGTATGAATTACCTTATCGGTACCAAACCACTGTTGTAAAAGGGGAATTTCCTTTTGCAGCAACCATTCTTGTATCCATAAGGGTGCTACTACGATCACAGGTCCAGACCAAACCAGGGCTGGTGCCAGGTAACTCAGGCGATAGGAAGACTGTAGAGAGGTTTCCTGCAAGGGTTCTAAACCGGTCTGAATCAAAGCAGAACGCCCTAACCGCAAGGCTCGTGCCACTAGCCTCGCCATAGTCAATTGGTGAGGCCAATTGGGTTGACCCTGCGATCGCAGAAAATCTCGTAACGAGGAATGAACTTTGACTTCAATCAAACTAGCATTCAACGGCTTTGCCTCGTTAAACTGAGCAATGAGCACTTATACTGTGATCTTAAATCATGTATTGGGCAAAAATCGTGAAAGACTAGACAAGCATAGATGGGATTAGGCTGCATCGAAGCCAGAGGTAGTAGCTCAGTATTTTCCTAATTTCCCAGTAACTATTGACATCACGCTATTACCCTTGCTAGGGTAGTACCAGTAAAAAGAAATTGCCAAATTTTTCATGGCTTAGCCGCAAAGAGACATGTTCAGCCCCAGCTATTACTTTTATTTTTGGTTTAGAGAGGTTCACCGGAGGTGAGGATAGTTCCATATGGAACCCCCCGGTGGACCGCAGCAATATTATCTGCGGTCCTTTGTTTTTTTAGGCAAAGCAGCGACAAGAGCAAGACATGACCACCTACCTTTACAGCGTTTACGGCTTTTACTTTTTTTGGCCCAGAAATCGTTCCGGGTAGTTAGGTCGTGCCAAGCTTTCACAGCAACCCGGAACCCTCAAGGAACCGGGTTTTTTTTATCTCCATATCTGTAACTAAATCTGTAACTAAATCTCTAACTAAGGAGTCCATAACCATGTTGAACGCTAAATTAGCACTAGCTACTAACCCCAATCACCAAACCATCGTTAGACTCTCAGAACAAGTTGTCTTCGGTGGCTCAGAACTGGTGATTATTGGTGGTCCATGTACCGTCGAAAGTCACGCCCAGATGGAAACAGTGGCTACTAAACTCAAAGCTGCACCGGTACAAGCGTTGCGGGGAGGTGCCTTCAAACCGCGCACCTCCCCGTACTCTTTCCAAGGGCTAGGACTAGCAGGACTAGAAATTTTGTCTGATATCCGCAGGCGTCATCAAATCCCAGTAGTGACCGAGGTGATGTCGATTGGGCAAATTGAATCTATTGCTACCCACGCTGATCTGCTTCAGGTAGGTAGTCGCAATATGCAAAACTTTGACTTACTCAAAGCCTTGGGTAAGCAAGACTTGCCGATACTGCTAAAGCGGGGACTAGCTGCTACTGTTGAGGAATTCGTCATGGCAGCGGAATATATCCTCAGTCACGGAAACTCTCAGGTGGTGTTGTGTGAACGAGGTATTCGCAGTTTCGATAACTATACCCGCAATATCTTAGATTTAGGAGCAGTAGTAGCACTCAAGCAGTTGACTCACTTGCCAGTGATTGTAGACCCCTCCCATGCTGTGGGTAAGCGGGAATTAGTGGCACCTCTGGCAAAAGCTGCAGTGGCCGCTGGTGCAGATGGACTGATTATTGAATCTCACCCGGAACCAGAAAAATCCGTTTCTGATGCTAGACAGGCGCTTTCTATCGAAGCAATGGTGGATTTGGTTCATAGCTTAAAGCCGGTGGCAGCAGCAGTGGGACGAAAGATTGCAGACACTGTCACTCTTCCGGAGTTAGGGATTGACCTTGGCCAAAAGGCCACGCTACGCGAACGGTCACGCTACGCGAACGCGTCTTAAGCAGAAACGACAATTTTTATTTATAGCGCTACTTGAGCTGGAGTAGGGAACTTCGGACAAGGGAACAAGGAATGATTTAGGGTGGTCTTATAGCCCTGCATCGCTCTTTCCTACTGTTACCTGTTCCCTATTCCCTGTTCCCTATTCCCATCAATCCTAGTTTCACATCTTAAATGAAAATGCTAGATTAGCCATCAATCTCCTAGCATCTGCAACTTGTATAGACTAGCGTACAATCCGTTTTGCTCTAACAATTCCTCATGGCTTCCCGACTCTACTAACTCTCCTCGCTTTAGTACCAGAATCCGGTCTACATTACGGATAGTGGACAGTCGGTGGGCAATAATAATTGCAGTCCGCTGTTCTAACAGCCGTTCCAAAGCTTCTTGAATCAGAGCCTCGGTAGCCACATCTAAACTAGCTGTTGCCTCATCGAGCACCAAGATTTGGGGGTTACGAATTGCAGCACGAGCAAAGGCTAACAATTGTTTTTGGCCAGCAGACAGATTAGTGCCTCGCTCTCTGAGCTGGGTATCGTAGCTTTGGGGCAGTTTTTCGATAAAACTAGCCACGTTAGTCACCTCTGCTGAGGTTTTAATTGCCTCAATGGAGTAGGTTTCTCCTAAAGAAATATTACTCTTAACATCACCAGCAAAAAGAAATCCCTCCTGAAGGATGACCCCGATGTGGCGTCGTAGTTCTGCTTGGGGTAAATCCCGAATATCAATCCCATCTACGAGAATTCGCCCTTGGCTTGGTTCATAGAGGCGGCACAGCAACCGAATAATGGAACTTTTCCCTGCACCGGTCGGACCAACTAAAGCAACTTTTTCCCCTGGATGAATGGTAAAGTGCAAGTCTTTGAGAACATATTCATCTTCCTTGTAAGCAAACCAAACGTGTTCAAAGCAAATCTCTCCGTTTAGGGTTGTTCGCGTAGCGTGACCTTTGGTCAAAGCTTTAAGGTTAGAGGGTTGTTCAGTATAACCATTGCTGAAGGATAAGTTAGAAGAGTGATGGGCTAGATCACCATTCAAGCTGCTTGGAGGCTTTATCGGTAAATCTCCAGATTGTTTCCGGTCTTGTTTGCCTTCCTCAAGCTCTGGAGAACCTACCACCTGCAACCGTCTGACCTGCAACCCTTCGGGGTCACGAATTTCAATGGTTTCATTCATAATGTCACTGATGCGCTCAATGGCAGTGAAACCAGCTTGAAGCATAGTGAATTTTTCTGAAAACCGACGCAAGGGGTCAAATAGCCGCTGAGCATAGAGGATAAAGGCCGACAAATCACCAAAACTCAGGTGATCTTGGAGGATAAAATGACCACCGCTCCACAACACTGCTGCGATCGCTACCAGGGAAATCCACTCTAGGGTTGCTGAAATCGCTGAATCGTTAAAGATGGTTTTGTCTACTTCAGTGACGTATTTTTGGTTAACCGTGCGAAACATCTCGGCATTGTATTGTTCACGGCGAAACAATTGCACAATATTAATGCCAGAGATGTTTTCTTGCAGCATCGCGTTTAGGGAGGAAAGTTCTTCCCTAGATTTGTAGTTAGCTTTGCGATATTGTTTCTGAAAGTAAATAATAATAGCAGTCACTGGCAAGAGCATTACCACTAAGATCGATGCCAGTTGCCATTGCACCAAAAACATGGTAGCAGCAATGACTATCATGGATAGTAAATCACCCACGATGCCAATGGCACCGGTGGAAAAGACATCTCCTAGGGCTTCCACATCGCTAGTGAGCCTGGTAATCAATTTCCCCACTGGTGTGCGGTCAAAAAATCGCACGGCTAGGGAGGTGACGTGCTCAAATAGGTCTTCCCGGATAGCAGCAGTGATTCGTTGACCTATCTTCACCACCACGAATCCCTGAATCCCGACGAACACTAACCGGATTAGTATGGTTAATAGTAGTATAGTGATCAGAATATTGATGCTCTGTGAGACAGAGCGCTCTAATAGGAAAGACCAAGTTCGCTCTTCTTGACGAATTAAAGAGATTACCTGACCGACAATTAAGGGTTGAATGGCACTTGCTACGGACAGGGGTATTAATAAAGTAATTGCAATAAATAGCGGGCCTTTACTGCGACGGGCGTAGGGGACTAGGCGTAGGAAAAGTCTCCAGTCGTTCTCTTGGGTTCGCTGAGGGTGGCCTTCGGTCAATCGCATTTTTGGAGCTGCCTGTTTACCTGGTGATCTGCTGGTCATCTAACACTAGGGGTGTTAATTTGCTGAACAATTTAGTAGAACAAATAAAATTGAGAGTGGTTTTAGCTAACCACGAAGACCCAAAGAACGGGAAGGACGATCGAGGGTTAAACGATAGGAGGATTCTCTCGATTGCTCAATTCTGAGGGTGGGCGATCGCTACTCCAAGCCCACCATACATAGCCACACTTACATTGATAAAACTCTTGCCACTTCCGGCGGTGGTCTTCACCCATCACTGGTGAGGAGCGATTAATCCAAACCTTCTCAGCTTCTAGAACAGATGCTCGACAACTAGGACAACAGAATTCCAAGGCATGGGTGGCTGATTTGGTCCACTGAGGCGGTAAGGGGGCAAAAGCATCCATATATATAGCAATCCTCTGGGGGTCTCGGGGGGTAATAGTTGGCAATAGTTACCTTAATTTGGGATTCTTTATTTCCCTGAGACTATTTTAGGGGTTCTACCATCTAGAAATTGCCCTGAATAGTATATTGTTATAGCTGCTAGCTTGACCCAGTAACTCTGCCATAGAATCTGATCGTGCTAGTTCATGGCTAAATTGCCTAATTGGAAACACAAGGGCCCATGTCTCATCCCTTATATCTCAATGTTATTTCCTTCTGTGGTATTTTTGCCCTATGTTTCATTGCTTGGCTCACTTCAGAGCATCGCCGCCTAATTCCTTGGAAAGTGATCATTTTCGGCATTGGTTTACAACTGGTCATGGGACTGCTAATATTCCTGTTTGCCCCCACCCGCCAATTCATCCTCGGTTTGAATGACGCTCTCAATGCTATCTTGGATGCGTCAGAAGCAGGAGCTAGGTTTATGCTCGGTGGTGGTAATTCTGCCTTTGTTCCTGATCCAGAATTGATGGTTGGTCCTGGTCCAGCGGGACGCTGGATTTACCGAGCAGTGGGAACTCCTTACGTTTCTGTCCCAGGGGATCGCCTCACTCCAGATAATCTGAATTTCGGCTTTATTTTTGCCTTCCGCTCCCTACCCCAGGTGGTTTTCTTTTCCGCCTTGATTGCTCTGTTGTATCGAATGGGTGTGATCCAGCCAGTGGTTCAAGTGTTTGCCAGACTATTCCGGGCAACTATGAGTATTAGTGGTGCTGAATCCCTATCAGGAGCAGCAAATATTTTTGTAGGGATTGAATCAGCGATCGCAGTCAAGCCATTCTTAGCCGATATGACCCGCAGCGAACTGTGTGCTATCCTTACATGCTGCTTTGGTTCGATTGCTTCAACAGTATTGGCTCTCTATAGCAGTTTGTTGCGACCCACTTTCCCCACCATTACTGGTCACTTGATGTCCGCTTCTGTGCTAACTATTCCCGCCTGCTTCGTGATGGCGAAACTGATTGTGCCAGAAACTGATGTGCCCAAAACCTTAGGGAAGGTACCAACAGAGGAAGAAGACCCGAATCAGAAAAAACCTAGCCTCATCGATAGTTTAATTGTGGGAGCATGGGATGGAGTGAGGATGGCGGTGGGAATTGCTGCTGTAGTCATTGCTATCTTAGGCTTAGTGGCACTCGTCAATACTTTTTTTGCTTATTTGGCTAATTTGGCTGCTAGTGACAATCCCCTACTACAGCTCATCGGTAACATCTTTAGTGTGATTACCTTAGATAATATCTTTGGGGTACTATTTTTGCCCTTGACCTTTCTCACTGGTGTTTCCCTAGATTGGCAGGAACTGTGGCAAGCCTCTGTGCTGATCGGTCAACGGTTATTGCAAACCGAGATTCCTTCCTATCTTAGGTTAGCCCAGCTATCAGCCCAGGGATTAATTAGCGATCGCGCTATTTTGATTATCAGCTATGTCCTCTGTGGCTTTGCTCATATTGCATCCTTTGGCATTTTTGTTGGTGGTTTAGCGAGTCTGGTTCCCGAACGTCGTGCTGACATTAGCGCCATTGGCTGGAAAGCTCTCTGGGCAGCAACTTTAGCTACATACATGACTGGGTGTATTGCTGGTGTGTTTGATTTCGGCAACCCAGCAATTTTGGGAAAATAGTCTGAAGTCAGCAAATGTGAAGTCTAAATTATAAATTCTAAATTATAAATTCTAAATTCTACTTGGTGGTGCGTTACGGGGCGAACTATTCCAACGCTGGCTACGAAGTGGAAAATTAGGGCGAGCCCGCCCCTAACGCACCCTACATTCTGAAATGGGAAAAATTGTAATTGATATTTCATAATTTCTCCTGCATAATTCCATGAAACGTAACCAACTTTGGCTGATTGGTCTAACTCTGCTAACTACCCTATTACTAATAATTGGGGGGCGCACCCCAGGGTCTAAACCTGAGCAATTGACTATACCAATACAATCATTACCAGCTCAAGCTCAATTGTCTGCCCTAGCAGCGCCCACTACTGCTGATACCTCAGCCGATACTTTAAGACTTAATCAAGAACCTTATAAAGATCTCACAAAGCGCTTTCAGGTGGGTATACTGGAAGGATATAAGGTTAGTACCATAGGTGGTTTACCCTTAATTGAAGCACCCGATGGTAACTTAGCCTACACGGTGCTTGTAGAACAAAGAGCGACAGATCGTCCATTAAGCAACGCTTCCCTAGCACAGATTGCTATTGAACAGTTTAGGCGGGGTGAAGGATTTCAAACCGGTAATTTTCAGCCAGTACCAGGAGGGGTGTCTCTTCCTTGGAGAGGTAGCTTAACCCTAGGTGGTCAGACTCAGCCAGTCAGTGGAGTGATCTTGGCGCGTCAGCTGGGTAAAAATGTGGTGGTGATGCTAATTTGCACCACAGAATCAGCTCAGGGAGACGTTAAAGATGCGATCACACTTTTGGCTAATACTCTCAAACCTCTTTAAGGTCAATGGTATACTCCTTACGCTTAAGGGAAGCTGGTAATTGTCCATCGTCTATGGTGCATTAATTTTTCTCCACCAAAGCTTCCTATAGTTACCAACTATAGGCAGTTTTATGTGCTTATCACTTCAAGTAACATCGGATTAATTACCTCCTTAGAAGGGGTTATTCCTTGAGGATTTATTAGTTATTAAAAAAATAAACTAACCACTAATCAAGATAGGTTTTCCAAATGATATGTAAATATAAGATGTCTTTTTTTATTGTCAAATAAAACTCCGGCTCTCTTTCCTCGGTTGCTTTTTGCCTCTTCTCTGCCAGGCAATTTCTGCAACAAGTGTGTTTACAATCCATATAAAAACCCTATAACTAGCTTTAACAAAAATTACTGTATAGAGCATCAGAGTCAGTGTGACTTTATTTCTTTTTCAAAAAAGTATCAATAATCCGGATCTATTTAATTAATATTGTATTGATAATTATCCCTGATGATATCTAGATTTTTTTATCTTTTTCTAGGTAATTAATAGGTGATTTTAGCTTTAAATAATCTTCATTGTTTTATTGAATAGTTTATATTTTAGGTACTCAATTAGTAGCATTTATTATATCTTTTTTATTAATATTAATTTTTGATTATAGTAAAGATTTTAAATAGATATTTTATAAGCTAATTATCCCATAATTAATCGGTATTTTTAATACAAAGTAATCTCAAATATTTTCAATTCAAAATGTTTAAAATAATTTAATTAATTTCATGCGCTTATTGATAATTCAGTATGCTGGAGATTACCGTGAAGCCTTTGAACGCTTAGCTAACGGTGGACCTGAAACATACTATGCTCAGAAATATTCTGTAGATGCGGTAGCTGAAATTGGCAAACAAATTGGGGAAGTTGCAACTCTCTGTTGTATGACCGAAAAACCCTACAATCAGCTACTGGAAAAAGGAGTTCGTGCCATTGGTGCAGGGTTTGATGGAAAGATTAATGTTAAAAAGTTAATCCAATTGATTGAAGATTACCATCCCACTCATTTAGTTCTTCGCACACCCATTCGGGACGTTTTTCGTTGGGCAATTAACAATAATGTTCCAACCCTAGCCCTATTTGCTGAATCTATTCCCACCAGAAAGGTGCTTAACAAGTTTCGTAATTATTTACTAAGCCAATTATTAAATAATGATCGAATCCAATGGATTGGTAGTTATGGTATTGATTCCTCCCGAGTACTCCAGGAGATAGGAGTCCAATCTGACAAGATAATTCCTTGGACCTTTATTGTTACTGAAACCCCAGAATCCTTGTCACCAAAAACTCTACCAGCACAGGCTAAGCCCTGGCAACTGTTTTACATTGGGTCAATGATTGAAGCTAAAGGGGTTGGCGATATATTAGAATCTATCGCTAAATTAAAAGCTAATAAGTTTCCAATCAAATTGAAGATAGCTGGTAACGATAAAACAGGTTTCTTTGTCAATAAAGCTAAGCAGCTACACATCGAAGACTGTGTAGAGTTTCTCGGGATAGTACCAAATAAGACCGTAGTCCCTCTGATGAGAGAATCTGATCTGGTATTAGTTCCTAGTCGCCACGAATTTCCAGAGGGTTTCCCACTGGCAATTACTCATGCTCTTTGCGCTCGAACTCCAATCATTGCTTCAGATCACCCGATGTTTATCAATAAACTAAAAGATGGCATCAGTGCGAAAATTTTCGAAGCTGGCAACTCTGTTGCTTTAGCAGAATCTATTCAAAAGCTGCTTTCAGATTCAGATCTTTACCATAATCTGTCTATAGCCTCTTACGAAACCTGGAAGAGTTTGCAGCTTCCAGTAAAATTTGCTGACCTAATTCAGCGATGGCTACATGACTCACCAGAAAATGAACAGTGGTTAATTGATCATCGCTTAAGTTCAGGGCGCTACAACTCAACATCTCCCTAATAATTTTTCATAATAATTATGATTAGGAAAAATAATAAGCCAGATAAAGAATTCCTAATCTATAGGATTTAAGGTGCATTTTAAAAATTGTTCGGATTAATACCAAGTAGAAACTAATCATTACTAACTAACAATGGAAGTTACTTTGTCAAAAATACCGTTTAACCGCCCTGTTACTGTTGGAACGGAATTTGACTATATCCAACAGACCATCAAGAACATGGATCTTTCCGGTGATGGTGCTATTACCAAACAATGTCATGCTCTACTCGAAGAAATATTGTCAGTGCCGAAGGTTCTGCTAACCACTTCCTGCACCCATGCTCTGGAAATGGCGGCAGTACTATTAAATATCCAACCAGGGGATGAAGTCATTGTTCCCTCCTTCACCTTTGTCTCTACCATTAATGCCTTCGTCTTACGAGGTGCTCAACCTGTCTTTATCGACATCCGCCCGGATACCCTCAATTTAAACGAAGAGAAATTAGAATCACTGATTACCCCCCGCACCAAAGCCATTGTCCCTGTACATTACGCCGGTGTCGCGTGCGAGATGGATACTATTTTGGAGATTGCTGGGCGCTATGGTATACCAGTTGTTGAGGACAATGCTCATGGGCTATTTGCTAAGTACAAAGGCAAGTATCTAGGTACATTTGGTTGTTTAGCTACCCAGAGTTTTCACGAGACTAAAAACTTTACTTGTGGAGAAGGTGGCGCACTGCTGATCAACGACCCCCAGTATATCGAACGTGCTGAGATTATCCGCGAGAAAGGCACTAATCGCACTCGCTTCTATCGCGGTCAAATTGATAAGTACACCTGGGTAGATATTGGTTCAAGTTATCTCCCCTCAGGCATACTCGCAGCTTTCTTGTATGCTCAACTAAAAAGTCGCCAACAGATTCAGAGCAAGCGACAGCAAATTTGGGAGTACTACTACGAAAATCTCAAGGATTGGGCACCGGAGTACGGTATCCGCTTGCCAATTGTGCCAGAGTACTGTGACCAGGCATACCATATGTTCTACATACTCTTACCGTCCCTAGAGAAGCGCCAAGCCTTGATTGCTCACTTGAAAGCTCAAGGCATCTACAGCGTTTTTCACTATCTGCCATTGCACTTGTCTGATATGGGACGAGAGTTTGGGGGCAAAGAAGGAGACTGCTTGGTGACTGAGGATGTAAGCGATCGCTTACTTCGTCTGCCCTTTTACAACGATATGACTGAGGCTGACCAAGCAAGGGTTGTGGCATCAATCAAGAAATTTTTCTGAACTCTAGCAGAACTCTAAGACATACATAACTGAGGTAAAACTCGGTAACAAACACTATAAATAGTAGGGTCCAGAGTGAGACCCTACAAGTATACTTCCTGCCTAAGTCCTGAAATAAATAGATAGGCAAAAGCGTTGCGTCAGTCAAATAATGAATAGCAGTAGAGTGGGCATCCTGCCCGCCCGAAAATAAGCATGAAACTGGCAAGATGCCAGTAAATAAGCATGAAACTGGCAAGATGCCAGTGTCTTGATGCAGTCGCTCATGGGGGAAACCCCCAAGACCGCGCTGCATCGCTTCCACGCAAGATGCCAGTGTCTTGATGCAGTCGCTCATGGGGGAAACCCCCAAGACCGCGCTGCATCGCTTCCACGGCAAGATGCCTATTCCACAGGTGCGACCCAAGGCCGCGAGCAATCCCTCGCGGCCTTGGAGGCGCGCACCTAAACACTCTTAAAATCATTCCATTATTAAGCAACGCCTAGGCCAAAATCAGCCCAGCTATCTAAATCTATAAATCCAATACTCAAGCGTTCGCGAACGCTTACTTTGTCTTACCTTTGGTCAAGATTAATCAAGCAATTAACTAGGGTATTTCTAATACTTAGTATCACAAAAAATAATTATAGGAGTAGTCAATGAGCCTATCAATTACTAAAACCTATCTCGCTAATTATGAAGAATGGGATGAAATTTGGCAACAATGCAATTATTCAACTTATTTTCATTCAAGAGAATGGGCGGAAATCTGGAATACCTATACTCAAGGAGAAATTCACCCAAATCCTCTAATCATCCTATTCTCAGATCAAAAAAAAGCTTTAATTCCCCTTTCATATAAACTTGGAAATCAGAAATTTATCAAGAAATACTCATCTTCACCAGACGGAACCTTTGGAGGATGGATTTCTGCCGACCAACTTACCATTGACCATGCCATTTTAATCGTTAAATTTCTAGATACAAATTTTTGGGGTAAATTAAGTTGGCGAGTAAATCCTTACAATGAACTAGCTAGTCAAGCTGTAGCCCTAAGTTGTGTCAGTGAACAAGAGGAGGATACAACTCACGCCATTAACTTAGACGTGGGTTTTGAGACAATTTCCAAAACTTGGAAAAAGGGCGGTAATTCTATGGCTCGAAAAGTCCGAAAAGCCATCAAGGAAGGAGTTTCAGTAACTACAGCATCTACCCTAGATCAATGGTGGGAATATTATCAAGTTTATCAAGATTCATTACGACGATGGGGAGATAATAGTCTTGGTAGCTATAGTTGGGAACTTTTTAAAACAATTTTTCAACGTAATTCACCTAACGTTAAGCTTTGGGTAGCCCACTATCAAGACCAAATTATCAGCGGAGCACTATGCTTCTACGCCAAAAAACATGTGGTGTATTGGCATGGCTCATCCTTAGAAAAATACTTGAATCTAAGACCAGTTAACTTAGTTATGCATGAAATTGTCAAAGATTCTTGTGAACAAGGATATTCTTGGTTTGATTTTAATCCTAGTGGTGGATTGCCAGGAGTTATAGCATTTAAGAAAAGTTTTGGAGCCGAGCCTCTTGACTGTTATATGATCTATGTTGATCATAAGTTGAGGCGTATGGTTAAACCCCTAAAACCTTTAAAGAAAATCATAATGCCGTATTACCCTAAAGCTAACTAGGCCAAATGGTTTAGTTTTTATATCTAAAAACCATGACATTAACCAGCAAAATCCTGGAAAATTAATAAATTATCATTTATTTTAATAATAGTCATGGTTCAACATCCAATCATCACTTAATCCTGAGCTATAATTGAAGCGGTACATTTGATGGCAAGATTCAACCTTTGTAACACCGATGAATCAGCAGTTGAGAGTTGGGTTTTTCTCTTTTCAGAACTATTTAGACAAAAATACTTTTTCTGGCATACTTTATTATATGCATAAGTCTCTGGCATCAAGAGACCTTGAGTTGATTAATCTCGGCAATCCGAAAGAAATATCGAATAATAAATCCTATTGGAATAAGCTAGTAAAGCGTATAAAATTAAGGAATTTATTTTTAGGAAAGTCTCACGCTCACAATCAAGAGCTCAAACGCTTCATAGTTACAGTTCAAAAACAGTTAACCGAAACTCCATGTGATCTACTGTTTTGTCCGGTTGCTTCAGGAGAATTAAGTTTTCTTGAAACTAAGATTCCTATTCTTTTTTTATCCGATGCTACTCCGAAATTGATCAACAATGAGTACTATAAAAGTTACGAAACCTTAGAAGAATTTTACCTAGCTGAAAAACATGAAACTTCTGCACTATCAAAATCAACTAAAGTAGTTTATTCTTCAGAATGGGCGGCCAAATCTGCCATTAATGACTATCAGGCAGAGCCAGAAAAAGTTAAAGTGATTCCCTTTGGAGCTAATTTAGATAATATCCCCTCAATAGATCAACTATTTTATAAATCTAAGGCTTCCCGTTGCCGTTTATTGTTTATTGGTAAAGATTGGCAGAGAAAAGGTGGAAATATTGCCTTTCAAACTTTGAAATCTCTGCTGAGTATGGGAATTGACGCTGAGCTAGTTATGGTTGGTTGTATACCACCGGAAGAAATTAAGCATGAGCGGCTAAAGGTCATTCCTTTTTTGAATAAAAATATTCCTGAGGAACGAGAGGAACTTAATCAATTATTTTTGCAATCCCATTTTTTTATATTTCCCACTCGTGCTGATTGTTCACCAATTGTGATTTGTGAGGCTAATGCATTTGGTCTCCCTGTAATCACAACTGATGTCGGAGGAATCTCGACAATTATTAAAAACGGTAAAAATGGTTATATGTTACCGTTATCTGCCTCAAGTGATCAGTATGCTAGTTTGATAGCAAAGAACTTTGGTGATCGGGCAGCCTATGAACAGTTAGTCAAGTCTTCTCGAGAACAATACGATCAGTGTCTCAATTGGGATAAATGGGCAGAAGCTATACATGGTGTGATGATCAGCATGTTGAATTGAAATCAACCCCTGGTCAATCGGATTATATATAGCAATCCGTGTCGGAGTTGTGAGATTTGGAAGAAAGTGAAGAGGGGAAAGAGGGGAAAAATCTACTCATCCCCTCTTTCTTTTATGCCTAATTTATAATTTAGAAAGACTTAACTATGAGGCCAAGCTTTGTGACCACGCTTTAAGCCGGTAGGCATAGGGTGCATCTCCTAAAAGTTGTTTGACCCAGCAGTGGTGCTTCAGGGCAGCAACCTAACCCTGGCGCTTGAGCGAAACATGAACGCTGCCCTGAAGCACCACTAGCAACATTGTCAAATATGAGATCCACCGGTAAGCATATCAACCGTTTACAAGCTCTTTTGCTAGCAATGGTAGTGGGTTACCGTCAAAGTATTCAGGAATTGGTGCACCCATCAATTGCAAAATTGTGGGGGCAAGATCAAGAGCATGACCCCTTCCCAAATCAACACCGGACGCAATACCTGGACCATTAGCGATGATAAATCCCTCAGAGCGATGGCTGCCAGCACGATAATGGGGTACAGGACCAATACGTCCGACATCAGGACTTTCAACCACATCTGTGGCATACTCATCTTGCCAGACAATTACTAAGTCAGGATCAGACAGCTTAGGATTTCGATCACTGGCCGACTTCCGTGTCTTGATGATGTCCTTGATCATCGGTACACCTTTCCGGGCATCTTTAAGAGCGTAAAGCTTTTGGATCAGTTCATCACACAAGGCATCATACTCCGATGGGGGTACCAATCCTTGTGGTTCTCGTCCCTGAAGATTGATGCGGATATATCCTTCTGCAAAGCTTGGTAGGGCAAACGCTTTCATCTTGGGCCAGAGCGGCATATACCAAGAAGCTGGTTGGTAAGGTACTACATCGGTTTCCTTAGTGAGCCTGAATGGGGAGATCAGATCTGTTTCTTTAGAAGAATCTAACCATGGCTCGATTAGTTCGAAAAGCTTGGTGGGAGTTTCTCGTCTCAAAAACCGTCTAATTGGATTAGGGTCATACTTAGTACCCCACAGATGTCGCTCCCAATAGTTCCATTTCATTTTGGTCATGATTGGTTCCAGGGGTGTTCCCAACTCACCCCCATTAGCGAGGGCAAATTTGCCTGGGAAACTATGGCGATATAAAAACTCAGCCAGGAAGGTGGTGCTGGGCACATCCATGGTGTTAGGACCCATGCCATGAGCGGAGAAAATGACGACATGAGCATCCTTTGGTGCTTTGGCTAAAATCTTGCCGATTGCCCGATCAATGGCTTGAAAGCCTTCGAGCATGGGATCACCTGAAACACGGGGACTCAAATCCTCATAGAGAGGATGCTCCGGTTGACTCAACTGCCAGAAATTGTGACCCAGTGCATGGGCTTCGCCAAACACTGTTAAAAACAAGTCCCAAGACTCTTGTTGCAAGAGATCTTGACAAATAGTAGCGCGACGGGCAATCCCTGTCTCGAGAATTTTCTGAAGTCGGAGTGTTGCCTTTAAATCGAGACACACTGAATAGTCGTTATGGAGCCCTGGGTGTTCTCCATGTTTGTCAACCAGTTCTTGGAACAGTGAAGTTGGTAAAGACCCGCTATCTACTTGAGGAGAATGGGCTCCCCAAGCTAAAACTTGGAGACCATTTACCTTGTCAGAGAGCCGAGCTTGAGGCATGTCAAAGACGGCCACTCGATAATCTTCACCCAGGGCATAAAATGGAGAATACTCATTATAGTCATAAGCTGCCTTGGTGTAGAAATCATAGGTACCTTCTCGAAATCCTAAGAAAGACCAGAACCCAGTTTTTTCAGGTGAGCAACCAGTCAAAAATGTTGTCCAAGGCGTTTCTGCACTAAACGCTTCAAAGTTTTTCAGGCGTCCATAGGTTCCCTGGTCCCGCAGACGACGCATAGTCTGGAGATGTCCCTGAGACATCCATTTCTCAATCACAGACGGCTCAGCTGCATCTAGTCCAATGGCAATAACAGGCTTTTTCATTTCTCTGAAACTAAATGTTAATACTGGAGATACAACCTGCAACTTAACCAGGGGCATTTGTGAATCTTGGCAAGTCTTAGAGTGGCATTAAACTCGATTTGGTCTATCTTATACAACAGCTAAGGTTTACCGGTATACCCCTACTTTTATTTTTACCTATGGATTGACCAAAATCCTGATGGTTATATAAATTTATGAACAAGATTAACTGAAAGTTATATATGATAAACTTTTGAGAAAAAATTTTTTATAAACAATCCGGATAACTGGATTTTTTCCAGTATATATTAGTGTTGATAATTACCAGCCATGTAAGCCGTAAGCTAATGCGCACTTATCACAGGCTAGAAGCCTGTGCCACGCACGCTACTTGAGGTGCAGTCAGCTTACCAATAAACATCCCATTATCAAGTCAGTTTTTTTTATAGCCCTGATAGTTAAAATTTGTGTACAGTATAGGTTCCAAAAAAAAATTAAAGTTTATATTATTTTTTCTTAGTTTTTGCCTCAGTTTAGTCATTGCGTTTAATCCAACATATTCTGAAAATTTTTATAAAAACCTTACTAGTTATTTAAGTGATTCAACCTTGCCCAACTATCCGGTTAAAACTAGTAACTTAGGAACTAACCTTAATGGAATTGCTGATTGGTCAACTGAACTTCCTTTCTTAGATGCCTTCAAATCCTCGAGACCATGGATTACTCAATGTGTTTCTGGAGAAACAGGCTGTAGTGGTTCGTGGGATACTGAGGAATACGATAAACTGGATTTAGACGAACAGGGCTGGGTTAAGTCTTTACCTGCTCCAGAAGCTCCTCCTGAATATACTCGTGTGGCTACACTACTTTTTACAGGGATGAAAAATTATCCAGCTGGAAAGTATGTGGTTTTATACGATGGAGAAGGCACTATAGAATACAAGTTTGATGCTACTAAAGATGAGGTAGCGTCAAGGCCAGGAAGAGATGTAATTAATGTAACACCATCCGGGGCTAGTATCTATTTAATAATTACCTCTACGGATCCTAATCAAACGGGTAATTATATTCGCAACATTCGTGTTGTTCAAGCTAAGTATGAAGATACTTACGAGTCTGAACTATTTAATCCTGAATTCATCAATAAAATTAAAAAATTTAAAGCCATCCGTTTTATGGACTGGATGGAAACCAATCATTCTAAGCAAGGGGAATGGTCAAATAGACCAAAAGTAGATGATGCCTCCTACGCTTACGGTAAAGGTGTACCTGTAGAAATCATGGTTAAACTGGCCAATCGAATTGGTGCTGATCCATGGTTTAATATGCCCCATCAAGCTACAGATGAGTATATAACTAATTTTGCCCAAATAGTTAAAGATACCTTAGATCAAAATCTAAGAGTTTATGTGGAACTGTCTAATGAAGTGTGGAATTGGCAATTCCAACAAGCTAACTATGCCTTAGCTCAAGGTCAAGCTAGGTGGGGCAAGGATAAAGGAGATGCATACATGCAATGGTATGGCATGCGTACTGCTCAAATGTCTGATATTTGGAAAAAGGTATTTGGTAGTGACAGCAATAACGTTGTGTCTGTTATGGCTACCCATACCGTATGGCTTGGTTTGGAAAATGCTGCTTTGGATTGTCCTCTGTGGGTAGCAGAGGGTAATGCTCCTTGTTATCAACATAGTATTGATGCTTTTGCGATCGCGGGATATTTTAATGGCAGCTTAAACGCGGAAGAAAACGAAAGCACCATAGAATCTTGGTTGAATGAACCCGATGGCGGAGTGTCAAAAGCGTTTAAGCAGATCAAATCCGGGGGTTTACTTCCCACAGAAGAAGACTATGAGAGTTTAAGTGATATTGATGAAATTTTTAACTATCATCAACAAGTAGCAGCTAAGAGAAAACTACAGTTAGTGGTTTACGAAGGTGGTCAACATCTTGTCAAGTCCGATAATAAAAAACTAACTGAGTTTTTCATTGAGCTTAATAGAGATCCAGAAATGTACAAAATTTATACACAACTCCTGAATGAATGGAAGAATCAGAACGGTGGCTTATTTATGCACTTTTCTGATATCAAGAAGCCGACTAAATGGGGGAGCTGGGGTGCTTTAGAACATGTATACCAAAAGAGTTCACCCAAGTATGATGCTCTCATAGACTTTATCGATCAAAATTCCTGATTCTGTAAACTTCCCTAGAAAGCTGTACAAGGGTGAATCTGCTACAGTTTAATCTGGCTAAAATCTTTCACCAACAACGATAGCGTTAGGGAAACATAAGCATTCAGCTATCAGCTATCAGCTATCAGCTATCAGCTATCAGCTATCAGCTAAAAACTTATGGCCACACTACTGTTCGCGCAGCGTGCGCGTAGCGCAATCGGTGTTTTTGAATAAAATAAGCTGACGGCTGACCGCTGACCGTTGAACGCGCACGCACCTCAAGTAGCGCATATGCTTACAGGGAAACAGCGTTTCAGTGCTACCTCTGCGTTTCAATTCCTTGCCTCGTCCAAGAAAAGAGCTAAATTCTCAAAGCAGTTAAACGATGAACACTCTCTCAGCTGTAGAATACAAACCCCAAGGTGTGAAGCAAATTGGATTAGTTGTGATTGGACGCAATGAAGGTGAACGCCTACGTCAGTGTCTACTGTCTGTAATTAAGAACGCCGCTCGTGTGGTTTATGTCGATTCTGGCTCCACAGATAACAGTGTGGAAATCGCTCATTCTTTAGGGGTAGAGGTGATTGGACTCGACCTATCTAAACCGTTTACTGCAGCTCGTGCTAGGAATGCGGGATATATCTATCTCAAACATTTAGAGCCAAATCTTAAGTTTGTCCAATTCGTGGATGGGGATTGTGAGGTAGTAGGGGGATGGCTCGACTATGCTCAAGGGGAACTGGAAGCCAACCCTAATGTCGCTGTAGTCTGTGGTCGCCGACGAGAGCGTTTCCCTGAAAAATCTATATATAACCGATTGTGCGACATGGAGTGGGATACACCAGTGGGTGAAGCTTCCGCTTGTGGTGGTGATGCAATGATGCGCACAGAAGCTTTTGAACAAGTCGGAGGGTTTAATTCTAGCCTAATTGCTGGTGAAGAACCGGAACTGTGCTTGCGGCTGCGCCAGAGGGGTTGGAAGATTTTGCGCCTAGATGCTGAAATGACTTGGCATGATGCCCAAATGACTCGTTTTAGTCAGTGCTGGAAGCGGTTCTTGAGAGCAGGTCATGCTTACGCTGAGGGAGCCTGGTTACACGGTCACACTCCAGAACGCCATTGGGTGAAAGAAAGCCGGAGCATTTGGTTCTGGGGGTTACTCTTACCCCTGTTAGTATTTGCGATCGCATGGCTCACCCATGGCTTGAGCTTATTGCTGTTACTGGGTTATCCTCTGATGACTTACCGGATCTATCGTCATAAGTCCCAGACAGGTTTGAGCTCAACAGATGCTTTACTTTATAGTCTCTCTTGCATGATCGGCAAGTTTCCTCAAGTCCAAGGTCAGATTCAATTTCACCTAAATCGATTGCTAGGACAGCGTAGTAATTTGGTTGAGTACAAAACTGTACTTAATAGTAACAGTTAGATAGCGTTTGTATTTGAGTTGTGAACAAAGGATTGATAGAAAAAGGGAACAGGGAATCGGGAATCGGGAATCGGGAATCGGGAACATTATAAAACAGATATGATGAGATTTTAAAACATCTATAAACTTGATAGTTATTTAATTTGGAGATTTAATCTATCCACTTTTATCTAAAATTCTATAATTTATAAATGGTTAAAACCCCAAAAATAACGAGTATTTAGTGGATGTAATATACAGCGTTTTTCATAAGTATGAGATAAACCGGATTTTTTCAATCTTGCCTATTCCCGATTCCCGATTCCCGATTCCCTGTTCCCTCAAAAAATAACTTAGTTTAAGCTTTAAGGATTTTCAATTGTGTTAGCTAATCAGCCATTAATCTCATTGATTGATATTCCATTCTTGGTAATAGCATTTGCCCTGATCGTTCCAATTACAGTTCTTTTTCTTGAATGTAGTGCAGCAATTTTGCCTAAGGCATCTGAGCCATGGTGGGATGCTAGCAAACCCCGACCAACGGTGGCTGTTTTAGTTCCAGCTCACAATGAAGCCTCTGATATCAGTGCCACCCTGGAAACATTACTACCTCAGCTTACAGAGGAAGACCAACTAATAGTCATTGCTGATAATTGCACTGATGACACGGCAGCAGTGGCTCGGAAATCTGGCGCTATTGTAATTGAACGACAGGATCATGAGCGTAGAGGTAAGGGATATGCCTTAGACTTCGGTATGGGCTTTATTGAGCCTAATCCACCGGATGTCGTGGTGGTGGTTGATGCAGACTGTATGGTTGCTGAAGGAACAATTTCACGGATTTCCCGCCTTGCGATCGCTACACAACGACCGGTTCAGTCAACTTACTTAATGACACAACCAGACAAACCGGTAGTAAAGGATTTGATCTCTACCCTGGCGGTGAAATTCAAAAATACAGTCCGTCCGAGTGGGTTACATCGACTGGGCTTACCTTGTTTGTTAACAGGTTCAGGAATGGCGTTCCCCTGGTCAGTGATTAGCAAAATCTGTTTGGCTGGCAGTAAAACAGTTGATGATATGCAGTTGGCTTTGGATTTAGCGATCACTGGACATTCCCCAATATATTGCCAACAAGCAGGAGTCACAGGTCGTCTGATGAAAGACGCTTCAGCAAAAAGTCAAAGGTCACGCTGGGAGCATGGTCATATCGAGACTTTGCTCAACCAAGTTCCTAAGTTGCTCAAAGAGTCTCTTCGTCAAAGACGTTTCGACCTATTAGCGATCGCATTAGACTTATGTGTGCCACCATTGTCCCTATTGGTTCTAATTTGGGTGGCTGCTACAGGGGGATCTTTACTCGGGGTAGCCTTAGGAGGATCATGGATAAGTACTATTGTCTTACTCATAGAAGGGGTGCTGCTGTTAATTGCGATTGTTGAAGGTTGGGCTAAATTTTGCCGAGCAGACTTTCCGATCCTGATGCTCTTAGCTGTCCCAATTTACATTCTGTGGAAAATTCCTCTCTATCTGGCTTTTCTGGTGGAACCTCAGACCAAGTGGATTCGCACAGAACGAGATGCAGTCGATACCCCATCATCGTAATCAACTGATTCTACTAGGAGAGATCATTATCTGGTCTCTTCTTTAGCCTAGGTATAGGATTCTTAAGTAATTGTTTGAGAGTCAGGGTTAATTAAATTTTTAATATCATAATTTAGCCCACGGAAGTATCCTTGGGCTTACCTATTTTGGAGATAACTATTTGATAGTTTGCCCATAAATACTATAAAATATAGTAGGATCATAAGTGTATAATTAACTAAAATTAAACTGGTGGATATTACCAAGTATTTACAGTCGGACTACAGATCGATATGAGGAGATGGTAAGATTAAAGTTATCTGTAGCCGTAATTCAAATAATTGGTATCAAATTGATTTACATTTATTAATATTAATCAAGTTTTACATGACCAAAGTATTGTAAAAAAAAGACTATAAATAACCGAAACAAAAGGAGTTGACGGCACTCCATAATATGGATAAATTTTGCTTCTACATCGATCAACTATAGCATCGATGTGAAAAGGGTTATAAACCTGTACAATCCGGATTATTGCCCTGAGAGTTGGTAATTATTAGTGTCTCCCTGCAAAAATTAGCATCCTCTTGGATATACAACAGGGGGCTGAAACCTTATCAACTAGTTAAAGGGGTAGACAATTGCAACAACTAACATTAAACGAGCAAGATGAGTTAAATACTCCTCAAAAAGGATTAAATCTCGGTCCGCTTTTGAGGATTGCCCGACGCCAAGCCATGGTGGTTTCAGGGATTGCAGGTTTAGTGACTGTTGCTGCTACATTTTTGAGTAGCAAATCTCCCTCTATATATTCAGGTAATTTTCAGCTGTTAGTTGAACCAGTCACATCTGCTGCAGCAATATCCACTGAACCAATGACACTTACTCGGGGTCAGGGAACAATACCTGGTGCGGGAAATTTTGAACTGGACTATGCAACTCAGATTAAAATCCTAACTAGTCCTGAAATCTTATCTAAAATCGTCAATAAAATTAAATTTCAGTATCCAGAGTTTACCCTTGGGCTACTTCAGTATTCTTTAACAGTTGAACGTCTCGAAGAAGAAAGTCAAGGTGAAAATACTAAAATCCTATCAATTACTTATAGTGGGACAGATCCCAAACTAGTAGAGTTGGTCTTAAAGACAACAGCTGAAGAATATGAGAAGTATAGTTTAGAAGACCGAAAAACCCGCATTGGTCAAGGGGTTAATTTTATTAATACTCAACTTCCTAAATTACAGGATAGAGTTAATAGTCTCCAAGGTAATTTGCAAAATTTGCAACAGCAGTATCAGCTAATTGAGCCTCAATTTGATGGGGAGCAATTGTCGAATAAAGTTCGTCAAATTGGCGACCAACAAAGAGATACAACCAGGCAGCTACAAGAGCTAATAAACTTAAAAAACAGCTTACAAAGACAATTAAAACTATCGCCAACTGAAGCTTTAGCTTCTTCAGCATTAAGTGAAGATCCTAACTATCAAAAATTACTTGCTGATCTTAAAGAAATAGAAAGTCAAATTGCGATAGAATCCGCTCGCTTTCAGCCAGATAGCCCTAATATTCAAACCCTATTAGAGCAACGGCAAAACCTACAAAATCTTCTCAATCGGGAACTACAACGGATTCTGGGTCAAAACTTAGGAGGTCAACCGATTAACCCCCGAGTGCGAACCCTTCAAAATCCAATTCGTTTACAACTGATTCAACAATTGGTTGATACCACCAACCAAATTGAGGTACTACAGGTTCGTAATCAGGCACTGATACAAACCAAAAACACTGTTGATCGCGAAGTCCAAGAATTCCCGATTTTTGTCCGTAAGTATAATGATCTACAGCGGCAGTTACAAATTGCTACTCAAACTCTCAACCAACTGGAAACTCAGAAAGAGACCTTGCAGGTGGAGAAAGCTCAACGTGAAGTGCCTTGGGAGATAGTTTCTAAACCTCAGCTTTTACGCGATCCGACCGGTAAACCGATCGCAGAATCTAGTCAGAATAAGTTGATATTTCTAGGAGTTATGGGCGGTTTAAGCTTAGGGATGGGTACAGTTATCCTTTATGATAAGTCTCGGAATATATTTTATGAAATAAAGGATATTGAAGAAGGCCATAATTTACCCGTTTTAGGAGAAATACCATTTAGTAAAAATCCTGAACTATTCAATAATTATAGTGTAGATTTTAACAACGATGATGACAAGAAATCTGAGGATTATCGATTTAAAAAAGCATTTGACTCTCTCTACACTAACATGCATTTTCGCTTCTGTAATCCACCCCTGCGCTCCATCGCCATTTGCTCGGCTATGGCTGGGGATGGTAAGTCTAGTGTAGCCTTAAACCTAGCACACATGGCAGCCTCCAAAGGTCAGCGAGTTCTATTAGTAGATGCTAATCTCCATTCACCTCAACTTCACACCAATTTGAATTTACAGAACTTGCCAGGACTGAGGGATTTGCTATCAAACGACCAAGAGGTTGTGATGGAGCGATCGCCTTTCTCAGATAATCTTTTTGTGTTGACTTCTGGGCAATCTTTAGTAGATTCTGCTCAAGATCTGGCGTCTACTCGCATGGAAAAGATTATGGGGCATTTTCAGGAAAAATTTGACTTGGTTATCTATGACACTCCTAATCTACTGAACTATACAGACGCCAATTTCCTGGCTGCCAATACAGATGGAATCTTGATGGTGGTCGGATTAAGAGGAACTAAGAAATCTCAATTCAAGCAAGTCCTCGATCAAATAGACAGGTTTGGCTTAACCTGTCTGGGGGTAGTAGTTAATCGTGTCCAACCATCTTCCCTGACTGTCTCACCCTAGAACATCGGTTGTTGAAGGGTTGTTCGCGTAGCGTGGCCATTGGCGTAGCGTGGCCATTGGCGTAGCGTGGCCATTGGCGTAGCGTGGCCATTGGCGTAGCGTGGCCATTGGCGTAGCGTGGCCATTGGCGTAGCGTGGCCATTGGCGTAGCGTGGCCAAGGTTTTAAGGTTTTAAGGTTTTAAGGTTGAATTTGAAGGTTTTAAGGTTAGCTGGTTGTTCGCGTGCGCGTTCAAACAGCCAACCTTCAACCAGCCAACCTTCAACCAGCTAACCTTCAACCAGCTAACCTTCAACCAGCCAACCTTCAACCAGCTAACCTTCAACCAAAACTAACCTTCAACCAGCTAACCTTCAACCAAAACTAACCTTCAACCAAAACTAACCTTCAACCAAAACTTATTCTGCCGGACAGGATATGACCTATCCCCGATTCGATCGCAATCCGGATTCTGAGTTCACACTTAGTAAGAACAATTAGGAAGATACTGTCACCAAACTTGCTTTAGTCTGAGGAAGCAGCAAAATTGGTACGGACATGGAGTCTAATCAAGTGATGTTAATGAAGGGGTGACATCCCTTGAAACATTTGAAGATTTTTCTCGATCTATTCCATCTCTTAGATAAGGTGTCAATCTACGAAAAATTCCTAGAAACAGACATACCGTTGCCCCGAGTTCACGATGACAATTGCCTATCTAGTTAATCAATATCCTAAGGTAAGTCACAGCTTCATCCGGCGAGAGATTGCAGGTGTTGAGGCTTGCGGTATTCAAGTCAAACGTTTTTCTATCCGTTCCTGCGCCTCTCAACTAGTTGATCCAGCCGATCAACTAGAGCTACAGAAGACTCGATTTGTCTTAGGAGTTGGCATCGTGGGCTTGTGTTTTAGCCTATTACGCACTGCCTTAACCAGACCGATACGTCTTTTGAAGACCTTAGGGCTGACCCTCAAAATCGGCTGGGGTTCAGACCGAGGAGTTTTGAATCATCTAGCCTACTTAGCTGAGGCTTGCGTTCTGCTGGGTTGGTTTTCTGAGTCAGATATTGAAAGGGTTCACGCCCACTTCGGAACAAACTCAACTACAGTAGCGATGTTATGTCATGCTCTCGGTGGACCATCTTACAGCTTCACAGTTCATGGTCCAGAAGAGTTTGATAAATCTCAACTTTTAGCTTTAAGAGAAAAAATCAACCGAGCTGCTTTTGTGGTCGCTGTTAGCTCCTTTGGCAAAAGCCAGCTTTATCGATGGTGCAGCCACAATCAGTGGTCAAAAATCCATGTGATCCACTGTGGTGTGGATCAGATGTTTTTGAGTAAACCCCACACCCCCATACCAGACGTGCCACGCTTAGTTTGCGTTGGTCGCCTCAGTGAACAAAAAGGACATCTACTCTTGATTCAAGCGGCGCATCAGTTAGCGGCTGAGGGCTTGCAGTTCAAGTTGGTACTAGTGGGTGATGGACCGTTGCGATCGGAAATTGAAGGGACTATTGCCCAGTTGGGTTTGCAAGACCACATTGAGATTACTGGCTGGGCTAGTAATACTGAGGTTCAGCAACAAATTTTAGCAGCACGAGCTCTGGTACTGCCCAGCTTTGCGGAAGGATTACCAGTCGTGCTCATGGAAGCTTTAGCCCTGGGTCGTCCCGTGATTACTACTTATGTTGCTGGGATACCGGAGTTGGTCAGTGATGGCAGCTGTGGTTGGCTAGTGCCACCCGGTTCTGTTGAAGCCTTAACCGCAGCAATGGCTGAAGCCTTAAACTCCCCGGTGGAAACCCTGGAGGAAATGGGTAAAGCTGGGGCGGAGCGGGTTGCTAGGCGGCATGATGTCGCAACAGAAGCTAAGAAATTGTCAGCCGTATTTTTGTCTAATCCTGAACTACCTCCAAAGCAAGCTCCCATTGAGGCAGCACCAACTAGTACTAAGCTCTCACGCATTTAAATTGTGAATCAAATTGTGAATCGGGGCAACAGATAACCATTTTCAATAATTTCCTTTATTCCCGTTATTTTTAACAGTTAGCTGATGCGTTTTGTATTTTTGCTTCCAGACTTTTCAACAAGCACCACTTGGCAACTAATATACCGTGTTCTTAGCCGTCCTAAGCTAAAGCCAATTCAGAGTTGGGTTCGGCGTAGGTGGCTTTATAAATCCGAAGTAAACGGCGGAGACCTGAATATCATGCGTCACTGCTTGGCCGCTCGGGAATCTGGGGCTGATGCAGTAATTGCCACCATGACTGGTCGTAACACCTTTGGTAATACTTGGGGGATTCACAATTTACCCTTTATCCGTTGGGCAGATCGTCGTCCGGATGATGTATGCATTATTCCTGATTGGCTCACACTATTGATCAATGATGTCAAAGGACCTGCGATCGCTTATCTCCAGGTTCCAATTTTGGTTAAAGCTGATTTTGAGTATCGAGATAGCCGTGTGGCTCTTTGGACAGACTCTCCCTTCATGAAGGAAGTATGCGAAGCCGCTTATCCTGGCAAAGACATTGAGATCGTTCCGAATGTCGTTGATAACGAGGCATTTCCATTTATTCCTCAAGCAGAAAGAGAAGCAGGTTTGGTCTTCGCCTTTCCCAGAAAAGGCCCTGAGTTCATCACCCAGACTGAGGAATGGTATCAAAAGCTAGGTGGTACATACTGGAGATTTGAGCGTGTAGATGGACTTCCCTTTCAGGAACTAGCAAAGCAGTTTAGACGACCACAAGTTTTCCTGGCATCTGCAGAGGTTGAGGGTTGTGCCCTTCCTCCCCAAGAATCCATGGCAGCAGGAATTGTAGTAGTGGGTAAGACTGCCCGTGGGGCAAATTTCTGCATGGAACACCGTAAGACTGCGATGGCTGCCGAGACTCCTGAGGCTGCAGCACGATCTCTTTTGGAACTAGAGCATGCAGAACTTCGTGACAATATTTCACGCAATGCTCACAACTATATCAGTCGTTATTTCTCATCTCAAGAGCCAGCCCGTTTCTGGCAAAAGACCGTTCGGGAGTATTCATCTGGTGCTCAACAAGTAGTATCTACATTGCGGTAACTTAAAACCTAAAACCTATATTACACAACATACTCAGATATCAGCTGTAGAGCCAATTTTTAAAACTAATCAAATTATCTGATGCCTTTAAGTCTGCAACCCCACCCATCCCGTCTACCTACTCGGAAATCTAACCATGTCCTCATCACTTAAAAAACAACTCCTCCGTGGGGCTATTTGGACAGTAGCTGGTTATGGAACAAGTCAGTTTCTGAGACTGGCAAGTAATCTTGTTCTGACCCGGCTGCTTGCACCAGACTTTTTCGGCTTAATGGCTCTAGCCAACGTTTTCATCATTGGCTTACGGTTATTCTCCGATGTCGGCATTGGTCCAAGCATCATCCAGAATAAACGTGGGGATGACCCAGTTTTTCTGAATACTATCTGGACTATTCAGGTTTTGCGGGGAATTGTGCTGTGGGTGTCTTGTCTGATAATTACTTGGCCAGTTGCCCATTTCTATAATAACCCGCAGCTGTTATGGCTGATGCCAGTAATTGGTGTGATTCCACTGATTGAGGGATTTAACTCCACTGCTGTGTGGAGCCTCAACCGCCACATGGCATTTGGCAAGATCATGATGTTTGAGCTGGTGGTGCAATTGTCCGGCCTGATCGTGATGCTCGTTTGGGCTTTTTTCAATCGGACAATCTGGGCTCTTGCTGCTGGAAATGTGGTGACGGCATTGGCAAAAATGATATTCAGTCATTGGTTAATTCCTGGAATATCAAACCGCTTTACCTGGGAAAAAGAGGCAGCAAACAACATCTTTTCCTTCGGGAAATGGATATTTATTTCAACGGCGCTTACCTTTCTCGCGACCCAAGCCGACCGACTAATTCTAGGCAAATTGTTTTCATTCACACTATTAGGGATTTATGGTGTTGCCTTTAATTTAGCATACCTACCTTCTCAGGTAATCTCGGCAATTAGTTCTAAGGTTCTTTTGCCAACTTTTTCTCAGCTGGCTGATTTGCCTCGGGAAACCTTTCGGATCAAAATTTGGTACAATCGCCAACTTATCCTAGTGGTTGCAGCATTGATGTTGACAGTCAGTACTGCTTTTGGAGATATTGCGATTTTTATCTTATATGATGAGAGGTTTTATGAGGCGGCTTGGATGTTACCAATCTTGACCCTAGGCATCTGGCCTGCATTATTGATTGATACCGTTCAACAAGCTCTGATGGCTCTTGGAAAGCCAAACTATAACGCTTACAGTCAACTGGTCAAGAGTCTTAATGTTTGTATTGGCATACCCCTAGGATTTTATGTGATGCAAAAGTTTGGCAATGGAGCACTCGGAGCAGTAGTCGTGATTGCCTTCAATGACATTCTCCCTTATCTAGTAATAACTTATGGTCTCTGTCGTGAAGGGCTTTCCTTTATTAAGCAAGACCTCTGGGCTACTTCACTACTGTTGACATTACTGATGTGGGTGATTTGGGCTCGATATATGTTGGGGTTTGGATATCCCATCAGTGGACTTTTTTAAAACAGGGAACAGCGGAGCAGGGAGCAGGGAGCAGGGAGCAGGGAGCAGAAAATAAAAATTATCACAATTCCTACAAAAATAACTAGTATTAATTACTAACAAAAAAAATACCAACCATATAAATTGACTAAGAGACTAAAATTGGAGAATAAAATGGATTCAAAATTAAACTATTGCCTAGATCCAGAAAAGTTAACTAACTTTGCGAAGGATAATTGTGAAGCCTACGCCCAGGCTGAGCCATTTCCACACATTATCATGGATAACTTCTTTCCAGAGGATATCCTAGAGAATATTCTGAATGAGTTTCCTAAATCTGATCAAATTGATTGGCAAAAGTTTGAGGCTGCCCCAGAAAAAAAACTGGCCTCAAAATCGGAAATTCAAATGGGAGAATACACCCGATTTTTTTTGTATCAGCTCAATTCATCAACTTTCCTTAACTTTTTAGAAACCTTAACTGGCATTGATGGAATCATCCCTGACCCTCATTTTGTTGGTGGTGGCTTGCATCAGATCGAAAAAGGTGGTTATTTAAAAATCCATGCTGATTTCAATCGCCATACAAAATTGCGCCTTGACCGCCGCTTAAATCTTCTGATCTATCTCAACAAAGATTGGGAAGAAGACTATGGTGGTTATTTTGAAATGTGGGATAAAGAGATGACAAAGTCTCATAAAAAAATTCTCCCGATCTTCAACCGATGTGTCATATTCAGTACTACAGATTTTTCCTATCACGGACATCCTGATCCATTAACTTGTCCAGAAGGACGGACTCGGAAATCTTTGGCACTTTACTACTACAGCAATGGCAGACCAGCTGAAGAGCTTTCTAAGGGTGGCGATCATTCCACATTATTTAAGGCTCGACCAGGAGAAAAATTACAACTTAAAAAATCTCCAGTAACCAAAGTCAAAAAATTTCTGAATAACTTAATTAGTTAGTAAGCGGTCAGTGGTCAGCGGTCAGTGGTCAGCGGTCAGTGGTTAGCCGTCAGCCGTCAGCCGTCAGCGGTCAGCCGTTGGCTTTTGGCACCTCAACTAGCGTGGGCGTAGCCCATAAGCTGATAGCTGATAGCTGATAGCTGATAGCTGATAACTGATAGCTGATAATTACTCAAGCAACTCTGTTCACGTTCATGCCCAAAAAAGCCAATGAGTTTTTTAGTCCCCATCGTCATGTTAGGCTGGATTCCAGTTGTGCTTTATCTCTTCATGAGAATTCCAGCTCAGCGGGCAGTCATTGTGAGTTTTATCGTAGCATGGCTATTCCTACCCGTGGCAGAATATGCTTTGCCTGGTCTACCTGACTATACTAAGATGTCGGCAACTTGCTACGGTATTTTGTTGGCTACGTTTATATACGATGTTGGGCGTTTTAGCTCCTTTAAATTCAGCTGGATTGACTTGCCCATGCTGATTTGGTGCCTATGTCCATTGGCTTCATCTATTACGAATGGCTTGGGGGCTTACGATGGGTTCTCTACTGTTTTGACGCAAACCTTGACCTGGGGAGTACCCTATTTTCTCGGTCGGATATATCTCCATAACTTGAGTGGATTGCGTGACTTGGCAATTGGCATTTTCATGGGCGGGTTGGTATATGTTCCCCTATGTTTGTACGAAATTCGCTTTAGTCCGCAGCTCCATAGGATATTGTACGGCTTCCATGCTCATCCTGACTTTGGCCAAACCATGCGTTACGGGGGATGGAGACCGACAGTATTTATGATTCACGGTTTGCCAGTGGGTATGTGGATGATGGCAGCTAGTTTAGTGGGAATTTGGCTATGGCACACTGGGGTGATCAAACAACTCTGGAATATTCCCATGAAGTGGCTGGTAGCTGCGTTGTTGATCACATTTATATTGTGCAAATCGACTGGTGCCTATTTTTTACTACTCTTAGGAGTTGGCATCTTGTTTTTTGGCAAGCATTTTCGCACTGCTTTGCCAGTCTTTCTCCTAATTGGGCTTATTTGTTCTTACTTATACATTAACTCACAGACTGAAACCTACGTTAGTGATCAGATTATCTCAAATGTATCGAATGTAGTTCCTGAAGAACGTATCCAATCCTTACAGTTTAGATTTGATAATGAAGAGTTACTTGTAGATAAAGCACGGGAACGGATCGTGTTTGGCTGGGGAGGATGGGGAAGAAGTCTGATATTTAATGACAACGGTGAGCAAGTTACAGTTCCAGATAGTTTGTGGATTATTGCCTTTGGTGAAACTGGTACCGTTGGACTAGCCAGCCTGACCACATCCTTACTAATGCCGGTGTTGACTATGTTTTGGTTCCGTTGTCCAGCGGAGTTGTGGCCAAAGCGGCAAGCGGCACCAGTGGCGGTGCTGACCGTGGCTGTAGCGTTGTACATGGTGGAATTTATGCTCAATGCCCATGGTAATCCAGTCTTTGTATTGGCTTGTGGAGGACTATCAGGATTGGTGGTCAAAGAACCTACAACCAATAAGGTGAAAAAAGCCCCTGCATTGGCACCCCAGCGTTCTCGGAATCAAAATCGGAATCAAAATCGGAATCAACGAAGACAAGTTCAACGGAATTAGGGATGATATAGCAGGGAGTAGGGAGTAGGGAGTAGGGAGTAGGGAGTAGGGAATAGGGAATAGGGAGTAGGGAACAGGGAGCAGGGAACAGGGAACAGGGAACAGGGAACAGGGAATATAAAAATTAGTAATTGGTTCCCAAAAATATGTGTATATATGTATAAAAGATAGCTAGTAAAAACCCGATAGTAATTAATTTATACACAAACTATTAATAGTAATACTAAATGAATGAGGATGATTTTTTTTACCTACTCCCTACTCCCTACTCCCTACTCCCTACTCCCTGTTCCCTGTTCCCTGTTCCCTGTTCCCTTTGGTATAACAATTAATTATTTTTTTATAAGGTAAATAAATATCAAAATTTAGTTATGTCTAATGAAGTAAAAAACAATAACGTAAATTCTTTACTTATAGTAATTGTTAACTACAAAACCCCTAGTTTAACTATAGACTGCTTACGCTCTCTAGCGGATGAAATCCCAGGTTTATCGAATACTACGGTGGTAGTGGCAGATAATGCCTCTGGGGATGGATCGGCTGTAGCCATTAAAAATGCGATCGCAAACGAAAACTGGGGTAGTTGGGCATCGGTGATGGCACTAGAGCACAATGGTGGATTTGCCTTTGGCAATAACGCTGTGATCCGCCCAGCCCTGAAGTCTAATCAGCCACCGGATTATGTGTTGTTGCTCAATCCAGACACCATTGTTCGTCCTAGGGCGATCAAAACCCTGGTGGAGTTTATGAGTGACCATCCCCAGGTGGGTATTGCTGGCTCTCGCCTGGAAGAGCCTGACAGTACCCCTCAGTGTTCAGCATTTCGGTTTCATACCGTCCTCAGTGAGCTAGATTCTGGTTTGCGTCTGGGTATCGTATCGAGATTATTATCGAAGTGGGTAGTTTGGCCACCGATTCCTGACCAACCCTGTCTAACGGATTGGGTAGCTGGGGCAAGTATGATTATTCGTCGGGAAGTGTTTGAGCAGGTTGGCCTGATCGATGAAGCTTATTTCATGTATTACGAAGAAATGGACTTTTGCCTGCAAGCCCAGAGAGCTGGCTGGGAATGCTGGTATGTCCCTGAAAGTCGGGTAGTCCACTTAGTTGGACAAAGTTCAGGTGTTACCGACACCAAGCGTCCACCCAAACGCCGACCCCAGTATGTGTTTGATTCTCGACGACGGTATTTCCTTAAAAACTATGGTTGGTTTTACGCTGCTCTAGCCGATCATACCTGGGCTTCTAGTTATTTATTGTGGCAATTGCGCCGAATGGTTCAAGGTAAGCCCGATAATGACCCACCCCACTTACTTAGTGATTTTCTGCGCAATAGTGTGTTTTGTAAAGGTGGTGCTTTTAGTAGTCCGAAGATTTCTTGATTAGTTATAGCAGTTTTTAATTAGGTGAGGTATAGCAATTCTATTTCCCATGAGGTACAAAGCGATGCAGCGCGGTCTTGGGGGTTCCCCCCATGAGCGACTGCATCAAGAAGGGATCCCCCGTTGGTCCCCCTTAAAAAGGGGGACTTTGAGGTTGAGAAGTCTACCTAATAAATGCAATAACCGCTATACAATTTTTTTGGTTTTAGGGAGCAGGGAGCAGGGAGCAGGGAAGAGGGAAGAAAAAACAGATAAAAAATCCTGTGTATTTCATTAGGTTATAAACCGTTATATCAGCTATCATTTATTAGCTTTTAAATGAAAAAAGTAATGATTCGTTTAATAGTAATGAAAGTCACAGGCTAGAAGCCTGTGGCACAAACTAGAAGCCTGTGCCACATGCCACACTCTTTCCCCTGCTCCCTGCTCCCTGCTCCCTGCTCCCTGCTCCCTACTCCCTACTCCCTATTCCCTAAACAACAAACACTAACAACATATTATGGTGATGCCAACAGATTTAACGGCAAATTATACCCAGCCAAAAACCGATAAGTTGGGACTTTGGCAACAAATTAAAGAAGATTGGAAGGCTCATGGTTGTGATTGGACTAAGCCTGGATTTCGGGCTGTGGCGGTGCAGCGGTTTGGAGTCTGGAGAATGAACATCCAACCGAAGTTACTACGGGCTCCCTTTAGTATTCTCTACCGAGCATTATATCGAAAAGTTCGTAATACCTATGGGATTGAATTACCTTACACGGTAAAGCTTGGTCGCCGAGTAATTATTGAGCATCAAAGTGGGATTGTGATTCATGGCGATTGCACTATTGGTGATGATACTATCCTCCGTCAAGGGGTAACTTTGGGAAATCGTTATTTAGACCGCCCTTTGGATGCCCCCATTTTAGGAAAAAGTGTCAATGTTGGTGCTGGTGCTAAGATTTTTGGCAAGGTTACTATCGGTAATGGGGCAAATATTGGTGCTAATGCTGTAGTTTTATCTGATGTACCTGCTGGGGCTACAGTAGTCGGAATTCCTGCTAAAGTTATTAAGGTGCGTTCTTTAGATGGGAACGGCTCTAGTTGAGAAGTAAACAAGGGAATCGGGAATCGGGAATCGGGAATCGGGAAAGAGTTGCGTAGGGTGCGTTAAGGACGGGGGATTCTCGGTAGCCAGTGTTAGGACAATCCGTCCGAAAATTGTAACGGGCAAGATGCCCATTCCACCCACCGGGTCAAACAGTAAAAATGAGATGCACCCGCAATTACTTTGTATAATGGATTTATAGAAAGTGATTGGACAGTCTTCCTAAGACTTATGCGTGACCTAGAACAACTGACCAAAGATATTCAAGAACTACCAGAAGAGGTTCAAAACATTATTGCCGATATCATTGAGGTGTTCAAAAAACAGTATATAACGAAAAAACCGGCATCTCTTCACCCTCTGGAATTAGAGAATCAACCTTTTATTGGTATGTGGCGTGATCGACAAGATACTCAAAATAGTAGCGAATGGGTTAGAATAATTAGACAACAGCATTGGTAGGGATAAATTGCTGCTACCGCTATTGAAAATCAAATTCCTCTACTCAGTAAAAATCAACGATATTATCGTTTTATATCAGAACTAAATTTATTTAAATATCCATAACATTGATGGAAAAATATGGTCGATTACCAAGGGATACAAAATAATTAAATGCCCAAGAAAATCAGAGAACTAAAATCAATGCTAAAAAAAGCGGGTTTCTCTTATCGTTCAGGTAAAGGCAGTCACACAGTTTGGAGTCATCCTTTATTAAACTATAGTCTGACTCTCTCTGGTAAAGATGGAGAAGACGCTAATAAATATCAAGAAAAAGCTGTTAAAAATGTACTCATAGACTTAGATAATTTACAGAAATAAATACAGATGAAAAATCACTATAGTATCTTAATTCAATGGTCAGAGCCAGACCAAACTTACATTGCTAGTTTGCCAGAATTTGGTCCCTATGCTCATACTCATGGTAGCAGCTACGAAGAAGCTCTAAAAAATGCTAAAGACGTGTTAGAGCTTTTGGTAGAAGATTACCAAGCTAGAGGGAAAGAGTTACCTTTATTAAATTATTCAAAAATAACCGTTTAATTAAAGAGTACAAAAACCGACTTTACCACTGCTGATTTTGTCTTGCTTATAGAGCATCAGTCCAATTTAAACTAAATAATGAGTTTATTATGAACAATTACGGGACTGACTGTCCCAATACTGGCTACCGAATTCTAAATTCTAAATTCTAAATTCTAAACTGACTCCACCTACAACTGGATTGTCTCCGAGTCCCCAAATGGGATCATCTACACCATTGCTATTTTCTGGTAGCTGTTGATTGTTTTGCTGTAATTGTTTAAGTTTAACAATTTCATGACGCAAGGCTAATACAACTAATTATTCAAAATTATTGACTAGTCCTGTTTGAATTAGCTCTTCTGTATTTTTTAGCAAATATGTGGGTAAATTTAAAGTGATTTGATTGACGTTTTCCATGGATATTATTGTTTTGATGAGATCAGAGGCTTACTTATGATTGATTGAGCTTACCTATAGTCTAGCTTAGTTAGCACAACTAAACTTGCCCATGATTAAGCTAACATTAGCTTAGCGCAATTCTTCCCCATGGCACAGGCATCAACTGAATCCTAACACTGGTTCCCTTCACACCCAGTAAAGCTAATCATAATTCCTCTATCGTTGATTAACTCTTGCCTCTTGCCTCTTGCCTCTTGCCTTTTGCCTCTTGCCTTTTGCCTTTTGCCTTTTGCCTTTTGCCTCTTCCCTACTCCCTACTCCCTACTCCCTACTCCCTACCTCCACCATCGGCTAACATCATCAACCGCTGCCACCGTTTCTCTTAGGGCTTCAATACCCCCAAACTTGATGATTAAAGGAGCTAATTGAGGAAGAGCTCTAAGAAAATTGCGACGCCTTAGACTAGCTAAACCATCAAGAGTTTGTTGCCAAAAAGGAAAATCAACCGACGAAGGAGTTAATCTCTGAATCAAGCGGTGTAAAGCATCGGCTCGGTCGTATTCAAACTCAAGGGCTCTGGCGGAATCTAAAGCTTGTAGTAACACATCGGGTAAGTGGGGGGCCAAGCCGACTAAGGCTCTGGCTCGGTGAGATTCATACCCAATCCCTCTGGCGGAATCTAAGGCTTGGTGTAACAACACTTCCGATAAGTGGGGGGCTAAGCCGATTAAGGCTCTGGCTCGGTGAGATTCATACCCAATCCCTCTGGCGGAATCTAAGGCTTGGTGTAACAACACTTCCGATAAGTGGGGGGCTAAGCCGATTAAGGCATCGGCTCGGTCGTATTCAGACCCAATCCCTCTGGCGCAATCTAAGGCTTCTTGTAACACTTGGGGTAAGTGCGGTGCTAAGCCGATTAAGGCATCGGCTCGGTCGTATTCAGACCCAATCCGTCTGGCGCAATCTAAGGCTTCTTGTAACACTTGGGGTAACTGGGGGGCTAAGGCGATTAAGGCATCGGCTCGGTCGTATTTATCCCCAATCCCTCTGGCCGCTTCTAAGGCTTGGAGTAACAACGTTTCGGCCAAGTGGGGGGCTAAGCCGATTAAGGCTAATGCTCGCTCGTATTCATCGGAAATCCCTGTGGCGCAATCTAACGCTTTTGGTAACACTTGAGGTAACTGGGGGGCTAAGCTGATTAAGGCTAATGCTCGGTAGTATTCATGCCCAATCCGTCTGGCGGAATCTAAAGCTTCCGGTAACACATCGGGTAAGTGGGAGGCTAAGCCGATTAAGGCTAATGCTCGCTCGTATTCATCCGATATCCGTCTGGCGCAATCTAACGCTTCTGGCAACACTTGGGGTAAGTGGGGGGCTAAGGCGATTAAGGCTTTGGCTCGGTCGTATTTATACCGAATCCGTCTGGCGCAATCTAAGGCTTGGTGTAACAAGACTTGGGGTAAGTGGGGGGCTAAGGCGATTAAGGCTTTGGCTCGGGAGTATTCATACTTAATCCGTCTGGCGCAATCTAACGCTTCCGGTAACACATCGGGTAAGTGGGGGGCTAAGGCTACTAAGGCATGGGCTCGGTGGTATTCATCGGAAATCCCTCTGGCGCAATCTAAAGCTTCCGGTAATAAAGAAGGGGTAAGATACTTACTAATTCCCTCCAAACCCTTTGCTTGACGTTTATAATCTTTAATCTGTCGCACATAAGCTAGTGCCTGGGCTGGCGTCCAAATTTTGTTCTTCAGTAATGCTGCCATTAACTCTGGAGGAATATTTCTAGCCAAGCTGTTGAAGGATGTGGTAATCAGAGCATACCGACACTGTAAACTAATGGATTGCGTAGGATTTTCTATAAACTTAGCTGCTGCTATTGCCCAAGCTCTCGATACATCCTTAACAAAATTAGCAGTTTTTCCCTGTCTGTCACACTGCCAATACCAACCGTTATCTCCTTCTGCAGTTTCTTCTTTCAGGAGTTGATGAATTTCATCTATCTTTTGGGCTTTTTCCAGGTGCCAAGTTAAGTAGTTATAGATGTAACCATCATCGGGCAAGGTATGCCATAATCCCAAATCGGTCTTAGTTTGATAACGTTCTAATAATTGCTGATGGGCTTCGGTGATTGATAATCCTAGCTCTGGTTGCAGCAGATTACGGGCTAAATCATGTAACAGGTCATGGAGGCGATAGCTAGTTTGTGGTGTACTAGAGAACCCTGGTAGTAATAACGCTTTTTGTCTTAAGACTATTAACGTCTTTTTGGCTTGAAATGAAGTACAGTCCCATAAGGTGGTCGCCATGGTTGCACTAATAGTGACATTCTCCGGCAGTACCCCTAACCAAGCAAATTTTTTCAATCTCTCGGGGGATAATCGCTTTAAACTAAGATTAAACGAAGCCACTAGACTATAGTTTTTGCGCTTAGCGTCACTTGGTTCTTCCTCTGCTTCCAATCGATCCAAGGCTTCTAAATCAGCAATTTCAGCTTGTAACTCATCCAGTAACTCCTGCCAAGAGAATCCATCCCTAACTTGGGTAGCAGCTAATTCTAAGGCTAGGGGTAAATAGCCCACAGTTTTGGCTAAGGTTTTAGCATAGTCGAGTTCTTGATTAGTTAAGTGGTTGTTTACAGCAATTTTCGCCCCCCTAGCCCCCCAATTTTGGGGGGAACTTGAGTTAAAGTCCCCCAGAATTGGGGGATTTAGGGGGCTTGCAGCTAAAGGCAGTGAGGTCGATTCAATTGAGTTAAAGTCCCCCAGAATTGGGGGATTTAGGGGGCTTGCAGCTAAAGGCAGTGAGGTCGATTCAATTGAGTTAAAGTCCCCCAGAATTGGGGGATTTAGGGGGCTTGCAGCTAAAGGCAGTGAGGTCGATTCAATTGAGTTAAAGTCCCCCAGAATTGGGGGATTTAGGGGGCTTGCAGCTAAAGGGAGTGAGGTCGATTCATCTGAAAAAAGCTGTAAACAACCGGTTAATAACTCCAAGGATTGATTTAGAGTCATCACGTTTAAATCATAGCGAATCGCACCGTTAACCGGAGCTTCTCTTGTAGTTACTAAAACCCGACAGCCACCCCCTGCTACTCGAAAGGGTTCAACATGGTCAGGATGCCAAACATCATCCACTACTAGCAACGCTTTTTTATCGGATAATAACGTTCTTAATTGTAAAGAAGCGGCCTCAGTATTAATCGGTTTTAAATCATAATCTTTTAATGCCTGTATCCACGTACTTATAAACGATAAAATATCTGGTTGCTGACCTAAGCTTGCCCAAAAAATCCCATCGGTAAAATGGGATTGAACCTCTTTGTCATGGGCTAAGGCCGCAGCTAAAGTGGATTTACCAATTCCTCCTAAGCCATAGATGGCACTAACCACTAAGGTGCCAGCTCTAGCGGTTTCTTGGGATAACAGAATTTGTTTTAGTCGTTGGCTTACTTCCGGGCGTTCGACATAATACCAAGGTAGTGGCGGTGCTTGATTTATTCGAGTTTGGTTAACCTGCCTCCCAGGCGACTGCACTCAAGTATTATTATAATTAATAGTTTGGTCGCCTTTAATAATATTTTGGCTTCCTCCAATATTAGTATTATCTTTATTAATACTCTTCCCTTGGACGAAGTTACCCTGGTTATCTACTTTCTCAATGTTGTAATTGTCACGCTTAGCTTGGTGGGATTCCAAGGCTTTGTTAATGTCTTGAATAATTTCCTCTAAATTAGGCAAATCTTGAGCATTAACAGTAGTCACTAAATGCTCCATGGCTTGGGCAACTTCGGGATTTTGCTTCGCTGCTGTTTCTAGCTGCAATACCACTTCGGCATAATCGAGAGGTTGCTCTGGGACTTTCTCGATCGCAGTTACTGTCTCTGGAGACTGTTTTCTAAGGGATTCCAGAAACAACCGCTTAGGTCTATCCCAGAGAACTTGCCCGACATTTTCCCCGGTTTTTTCTATGGCTTTAATCGCCACCACCTTAGCAATAGCTAAAGCTGCACTTGCTATTACTTCCATACTCGAAACAGATTACTCACAGTCTCCGTTTATTATAGTATTTTTAAATTAGGTTGAGCTATTTTAGAGTTAGTAGTTAGTAGGGTGGGCAGTGCTTACTAATGCGATCGCCAGATGCTGTGATCTATCTTTGGCACTGCCCACCCTACATCACTATTCTCTATTGTGATTAATTCGAGTGGTGGGCAGTGCTTACTAATGCGATCGCCAGATGCTGTGATCTATCTTTGGCACTGCCCACCCTACATCACTATTCTCTATTGTGATTAATTCGAGTGGTGGGCAGTGCCTACTAATGCGATCGCCAGATGCTGTGATCTATCTTTGGCACTGCCCACCCTACATCACTATTCTCTATTGTGATTAATTCGAGTGGTGGGCAGTGCCTACTAATGCGATCGCCAGATGCTGTGATCTATCTTTGGCACTGCCCACCCTACATCACTATTCTCTATTGTGATTAATTCGAGTGGTGGGCAGTGCCTACTAATGCGATCGCCAGATGCTGTGATCTATCTTTGGCACTGCCCACCCTACATCACTATTTATCAATATCCCTCTTCTGTTCCCTTTACCTGCTATATCAAAAAATAATTCAATTAAAAATACTGTAAAAATACACATAATTGAGGCCATAAATAACTAATAATACTATTTGTAAATAAATGTAAAAAAAATATTCAACCTTGCATTTTTTCGAGGATTTATCTATACTATAAAATGTAACGACTGAAACTAATAGCCGCGCTGGCAAAAACTGTTAACCACGACCAGCGCGGCTTTCCTCCCTCCTAAAAAGGAGTTACTTCCATCATGCAAAAAAATATCACAATCATCAATCCTGGCTGGGTACATCTCAGTAACCATTCAGCTTATGCGCTACGCATAACTATCAGGTACACAGAATTGTTTTCCTTCTTCCCTGTTCTCTGCTCCCTGCTCCCTGCTCCCTGCTCCCTGCTCCCTGCTCCCTAAAAACCCAGAACGAAAGTACCTCACCGAATTGCAACCCGCTGTATGGGCGATGGGCACGCTAGCTGACCGCTGACCGCTGACCGCTGACCGCTGACCGCTGACCGCTGACTGCTGAATAATTAAATTTTACGAGAGAAAAAAAACAGGAATATATTTCGACGAATAAAAAAAGAAAAAGGGAAATCCTAGCATACAATAGTGAAAAGATCGTCTACTATAAGAGTAAGATAGAGCTTAACTGCTTCCGGGAAAACCACTGTCAAGTGCCCGGGTAGTTAATAGTTATAGTTACTCATAGAATCAAGGGAACTAGTGTAAGGATAAGCCAAGTCAATGGTCACTCAGGACTTAGGCTTATTTAAGATGAGGCTTTTATCTACGCCAAAAGAGTTTTCACTAGTAGCCCAAGGAAAAAAAAATAATTAATTCAGGGGTCTACGAGATTATTTGTGCTAATTCATAATGGTCACAGATAACCGAAATTATAGATATCCATAGACAGGATTTGGAGTCAATTATTTGGCCATAATTCCCATAGCACTGTCGATTGCTAAACTTGCTAGTACGAAAGTATTCATTTTTATTCTAAGCACTAAACCTTGGATGAGTAATGTCTAAACAAAAGCGTAAAAGGTTAAGGTGCACCAGCGCTTGGAGGCTGCAAAGTTGGAAAATTTGCTTGCCCGCGATCGCAATAATCATGCTGTTGTGTGCCGAGGTAGCAGTAGCCCAGAATCCACCTTTTCAGACTACTCTTGCATCTCTCCAAATTGCGGTGGATACTATCTGGGTGATATTCACTGGTTGTTTAGTATTCTTCATGAACGCGGGCTTTGGGATGTTGGAAGTTGGTCTTTGCCGCCAAAAGAACGCTGCCAACATTTTGACTAAAAACCTGATTGTGTTTGCCCTGTCTACAGCCGCTTACTGGGCAGTTGGCTTTGCTGTCATGTTTGGTGATGGGAATCCTGTTTTAGGTTTCAATGGCTTGTTCCTTTCAGGATTAGATAATAGTCCAGCCATAGGAGAAGCCTACAACGGCGTCTTCTATTCACTAAAAGATATTGGTATACCCCTCAACGCCAAATTCTTTTTTCAACTGGTTTTTGCTGGAACTGCTGCGACTATTGTGTCTGGAGCAGTGGCCGAGCGCATCAAATTTTCGGCGTTTTGTCTGTTCAGCGTTCTACTTGTGGGCATCATTTACCCAATCATGGGTCACTGGATTTGGGGAGGAGGCTGGCTAGGAGGAGGCTGGCTACAAGGGCTAAAAGTTTGGGACTTTGCTGGTTCAACCGTAGTTCACTGCGTAGGCGGTGGCTCTGCCTTAGTAGGTGCTTACCTTCTCGGACCACGCAAGGGCAAATATATAGATGGCGTGTCCTATGGGCTGCCCGGACACAATCTCAGCCTGGCGATTCTAGGTTGCTCGATTTTATGGCTGGGCTGGTTTGGTTTTAATCCCGGCTCAAGCATTTTTAATCCCGGAACAACGAATTTAGATCCCAACTCCATTAGCCATATTGTCCTCACGACGAATATAGCAGCTTGTGCAGGGGGTATTGCCGCAGCTATAACTACCTGGTTTGACCCAAGGGATCCTGACAGTAGGGCTGACCCCACTATGATTATTAACGGAGTACTGTCGGGTTTAGTAGCTATTACTGCATCCTGTGGATTCGTTACGATTGGTAGCGCTATCACCATCGGTCTACTGGCAGGAATAATTGTAGTCTTTTCAGTGGACTTCTGGGACAGGATGAAAATTGATGATCCAGTAGGTGCTATTTCTGTCCATTTTGTCGGTGGAGTCTGGGGAACACTGGCTTTAGCTCTTTTCAGTGAAGGACCTGGTGATTTGTATAGTATTGGTAACGGTCCAGTAGCCGGACTATTCTGTGGTGGCGGGATAGATAGTATCCGGCAGCTTTTTATTCAACTACTCGGCATTGTTGCAGTAGGTCTGTCAACGGTTGTCTTGAGCTCCCTGGCTTGGTTATTTGTTAAACGCATACTTTCCTCAGATCTCAGAGTTACAGAAAAAGCAGAAATTGAAGGTCTAGATTTCCACGAACACCGTATGACTGCCTACACTGGCTTTTTGCTTAAAGCAGATGTCAAGCAATCATCCCTGAGAGATCAGCAAAAACATAATTAACACACTGTTCTGTAGATACAATCAAACCCATGAAATTATAGGATTCAACCGGTTGTGAAGGTAATCAATATAGCGTTTATAGGACTCATGAGGTACACATTATTTTTTACCTCTTCCCTCTTCCCTTTTCGCTCTTACCTGCTCCCTGCTCCCTGCTCCCTAAAAACCATAAATTTGTACCTCACAATTCATAGAATTGCTATAACAGTATTTTCCAGCAAATAAGTTGAATTTGATACAGACAAACTAAGCCCAAAGATTATAATCATAGAAGCAAATTAATTCAGGAATAATGTGATCATAGTTTTATCGGATGCCTCTCAAGACTATCAAGATAGCAATCCGTGTAGCAATTGAGATGATTTTGATCCCTATTCCCTATTCCCTATTCCCAGATCCGCTGTTTCCCTGTTCCCTATTCCCAGATCCGCTGTTCCCAGATCCGCTGTTCCCTGTTCACTTTGCTAGAGTAGTTTAATCAAAATTAATCCCATGACCATAATCAATATGTCAAACAAACAACAAGATTACGATAGCCTTGTTAGGGAGTTAGTAGCTTATAATGATGACATTTTAGGTGCAGTTATTCTCCATAAACAGTTGCCACTTACTGAGTTAATAGGTATTTTAAATAAAAGTGAAACTCTCAGAATAGCCGATAAAATAATCGAGTTTCACAAAGCTATTAACCGCTTACCTAGTCTGGTAAACAACGAAAAAATATTGATGGAATCTAGAGATACTTTGCTGATTGTTGTTTTTTACCCTAATCAGTGTTTGTTGCTAGTTAAAGCTAAGCAAACTGATATCGTTGGCAGGATTCTACATGCTATTGAAGAAACATCACAAAAGATTCAGTATTTACTTGACCCTAGAGTAAATTATCGGAATGGTTATCAGTTCTTTGATAAGCCAAAGGATAATGAAATAATATACAGGAATAAACCCCTAAGTCCTGAATTTTAGGACGTTCCCAAATTTCAATACAACTGGGGAACAAAGAATTGCTCATTCAGAGGTGGGCGCACATAGTTATTGGGAGCCTTCTTGCGTGGGGGTAATTCTAGAGGTTCCGGTGTCATATCAACGTAGGGAATCTTGCTGAGAATATGACTGATGCAATTAAGCCGAGCCCGCTTTTTGTCATCAGCTTCCACCGTGAACCAGGGGGCTTCGGGAATATTGGTGTGAGCCAACATGTTGTCTTTTGCTTCGGAATATTCCACCCAGCGATCGCGAGATTCTAGATCCATCGGGCTGAGCTTCCAGCGACGAGCGGGATCGGTGGTGCGAGATTGGAACCGTCGCTCTTGTTCTTCATCGCTGACTGAAAACCAATACTTCAGCAAAATTATGCCAGATCTGACCAACATCCGCTCAAATTGTGGGCAGGTTTGCATGAATTCCTGATACTGTGCATCGGTACAAAAACCCATCACATGCTCCACCCCAGCGCGATTGTACCAACTGCGGTCAAAACAGACAATTTCACCGGCTGCGGGCAGATGAGCGACATAGCGCTGGAAATACCATTGGGTCTTTTCCCGATCACTCGGTGTACCCAATGCCACAATTCGGCAGCCACGTGGATTTAGGGGTTCGGTAATCCGTTTAATAGTCCCTCCCTTACCCGCTGCATCACGTCCTTCAAACACAATCACAATGCGGGTACCAGTATGCTTAGTCCAGTATTGCATTTTCACCAGTTCCAATTGCAAACGGGCAAGCTCCTTTTCATAAATTTTCCTGGGAAGTTTAGAGCTGCCTTCTGCCTCAGAAATGTGGTAGAACACTTTTCGTTCTGACTTGGTAAGATTGGCCTTCTTTTGTTTCTTGAGTTTTTTCTTATTTAATTTTTTCTTATTTAGTTTTTTCTTATCTTTCTTTTTGATATCTGCTGCTAGTAGATGCTTCTTTTTGCTCGCCCGTTGGGACTTATCCCCATTCACAGATTTAGTTTTCATTGCTATACAACCCTGTATTTGTATTGAGGTAAGTAAGATGTAGGGTGGGCAGTAGATCAGGCAGATTCACCAAGCTAGCCATTGCGCTACGCGCACGCTACGCGAACGGGTGGCTAGGCACTGCCCACCCTACGATTAATATCCTAGATAAAGTTAGTGCGTTCGCGTAGCGTAGCCCTTCGGGCTAATCGCAACTCTAGATCGCCTTGGCAAAGTTAGCTGGATCTTGGTCACGTCGGTGACGGATGGGAATAGCAGAACCTTGACCATTTCCTACTAAAGAGGCAGTTTTTTCCAGAGACTCTCTGAGCCTCTTAGCCGCATAGATAGACATATCCCGAGGAACACTAATTCTGTCGCGCAAATATCTAAGAGCAGGATCTGAACCCAACGGTGGCATACAGGTTTCCCCGGTAATCATGTGTGTCAAGGCACAACGCAGGGCTGGATCAAACAAGGTCTCGTCGGCGGGGTTAACTCGAATGATATTGGTGCGGTGTTTAAGCACTCGTTGGAGAGCTTCAGTACGGGAGGTTTCCGGTTCTGGGTAAGTTACATCCGGTAGCCCTTCCCAAGGACCATTGTCTACCCGTGCCTGATTGACTAACGTCTGGGGTTTATCGTTTGGCCAGCAGCCCCCCATCTGGGGAGGCAAATCATGGACATGGGTGTGGAAGTCGCTTTGTGTGCCACGATAGGTAGGTCGGGTTTCCATGGCTTCAAACCAAGCTGCCAATCGGGGGTTTTCTTCCCTGATAGAATAGCCTTTGTAGTAATAAAGACTGGCATTCATCCTTTCCACATAAGGCATGAAAATTACATCAACAGTACCGAACTGATCAAGAAAGTAAGGACCTGGAGTGGAGCTTAGGGCATTTTCCACCATCTCCATCACTTGAATAAATTGGTCTTGGTGATGTTGCTCTTCTTTAGATGAACGTGTAGGATAGCACAGCCAAGTACACCAAGCTCTAAACAGAAGTCTCTCCAACTGCCTTAGCTTTATGACAGCCGGGTCTTTCATACTTTGCTCTAAGGGTTTAAAAACCCGCTCTAATCCGATTAAAATGTCATCACTTTCGGTAATCAATTTACCATCTAGCTCTAGGGCTGGTAGCATCCCCGATGGCACTTTCTGCTTGTACCAACGTTCTTTCTTACCATAACAAAACATGGTAATTTTTTTGATACGATAAGGAATTTGTTTTTCTTCCAACCATAGCCAAATTTTCTGGCAGTAAGGGCACCAAGCGTGGTTATCCCGGTATAGGGTAACCCGAATATCAGATTCAGTAAAACCAAATAGGCGCAAACAAGATTGAGCGTTAGTAGCGCCATTAACAGTATCTATTTGAAAATCCGTCAGAGCTTCTAGTTCTTGCCAGGTTAGGGGGGCGATGCTCATGGGGGTGGGTTTCATTAAAGTTTGATACAAAAGATACTATCGCATATTTTGTGTAAGCTATCAGCTATCAGCTATCAGCTATCAGCTATCAGCTATTGAATAAAATAAGCTGGACGCGCACGCGTGAGCTAAAAGCTCACGGCTGACGGCTGACGGCTGACGGCTCACGGCTGACGGCTCACGGCTGAATGCTGACAGCTGAGTGCTTAGAACCAAGACAGTGATAAACCTGAGCTTGGTAACCATCCACGGATATTAAATTATTAACAGAATTCTCAGCAGAACAATTAGGTAACTCTTCAACTGTTGCGTTAAAATTCACCAACCATAAATCTAGGGTACTTGACAAATCAGCGACAGTTTGTTTAAGAGTGATAGCAGCAGGACAATTGGTCTGCTGGCACTGAATTTGGTCTTGATGTGCCAATAGAAATTTGGGATTGACGGAGGATAGTTTTTGATCAGCCTTCTGTTGGAATTCCCAAGCCAGCCCCATCATTTCACCAGTCTGTACCAAGGTGTTGTGAGTAGTAGCAATTAGTATCGGTACTGATGACTGTTGTTCGATTATCGGTACCAATAAATCTGGACGATAGTATTTTTGATAGCCTAGATTGCTGACTACGGTAATACTACTCAAAAACCCCATTAACAAAACTAGCGCTATGGTTTTGGGTATCCCATGGCTACTATTATCAGTGGGATTTGCTGTTGAAGGGTGACGGTTACTGACGGCTAGGGCGGCTGCTACTAAGACAATCACAGCAGGGAAGTAGACGAAACTATACCGAGCACCACGGGTGAGGTCGGTACCAAGGCAGTAAGTAATACCAAAAAATAATGCGATCGCACTAATCAAGAAACTCCCTAAAACCCCTGTGACCAAACCAGTCTTAGGGTGATTTAGTTGTATTTTTAGATAGCGATAGAGAATCGGGAGCAACCAGATTAGAAACACCAACATCACCAAACCCGAAGCAATGACCACTATCAGGGAAGATGACTCCACGGGCAATAGAGATAACATGGTAATCCAAGCAGCGAGAGCTTGAAAAATTGGCTTAGTCCAAGCCCAACTCCCATCATTGCTACTGATAATCCATTCAGTCATCTGAGCATCGTAACTCGATAGCCACACCGGTAACCAAACTAATCCTCCCATAGCACTACCTGCCGCAACTGCACCAATGCGCCGGATGGGATAGGGTCGAGAAGGAGAAATTTTGGCTAATCCCCAAAGTCCTAACAAAACCATGGCCTCAGCACAGAGGGTCAGGAGAAAAAAATAGTGGGTTGATATACCATTACAATTAACCACTACCCAAGACAGGGATATCCAAATCGGTAGAACAGTCTGGCGTTGAAGATGTTGTACAGCAATAATTAAGCAGCACAGGGATGCCATCACCCACAAAATGGCTAAGGTGTAATGACGAGCTTCCTGGGCTAGAAAGACACCATAGGGAGATACAGCCATAATTGCTGCTGCTAGTTGAGCGACTAACCGGGAACGAAACCCTACCCAGCTCAGTCCATAGATTAGTGGAATTGATACTATACCGAACAGGGCGGGAAGCGATCGCATTCCCCAAATTACTAAGTCGCTATCCTGTAACGATGTTCCATCAAACGCCTGTACACCAAAGGAGAATAGCCTCATCCACCAGTTCGCGAGAACAAAATATAGGGGAGGGTGGTGATCCTCAGTGAATAAATGATGAATAACTGCGGATGCTCCCGATTGTGGATTAAATTCCAGTGGTTGTAACAGGGTAGAGAGGGAAATGGCTTGGTCTAGGGGTAAGGTTTGATAACTATTGCCCAAGCTGAACACTATTGTGGCAAATTCATCAGTCCAGGGGGACTTCAGGGTGAGGTTAGTGAAGCGTAAAACACTGCCAATAGTAATCCAGAATAATAGCAACAGGGGGTAAAACCCGAGACTTCTCAGGAAAGTTTTCAACAATAGTAACCTCAATCAGCACAAGGAGCAGACTTGCCAATGGAATTGAAATACATGACAGACAAAATATATGGAATCAGGGGGTTTTAGCCCCTAAGTTATTTTCACCTTCCGGCTACACCATGGAGATGTTCAACTGCGATCACTGCGATCATTGTAGATTTACTGAGTGTAGGTTTACTGAATATGCCTGTGATTACCACTAGTGTTGATACTATTCTCAACCGTGCCTTAGGGGGTATTGATATATCACCCGATGAAGGGGTTGTGCTTTTGAAGCAAACTGAACCTCAGGCCGTAGCGTCAATTCAAGAAACTGCGGATCGGTTGCGCTATAGACAAGTTGGGGATACGGTTACCTATGTTATCAACCGTAATATCAACTTTACAAATATCTGTACCCAGCACTGTAGTTTCTGTGCTTTTCGTCGGGATGCCTCTGAAGAGGGTGCTTATTGGCTCGATTGGCAGCAAATTCATGAAAAGGCAGCGGATGCGCTGCGGCGGAATGCTACAGAAATTTGCATGCAGGGCGGACTCAACCCCAAGGCAAAGATGAATGGGTCAACCTTGCCCTATTACCTAGAGTTGGTAAAAACCATTAAGCAAGAGTTTCCTCAGCTGCATCTCCATGCTTTCTCTCCCCAGGAAGTGCAATTTATTGCTGAGCAAGATGGACTTAGCTATGCCCAGGTGATTGCTCAACTACAAGAGGCTGGTCTTGGTTCAATGCCAGGAACAGCAGCAGAGATTTTAGATGATGATGTCCGACGTATTCTTTGTCCAGAAAAGACCAATACCGCCACTTGGCTAGAGATTGTGTCAACAGCTCATAAACTGGGAATGCCCACAACCAGTACCATGCTATCGGGTCATATTGAGACACCCCAACAACAAATGGCACACTTGGAAAAATTGCGATCGCTTCAACAAACAGCCCGTAACCAGGGATACCCTGGCTTAATCACTGAATTTATCTTACTGCCCTTTGTCGGACAGGAAGCCCCCAAACCATTACGCCATCGTGTTGGACGGGATCAACCAGTCTTGAAAGATGCTCTGTTGCTCACAGCTGTAGCTCGGATTTTCCTAGGGAACTGGATTAAAAATCACCAACCCAGTTGGGTAAAACTCGGTCTTGCTGGGGCGACAGATGCCCTTAAATGGGGTTGTAATGATATTGGTGGCACATTAATGGAGGAGCATATCACCACCATGGCCGGAGCTATGGGAGGTACCTGTATGGAAGTAGAAACATTACAAGCAGCCATTCAATCCATTGGGCGTCCCTATCAGCAACGAGATACGATCTACACCTAAGATCAAGTCAAGTTAATTACTTCTAATATGATTGAACCCATGGCTGTTAATTAATAATTGGTAATTGCTGCTAATTGGTAATTACTAATTGCTAATTTACGAACAACCAATTTTAATCAGATTCAACGGTCACACAAAGATATAAGCTCTTATCTTCATGTCCCTAGCAATCAAATCCATGACCAAAAAAAAGAAATCTTTTCTACTGCTAATTTTTGCAGCAGCCGTCTTGGTAGTAGGCGGTGGAGTAACCGCTTACTGGTTGCTAGTGCGGCGGCAGATTTTACAACCAGATATTCAGGTAAGTACCCAGTTAGTTCCGCAAAATGCCTTTTTTACCGCATCAATTTCTACAGAATCCAAACAATGGCAACAGTTGCTAAAGTATGGCACAACTGAATCTCGACAAGTTTTGGAAAAACAGCTTGCTGAGTTGCAGGAAAATTTACTAACTGCTAACGGCTACAACTATCAGCAAGATATCAAACCTTGGTTGGGTGAAGACGTTACCCTGGCATACTTTAGCCCTAGAGACTTATCACCAGCAGTCTTATCAAACGATCAATCAGTTTTTCCCAGTTTGATTGTACTACCCATTGACAAACTAACCCAAGCAATGGAGCTGTTCAAAAAAGCCAAGTCTCAATCAGGGAAACAGTGGGTTGAGAGAACCTACAGAGGTATTCAGGTTTACGAAACAAACAAGAGTAACTCCCAAAAGTACTCAGTAGCAGTGCTAGGGCGTTTTCTAGTAGTGAGTGAAAACCCCAAAATTATTGATCGGGCGATTGACACCTACAAAGGAGCTATTTCCGTAGCTAGTAAAGCTGGCTACCAAGATGCGATCGCTGAGATTAAAGCTGATCAGTCCTTTGCTCAGTTGTATATTAATCTACCAGGTTTTTTAGCCGCAGTAGCCTCTGATGCCCAGGAGCAGCCTGAAAAAACTAAACCCTTAAAGCAAGACATAGTCACAACAGTAACCCTAGCACCAGAGGGGATAAGTTTTGAAGGGATTTCCTGGGTCAAACCCAGAAGCACTGTTAACACCAGTAACCAAAATAGCGGTTCTTTTTTGCCTAGACGGATGCCAGCGAGTACCCTAGCCATTATATCTGGGGGTAACATCAGACAATTTTGGCAATACTATACCGAACAAGGAGCATTAAATACTTTAATGCCCATTTCCCCAGACAATTTCCAAGCTGGATTGAAAACTACCTTAGGGTTGGATTGGGAAAAGGATTTACTATCTTGGATGGAAGGGGAGTTTGCCCTAGCCTTAATACCAATGTCTGCCGAACAACTGGCGCTTGAGGATAACCCTTACTCTGCGCCCTTAGGAGCTGGGATAGCATTGATGGTAAAAGTAAGCGATCGCTCTAGTGCTCAAGCAACTCTACAGCAATTGGATGACTTAATCACCAATAGTTATCAGTTACCGGTGGTAGAAACTCAGGTGAACGGTCAACCAATGGTTAGCTGGACAGCTACTCTAGGAGGGGTGAATGCTACCCACGGCTGGTTAGAAGGGAATGTAGTCTTCTTCACCCTAGGAGCCCCCATTGCTAGTGAACTGGTCCCTCAACCCCAAAAGACACTAATTCAAGCACCTCTGTTTCAAAACACCGTACCAACCAAACCTAATCCCAACACTGGTCAATTTTTCCTTGATGTTGAGCGTACCCTCAACAGCAGTAATCTCAATCTCGCCCAACTACCAACCGAGCAAGAAACCTTAGCAAAGGCAATTAACACGATTGGCTTAACGGTTGCCAAAATCGACCCCAATCGTACCCGCTTTCAACTTTTTGTTCAGTTGAAAAAAGAGCCTCAACCCAGTAAAGCGACTGAAACTAAGAAGGGAGATAATCAGCAAAAACCCTAGAGACCTTATTAGATATTAGGTAAGCAGTCAGGGGTCAGTGGTCAGGGGTCAGTGGTCAGGGGTCAGTGGTCAGTGGTCAGGGGTCAGTGGTCAGTGGTCAGCGCTCTACATTAGGCTGACGTAACTCAGATTAAACAAATGGTTACCTGTTGTCTTGATGCAGTCGCTCATGGGGGAAACCACGGCAGTTGCTCATGGGGGAGACCCCCAAGACCGCACTGCCTCCCCAAGACCGCGCTGCATCGCTTATTCACAAAAGCTGATAGCTGATAGCTGATAGCTGATAGCTGATAGCTGATAGCTGATAGCTGATAGCTGATGGCTGATAGCTGATAGCTGATAGCTGATAGCTGATAGCTGATAGCTGATAGCTGATAGCTGATAGCTGATAGCTGATAGCACTAGGCATTAGGCTTTAACTAATCCCTAAAGCCTAATGCCTAACACCTAACACCTTGACTTAACCCTCAAAAGTACATTGAGCGAGTACTAGTTTATGCCATCGATACAGCACCAGATTTACTAGCAGCTTCCTTAAGGATTTCTGCTTTATCAGTTTCTTCCCAAGGTAGAATCAAATCAGTACGCCCGAAATGACCATAAGCTGCTGTGTCTTGATAGAAACGACCACCCCGTTCTGCGGGTAATCCGCGCAGATTGAACGTTTGGATAATTCCAGCAGGACGGAGTTCAAAATAGTTGTTGACCAATTCCAGCAAAATCTCCTCGTCCACCTTACCAGTGCCAAAGGTTTCTACAAGGATACTCACGGGTCTAGCCACCCCAATCGCGTAACTCAGCTGGACTTCGCATTTGTCTGCTAAACCTGCTGCCACAATGTTCTTAGCAGCATAGCGACAGGCATAGGCAGCGGAACGGTCTACCTTCGTGGGGTCTTTGCCAGAGAAAGCACCACCACCATGCCGTGAGTAACCGCCATAGGTGTCTACAATAATTTTGCGACCAGTTAAACCGGCGTCACCTTGGGGACCACCAACTACAAATTTCCCTGTGGGGTTCACCAAGAAGCGTGTTTTATCATCCGGCTTAATCTCGATATCTTGGAAACAGGGTTCCACCACTGCTGACCACAAGTCATCTTTAATTTTTGCCTGGACAGCTACCTCATCGGTAATATCACCAATAGTGGCATCGTGTTGGGTGGAAACCAGAATCGTATCAATCCCAACCGGTTTGCCATCTTCATAAACCACACTGACCTGGGTTTTGCCATCAGGACGCAGGTAAGATAAATCACCAGTTTTACGTACAGCTGCCAGACGGCGAGAAACCCGATGAGCCAGGCTGATCGGCATGGGCATCAGTTCTGGGGTTTCGTTGCAGGCAAAGCCAAACATCAGACCTTGGTCCCCTGCACCGATAGCATCCAGTTCATCGTCACTCATTTCCTGCCGACTTTCCTGGGCAGTAGTCACCCCTTGGGAAATATCAGGAGATTGTTCATCAAGAGCAACTAAAACAGAGCAACTGTTGGCCGAGAAACCATTGTCGGCATCTGTATAACCGATTTCAGCAATTTTCTTCCGCGCCAAATCAATCAAATTGACCTGGGCTTGGGAGGTAATTTCACCAGTAATCAATACCAAACCGGTGTTAACGACCACTTCTGCCGCAACACGGCTTTGGTGATCTTGAGCGAGCATAGCATCTAGGATAGTGTCAGAAATCTGATCACAGACTTTGTCAGGATGACCTTCGGTAACCGATTCAGAGGTAAATAAATAGCGACGAGACAATTATCAATTCTCCTTTAACTATTACTGAACCTGTATAGCATAGATCATTTTGAGTTGCTTGAACTCGCCACTATTAAAATTTTAAACTATTATTGTAGCATTTTTAATAAAATAATGGTAAATAAATGCTGAAAAAAATCTTGAATTAAATCCTTAATCCTTTTTCAGGATGATTTGACGAGTAAATAGTCAAAAAGTATAGTTTTTTTGACTATTTACCTATTTTTCAATTGATGAATCATGAAATTCCATAATCCGAGCAACGTTTTATCCTCTCGCTCTGGTTCTTATGAAATTTTTAACATTTCACCCTTTGTGGTATTTTTCCCTTTGGCAAGGGTAATGATTCAGCTATCAGCAGTCAGCTATAAGCTAATCACCAGATTTCTGAACAAACAAGATGCACCCCATCTGTTACATCCCTTCTTGATGCAAAGCGCGAGTGGGGGGAACCCCCAAGACCGTAATGGTGCTTTTTCCGTAGGCGAATTAAATTCGCCACGGGTCGCACCTCTGCATCGCTTACCAATCCCTTGCCATTATGTTTTATTTAGAATCCCCTAAAACCTCCTTTAAAGCATCCAACACTTGCTCGACATTCTCTCGCCGAGAGTTATAACCCATTAAACCAATGCGCCAGACTTTACCAGCTAATTCACCCAAGCCGCCACCAATTTCCATGTTGTAATCATCCAGCAGTTTGCGGGTAACTGCCTTGCCATCTACCCCGTCTGGTATCCGAACCGTGGTCAAGGTAGGCAAACGAAATTCTTGCTCGACGTGACATTCTAGACCCAAATCAGCCAAACCTTCCCAAAGCAATTCAGCATTAGTTTGATGCCGTTCCCAACAAGCGGTTAGTCCTTCTTCAGCAACCAATCGCAACGCTTCGCGCAAGGCATAATTCATATTAATTGGAGCTGTATGGTGGTAGGTGCGCTCGTCACCCCAATATTTGCTCAACATCGATATATCCAAATACCAATTAGCGACTTGGGTGGAACGCTGGTGGAGTTTTTCGAGGGCACGAGCTCCCATAGTGAAAGGAGAAATGCCTGGTGGACAGCTAAGCCCTTTTTGGGAGCAACTATAGGCCAGATCAATCCCCCATTCATCAATAAACAGTGGCACCCCACCTAAACTGGTGACTGTATCAACCAGCAGCAAGCAATTGAAATTTCGGCACAACTCAGCCACACCCTCAAGAGGCTGACGGGCACCCGTTGACGTTTCAGCATGAACCAAAGCCAAGACAGCAGGACGATGGGTTTCCAAGCCTTCTCGGAGTTCATCAAGGGTAAAGACTTGCCCCCAAGGCTTCATTAGTTTACGGACATCAGCACCATAACGACCAGCCATATCCACGAGTCGGTGTCCAAAGTAACCATTAACCCCAACTAAAACCACATCACCTGGTTCTACTGCATTGGCTAGAGTAGCTTCCATGGCCGCACTACCTGTCCCACTCATGGGCATGGTCATCGGGTTATCAGTTTGCCAAGCGTAGCGGAGTAAGGTTTGCACTTCGTTCATCAGTGCGATGAAACGGGGATCCAGGTGACCAACTGGGGGCAGTCCCAAGGCTGTTAATATGGAGGGATGGGCATTAGATGGCCCGGGTCCGAGTAACAGCGTCGGAGGCATATCTATATCGGTCAGGGAGACTCGATTATTATCTTTGATTGATGGGGTTGAGGTCATTTATTATTTATAAGTGTTTGGTAAAGTAAGAGTTAACCAAAATAAATAATAACCCGAATGTGGCACCGTTTTGTAGGAAGTAAGGTGGGGTCAGGGCAAGAATCAATAAGGCGGCATTATTATCAACAATATTGATCTAAAAATGCAATAGTGCTGAGCAATCTTGGCTTAATATGGTCATAATCCTTGCCCTATATCACATTTTGGCTCAAGTTTTATTGCGCTTACCCTGTCTATTACGGTAGTATTTAATCAATTTTTGAAGACCTGTAATTGGAAGGGTTATCAAAAAACCAGGAACTTTAAATATTAATGCAAATATAAGTCCAAAATAGTACTTAGCTTCAAACTCTAACTTTTGCTTAACTATCTCGTCGGCTTCTTCTTGTGTCATTTCTCCTTTGTAAACCTTTTAATGAAGTTCATGGAACTGCATTTTGGTTATTAATAAATCGCCATCAGGATCGTAAGTCATTTTATTTTTTTAATTTTTTTTGTTTGTCTTAATTTTAGCTATAAATTAAAAATATCGGGACTTGGGAAGAAGGCAAAAGAGCGGATGTAGTGATTGAACTACTCTCAGCCAGTACAGCTGAAAAAGATAAGACTCAGAAGAAGCTGATTGATCACCAGTTGCCAGTGCCAGAGTGCTTTTGAAGGTTGTTAGGTTGTTCGCTTAGCCTGGCCTATTGGCCAAGGTTAGTAGGCTGTTCGCGTAGCGTGGCCAAACGCGCCCCGCGTGGCCAATAGGCCAAGGCCAAGGTTGGCAGGTGGCAGGTTAGTAGGTTAAAGGTTAGTAGGTTAAAGGTTAGTAGGTTAAAGGTTAGTAGGTTAAAGGTTAGTAGGTTAAAGGTTGGCAGGTGGCAGCTGGGCAGGTTGAAGGTTGCACCGAAAAGTAGGCTAGAAAAGAAAAAGATTCGCGATCTGCACGCTTATGCGATCGCTAGTTTGGCAAGCATATAGATTCAGGATAAATACTGTGGTTTTTAAGATTGCTTTATTAGGATTAGGGACCGTTGGTACAGGAACAGCAAAGATTTTACTCGACACAGCTGGACGTAACCCACTACTGCAAGGGATAGAAATTGCCAAGGTAGGAGTGCGATCGCGTGATAAGCCCAGAGAAGTGCAACTACCACTGGAGTTGATGACAACCGACCTAGAAGAAATTGTCACCAACCCAGAGATAGATATTGTAGTAGAGCTACTGGGAGGATTAGAACCAGCGCGATCGCTTATGCTCAAGGCGATTGCCGAAGGTAAACATATTGTCACTGCCAATAAAGCCGTTATTTCCCGCTATGGGGATGAAATTTTTGCGGCGGCGGAAGAGGCTGGAGTCTACGTCATGTTAGAAGCAGCAGTTGGGGGGGGTATCCCAGTAATTCAACCCCTAAAACAGGCATTGGGAGTGAACCGTATTCACAGTATTACTGGCATTGTTAACGGTACTACCAATTACATCCTGACCCGGATGCAACGGGAAGGGGGAGAATTTGGCAATATTCTGGCTGATGCCCAACGGTTGGGATATGCTGAGGCTGACCCTACTGCTGATGTGGATGGATTAGATGCCGCTGACAAGATTGCTATTTTAGCTTCTATTGCTTTTGCAGGACGGATTAATTTATCTGATGTCCACTGTGAAGGGATTCGTCAGGTCAGTGCAGCAGATATTGTTTATGCTGAGAAACTGGGGTTTGTAATTAAACTCTTAGCTGTAGCCAAGCGAGACCCCATGGCAACTGGGGATAACCCAAAGTCTGAAACTATTCAGCTGAGGGTACATCCTACCCTTGTCGCCAAAACTCACCCCCTTGCCAGTATCAATGATGTTTACAACGGGATTGTGGTAGAAGGCGAACCGATTGGACAAGTGATTTTCTCTGGTCCTGGTGCAGGTTCTGGTCCGACAGCCAGTGCGGTAGTGTCGGATATCTTAAACATTGCTGCTGTCCTCAAAAGCGATCGGGAAGCCAAGCAACTACATCCTTTACTTAGTTGTGCTCATCAGCACTATTGTACTGTTGCTCCTATCTCAGACCTGGTCACCCGCTTTTATGCGCGGTTCCTCAGTCAAGACCATCCTGGTGTAATTGGGCATTTAGGCACCAGTTTTGGCAAACATCATGTCAGTTTAGAATCTGTGGTGCAAATTGGTTTCCAAGGAAACTTAGCAGAGATTGTGGTCGTCACTCATGATGTGCGTGAAGGGAACTTCCGACAGGCTCTAGATGAAATTCAGACTCTAGAGGCAGTCGATAGTATTCCTAGTATTTTAAGAGTGCTCTAAAGGTTGAATAGTTGAAGGTTGAATAGTTGAAGGTTGAATAGTTGAAGGTTTACTCTTTTAGAGGGTTGAGGGAAGTCCTTGGCCAAAAGGCCACGCTACGCGAACGGGGAAAGTTCAAACCATAGTAGCCATTCCCGAAGGTTAGGTTGTTTGCTTGAAGTCTAAAATTTGAAACCGTTTACCTGTGCCCTAGTCTTGATCTATGAATCAATCGTTAACACTAAATGTAGTGCGCTGGCTCCCAATTGTTTCTACAATTTTTTGGCTAGTGACCCCAACTGTTGCTACTTCAAACTTGGGAACAACGGATTCCTATTCTGGTTCTTTATCTGTAGATGATGGTTGGCGATGGACTTCGTCCCGCTTTCAGCGAACGCAAAGCCAGTTAAATTTCACAAATTCCACACTTCAACCAGCCAACCTGCAACCTTGGCCAAAAGGCCACGCTACGCGAACAACCCTGACAGTACAAACAGTACAACAGCCACAAAACACAGTAAGTCAAAACACAACAATACAGGATATCTGTCCACCGCCAGTGCTCTCCCGCTTAACTCGCCACCAAGTGGCTGCAGGTGAAACCGTCAAGAGTATTGCCAACCAATACAACCTTGAGGAGGCTACACTACTTCGATTTAATCGAGCCTTAAACCGACAGTCAATGCCAGTGGGCCAAGAGATTTTGATTCCCCCATTCAATGGCATCTTGGTGAATGTGCCATTGAATGCCACTTGGCAAGACTTAGCAGACGCCTACGGTGTCCGTGCTGCCGTTTTATTTGAGTTAAATGGTTGTAAAAAACCCTCTAAGCAAGCCTTTATCCCAGGGTTGAGTTCCCTTGGCATCGGTATTCCCACAGCAACGAGGGAAACTCCGAGTGTAGATAGCTACACGGGATTGACTAATTATCCCTTACCAGCTGTGGCACGGATAGGACTGGATTACGGCTGGCGGCAAGATACTGGTGAGGATGAAAAGAAGTTTCACGCTGGTGTGGATTTAGTGGCACAGGAAGGTACTCAGGTTTTTGCCAGTGATAGCGGTATAGTTGCCTATGCTGGACCACAAGACACTTATGGTAATTTGGTCGTGATTAATCATGAGGGAGGACGCCAAACCCGCTATGCTCACTTAAACCGTACTACTGTCAGTCCAGGTCAGAAGATTAATGTTGGACAGTTATTGGGGACAGTGGGGACTACTGGAAATCCTGACATTAACCAACCCCATCTACATTTTGAGGTTCGTTTGAATTCCCCTGGGGGTTGGGCAGCACAAGATCCAAAATTGCATTTGAAAATTACTCCATAGTGACCTCTCCCCGGGTAAGCATTCAGCTGATAGCTGAATGCTGAGATTTTTTGGCTCATCTCTTTCCAACTCAGTTTAAGTGGTAATCTTGCCGGACTTATGCCAAAAATCTCCCTGAATTAGGGTATGGAATAACCAATCATCAGAGGTTTGAGGATAATCGATCCGGTAATGTCCGCCTCGACTTTCAGTGCGCCAAGCCGCACTTTTCAAAATTAAATAACCAACATCGGTCAAATTGAGAGTTTCTGCAGCTAGCCTCAGGTGCTGCTCAGCTCGATCAGAGTGTAATTGCACTGTTTGGTTGGGTGTCGCCTTCAGTAAGTATCCCATAATATTCAAATCAGTGAGTTGAGAACGCCAACTATTTAGTTGTGCGATCGCATCTTCAAGTATTCCTTGAGAGCGAGAAATCCCAGCACTTTGCCACATGAGTTTAGGTAAATTTTGTCTGATTGAGTTAACCGTCTCCATCTCGTTATTCCAATCCTGTTGTTCCTGCCTTACTGGCAGAAAGTGATATCCCATATCATCACCACCATTAACCTTGGAGTTAACCGTTAGCTGGGACAATTGAGCAGCAAAAACAATACATTCTAGTAGTGAGTTACTAGCTAAACGATTAGCACCATGAACTCCTGTACTGGCAGTCTCACCGATAGCATATAGCCCATCGATGGAGGTACAACACTCCAAATTCGTCGCAACTCCCCCCATCCAATAATGAGCCACAGGAGCAATAGGAATGGGCTGTGTAAACAAATCGATGTCCCACTGTTGACAGGCTTGAATAATACTAGGAAAACGCTCTCGCATCCTCTGGGCTTTTATGGGTCGCAAATCCAGATAAACACAATAGGGATCGGGTTTCGTTTGCTGTAAGTGACAGAAAATTGCCCGACTGACCACATCCCTGGGTGCCAGCTCTCCATCAGGATGATGATTAAACACAAAACGCTGTCCTTGGGCATCAATTAAATGAGCCCCTTCCCCCCGCACAATCTCAGTAACCAAGAAACGGGGGATTCCAGTTATTGTTAGCGCCGTCGGATGAAACTGAAAAAACTCTGGATCCCGGATCAAGGCTCCTGCACGCCAAGCCAGACCAATCCCATCCCCAGTACTGACCGTGGGGTTTGTGGTGTGGGAAAAAACTTGACCGCCGCCGCCAGTGGCTAAGACTACTGCCGCAGCTCTAACCCAGCGGATATATCCCTGATAGAGGACACTCACCCCCTGACAGTTACCTGTTGCTTCATTCAGCCACAAACTCAAGGCAAACGCCTGGGAAAACACCTGAATGTTTTCCCGTTCCAAAACTTGACTCGTGAGCGCATCAATCAGCACCTTTCCAGTCGTTTCACCAGAATGGAGCACACGAGGACGAGAGTGTGCCGCTTCTAGCTCCAGGGCGAGTTTCTGACCATGGCGGTCAAAGTTGACTCCCATCTCTAGAAGGGACTTGATCGCACCAGGAGCATTATCAGCTAAAAGTTTAACTGCTTCTGGTTCGCAAAGACCTGCCCCAGCTTTGAGGGTGTCTTCCCAATGGGACAATGGAGTATCTGACGGATCGATCGCCGCAGCAATGCCTCGTGCCCAGTTACTTGCTCCGGTTTTCAGGGCATCTTTGGTAATTAAGCCCACTTGTAAGTAGGAAGGCAAAGATAAAGCAGCATAGAGCCCTGCTGCACCAGAGCCAATAATTATAACATCAAACTGGGAGGGAATATTTGGCAATTCTGAGGAATTACAGAGAGAAATTTGAGAGTCTTGCATAGTTTCGCCCTTATACAATTGTGCCAAAACAAGATTCTTTTAAGCAAACTCCTTTGCTCACTTCTTGGTCATCTATTGTTAGAATGGCTTCCCTGTATTCCAAGCTGAGGTTACTTTCCATCGTGGATGTTCGATTTCGCAGAATGCTTGACCAAGTTGCAAAGGCTCTATCGAAGATCAAGTCATACATTCTGTTTTGAATGCTGGCATGAGCACTTGTTTGGCGATGATAAGACTTTTCCCCGCGCAACAATATTTGCTTTTCTGTTTGGGAAGTATCCAGTTCGGAAGTATTTAGTTTAGAAGTATTCAGGAAATTGAAATGATTGTTTCTTTCTTGACCAAATGTGGCATCAGCACTCCAAATAATACCATAATTATGGAAGAGTGCATAAACAAAATGGTAGCCCCAAAACCTCGGATAATTTCCCTCATAAATTTTGCAATATCCTTGCCCTTTTTGAGTACCATTATCTGTATGAACAATGCATTCAAGTTGTGGCTGATGGATAACATCGCGCTGATTTTCTTCACCAGGAACACCCCAGGTGAATTGGGTCGTTACTTCAAATTGCACTTCCAGATTGGCTTCTGGCAAACAAATTATTCCAGTTTGATCGTTTTTTTGGATAGAGATATGATCAGCTGAGCTTCTTTGTTCCGAGGTATTAATCAGTTCCCTGGAATTGCCATGGATGTCACTCCACCAGGCGGAGTAATGCTCAAGGGTTTTGGTTTTAAAATGTCTAAGAGCAAGGAGAGAACCGTCTTCGAGAAAGAAATGGTATTGCTCATTATAAACAGAGGTTAAAGGGTCGAAATAGGTGTCTGGTACTTGGTATATCTTTGGAGCACAAGGTTTCTTAGCAGTGATCAATGCTCCACCAACGCTACCCCCTTTAAGCATATCCCGACCAATTCGATACAATCGACTGCGGTGTTCAAAAATGTCTTCACCGAAGAGTTTGATTGATTCTTCTTTGGACTCGATGAATTTCTGATAGCGTTCTTTTATACAACGTTGCCATCCGGTTGTTAAATCAATGAAACAAATTTCAGTAAACCCTGCACGCTCGAAGTGCTGTCGGTAGGTTTCACGGGTTGGCACGTAAGAAGATTTAAATACTTCTTTTAAAGTGGTTTTGACTTCCGGTGTCAGGGTGCAATTGGCAACGTAATCCTCAACGTAGATACTACCATTTTCTTTCAAAGCTCGAAAACAAATTTCAAGGACTTTGTCACGCTCTTCAATGTGTAATAAGGATAGAAATGAAATGATGTTGTCAAATGAATTGGGTAACAGGGCATCGATGATTTCGGAACTGAGAACATTGCCAGTAAGGTATTGGATGCGCTGATCGAGTCCCATCCGTTGGGTAAGGTCTTGGGCAATTTCACTAAAATCCTGTCTTAATTCTACACATTGGAGGTGACATCCCGTTTTATAGCTAATATATCGAGCTGGCCCACCCACACCACTTCCTATATCCAAAACGCGAGAGTTGGGATTGAGCGATAAATAATTGATAGCGCGATCGCAAGCTTGACTACCAAAGTAGTGATATTGATCCAGATGACCCAAATCTAGCAAATCTTGAATTTCTAAAGCTCCGGTAGCTTTTCCTTTTTGCTCAAGGGCTTGACGAATACTATAAATGCGCCAATCGTAAAGTAAAGCTGCGTCTTTTGAGGAAGAAGATTGATTCTCCCATCGCGGTAATGTCATGATTACTTTAAGGTAAGAACATATCTAATTTGAGTCATGCTTAGATCGGAGGATGTTTGAAAATCAATCCTTAACAGACTTTTTCAAACATCCTCTAAGATTTAGACACTGGACAACATCTGTTTAGCAGCGGAAATCTGCGCTGACATCTCTAACATCCGTTGCATGGGCTTGAGTGCAGCAACCCGAATGTCTTCTGGTAAAGTAATTTCCGGTGCCCGATTTTTCATTGCCAAATATAATTTTTCCAAAGTATTCAACCGCATGTGAGGGCATTCATTACAGGCACAGGTCGTTGCTGGTGCGGCAATAAAATGCTTGTGGGGCATATGCTTTTCCATTTGATACAGAATACCGGGTTCAGTAGCAACGATAAATTTATCCGCAGCACTTCCCTGGCTATACTCAAACAAAGCTCTCGTTGAACCAATGTAATCCGCATGGCGTAACACTGGAGCTTCACATTCGGGATGAGCAATAAATTCTGCTTGAGGATGTTCAATTTTAAGTTGTACGATCTTCTTTTCCGAAAAAATTTCATGAATCATACAACTCCCATCCCAAAGTACTAAATCCCTTCCTGTTTGTTCGCTAACATAGCGACCAAGGTTTTTATCCGGAGCGAAAATAATTGGCTGATCTTTTGGGATTTGATTAACAATATCTACCGCATTAGAGCTGGTGCAAATAATATCACTCATTGCTTTAACCGCAGCAGAGCAATTAACGTAACACACTACTAAATGATCAGGATGGGCAGCTTTGAAAGCAGCAAACTCTTCGGGAGGACAGCCATCAGCCATAGAGCAACCCGCATTTAAATCCGGTAATAATACTAACTTGTTAGGGTTAAGGATTTTGGCAGTTTCTGCCATGAAATGGACTCCAGCAAAGACGATCACATCAGCATCTGTAGTAGCCGCCTGGCGAGATAAGGTTAAAGAGTCACCCAAATAGTCAGCAATATCTTGAATATCAGGCTCTTGATAGTAGTGAACTAAAATAACTGCATTTAGCTCCTTTTTGAGATCTTCAATAGCTGCGAATAAGTCATCTGGTAGAGAACTCAAGTGGGTGTTTGTTTTTGTTGATTCTGTGACAAACATAGTGAGGTTTCCTTATGGATTGAGGTATTCTTAGGGATGCAGAAAGGGGTTAATGGTGGGTTCAAACGGGAGCATCTCATATTTGAAAATCTTGCGTAGGGTGCGTTAGGGGGGCTCTCATTTTCCGCCTCGTAGCCAGGGTTTGGACAGTCCCCCCCGTAACGCACCACTGTGTCAAACAGCAAAAATGAGATGCACCCGGTTCAAACTCTATAAGAGTAGAATATTTAGTGTTTAATAGCAAGAGATTAAATCTTAAATTTTTGTTTAAAAAAGGGTAGTAAGTCAAGAAACTTAAGATAAAACTGAGCATGGTTATTGCCTGATCAGACATATTATTTGTAATACGATCCGCAAACTCGTCTTATCTTCACTAAATTTAAAAAGCCTATTGGCAATATATTATTTGAGCGAGGTAGCGGTTATATTTGCTTGCATAACCCAGTCGGATTGATCCTACTAGCTTTCAATATGGTGCAAACCATTTACGCTTAGAAACTCTTTATTGTAAATTTTAGATAGGTATTTAATTCCGCTATCACAGAGAACAGTAACTACGACGTGTTTCTGATCTGAACGATTGGCAATAAGTTGAGCAGCAAAAACGTTGAGACCACTACTGCCACCAACAAGCAAGCCTTCATCGTTAACCAGTTGATGGCAAGTAGAAATAGCTTGTTGATCTGAAATCTTCAGAACCTCATCAATCACAGAAAAATCCAGGCATTTTGTAGGTGCCGATTTTCCCGCCCCCTCAATAATTGAAGATTTACCAGGATCTAAATCGAAACTTAAATCATTTTTAACATAGCTATAGTATTGGTGCTTGCCGCGAACTTTTTCTCAACTGAAGTTCCCCCGTACAAATGAACTAAAGCATTCCTTCCCTGTAGGGAGCCTTATTAACGCACCCTACATGATTAGCGCGTTTAGGAGCCAGTTTTGCGCAAGTCTTGTTGAGGTTATGATTAATTGTCGCCATGGTAGGGGGTGTAACCCCCCATAGTTAATGTCCCTTCATAGCTTAATATCTAGCCAAGATTCCAACTGCGTACATTCTGAGAGTTTTTTTATCAAACTCTTTACCTACTCCTGAGCAGGAAGAAAGTAGATCAGATTCCATAGTCTCTCAGGTGTGGAGTGAGGCAATTGAGGATCACACAAGGTAACAGGCATTATCATTCACAATTCGGGATCAGGGAGGCTGTTCATGGGATTGCTCAACAATTTGAGTATCAGGTCAAAACTTATATTTATGTTGCTGGCTCTGAGCACTTGCTCGCTGTTCGTGACTGCTTATATCGGTTATCGGAGTGGTAAGTCTCATCTGAGCAAAACAGTATCAAACCAGTTAACCAGTCTACGAGCTTCCAAAGCAGATCAAATCGAATCATACTTTGAAGATATTCGCTATCAGACCCAGACCCTAAGTGAAAACTTAATGGTGGTCGAGGCGATGCAGGAATTTAAGACAGCCTACAACCAACTGCAAGAATCTAGGACACCAAATGATACACCAACTAATTTAGACGACACCCTCAAGGAATACTACCGTAAAGAATTTCTGACCAAACTAGCGGAAACTAGCGACGGCAAGCCTGTATTAGAATCCTACTTACCAGAAACCTCTGCAGCTCGTTACCTCCAGTACTATTACATCGCTACTAACCCCAACCCAGCTGGGGAGAAACATCTCCTAGATGATCCAGAAGACAAGAGTGAGTACAGTAGTATTCACACCCGCTACCATCCAATTTTTCGCAACATTGTTGAAAAGTTTGGTTACCAGGATATGTTGCTGATCGATCCTCAAACCGGTGAGATTGTCTACTCAGTTTTTAAAGAAACAGACTTTGGCACCAGTCTCACCAGTGGACCATACAGTGATAGTAACTTGGCATTCGCCTTAGGCGACCTCCGAAAAGCCAAGGGAAAGGATTATGTGCAGATCTTTGATTTTGATTCCTACCGTCCTTCTTTTGGAGCCCCAGTAGCATTTATTGCTGCTCCGATCTATGACGGCTCCAAATTTATAGGTGTTTTGGCATTCCAGCTTCCGGTTAATCAGATTAACAATGTCATGACAGGTTACCGTAAATGGAAGAGTAATGGTCTCGGGGATACAGGAGAGATCTATCTAGTCGGAGACGATTATCTGATGCGATCAGTTTCCCGTTTCCTGATTGAAGACCCGACAGCTTATAGTAAAGCCTTGCGAGAACAGGGTGTAAAGGAACAGATCCTTAAACGAATCGAGCAGTTTGGTACATCAATTCTACAACAGCCAGTCAAGACAGAAGCTGTAAAAGCAGCTTTAGCTGGGCAAGAAGGTACCCAAATTATCAATGATTATCGGGGTGTTGAAGTTTTGAGTTCCTACGCTCCCTTAAACATCGATGGATTGGAGTGGGTTATCCTCTCCGAGATGGATCTTGCCGAAGCCTATGCCCCAGTTTACGCCTTTCAAAAGAGAGTTTTGGTTTCAGCTGCCTTGATCATACTGCTGATCACCCTACTCGCTATGGGGCTGGCCCATCTGTTTGTGCAACCAGTTAGAGCTTTAATTGCTAGCGCCCGAAAAGTCAGGGATGGACAAGTTGATGCGGTGGTGAATATAAACTCGGAAGACGAATTTGGGGAGTTAGCTGAGTCATTTAATCAAATGGTTGGCAGCTTACGCACTCAAACTAAACTAGTCGAGCAGAAAAATCGCGAAAATGAAAAGTTACTCACAAGTGTATTTCCCGACTCCGTAGCAAAACGTCTCAAACGGGGAGAGACAAACATTGCTGAGAGTGTTTCTAATGTTACGGTTTTGTTCTGCGACATTGCTGGATTCGGCCAGCTTTCTAGGTCAATGGATACCCATGAAGTTATTGCAATTCTTAATGATCTAGTAAGTCTGTTCGATCAAGCCACCGCCAAATACGGGATAGAGAAGATTAAAACCATTGGTGACAATTATATGGCAGTCTGTGGATTATCAATATTACATATAGACCATCAAAAACGGGCGTTAGATTTTGCTTTAGAAATGCTGGCGTTGACCCACCGATTCAGTCATGAACGAGGATTTGACATAGACCTTGAAATCGGTATCCATTCCGGAGATATTGTTGCTGGTATTGTAGGTCGAGAAAAAGTTGTCTACGACGTTTGGGGCGATACAGTCAATGTTGCCAATAAGCTGATGTTTGACTGCCCACGGGGAGCTATATTAGTGTCTCAAAATGTCTATAATAGTCTCCATGATATTTACGACTTTGAGGAGGCTGATGACATCACACGTAATGGCAAAAATCAGCAGAAAGCTTGGTTGTTAAAAACTGCACAAGAATTAGTAGCTTCAACAGTGTAGACATGGGCTTTGCCCAGTTTTGCCCAATTATTAAAGACCCAAGGGTAATGGGGAATTGGTAACTGAAAAAACTCTACTTGATTACCTGATTTTAAGATTACCATAATACCCGAAATTTAGAACCCCCACGCGAGCATTATCTCGTGGGGTATGAAAAATTTTTAAGAGGGGTAACCCTCTTGTTCAAGGGATAGTAAAAGAACGGGACAAGGAGATTGTTTTGATGAGCAAAGTAATATGGCAAAACGATTGGTTTATCTGGGCTATAGCCTTAGGGATAGGGTTCCCGATCCTAGTAATTATTCTGACAGAAATTACTCATCGTCTACAAAGACGCGGTCAGCCTCTAGCAGTTACGCTCCGCCTAGTTCGTAACCGTGTCTTACCCGTCTTAGTATTCCTGCTATTTATCCAGAATGTGCTTGAGTTAGACCTGGAAAACAATCTTGTCAAGCTTGTCGAGACCCTGGTCTGGATATTTGTTATAGACGCCTCTCTGTCTCTAATTAATTCGGTGTTGTTTGAAGCCGCTGGAGAAAATACATGGCGAGCACGGATCCCAAAACTACTCCTAGATTTGTCAAGATTTTTTTTGGTAGCCCTTGGTGGTGCCATTGTGCTATCGAGAGTGTGGGGAGCCGACCTCGCTGGTCTGGCTACTGCCTTGGGTGTGGGTTCTATTGTGATCGGCTTGGCCCTTCAGGACTCTCTGGGCAGCGTCTTTTCTGGCGTTGCCTTACTGTTTGCTCGTCCCTTTGAAGTCGGTGATTGGTTGCAGATTGGAGACAAAGTTGGTCAGGTCATTGATATGAATTGGCGAGCTGTTCGCCTGGTAACCCGGGACGGTGACATGATTATTATTCCCCATCGGGTACTTGGAGGAGAAATAGTCCTCAATTACAGCAAACCGAAACCGATTCATGTAGAAACGTTTAGGATTGACTTCGACAGTGATGATCCACCCAACCTAATTAAGCAAGTACTAAAAGAAACAGCACTGGCCACAGAAGGGATATTGAGTGATCCTTCCCCAGAGATCCGCACCATGGAATATAACGACTATCGGGGTAACTATGAGGTCAAGTTTTCTATCGAAGACTATAAGGATGCGCCCAGAATCCGTGAACAGTTGATGACCCGTATCTGGTATGCAGCCCAGCGCAACAATCTTGGACCAACCATTCCGATCTATAGACTCCGTAAACTCGATAGTGACCCATCCGAAGCAGATAGCACTTTGACAAAGTTTACCGAGAGCCTGAAGTCAATGCCTGTGTTTGTTCCTGTAGCTAAACAGCACAAGAACTTGGAGAATCTATCGAAAGGAGCAGTCCTACAAAATTTCGGTGTGGGAGAAACCGTGATTCGTCAAGGGGATCCTGGTCATGCTCTGTACATTATTATTGCTGGGAAAGCTGTACTCACCCTCAAAAATAGTGATGGTGAACAACAGGAGGTGATGACTCTGTCCAGTGGTGAGTTTTTTGGCGAAATGGCACTGTTTAGCGGCAAACCAAGCTCAGTATCCGTTACCGTTGTGGAAGATTTGCAAACTATTGCGCTTTATTCAGATCTGGTTAATCAGATGATAGAAAGTACACCAAGTCTCGCCCGTGAAATCGGTCAAATTATCGAAGCACGACGCAAAGCAATAAATGAGGTGAAACAAGTCAATCTTGCATCCAGCAATGGAGCAGAGTTATCAACTCAAGCTTAAGTTGACTATCAATCCCTCATGATGCGATTGGCCTTGGCCTTTGAGCCATGCTAGGCGAATGGCCACGCTACGCAATTGACCGTAGGTCATGGGGGGCGCGTTCGCAACTATAATGCAATGCCATTAATGCAATGGGATTGGCCTTGGCTTTTGGGCCACGCTACGCGATTGACCGTAGGTCACGCGGGGCGCGATCGCATAAGCAATAGAGGGGGAATGGACTACCCAGAAGGTGGAGCCAATGGTAGTGTAATCGGGGCAGCATCAGTGGGATCCCAGTCTATGTTGCTGATTGCATAAATCAAGTTTATCTGGAGTTTAGCGCTAAAAATGCTTACCCATAAAGCATTTCAGTAATAATCGGTAATCGGTAAAAAGATAATTGGTAATTGTAATTACTGCTGAGCCATTACTGCTGAGCCATTACCGATTACCTAGTTACCCATTACCCATTACCTAGTTACCCATTACCCATGCCAAGCCATGCTTAATACTAGAATCCCCGAGGTTCTAGTATAAGCGACTCAAGACATAGTCGCTCAGATCAATAAGAGCTTGCTTGGATTCTGAGGGTTTCAACACTGATATATTTTTAACTGCTGCCTCAGCATATTTGGCAGCCATTTCCCGCGATCGCTGAATTCCTTTACTCTCCGTGACCATTACCAAGGCTTGTTCTTTATCCTCCGGCTGGGCAAACTCTCGCTCTATGAGCACCTCTAGGTAGGGTTTTTCTTCGAGGGCAAATAAAACTGGTGCTGTGAGGTTTCCACTTACTAAATCTGACCCTGCAGGCTTACCTAAAACATCTGTCGATGCTGTAAAGTCTAGGATATCATCTACAATCTGAAACGCCAACCCCAAATTACGTCCGTAGTGATATAAATTTTCGGCTACCTGATCTGAAACACCACTTAGACATCCTGCTCCTTTAGCACTATTAGCCATCAGTGAAGCTGTCTTGTTATAAGTCTTTGCCAAGTAGCCTTCTATAGTTGTCGTGGTGTCAAATCGACTCAGTCCTTGTTGGATTTCTCCCTCTGCCATATCTTTAATCACTTCAGAGAGTAGCTTAACTACCTCTAAGTTATCCAGATTAGCCAGATACCAAGCCGATTGACCAAACAGAAAGTCACCAGCTAGCACAGCGATTCGGTTATTGAACAAGCTATTAACAGTAGGTACGGTGCGGCGTACCTCTGACTCATCTATCACGTCATCATGGACCAGAGAAGCGGTGTGAATCATCTCAGTAATTTCTGCTAGACGTCGATGACGTGGGGTAATGTTGGAGTTGGTTATCGTTGCCCGTGAGACCAACAATACAATGGCTGGTCGTAACCGTTTTCCCCCAGCTCCGAATAAGTGTTCAGCTGCAGCGTATAAGATTGGGTGACTGGCACCAATCAGGTTTTTTAAGTTTTCACTCAATAGATACAGATCTGCTTCTACGGAAGCAAAAAGGGAGGTCACTGAGGTCATGTGATCAGCCGACTCAGAAGTTAGTTACGAAAGTTTACATATTTCTTTCTTAATTCTAAGCTAACCGTCCCCGATAGGAAAATTTTGTTGAGTTTATGGCATAACTGGAAGGAAATATGAGTAATTGTATAGACTTGTTAAGTCTGTACCGATCTCGGTATGGCTACCCAGGATTTTTGTGCTATCCTGATAATTGAGGGTTTAAAAGATTTAACATACTGAATTCCAAATGTGGTAAGGGGAGAGTTAAATTCGGTGATCCCACCATAGTAAAGATGTTGGCTTAGGCAAGACAAGCCTCTCTATCCCGTCTATATCTCAGTATCTCTACTGAGTAAACTTGTAAAGCAGACATAACCACCAAGAGTTGCCTAATCGGGAGCCTAAGTCGAGATAATTCTCACCTTAAGATCAGGAGTTACCTAGGCTAGGGTGGTTAGGGTCAATTGCGCCAAATACCTGTATCCTATACCTTATTATCCGCAACCAGATCCTAAAACCATTAGAACTGTAAGGTTTTAGGATTGCTTTGCGGCAGATTTCTCTAGAAATTTGCATCTACCTGTCTCTTGTTCACTCTTATGTTATACATTGATATGTCGTTAATGATCCCCCTGCTAGCTACTGGCTACTTAATCACAATCTATGTGCTGTTAACACTAGCCCAGCGTGTTCAACGTTCTCCAAGGTACTTTACTAATCCCATTAAAAACGCCTTGGCTACTCGTGTGCCAACTGAGTCAGCATCCGAGGTCAATACGGTTAAGGGATGGTCTCAAAGGTCTCAAAGTTAATATCTTCCAGCATAACCCGTAGCCTATTCATCTGCGATTTTTAAACTTCCCATGGGCTAGCTTGGGTAGGAAGAGTCTTGAAACATGGCGCTTACAGTACCAGATTGTCGCGCACAGATTCTGAGTTTACCCAAAAACCGATAAACGCAAATAGTTATGACCACTTTCTGTGTTTATCTGTTTGACTATGAGATTTTGACTTGTCATGGTCTACTTGCTGAGTCAAGTATATCTTAGCGATAGTCCAATATACAAGGTTGGCATCATCAGGACTGATACTGCCTTGGGGGTAAGGTTAGACTTTACCCCCAAGGCTAATGGCCTAAGGGAGAATTTATGCTTGGGCTACACAAACTAATCCCACAAATTTTATAGCCTCTGTGCTTGGCGTTGGACCATTAGAAGATAACAACCCAGACTTTGTTTATCAAGTTGGATCTTGGCCTAGAATGGCTTCTGTGGGGGGCCCAACGGTAAATTAAATAGCCCTGGTGGTGGCAGAAAGGAAGAGGAGAAACTCTCCCTTTTTTCCCTATGCCACTAGAACAAGCATTAGTCGTAGGCGTTCCATGACCATGGCAATGTTTCCCCTCGTTCAGTTAGGTAGAATTAGGGATTCTATTGGTTTAATTATCCCAACAAGGCTTTGGCTTTAGCGACTACATTTTCAACCGTGTAACCAAACTTTTCCATAGCGTCGCCACCGGGAGCAGAAACACCAAAGCGATCAATGCTAATCATATCCCCCTCGGTACCCAAGTAACGGCACCAACCAAAGCTGACACCAGCTTCGACCCCGAGGCGCTTGGTCACTGCTTTGGGCAAGACGGATTCCCGATAGGCTTCATCCTGGGCTTCAAAAAGTTCCCAGCTTGGCATAGAGACAACACGGACTTTCTTCCCTTCCTCTCGCAACTTCTCAGCCCCTTGGACACACAGTGACACTTCGCTACCAGTACCAATCAGGATAATGTCAGGAGTGCCATCGCTGTCAGAGAGGACGTAAGCCCCTTTGGTCGCGGCTTCAATGGAACTACCAGCTAGGTTAGGTAAACCTTGTCGGGTAAAGGCGATCAGAGTTGGAGCATTACGACGCTCAATAGCTACCTTATAAGCCCCAGAGGTTTCGTTGCCATCAGCAGGTCGAAGGACTACCAGATTTGGTATAGTCCTTAGGGAAGCAATGGTTTCAACCGGTTGGTGTGTCGGACCATCTTCACCTAAGGCTACCGAGTCGTGGGTCATTACCCAAATTACACCAGCTTCTGATAGAGCCGACAGGCGAATTGCTGCCCGCATATAGTCGGTGAAAATCAGGAAGGTGGCTCCATAGGGAATCAAACCAGAGTTGTGAAGGGCAATGCCATTGCAAATCGCTCCCATACCATGTTCCCGGACGCCAAAGCGCAGGTTCCGGTTTTCATATTGCCCTTTCTGGAAATCCCCAGATATGTTCAATAAAGTGAGATTGGAGGGAGCAAGGTCAGCGGAACCACCAATCAATTGAGGCAGTACGGGAGCGAGTGCATTGAGAGTGGCTTGAGAATGTTTACGGGTTGCTACTCCCTTGTCTTCCGGCGTGTAGGTGGGCAGGGCTTTTTCCCATCCTTCCGGGAGTTGGCCACTGGTAATTTGCTCAAATTGTGCTGCTTGTTCAGGATACTTTGCTTTGTAATCAGCTAGGGTTTGATTCCAGGCAGCTTCCGCTTCCGTACCCCGTTCCACAGCTTTCCGTAAATGTTTGAGAGCATCATCTGGAACTACAAAGGGTTCATATTCCCATCCCAGGTGTTGGCGAGTGGCCGCCACTTCATCCCCACCTAAAGCTGCACCATGGACAGCGTGTGAATTAGCTTTGTTAGGAGAACCATAGCCAATGGTGGTGGTTACCTTAATCAAAGACGGCTTATCTGTTACGGCTTTGGCTGCTGCTATGGCATCATTGATAGCTTCAAGGTCAGTGTTACCACTTTCTACATGTAGGACGTGCCAGCCATACGCTTCAAAGCGCTTACCCACATCTTCAGTAAAGGCTAAGTCCGTAGAGCCATCGATAGAAATATGGTTGTCATCGTAGAGAGCGATGAGTTTACCAAGTCCTAGGTGACCCGCTAAAGAACAGGCTTCACCAGACACCCCTTCCATGTTGCAACCATCACCAAGAATGACGTAGGTGTAATGATCGACAATGGTAGCATCCGGTTTGTTGAACCTAGCAGCTAAGTGAGCTTCTGCCATTGCCAAACCCACACCATTGGCAATTCCCTGTCCCAATGGACCAGTAGTTACTTCAACCCCATCGGTTTCAAAGTTTTCTGGGTGTCCAGGTGTCACCGATCCCAACTGGCGAAACTGCTGAAGAGCGTCTATGCTTACACCATCATAGCCAGTTAGGTAAAGTAAGGCGTATTGCAACATACAGCCATGACCAGCCGACAAGATGAAGCGATCGCGGTTGAACCAATTGGGATTTTTGGGGTTATACCGCATAAAACGGTCCCAAAGCACGAATGCCATAGGAGCCGCCCCCATGGGCAGCCCAGGATGACCAGACTTGGCCTTTTCTACAGCATCAATCGCCAAGAAGCGGATGGAATTGATGCAAAGTTCTTCGAGAGACTGGGTTGCAACGGCCATAATTTCTGTTTAATGGATATGTGTGTACTATGGTCTAACAAGAATTTGTCTGAGTTCAAACAAGGGTGGCTCTCGGTTGACCCAAAGGTACTTTCTCATAATCCCATTACCGGGATCAATCAGCAAGAGATAGGGATTGGCTCAGAATGAAGGATGTTCGCCGGATAGTTTCCCTTGTAGGGTAGGATCAAGCATCAAGGATGAAAACAATCCATAAAGCGTGGGAATATGGGTTACTCAGTAAGTATCATTAACTAGTAGTTGTAACTACTAGTTTTTTCCTTGAGCTACCTTCACCCAATGCCTACCCTAATATAAAGGCTACCCTTTTGGTTCTCCTACGGAGTAAGCCGTTAACCATTCAAACTTTATTCCCACTTTACCGGTATTTTTTGAAGGCTAGGGTTACATTATGACCGCCGAACCCGAAGGAATTGGATAGCACTACTTCTACCATCTGCTGGCGACTATAATTGGGTACGTAATCCAAATCGCATTCAGGGTCTGGGTTGTTCAAATTTATCGTTGGTGGAATCTGGTCATGGGCAATTGCCATCACTGAAGCCACTGCTTCAATGCCACCAGACCCTCCCAACAAATGACCTGTCATGGATTTGGTGGAGCTAATTGCTACTTTATAGGCATGGTCTCCTAAAGCTTTTTTAATCGCTGCTGTTTCGGTTTTATCATTAGCAGGTGTGCTAGTGCCGTGGGCATTGATGTAGCTAACCTGTTCGGCCGTCAACCCAGCATCCTTCATCGTCAGTGCTATAGCCCTGGCTGCTCCTTCACCACCTGGTACAGGGGATGTGATGTGATGGGCATCACAGGTCATGGCATAGCCAACGATTTCGGCATAAATTTTTGCTCCACGACTGAGGGCGTGTTCTAGTTCCTCTAGGATCAGAATCCCAGAACCTTCTCCCATCACGAAGCCATCGCGAGCGATATCAAAAGGACAGCAAGCTGACTCAGGGGTATCGTTACGAGTAGATAAAGCTCGTGCTGATGCAAACCCAGCCATTGCTAGGGGAGTCACCGCCGCTTCAGCACCGCCACAAATCATGGCTTGGGCATAGCCTCGCTGGATTAAGCGAAACGCATCACCTACGGCATTAGACCCTGCGGCACAAGCAGTAACTGGGCAACTATTGGGTCCCTTGGCTCCCGTATGAATTCCTGTCTGACCAGCTGCCATGTTAGCAATCATCATCGGGATCATAAACGGACTACAGCGGTCAGGTCCACGTTTAATAAGAACTGTTTCCTGGTCTTCCAGTACCTTCAGACCACCGATGCCAGTGCCAATCATTACACCGACCTGTTCTGCGTTCAGGTCATTGATCTCAAACTGGGCATCAGCTAATGCTTGCTTACTGGCAGAAACCGCCAATTGAGCGAAGCGGTCCATACGCTTTGCTTCCTTACGCTTCATGTAGTCATGGGGATCAAAGCCCTTCACCTCGCCAGCAATACGACAAGCGTGCTTGGAGGCATCAAATAAGGAAATTAAACCAATACCATTGCGTCCGTTTAATAACCCTTCCCAGTACTCAGCCACAGTGTTGCCTATCGGCGTAATTGCACCGAGACCTGTAACAACGACCCGTTTTTTATCAAAATTTGTCATCATGCCATTAAAACTAGGCTTATCGACCGTGAACGCAGAACTTGCGGTAATGAATCAGGCTGATCAAGCTGGAGTTTCTGCTCCAGCTCCTACTTTTTCCTGAATGTATTTCACAGCCTTGTCAACAGTATCGATCTTTTCCGCATCTTCATCAGGGATTTCGATCTCGAAAGCTTCTTCTAAGGCCATCACCAATTCAACTGTGTCTAAGGAGTCAGCGCCCAGATCGTTGGCAAAGCTTGCTTCTGGCTTAACCTCGCTCGCCTCAACGTCCAACTGTTCTGAAACGATTCCCTGAACTTTATCGAAAATTTCGCTCATATAAATATTCCTCAGCCTTTTTAGCTATAACCTCTCAAGCAGTACTTACTGATTTTAGGGGTTTTATGATCTTATCCGAAAGAGGTCTGATCTTGTAGGTAGGTAATAATGCTTCAGATCCTGACACCACTTCCCTTAATCATCAAAGGCTTTGGTGCCTTTGTTCCCCGTATCATCGTATATCAATGTCCTCAAGACTCGAGAACTGCTTAGTTGGCACTACAATTCCATACCTGACCTAGAGGCATCCTTAGGAATTGTACACCAAACCTCGCGCCTACTGCTCCTTTGACCTCACATGACCCTTGCCTTCCGAGAGTGGGCCCAGCCAAACGTTAGAGCGGGTGCATCTCATATTTGTAAAAACGTGGCGTAAGGTTCGTGATCAGACGGGCTCGCCAAGACGCAAGAATCACGCCAGTTTTGGCACAGTGCGTCCTGTAACGCACCACCAGGTCAAACTGCAAAAGCAATGCCTCAGGTGCGACCCGTGGCGAATTTAATTACGGGTCAAACGCACCATTACGGTCTTGGGGAGGCAGTGCCTTCACGCGGGGGTCTCCCCCATGAGCAACTGCCGTGGTTTCCCCCACTCGCGCTTTGCATGGCTGACAATGAGATGCACCCCGTTAGAGCTTCATGGGCAGAATTTCAACATCGTCCTTTGGAATTTTAATTTCTGGCATCCGAGCTCACCCTGTTAATTCACGATGGTCGGTATTAGAAAGTTTCAGCTGTTGTTTATTTTTGTCAAGCTAATGAAACAAAATTTTATAAAAAAAACGAGTAGGGGGAAGCTGACTTCTCAAGCCTTCCTTAAACAGAGCGGTAGACTCTTTGCCTATCGGGTATCTTAGTAACCTTGAAAGAGTCAAAAAGCCTAATGCTTATGGGTTTTACGGAGTTGCGATCGCCCATGATCGCCCATCGTAAATCCATTAAGTCGAGCTTAGTCTCAGTATGAATACTTAATACAGTACTTCTACCAATCTTAATACAGTACTTTTACCAATTCTTAGGTTATACCAATTCTTAAGTTATACCAATTATTAGTGCTGACAAGGGTACACATTTATTTTATCTGAGCATCTAAGCATCTGACCATCTAAGCATCTGACCATCTGCATCTATAAGTCCTACTTTGAATAATTGGTATTAGTTCATGGGCTAACTAACCAATCCCTACTAAAAGGGCAGCAGTAAAAAATTTTTGTTTTATCAAGAGGAGCTTTTAAAAATACACGACTTCGGTGAAATTCCTCGTAATATGAGTTTTGTAATGAGTTAGCTCAGTTGCTTAATTCTGTATTTACACGGTTGTCGTGGTATGGAACGTTGATGCTAAAAGTGATGTAATTACTTGACAACGAAGCTCTCATGAATTCAATTATCAGTTTTTTGTTATTCAGCTGGTTTTTATTAGCAATTTATAATTTTAAACCCAAAAACCAAACTATCAAAGATAGCAATCAAATCCAAAATTTATTAATCTATTGGTTGTTTTTTATTTTAAATAACTATGAAGCAATTGAACAAGATCTAAATTTTGCTAATGATAAAATTAAGTGGCTGGAATATGAACTCAAAGAAAGTCATCAGCAAATTATTGGGATAATCAATAAGTTTATTGTAGTTAATAACTCCTTAAGGAGCTTGCATAAGAAAAATGTCTCACTGCAAGAGAGGGTGGAACGGCTGGAGCTGGAAAAGCAGGCTTTTCTTGAAGAGCTTGATGGGGGAGTAGAAACTTCAAATTGGGATTATCAAGCCTGGGAGTTGATGGTACAGAAAACTAAAGGAATAATTGTGGAGCTAAACCAAGTCAAGACGGAAGTTAAATCACTCCTCAGACAAAACAAACAATTGGCATGGGATAAAGCATGTTTAGAAAGGCAACTTGAGTTGGAGAGGGCTGAAAATCAATGTCTGGCTATAGAAAAACAACAACTAAATCATCAAAAAAACATCTTGGCAGGTAAACTGAGACAGAAGCATATTGAAACTCAATCCCTACTCACTGAAATCGAAGCACTAAAGATGTAAACACCAAGATGTGTTGATGATAAATTTTGATCAGTCTACAAGCTTAAAGCAGGACAGTTACGGTCATGAGTAATATCGTGTCCGGTTGACTACTTATAATTCTGGGGTTTTCGTTAATTTAAAATTGAAAATTAACAATTAACAATTAACAATTAACAATTTTAAATTCATGGGCATAGGCTCAACCATTTTCTAAGTGATTAACCGGACTTGATCTTACCAATTACGAATTCCAAAATATTGACTCTACCAGGTTAAGTTAGTAGCCAAATAGTACCACAAACTATTTTATAGTTAAGTGATGCTTGAGCATACAAAGAAAACCAGGGAATAGCCAAGACAAAATACACAATGCTGATGGGTATAATTTATTCAAGTCATTAGTAACCCGTCACTGGGGCTAGCCCCAAGGGTACCAGAATAAACTAAACCCCGCTGTGTGTCCAGAGTCAAAATTGCCCCATCCCGAATCAATTGGGTCGCATTCTTCACCCCCACAATTACTGGCACACCTAAGCGTAAGCCAATCACTGCTGCATGGCTAGTTATACTATCTTCCTCAGTGATAATTCCTGCTGCCTTGCGAATAACTTCCACAAATTTGGCATTGGTTGAAGGAGCCACTAGGATTTCTCCGTGGTTGAAATTAGGTAAATCACCATCAGTGCCAGCCACCCGAGCAACACCACTTACTGATCCCTGACCAATACCAACTCCCTGACCCAAAACTGCTTTGACTACTTCTACTTTAATTAAGTCTGTTGACCCAGCCACACCTTGGATTGTCCCTGCGGTCATGACCACCAAATCTCTTTCTGTTAGAAGCTGTTTTTCCTGAGCCACACTCATTGCGGCTTGGAAGGTCTGACCAGTTGAGGGTAAATCCAGGACTAACAAAGGTCTGACCCCCCAAACTAGCTGGAGTTGTCGAGCCACATCTACATGGGGTGTTACTGCTAATATGGGAGTCTGGGGTCGGAATTTAGAAACATTCCGTGCTGTAGCACCAGTTTTGGTCAGAGTCATGATGGCTGCTGCATCTAACTGCTCCGCAATGTGACCAACTGCCTGGGATATAGCATTGGGAATGGAACGGCTGGTGTCACGAGCATGACCGATGATCTGTTCTTGCTCAATGCGCACCGCAACCCTGCCCATAGTCTTTACCGCTTCTACTGGGTATTTACCAACAGCAGTTTCGTTAGAGAGCATGACTGCATCAGTGCCATCAAGGATAGCATTAGCTACATCAGAAACTTCTGCACGAGTTGGTCGGGGCGAGTGAACCATACTGTCCAACATTTGAGTGGCAGTGATGACTGGGATTCCCCGTCGATTGGCTGAGGCAATCAGTCGCTTTTGTAAGATTGGTACATCCTCTGCTGGCAGTTCTACCCCTAAGTCACCCCGAGCAACCATCACCCCATCGCACAGGGAGATAATTGCTTCCATTTGCTCTATGGCTTCATGCTTTTCAATTTTGGCAACGACGGGTACCTGCTTGCCAGCACTGTTAATCAGTTCTTTGATTTCTAATATGTCCTGAGGATTCCGAACAAAGGAGAGTGCTACCCAATCCACACCTTGATCCAAACCAAACATTAAATCTCGTCGGTCTTTATCGGTTAGAGCTTTGATGGATAGGTAGACACCAGGGAAGTTAACTCCCTTGTTATTTGAGAGGGGTCCACCGACGGTAACGGTACAGTGCAAGGCTCGTTGCTCTCGGTCTACCTCATCTACCCGCATCTCAACTTTGCCATCATCTAATAGGATGGTGGCTCCCGCAGGCACTTCGTCCGCTAGGGGTTCGTAGGTAACTGAACTGATTTCCTGTTTACCAACCATGGATTTGCTGGTTAAGGTGAAGCGATCGCCATTGTTGACAACAATGGAACCGTTTTCAAACCGCCCCAAGCGAATTTTCGGTCCTTGCAAGTCTTGCAGGATCGCTACAGGCTGATTGAGTTCAAAGGCCGTCTGGCGAATCAGGCGAATATTGCGCTGATGGTCTTCGTGGGTGCCATGGGAAAAATTAAGTCGTAAAGTGGTGGCACCAGCTTGAATTAGTGCCTTGAGAACATCTGGGCTATTGCTCGCAGGGCCAATTGTGGCGACAATCTTTGTCCGACGTAGGGAATTTGGCGATTGCATAAACGTGAAAGGGATTAGGTTGGTTTCCCGAACAACACCTTAGCATGGCACATTACTGTTTTTTGTCTGATATTAAGTTTTCCTAAATATCTTTACAAAGACTTGTTATGAGTCATTAGTTATTAGTACCAAGCCAGGTTTAATAAGATTCGGTAAACATTCCCCAATCTACACTAAGTGCGGTTAGTAGGGGATGAATTTCCAGTCAAAAAATTTTGTCCTAATCAAGTCGTAATAAATAAGATATTCTTAAAAGAATTAGACTTAAGCAAAGTTATGCTATCCCGAAAACCAAGGGTTAATGTCAATCATAAATCAGTCTGGGTCAGTTGGATTGCTACCTGGGTTCAGCTTTCGTAGAGACATCCATCTTGGTGGTTGTCGCTGATCAAGGTTCATTTGAGCCAGAGACGCTGTCTTAACCCTGTAGTAAGGGTGCATTGAGGCAACAGGGAACGAAACAGGAAGCACCAACTACACCCTTGGGGTTAGTCGAGAGCACTTCACTTAGGGTTAATATTCCGGTATTGGATTCGGTAAATGCGGTTGTTGGCTTCTTCTGTTACTAACAGACTGCCATCTTTGAGCACCAGCAACCCAACTGGACGTCCCCAGGTGGTTGGTCCTGAGGAATCAATTAGAAAACCAGTAAAAAAATCTTCATAGTAGCCTAATGGTCGTCTATCAGTTTTGAAGGGAACAAAGACAACCTTGTAACCAGTGCCTCGGTTACGATTCCAAGAGCCACGAAACGCTACAAAGGCACCGTTACGATACTTTTCTGGAAAGGTCCGTCCATCATAAAATTGTAATCCTAGTGCTGCTGAGTGTGATTGGAACAAGACATCGGGAGTTCGGGTTTGGGCAACCAGTTCAGGTTTGATGCTTTGACCATTGCGGGTTTGACGGGGATCGATGAGATGGGGGGCTAAATAGGCATAGGGCCAACCATAGAATTCCCCTTGGCGAATACGGGTGAAGTAATCAGGAACTAGGTCATCTCCGATCAGATCTCGTTCATTGACAGTAGTGTAAAGTTCACCAGTAATTGGGTGAAAGTCGAGACCGACAGGATTACGTAAGCCATAGGCAAAGGTCTTTTGGTTTGAGCCGTCCAGGTTCATCACCTGTACCGATGCTCGGGGTAAGGGTTCCCTATCGACATTAGACCGTGAACCAATAGAGACGTAGAGTTTGTTTAGGTTGGGAGATACTACCACATTGCGCGTCCAATGCTGGTTGTAGCCACCGCCAGGGAGGTCAGCAATTTTTTGACCTTTGCCAGTGAGTTGGTCTTGACCTTTAGTGTAGGGAAACCGGAGTACAGCATTAGTGTTGCCCAAGAAGAAGTATTGATCAGCAAACGCCATGCCAAAGGGAATATTTAACCCATTACTGGCATTAGCAAAGGTTTTTTTGACATCAGCAACTCCATCACCATTGCGATCGCGCAATAAACGAATACGATTTGCCCGAGTTTCTGTGACCAAGATATCCCCAGTGGGAGTAAGTGCTAGCCAGCGGGGACGGTCTAACCCATCAGCAAATACGTTCACTTGGAAACCCGCTGGTACTTTTAGGCTTGGGTTGGATGGTACTGCTACAACATTTGGAGGTCGAGAGGCGCTAGAAGTAGCAAAGGGTTGGGGTAAATCATTCAGGGTAATTTGAATCCGTTGGGGTGTCAGGGGTTTGGTATCGATTAGGGTTTTTGTCAATAAAGCATTTGTTTGTGTAGGTGCCTGAGCAATTTGGGGAGATTCCTCAGACGAGGACTTTTGTAAAATCGGTGCAGCAGGTGCTTGAGTTGAGGTGCTAGTTGAAGCACAGGCTACTACCGTAGTCATCAGTAGTTGCAGGATCAGGAAACGTGCGGAGTTCATGGTCAGCAGCACAGGGTGATATTGCGATTGATCTTAACTGACCAAGTAGCAATCAAAGGTATTAGTTGATTGCGGTTGCAAGTTATCAGGTTACCGGTTGAAGGTTAGTCGGTTGAAGGTTAGTCGGTTGAAGGTTAGTCGGTGTTGCTGGTTGCTGCTTAGAACCTTGGCCTATTGGCCAAGCTACGCGAACAACCTACCCTACACCGAACGCCACAGGCGAACAACCGGTTAACCTTGGCCTATTGGCCACGCGTTCGCGTTCAACTTTCAAGAACCTTCAAGGGTAAACCGGTTAACCTTGGCCTTTGGCCACGCTACGCGAACAACCTTCAACCGGTTAACCTTGGCCTTTGGCCACGCTACGCGAACAACCTTCAACCGGTTAACCTTGGCCTTTGGCCACGCTACGCGAACAACCTGTTAACCCTTAACCATATCTCCCCATAGCCTCCAGTTATGCCTACTTCAGGCAAAGCGTATCATCATATACCATATTTATGGAAAAAACATATAAATAAATGTTGCAACTTTTTCCAAAATAGGTTAACTTATATTACAGAAGCTAACAAAGAGCTAGGAGATCTATAACAATGACTCAAGAGCAAGAATCTAAGTTCGGTTTCACCAACTTTGCTGAAACTTGGAATGGCCGTTTGGCAATGCTTGGTTTCGCCATTGGCTTGGCTACCGAGTTGCTGACTGGTAACGGAATTCTGCAACAACTAGGTCTTATGTAATCGACCATAAGCAATTGGGCGCACGGTGTGCGCCCGTAAAGTTGATTTGTGTTGTACTCAATATCAGAAGCGCTATTGCTGCATTTTTGACAAAGATGGCGATCGCAGTCACTGAAAGCCTTACACAATCTAGGGTTTACCCCCATTGAAGCTCAGCAAAAAAAATGACAGTGTGTTGTTCTTGAGCGATCGCTTATCTATTCCTAATAGAATAGAACACTTTTATACCGATCTACTTAGTTGTTAATTCCTCAACAATACCCATCACTGCACTGCGGGTTAGTTTAGATTGTCCGAGGGCTAAAACATCAAGGGTTGCATGAGCTAATGCTAGGGGAATTTGGCAAAAATTTCTGGCTGGACTATTCTTCATCAGAGCATTGGTGTAAGCATCAGCTAAATAGAGATTTCTCCGAGCATATTTTTGTAGCTCTTCTTCGCCCCAGCCGTTGGGAAAAAAATCCACTTGCCTTGTCAAATCTTCAGAGCGGTTACGTAGAATGTTGACTGCTTGTAAACCCCGACCAAAACCAACTGCATAACTACGGTTAGTTTGGGTACCATCATACCAAGCCCATAAATCAGAAAGTAACAATCCTACAGACCCGGCAACGCTATAAGTATAAGCATCCAAATCCATTTCTGTATTAATTTCCCAACCGCATTCAGCCCAAGCTGCCATTCGATCTGCCATAGCTGCGCTAGCTTCCCAAATGCGAGGTGCAATGGTTTCCGGTGCTAGCATTGCCCATTCACCAATGCGAATGCTTACTTCTGGAAGTGGCTGTTCGTGCTTACTCAAGGCTAAAGATAATTCCGAGGCACTGAATCCATTACCTATACCTTGTAGACCGAAACTAATTTTTCGCAACAGTGAAGCCTTGGTAGGGTGATCAAGATCAAAATTATCTTCAATTTCGTCAATTGCACGCATACACAAGTATGCAGAAGCAACAGATTCTTGTAACCCTCCTGGTAAGCAACTAATTGGAATGTAGAAAGTTCGACTAGTTTCTTTGAGAATTCCTAAGGCCTCTTTACATAGTTGCATAACTTTACCATTCTCATCACCACTTTATATTATTATATGCCTAAATTTTAAAAGATAAATACTCATCAATATTGAATTTATTATGTATTTTTTGTCAAAAGGACTTAGGCAGTTGACTTAGTTTCGCTCCCTTAAGCACTTCAGGTGTGTTTCAAAATACAATAAGTTAACAATTTTGGGTGATAGGGATTTGGGTAAATACGGAAATAGGGAAATACAAGGCGCATTTACTGAAAACTAAGCCAATAAGTGTCTTTCATACCTGACTAATTAGTCGGCTTCAATCAAATGAAATGACTAACAATGGGCGATTCGGAGCAAAATTAGTGTTCGATAAATTTGCTCCGAATCACGACTATTTCTTCTGGATAATTTAAATAACTAATGTAAAAAGTGGCGCATACCGGTGAGCACCATGATTAATCCCAGTTCATCTGCTGCCTGAATCGAGTCTTGATCTCGTAAGCTACCACCTGGTTGCACAATTGCCTCAATCCCTGCTTTAGCAGCTGTCCGCACTGAGTCATCGAAGGGGAAGAATCCATCACTAGCAAGGATCGCATTTTTGTTATTTTCTCCAGCCTGTTCTAAAGCTATATTGACTGCACCTACCCGATTCATTTGACCGGCACCCACACCTAAGGTTGTGCGATCGCGTGTCACGACAATGGCATTAGATTTAACATGCTTACACACCTTCCAAGCAAATAATAATTCTGCCATTTGGTCAGGAGTAGGTTGCTTTTGGGTCACCACTTGCCAATTCTCAGGATTATCCATGGCATCATCAGCAGCTTGTACCAGAAACCCCCCTGCAATAGCTTTCACAGTTTGCTTTGATCCCGTCTGTAAGTCTGGTAATAGCAACACCCTTAGCTTCGACTTAGCACTGAGAATTTCTTGAGCTTCTGGTTCACAGCCTGGTGCGACTACACATTCTAAGAAAGTTTTCTTTAACGCAACAGCTGTAGCAGCATCAATGGGTTGATTTAATGCCACAATTCCACCGAAGGCAGAAATAGAGTCAGCATTGAATGCTTTCTGATAGGCTTGCGATAGGGTTTCTGCCAACGCTACCCCACAAGGATTGGTGTGCTTGAGAATTGCTGCGGCTGGAGTGTCAGTAAATTCATTAATGATCCGCCGTGCAGCTTCTAAATCCACCAGGTTGTTGTAACTGAGTTCCTTACCCTGAAGTTTAGTGGCTGCAGCCCAACCAGTAGGAACCGTTCCGGATTGATACCACGATGCCGGTTGATGGGGATTCTCGCCATAGCGTAGAGATTGGCGCTGTTGTCCAGATAAGGTAAATCGTTTTGGTAGGGACACTGGATCTTCGTAGCCGATCAGGTAGGATGCGATCGCATGGTCATAGGCAGCGGTATGACCAAAAACCTCTATAGCGCAAGCCTGACGGAATTCGATTGATGGTTGATTTCCATTCTGGCGCAACTCCTCTAAGTAATCCTGATACTGACTAGGATTACACAGCACTGTCAGGTGAGCATAGTTTTTCGCAGCTGCCCTCAGCAGTGTTGGACCACCGATATCGATAGTTTCAATTGCTTCTGCTAAACTCACGTCCGGTTTAGCAACAGTCTGTTCAAATGGATAGAGATTCACCACCACCAAATCAATGGGACGAATCTGGTTTGTCTCCATTTCTGCCACATCTTCGGGCAAATCTCGCCTTCCCAAAATTCCACCATGAATTCGTGGATGTAGGGTTTTCACTCTGCCACCCAAAATTTCTGGAAAGCCAGTGTAATCAGACACTTTCGTTACCGGCAAACCTTCTGATTGCAAGGCTTTAGCCGTTCCGCCACTGCTGATTAAATCAAATTCAAATTCTTCTACTAGCTGACGGGCAAAGTCGATTAGTCCAGTTTTGTCAGATACACTCAGCAGTGCCAGATTTGCCATTTCAAACAATTTTACAAAAAGTCAACTGAATTCTGAATTATCAATTCAGAATGCAGAATTATTAGTTGCTAAATTCAGGATTCAGCCACTTAATAATTCAGAAATAGTTCAGAAATCTTCGACCCTACTTCTGGATTACGGATTCTGCACTCTGAATTATTTTTGTCAAATTATCAAAAGGTTTTTTAGGGTAAATTTTAATAATTCAGCTAACTGGGGTAGGAGCTACAAATTAATTAGCTTACCTACTACTAGTCCGGAATGAATTATTTCAATTTTTACCCATTCTTGCTAATTACAACGGATGGAAAAGTAGATCCGGGAAAAAGCGGTTAAATTCAATCAAAATTCCAGCTGTAATGGTCATCCAAACAGCCAATAACACTGGTGCTAGGGACAAATACTTAACTAAATCCTGCATGGAACATTCTCCTAAAATCGGTAACTATTTTAAGACATTTTGGCACATCAAGATAATGCCCTGTCTATAAAAGCGCGAAAATTTGATTAGCGAGAACGACAGTAGTTTTTAGCTAACTTTTCAGTGCTAAAAGCGTTCCCGCGAGGGAGTCTAAGTATGATTGCTAGCGTGGTGAGACAGGAATCTCATCATCTTTAGCAAACATTTCACCAGTGGTGATTTCTTTGAATGCTAACAAAGGCCATGAGGCAGCCAATAGCATCTTACTAAATGCCAAGGGGACTTCAATGATGATTTCTTTTTGTTCTGGGTTCTTACCCTTTTGAATCGCTTGTAGATAGCTGCGACCTGCCCAGCCAATCCAGCCAGTGATATAGAGGAAGAGTAAGCTAGGAATCAGGAAGTCACCCATATGGGAGAAACGACCATCCACAATCAAGCGGGGATATCCCTCATCACCACAAAGTGCTTGAGAATACCGCTCAAATCGGTTCGCACCGGAATTGGGGTCAGCTGTAGTGTTTACGAACTCAGCCTTCCGGGCTTGAAATGCAGCAGACTCACTACAAGGGGTGAGATGATCCAAAGAAGCAGAGGCTGGGCTGATGGCGCAAAACCAAACAGAGACGGCAAAAATTAAAGCTAACAATCGTCGCATAGAAAGTGTCTCCTTTTGTTAAGAAACAAAAAGTTTTTTGTACAAACCAAAAGATCAAATTATTTGTACACTCAGGCAATCTTACTCTGAGCCGTGTATCTAGTAAAGTTTAATTAACTAAAAGTAGTGTTTCAATAAAGGTCATTGGTGAATGGCTTGTGTTTTAGCAATAGAAACCAGTTGTGATGAAACAGCTGTGGCGATTGTTAAAAATCGTAAATGTTGTAGCAATATCGTTACTTCCCAAATTCCTATGCATCGGCAGTATGGCGGTGTGGTGCCAGAGGTAGCATCCCGTAGCCATCTAGAAACCATCAATCATGCGATCGCGCAAGCCCTAGAAGCAGCTCAACTGGACTGGGCAGCAATTGACGGCATTGCTGCTACCTGCGCTCCCGGCTTAGTGGGCTCTCTACTAGTGGGGGTCACAGCTGCCAAAACCCTGGCCATGGTTCACCACAAGCCGTTTCTGGGTGTCCATCATCTAGAAGGTCATATTTACGCCACCTATCTCAGTGAGCCAGAACTACAACCACCATTTTTGAGTCTCTTGGTGTCTGGCGGTCACACTAGCTTAATTTATGTCAAAACCTGTGGTAGCTATGAGATACTGGGGGCAACCCGTGACGATGCTGCCGGTGAAGCCTTCGATAAGGTAGCACGATTATTAAAGTTAGGCTATCCCGGAGGACCAGCTATAGATAAGTTAGCACGAGAGGGCAACCCCAAAGCCTTTCCCTTGCCAGAAGGTAAGATTTCCCTTCCTACTGGTGGTTATCATCCCTATGACTCCAGTTTTAGCGGTTTGAAGACAGCGGTGCTAAGGCTGGTGCAAAAATTCGAGCAGGAACACTCAGAAATTCCAGTGACCGACATTGCTGCCAGCTTTCAGGAAACCGTAGTGCGATCGCTTACCAAGCGTACCATTGCTTGTGCTCTCGACTATGGTCTGGACACGATTGTGGTTGGGGGTGGGGTGGCTGCCAATAGTGGATTGAGACAACAGTTGCAAGCTGCAGCAACTGAGCATAATTTGCGAGTTATTTTCCCTCCCCTGAAGTTTTGTACCGATAATGCCGCAATGATTGGCTGTGCCGCAACTGACCATTTAAATCAAGGACATACTTCCCTTTTGACTTTGGGAGTGCGATCGCGAATGCCTATCACTAAGGTGATGGAACTTTATTCAGAGGTTGAAGGTTGAAGGTTGAAGGTTTAAGGTTGAAGAGGTTTAAGGTTGAAGAGGTTGAAGGTTGAAGAGGTTGAAGGTTTAAGGTTGAAGGTTTAAGGTTGAAGAGGTTTAAGGTTGAAGAGGTTGAAGGTTGAAGAGGTTGAAGGTTTAAGGTTGAAGGTTTAAGGTTGAAGGTTTAAGGTTGAACGCGATTGCGTGGCCTTTTGGCCAAGGTTTAAGAACCGGCTAACCTGTAACCGGCTAACCTGTAACCAGCTAACCTTTATAGTTAGTCCAAAAGCACAATCGGGATGACAGGATTTGAACCTGCGACCCCTTCGTCCCGAACGAAGTGCGCTACCAAACTGCGCTACATCCCGATAAAGCCATAATTTAAGATTTCATCTATTTTATCATGCCTTAGGGGCAATCCGCCCCTAGCTTGCTAGGATCAAGATTAAAGTAACGTAACTTAAATTTATATATATATATAGTTGGAGTATAACCAAGAGTGGTAGTTAAACCAGAATGGTTGCGAGTCAAAGCGCCCCAATGGCAGCGTGTCGGCAATATTAAAGAAACCTTAAGAGATTTAGCACTCAATACTGTCTGTGAAGAAGCCTCTTGTCCCAATATCGGAGAGTGCTTTAATGCTGGTACCGCCACCTTTTTAATTATGGGACCAGCCTGCACCCGTGCTTGTCCCTACTGCGATATTGACTTTGAGAAAAAACCCAAAGCCCTTGACTCCACTGAACCCACACGCCTAGCAGAAGCCGTGCAGCGCATGGGTTTAAATCATGTAGTTATTACCTCTGTCAACCGGGATGATTTACCTGATGGTGGTGCTTCCCAGTTTGTACAGTGCATTGAAGCCATTCGCCTGGTCTCACCTGATACCACTATTGAGGTTTTAATCCCAGACTTGTGCGGGAACTGGGATGCCCTCGAAACGATTCTTCAAGCTAAACCCGAAGTCCTCAATCACAATACAGAAACAGTACCCCGACTCTATCGGAAAGTAAGGCCTCAAGGGGATTATCAGCGTTCCCTCGAATTACTGATGCGGACGCGAAACTTGGCTCCATCAGTTTACAGCAAATCTGGTCTAATGGCAGGTTTAGGAGAAACTGATGCTGAAGTCCGGCAAGTCATGGCAGATCTAAGGCAAGTAGACTGCGACATCTTAACTATTGGTCAGTATCTTCAACCCACTCAAAAACACCTAAAAATTGCTGAATTCATAACCCCTAAACAATTTGATACTTGGAAAGAGTATGGTGAATCCCTCGGTTTCCTGCAAGTTGTTTCTTCTCCCCTCACCCGCAGTTCCTATCATGCCGAGCAAGTTCGAGAATTAATGCAGCGGTATCCCCGATGAACGCTTTCATGGTTGCAAAACAATTGAAACTAACAACTAACCAAGAAAGCGTTTATTATACTGATCAGGTAAATTCAATGTTCTTACCCCTACTCCCTACTCCCTACTCCCTACTCCCCAGGGCGAAAGCACCTCACCTAATTGAGAACTGCAATAACAAATAACAAATGACCAAAATCACTATAATCGGAGCTGGTGTTTGGGGTACAGCCCTCAATAGCCTAGCCTCTAAAAACGGTGATCAGGTTTGTTTGTGGTCCCGTCGGAGTCAGACAAAATTAGCAGATGCTATAAAATCTAGCACTATTATCTTGTCTGCTGTTTCCATGTCGGGGGTAAATTCTGTAGCGCAACAGCTAAAGTGTTTATCAGTATCTTCTGACGTGATCTTGGTCACAGCGACTAAGGGGTTAGATTTGCAAACTACCCGTACTCCCTCTCAAATCTGGCAAGCTGAATTTCCCAACAATCCTGTAGCGGTGCTATCGGGTCCCAATCTTTCCAAAGAAATTAAACAAGAACTCCCAGCCGCTACAGTAGTAGCTAGCACAGATGTAAAAGCAACTCAGAGACTACAACAGGTGTTTTCTTCGCCAAATTTCCGGGTTTACACCAATCGAGACCCCCTCGGTGTAGAACTAGGGGGTACCCTCAAAAATGTAATGGCGATCGCATCTGGAACCTGTGATGGTTTACAACTAGGCACAAATGCCAAAGCAGCTTTGCTAACCCGTGGACTTACAGAAATGATTCGTATTGGTACAGATTGGGGTGCTAAGGTAGAAACATTTTACGGTTTGTCGGGACTAGGAGATTTACTGGCAACCTGTAGTAGTCGCCTCAGTCGCAATTATCAAGTTGGTTATCAGCTCGCTCAGGGTCAGAAACTTGCAGATATTCTGGCCAACTTGGAGGGAACAGCAGAAGGGGTCAACACTACAAAGGTTGTGATGGAACGAGCTAAGCTCAAAAGAATTTCAGTACCCATTACTTATCAAGTCCATCGATTGCTCCAAGGGGAGATTACCCCCCAAGCTGCTGTTGAAGCTCTAATGTTACGAGATACTAAGCCAGAATAATGGTCTGATCTCGAATGCGTTCGCGTAGCGGCTCTGAACGCGCCCCGCGTGGCCTTTGGCCTTAAGAGTATCGCAATGATCATGAAAAATTTACTTGCACCAGCTAGTATCCCTTGCTGCCTGAGTGCGAAAGCTCTCCTGCTCCGGAAGCTCGCCTGCTTTAAAACTCAGACAGGAAAACTCAGACAAAAAACTGAGACATTTTGCTGTTGTCTATGACAAAAAACTGAGACAAAAATTGAGACATTTTGCTGTTGTCTATCAGGCATTCTGAAAATATAGAATCTTTAGAGACATGCCACTGCTTGAGCTAAAGCGACTGCATCAAGACATTGCAAACTTTAGTAAAATTTTATAAAGTTTTGTAATGCCATGGCCAATCTGGCAACATAGCTAGGTGGCACTAATATTTGATAACTCTGGTAATTCGGCAATAATTTGGCAATTTTGAACTATGTGTATGCACTTATTCATAAGTTCGTTGTTTCTTAAAACCCATTCGAGCAAAGGATCTCCGCAAGTAGCTTGCCTACTGCTTAGTCCTTGATATTAGTCCCTGATACCCATAAATAAAATTTTTTCTTGAATTAGCGAGAATCTTTCTGGAATCCCCATGATGCGCACTGTAGATTAATACAGCTTTTGACCAAGGTCTCTATTTACCTATAGAGTTACTTCTAAAATAGCTGAAATCAGGAGATCCTGTTCCTTTAGCCATCTATAGACCTTAAGCTAAATGCGGCAAGGTAGGGTGGACAGATCGGGTGAACCGTTAGCTACGGATACTAATAAGGGCTACCAGGGATAACCGGTAAGTCTTGCCGGAAAAAAAATTTTAGTAGCTGTTTCTCCGGTCATCATGGGTGGGAATTCTAGTACTAAGTGTGACAAACACAATTCCGTGTTGTCACTGGTTGTAATCGAGAGATCATTATGCCAGCCACTCCTTTCTATGCCGACACAGAATTAGATCACGAGACTTCTGCCTATAGCTTTGAGCTTAATGGCCCAAGGGACGATGGGGAAGGATCAGTGGATGACTTAGTTGATGTGGAGATTGAGGGTGTAGACGCGGCTAGCTTAACCAAAAATAGCACCCGTCGCACCACCGACCTAGTTCGGTTATATCTCCAGGAAATTGGTCGGGTTCGTCTACTGAGGCGAGATGAGGAAGTCTCGGAAGCTCAAAAAGTTCAGCGCTACATGAAACTACTACGGCTGCGCAATAAATCGGCTATATCCGAAGATAAAGTCATGGAGCGCTTTGTCCACCTGATTGAAACCCATGATCGTCTAGCGTCCCAGTTAGGTCACCGTCCTTCCTTAGAACGGTGGGCAACCGCTGCAGGAATTGACGTTTCTCAACTGAAGCCGAGTATGTCAGCTGGTAAACTGCGTTGGGCAGAGTTAGCCGAACTAACATCCAAAGAGCTAGAGCAGGTACAAGCTGAAGGGCTCCAAGCTAAGGAACACATGATCAAAGCTAACCTACGTCTGGTAGTGTCAGTAGCGAAGAAGTATCAAAACCGTGGCTTGGAACTCCTAGACTTAATTCAGGAAGGAACTCTGGGATTAGAGCGAGCGGTTGAGAAATTTGACCCGACCAAAGGCTACCGATTTAGCACCTATGCTTACTGGTGGATCCGTCAAGGAATCACCAGAGCGATCGCTACCCAAAGCCGTACCATTCGCCTGCCAGTTCACATTACTGAGAAGCTCAATAAAATCAAAAAAGCCCAACGGAAGATTTCCCAGGAACGTGGGCGCACAGCAACCATTGACGATATTGCTGTGGAATTAGAAATGACTGCGGCTCAGGTACGAGAAGTATTACTACGAGTACCCCGCTCTGTTTCTTTGGAAATTAAAGTTGGTAAGGAACGAGACACCGAACTGGGAGATTTACTCGAAACTGAGGAAACCTCTCCAGAAGAAGTGTTGATGCGAGAAGCCTTACAACGGGATTTACAGCAACTCCTAGCCGATCTAACCAACCGTGAACGGGATGTGATTCGGATGCGGTTTGGCTTGGGAGATAATCAGCCTTACTCTCTCGCTGAGATTGGTCGCGCTTTGGATTTATCTCGGGAGCGGGTACGCCAAATTGAAGCTAAGGCGTTACAAAAGTTGCGGCAACCCAAGCGCCGTAACCGAGTTCGGGATTATCTGGAAGCTTTGAGCTAATCCCTTGGTGACATACTCCCACACTTACCTATTAACTTCTTACCTATTAGGAAAGTGTGGGCTTATTACTAATCTTATCCTAGCTATTCTTATCCTAGCTATCACCCTAGCTATCCCAAGTCCCATGGGTTCTAGTTGTTCAAAATTTATTGAATTTATCAATACCTGAGGTTAAGTATCTCAGGGAGCACCCCGATCTATTTCGTTGTTAGTGGACTTAAGCTTACTTAAAAATAGGCTACCCGGGCATCAAATCCTTGCGATCGCAATTCATAGGAACGACTTTCCGCTTCACTACGGCTAGAAAAAGCTCCAGCATTAAAATAACCGCCTCGACCGTTATCAGATATATTCTCACGAGTCAGAGTCGTCTGACGTAGCACTTCACGCAGCACATTATCATTTTGAATGGGGATCACCACCACATAGCGATTCTTCTCAGGTTCAGAAATTAGATCAATAAGTCCCAATGCTTGCAGGGTTTGTAAATCAGCTATACCGGTTGGAAGTAGATTATTATTACGTATCTGAAATTTAAACACTGCATCCTCAGTTTGTCCGCCATAGCTCCCATCAATAGCACCGGGTTTAAACCCTCGAGACCTCAACGCTTCCTGAAGCCGTCTAACCTCTGGACCGCGATCGCCTCGTCGTAGTTCACTGCTACGGATAGGAGTACCAAATGCTATGGGTTCTTGACGGCTATTGTCAGCAAGAGGAACAGGCATCTTCCCAGGCAGGACTCCAAACGATTCTGGTTGAGTAAATAATGGATTAGATAGTGCTGTTCTAGTTTGTGATCCCACAACCCCATCGGCCCTGAGACCATAGTATCTTTGAAATCGAATCACTGCTTTTTCTGTGGCCAGACCAAAGTAGCCGGTTGGGTTGGCATTGAAATACCCCAGATCTGCCAACTGTTGCTGAAGTTTAGTAACAGCTGATCCACCAGACCCTCGTCTGAGTCCAAATTGATTAACATTCCTACCGGATGGTGCTACTCTGGTTTGTGATGGAAAGAGTAGTGCTCTGGTTCGTGGTCCGACTTCCCCATCAGCAGGAAGCCCCTTTTTTCGTTGGAACCGAATCACAGCATTTTTAGTAATTGAACCAAAATAGCCAGTTGGTTGCCGATTGAAATACCCGAGTTCTCGCAAACGACGCTGAACCTGTGTTACATCAGCTCCCCTACGACCTTCCCGCAGCACCCTTTGGGCTAGGGCTTCTTCTGCCATCCCCACAATGCTAAGTATGGCAACTAGCAACAGTAAATAAATCCGATGGTGAGTAACTAGCTTATACTCCTTGAGCCACTGAAACAATGTTTGATTCGACTCCGTCAAAACTGCAGGAGTATAAGCTAGTTCTTCTTCGCTTAAGGCAAGATGAAGATAGGCAAGGGTCTCCATGATCATTCCAAGGAAACTTTTACCGTTAGTCTAACAAATCACAGTAGAGCATTGGTAATGTTTCGGACAACAGAATCTCAGAAATTTTACGTAATCCGATAGTAAAGCATGTAGTTATAGAGCAAGACTCTTACCAAAACAGAGCAATTCTACTCTATAACCATAACGCAATAGTTTTAAATCATGATCACTATTCGTCACTGGAGTATGTTTCTCCCCCTCTTAGCTTTAGTCTTGAGCAGTTTAGGGGGAGTAGGGGCTAGAGCTACCGTAATTCCCAACACCAATTCCTCCAACAGCATCTCCTCGGCCAAACCAACCCAAGCCCAGACTCAAGGGAAATTTCAACTGGCTCAGGGATTGATGGATCAATGTCGCGCTGCTGCTGAATCAATGTTTATCTACAAACAGCGATCAATCTCTAACCCAATGATTGCCTTAGAACCTGATGAACAAGTTATTCTGGCCGAAAACAAGGTTAGCAAAGATGGTTGGATCGCGATCAACTCCCCCATTCCTGGATTTGTCGAAGCCAAATATCTGAAGCTGTGTCCGCCGGGGATAGGAGGAGTACGCCCTACTCAAACACAATCTCTCTGCCGCCAAGCTGCGGAGTCAATGTTTATCTACAAACAGCGATCAACCTCTAACCCAATCAGAACCTTAGCTCCTAATGAACAAGTTATTCTGGCCGAAAACAACCCTAGTAAAAATGGTTGGATCGCGATCAACTCCCCCATTCCTGGATTTGTCCGAGCTAAAGATCTCAAGTCCTGTCAGGGGATAGAAAGATTATCCTCTACTCAAACACCATCATATCTCTGCCGCCAAGTTGTATATGATGGTTCTGGAGGTATAGCTGTCCGTAGCAGACCGAATATTAACTCTTCCCGACGGGGTCTTGTTTCCAATGGCGTGAAAGTAACACTGATCAACCGTCCCTCTCAAGAGCAATTTTTCCAGGACTTCCAAGGGCGCGAGTGGGCAAGAATAACTGATCCTGTTAATGGATGGATGTCTAACGGGTTTCCTGCTAAGGGTGAGCAGAATCTTTTGGTTTGTTCCAATTAGCCCACTACAGAATTAGGAAGTTGTTAATTACTTATCATAGGACTTTCGTTGGGTGCATCTCACTGTGTTGATGCCGTCGCTCATGGGGTGACCTCCTTTTACCGAGCTACTTCGCTGCATCGCTTTTGCAAAAATACGACCATTGAAGGCTAATATCATTTCAGGATAATATTTACCGATACTTTTTAGCTACCAAAATCTACTTTGCAGATTTTAGCCCACTAATGCAAGCTGCTTAAGCAGCCAGGGGGTATCTCCCAAGGCCAAGATCGGTTTTGTTCCGCTCAAGGCGCATAAATCTGTGTTTAATAGAAAACGCAACCACTATCATTAAAGCTTTGGTTTTCGGCTTCAATTCAAGTTACAGAATGTTTTCAATGACACTATAATCCTAATCAAAGTATAACATATTTTTTTAGATACTGCAAGATATTTGTAGAAAATCGTCAACAGTGGCTAGCCCTTAATAAAAATCTCCCCCATCTCTCCATGTCCCCGCGCCCCCGCCCCTGAGTTATAGATTTACAACAAAAATATACATGCCTTTCGTTTATACTAAGTCAGCCTGATGTAACAAGGCACCAACTAATCCGGCCATAGCAGTAATTCCTATAGCAATCATTGGGTGTTGACCTTGGCTGACGGCAAAGGAAGTGACAATCCCTGCACCCAAAGCAGCAGTAACAGCAGCACCCAAAAGATCTTTATTTGTATTTTTGTTGTACATAAACTTGTTAGCCAGAAATTCAGTTAGGTAGAAATTTAACTTTTTTGATGGTGTTAAAAGTTAGTTTCATAACCCTATCATTCTGGATTCTGGCCTTGAAGCTAGATCGGCAATATTGCAATCAAGATTAATATTTAGCTAATTTTCTTAACAATAACCAGACTTATTATACCAAGTCTTATACCCATGAGGTACAAATCTCTGGGTTAATGGGACTTCGGAGCAGGGACTTCGGAGCAGGGACTTCGGAGCAGGGAGCAGGGAAGTCGGAAGTCGGAAGTCGGAAGTGGGAAAAAATAATGTGTACCTCATAGCTATGAGCAACGCTATAAGTATTGATTAAGTATTGAGTGTTGAGTGTTCCTCAAAACTATTAGTTGATTTTTTTAACATTACCTGCTTTAACCCAACCTTTTTGGTCACTACCAGGCAAGCGTACTCTCTGCCATCGCTTATCATCACTGTATCCGAGGATGATCAGGGTCTGATTGTAGCCAATACCACCTATGCGTTGAGCGTTCAGGCTAGGGGAGTCCCGAAGAATCAACCCCTGTGGCCAGGTAACACTGGCTCGATAAGCACCCGGTTCCAGTTTTGGTAAAGGACTAGGACTAGGAATGGGTTTGGGAGTTGTTGCTGGTTTAGACTGCCCAGATGAACTGGTGGGTTGAGCTTTTGGTGATGGTGAGGTGTTGGGTCGCTCCTCAGCAAAGACGGGTTTTTCAGGCTCAGCTGCTAGTTTAGTAAAGAAGTAATAAACTGTACCAACAGCAGCACCTGCTAAGATGGCAATGCCAAGAATAAAACCAATGATAAACTGAGCTATCTTGGACAGATTCATGGGAAGCTATTAAAAATAAAGGTTGAACGCGATTGCGTGGCCGAAAGGCCAAGGTTAACAGGTTGAAGGTTAACAGGTTGAAGGTTAACAGGTTGAAGGTTGAAGGTTAACAGGTTAAAGGTTGAACGCGATTGCGTGGCCGAAAGGCCAAGGTTAACAGGTTAAAGGTTGAACGCGATTGCGTGGCCGAAAGGCCAAGGTTAACAGGTTGAAGGGTGAACGCGATTGCGTGGCCGAAAGGCCAAGGTTAACAGATTGTTCTAGCAACAGTTAATGATAAAATTCTAAATTAATCTAGTTGACATTAATCGATAGCGTCGATCATACTTATCAGGTCAAGTCAATTTTATTAGCCCTACTCCCTACTCCCTACTCCCTACTCCCTACTCCCTACTCCCATTAAGCCAGGATGAAGTTTCTCACCCAATTGAGAACTGCTATATATTATTACTTACTGGAGTTGGCGCTGAATGCGATCATTTAAGGGGGTATTGCGAGAAGCCATACGAGCTTTTCCGGCAGCTGCCCAATCCTGTAAGAATTGGATTTGCTCTTGGGCTGTCCGTGCTAAGGGGATAATTTGGCTAGCGGCTTCGAGAATATCATCTGTGGTAAAGTCTCGGTTTTGGCTAAAGCCGATGTGCATGGCTTCGATCAGGGTCTGCTCAATTTCTGCTCCGGAAAAATCAGGGGTTTCGTAGGCTAATCGGTCTAAAGCATAACTCTTGAGATTATGAGGTCGCAGCCGGGATAGGTGTAGATCGAAAATAGCACGACGTTCTTCCTGGTTAGGCAAACCAACAAAAAAGATTTCGTCAAATCGACCCTTGCGAAGCATTTCTGGGGGTAAGGCTTGGATATTGTTGGCAGTAGCGACCACAAATACTGGGGATTTCTTCTCAGCTAACCAGCTAATAAAGGTACCAAAGACACGACTGGTTGTGCCTGCATCCCCTTTAGAGGATAGACCAGAGAAGGCTTTGTCAATTTCATCAATCCAGAGGATGCAGGGCGCGAGAGCTTCGGCTAGCTGAATCATCTGCCGAGTACGGGATTCTGATTCCCCTACTAAGCCACCAAATAGACGACCGACATCTAAACGTAGCAGGGGTAGATGCCAGTGGTTTGCGATCGCTTTTGCAGTTAACGATTTCCCAGTTCCTTGAATCCCCACTAAGAGTAAACCACGAGGATGAGGTAACCCGTATTGTCGCGCCTGTTCTGTAAATGCTCCACCCCGTCGCAGTAGCCAGTCTTTGAGGTTGTCTAAGCCACCGATGTCGGAAATTTTTTCTTGGGTTGGGTAGAACTCTAGGATCTGGGTTTGCCTAATAGATTGGCGCTTTTCTTCTAAAATCAGTTCTACATCTGAAGGTTGGATTGCATTATTAGAGGCAATCCCACGAGCTAATACTCGACGAATTCTTTCTAAGGAAAGACCAAGAGCCGAGCGCACCAGCTCATCAATGATTTTTTCAGTCAGATTTTGACCCGTTGCCCCCAACAAACGTTTCACCTCAGCTTTAATTTCCGATGCCGTTGGTAAGGGGAATTCCAGCACTGTCAGCACTTCGGTTAAATCCGAGGGAACCGACACTTGGGGGGTAACGATAACTATATTCTTAGGCTGGGATTTGAGGGTACGTGCCAGATTTCTGAGTTTACGAGCAACTGATACATCTTCTAAGAATCGGTGAAAATCTCTTAATACAAAGATTGCAGCAGCACTTTCTCCAATTCTATCTAAAAATTCTAAGGCTTGTAAGGGATTGCGGCGTCCAAAGCCGATATCATTAGGATTTCCCTGGTAACCATCCACAAAATCCCAGATATAGACACCACGATTACCCAAACGTTTAGCGGATTGCTTGATCGCTGTTTCTACTCGCTCTTCTTCTAGAGTGGGAATATATAACAAAGGGTAGCGAGCACGTAGCAGAAGCTCAAACTCGTCATTGAAATTCATATAGCAAAGGGAACAGGGAACAGGGAACAGGTAGCAGGGAGCAGGGAATATAGCGTCAAAAATTCTGACAATTCCTAAACGGATTCCTATATAGGAGCCAATTACTCAAAAAATAAATACTAGAAAAAAATAATTAAACTTTAAACATAGCATTTTTTATTTCCAATAAACTTGGATAACCGCTCGGCTGCTAGTAACTCCCTGACCGATTTACCTTCAGCATTATACTACCAGGCAACTCACTATCCAGGAAGTTTTCTCTTCAGGGATTCTAGAGCCCCCCAACGTTGATCCCGTAGTTGATCCCGTAACTGTGCTTCACTGTTATCGTTAATCTGGATACCTATACATTCTTGGTCACACAGCTGCCGTGGCGGAATTGCCAGACATAGTTGTTCGTATAACCAAGTGTCTGGATAAAAATACCCCTGAGCTGGAAGGGTTTCTTGTAAATCATCCCAAGTTATCTCCTGCTCTAGGGATTCATCCGACAGTTGGTCAGCTGAGGAAGCTAACCAAACTAATTCGGATGTATCGATGCTTAGGCGGTGGTTGTACTGTTTTAAGCAGCGGTGACAAGTCAAGGTAATGATCGTTTCTGCTTGAGCACAGACCTCCAGGTAATTTCCTTGATGAGCCACTTGCACTTGACCTCGAACTGGGGTCAGTGTCTGTAAATCCACCAAGAATTGATTGACCGGAGTTACTTCTATTTGCTCTGGTAATTTGAGCAACTCAGGAATATAGATAGCCTCCATAATGCTTATCCTTTGCAGTTGACTGTTAAGCGTTCATGGTTAACCTTGAGCTTCTCAAACACTCATAGGACTTACGCATTTGCCCCCGTTGGTCCCCCAATATTGGGGGATTTTGACATCATTACCCCCCAATATTGGGGGGCTAGGGGGGCGAAATCCACTTAAGCGCGTAAGTCCTGACTCAGCAAAAAGCGACCATTTATAGACTTATATAGTGATATAGACTTAATGCATTATGTTAGCCAGGTGATGGGAAGAATCCCAAGTGCAATCAGCAGTGATAGAATAAAAACTCTTAATCTGTCAATACCTGCGACGCACCACCAGTCGTCGGTCTGGCTCTTGCCCTCGACTAAGAGTTTCTAAATCCTCAAAAGCCTTGAATAGGGTATGGACTTGACGCCGCTCTGCTGCCGATAGGGATTTCAATTCAAATTCTTTCCCAGTCTGACGGACTTTCATAGCAGCGTGTTCAGCGATCGCTTGAAGTTCCACTTGCCGTCTGGCTCGATAGCTATCGATATCGATGACGTAAACGGCTTGTTCCTCCTCTTCATGACCCAAGTTAAGGAGGGAATTGGCTAAGTACTGGATAGAATCGATAACTTCCCCTTCCCGACCAATTAAAGTTTGAGTGTCTTTCGAGGTCAGTTGACTATTATCGATTGTCAACCAGTAGCTGGGTCGCTCTCCTAGGGGAGCGTCACCATCAGCTACCTCTATACTGGCGGGCAATCGAGATAATCGCAGGAGTTCTTCTAACCACTCTTTACCACGCTCCTGATGTTGATTTACCATACTAAACTAACTTGATGCCTTTTTCTTTGAACGCTTGGGCTCAAAAGGCAATGCCTCTCGACCCTCTCCAGACTTAGCTGCTTGTTTTTTTGCCTCTTTTTCCTGCTGCTCAACTATTTCTTGCAAATTCTCTGGCAGAGGTTCTCTCGATAGAATGAAAGTCTGGATAGTTTGAAATATATTAGCTACAACAATATACATCAATACCCCAGCTGGCAGGGGAAAGAATAAGAACATGCCAGAAAACAATACTGGAGTAATCTGATTAACTACCTTTTGTTGGTCACCGGCTTGCCCTGCACCTGCACCTGAACCAGACAACAGCTGGTTGACGTACAAACTGATCCCAAAGAAGAGAATCATACCTACGATATCCCAGTGGATAGTGCCATCGTCATCAAAAGCACCCACTCTTCCTAAAGCATCTATAAATAGAAAGCCTTTGTTAGCAGCTATTCCCGTTAAGGTTCCCTGAAGCTTTACCTCTCCAGGCATCAGGGCTTCTAGTGTCCCATCTTCAAGAATACGTAAGCGGTCTTCTCCGTTGACTATTTGCCAAGTGGGAGTGATATCGGTTTCTGGATGCTGAGCAATTAGTTGATTTAAGGGTTGACCTTCAACAGTTTGAAACTCTACTTTGGTTTTTTCCCCAACTACCAGCTTATTTCCTGCCGGAAGTAGGGCGATGACTGGTTCATGTAAGCCATCGGTAATGTAAATATTTTGGGGTTTGGTGGTAAAGACTTTAGGCTGGATATATTCCAGCTGTTCTTGGGGAAAAATTTGTAAGTTGACGTCGTAGTTAATGTTTGCAAAGGGTGATCCCCGCAAGGTGGCAAATAGGGCAAACAGAACCGGCATTTGTACCAACAGTGGCAAACAACCGGCTAGGGGGTTGCCAAACTCTTGGAACAGCTTACTCATTTCTTCCTGCTGTTTAGCCGGGTCATCCTTGTAGCGCTCTTTTATTTCGTCTTGCCGCTTCTTCATCAAGGGTTGGGTGACTTTCATGCGCCTCATGTTGCGAATGGAGCCAGCATTAAGAGGGAAGAGGGCAAAGCGAATCACCAGGGTCAAGGCTATTATGGCTAAACCATAGCTAGGCACAATCCCGTAAAAGAAATCCAGGATTGGCAGCATGATGTTGTTGGAGATAAATCCGATACCAAAGTCCATTCGTTTGACGTTAACCTAGGCGCTATTGTAAAGTTTTCTGTGTCTAATGTAACTAATCTCCGTCCCTATGCGGTTCGGGTTTCCGACATTTATCAGGTAGATCTAATTACATCAAGCAGTTTAGCCGATTTAGGTGGCAAGATGTAGGCAACTGAAGACCAGATCAGGGCAACTCACCCATGTCAAGGTTTTCTTTTCAATGTGCTTTCTACATCATTTTGATGGCACTAACAGCTTTGCCTGTTTTGTCTGCTGTTCGTTCGGCAATGTAGTCGTAAATTTCTCTAAACCGGGGTATTGCCCGCATTTCCAAACGGCTACCATCTTTTAGGGTAACGACAATATCTCCCCAAGTTCCTATACCACGGGGAACTGTGGCAATCTTAGAAACTTCAGAATAGATCACATCTGAGCGATCGCGTCCCCGCCAACCCCCAGTTATTGATATCCGGCGGCTGGTAATGCGATACCGTAGCCATAGAGCCCTGACAATAGCAGCTACGGTTAGAGGTATGAATATAATCGTAAATGCCAACAATATGCTAATGATCAGATCTCCCCGGTGGGGGCCACCCTCATAAAATACATCTTCTCTAATGCCCATCCAACACCTCTGCTTTTACCAACAACTTTTCTAATTCTCTCAAAAGTTGTGCATATTCGCACTCTCTAGCTTCTGGTTTTACTATTATGACTAGTTTCCAACCGGGGGATAGGCGTGGTAATAACTGCCTGAGGGCGGCTCGAAGTTGCCGCTTAATCCGATTTCTAACAACTGCTTTCTTACTTACTTTCTGGCTGATGGAGATGCCAAGACGGGAGGGAGGGTGATTGTTTGATAGGGATTTTTCTGGCGCAATGGTTTCTTTGGCAATCGCGGGAATAGTACTCTGTTGTAAACCCCGTAATGTTAGGTAACGCCCTGAACGACGAATACCCCAGCGATAAACTGTCTTAAAATCTCGCCAGTGCTTAAGTCGATTCGCTTGAGGCAATCCCAATGCTTAACTCTAATCTTTGATGAATGTTAATTCCTTGATCAGGATAAAGGCAGAAAAGCCACCGGAAATGGCTGTTTCTTGACCTTTTACCTTTTACTTGTAGCAGGTCGGCATCAATGCTTAGATGACTAGACGGAGAGACGACGCCGTCCCTTGCTTCTGCGAGCTCTAATCACATTGCGACCATCTTTGGTGCGCATCCGGGCACGAAAACCGGATTTTCTTTTTTGCTTACGGTTGGTTCCGCCTAGAGTGCGTTGAGTCATGGGTTTGCTGGAGGAATACTATTAACGAATACTATGAAGGATTGATTGCCAACTATAGCTGACTCTTGATCTTACCATGTTAAGGGGTGATATATCAAGCCAAGCTATCAGCATTCAGCATTGAGCATTCAGCTTATGAGTTAGGTCACAGGCTGGAAGCCTGTGCCACAAGGCTGACCACTGACCGCTGACCACTGTTGGCGTAGCCTGCGCGTAGCGCATATGCTTACACCCCTTAGATAGTTTAGTCCTGCCATGGTGTAGTAGGGGATGGCTCATCTGTGGAAACCACCTTGAGTAAATTCCGAAGACCTTGATTCCACTGTTCTAGTTTTAAATATTCGGTCATTTCAATTTCCTCAATTAAGCAGTTAAGGGATTCATCAAGATTAGCTAGCTCTAGGATTTCTTCCATCCGATTTGCCTCTAATTCAGACAACATCGGAAGAGCTATTAGCTGGCTATACTCTTCTGCTAATTTTTCTGCTAATTTATTGTTTTTTCGTTTAATTATGCTCATTATTTTAATTAATTTATCCTGTAATTTTATTTGATGAAGTTTTATTAAAAAATTTAGTCTACAAAGAAAATTGTTTAAAAAATATATTTTAATTAATAAAGGAAGATTGGGGCAATCATATCAGGAATGCCCCCAAGCGGTTTCCGCACCCTAATTAGCTATAGCTAATCATAAGATTTTGTTTACTAATTATGCTTCTTAAGCTCAAAAAATATTTTGCGCAAACGCTTTAGGGCACGATTACCTCGCTGTCTGGCAGACGCCTCAGTAATATCTTCTCCCTTAGAAGCTAGATGGCTTACTACTTGTTGCCAAGATAAGCCTTCTATGTGCCGTAACACGATTAGCTTGTTGTCCTTTGGCTCTAACTTTTGAAGAGCTAGCTCCAACAGCTTTAAGTTTTCATCCTCAGAGTTTGCCGAGGAAAGGCTATTGCTGGCTTGTCGTGCTAGTTGACGCTCTATTAAATTAGAGTCCCATGACTGCTCTTTGTTTTGTTTCCGGCTCATCTCACGGATGACATTGAAGGAAGTCGCCCTGATCCAGGCTCTAGGGTTTTCAATCTCTTGGCCAGAGTCTAGCAGTTTTATTCCCCGTAAATAGGCTTTATGAATTACATCGTCTACTTGATTATCCGGGAAATTAAATTGCCGTAGGTTTTTCTTTATTCCATTGATTAATGCAGCATAAGATGTTGCTTCATTAGTTTTTAAAGAGGTTGGGTTAACTAAATGTTGAACCACTGATTCAAACTTTTCCCGAGGGGTTAAAGTTTTTTCACCCATTGATTAGGTCTCCTATGGCGACATTTAACACCACCTCCTGTTTGTCCTTGTTGAGAATGCATTTTCGCTAGTGGTAAAGATGCAGTGATTTAGCTACAGTGTAGTCAATGTCGGGGGTTCTTTCTACGGTTGTCTACTTGTGTTCCACCACCAGGGTAAGTTGTGATGGATAAGCACCTACACAAAATTAATTACCTACTCGTAATCTCTGTAATCTTTACATTGTAAGACTTTGATTTTTGTAAAATGTGTAATTAATTTTGTGTTCCTGCTTAGTTGGCGTTGCTTAATCAAGGAATTAATGCGTGATTTTTTTTAGAGTGTCCGAAACCTACCCCATTTTTTGTAAAATATGAGAGTTTTTTAAACTCCAAAATTGGTCACAATTATACCCAATATTAGGAACGCCGCGTAGTTTCCTTGAGTTCTGTACTTTTCCTCTATGGTACGGTAATTTTTGGTGAATAGTTTACTTTTTCCATGGTACAGTATCTCCTATTTTAGGATTTGTTTTGCAAGTAAAAGGTAGCAAGCGCTATTTACTACTTGAAGAGAGGAACTATTTTTTATGCGTAGCAGATCTGCTACGCAAATCATCAGATTGCCTCTTCTATATATATGTGCAGAACTGTCAGAAAGTGTGACACCCTATCGGGAAAATATCTAAAAAAAAGAGGGTGGTTAAATTTTGAATAGTAGCACCTCTAGAGGAATGAGCCAGTCAATGTCACAGAATCCTTGAAAAGGCACATTAATATATAGCCTGGCGATCAGACTCTAAAGCTGCTAGTAGGCGGTGAAAGAACATGCCTACTAATTTTGCCCAAAACTTCTTTGGGGTAGGAATTCTACTCTGAGTCAAAACCTGCTGGATAGTTTGTAGCGTCTAGACAGGCACTCAAGAGAAAATCGTGGCTATTCCAACAGTCGTCTCTAAGTGTTCAATCACTATGTTAAAGAATCAACAGAAAAAACCAAGTAAGTACAACTTCCCAGTTTGGCAAATTTCCTTACCGCTCTGTGGAGTCCTGATCTTTGTTATAGGAGCTATCACCACAATCTATATGATCAACGGTCGCTACCTTTTTCACCTAAAGGCTACTCCCGAGGGACTCGAAATAATAACTGATGTAGACAAAAGGGAGATCAAAGAGAAATTATAGCGCTACGCGCAAGGCAAGAGGCAAGAGGCAAAAGGCAAAAGTTGATTACAACAGCTTTTGGTGCTTGTATCAATGTCCTTGCGTAGTGCTATAAATTACCACAATCAACCAATAGACCTCGCTACTTTTGCCGTGAGGTCTATTCAATAGGAGGAAGGTAGTGTTGAGGGTGTGGCAGTTACCTCACCGAATTGAAAACTATAGCGCTTACTAGCATAATGAGGTACACAGGATTTTTTCCATCTTGCCTCTTGCCTATTGCCTCTTGCCTATTCTATTTTAACTATTCCCTGTTCCCTGTTCCCTGTTCCCTAAAACCCATAAAGTTGTACCTCATCAGGAAAGATAATTGCTATATTAACGACCAATACTCACAATCCAGGTACCGACATAAGTGGGTAGTGGAATATCACCAGCAGCTAAGACATAACAAACGAAGTAATAAGTACCCCCATCAGGGTTTTTGACATTGGAAAATACTAATTCCACATTTTCATTGGCTGGAACTGGCTCTTCCATGTAAATCTGAACGCTATAATTCTCTTTGTCCCAGACTACTTCAGAGACCGGGAGGGATTTACCGTCAACGCGCACTTCAATTTTGTCCACGTCGAACTTACCATCGTAGTAATCTGGATAAGAAATAGAAAACTGAGCGACTCCCAATTCCAGTTTCTTCTTGGGAATTCTCAAGCGGTAACGATCCCAGTAATTGGGGGCACCGTTAAAATCTAGGTGGTATCTCAGGATATTTTCCCGCTTAACACCACTCCAGAGTACCAATCCGGGATTACTCTGGGCTAAGCTCCGAACCGATAGCCCGGTCAAGACACAACCAGCTAATGCGATCGCGGAAATCAGACGTTTGATGGAAGATTGTGTGGATAGCATAAATCTAATGCTGCTGACTTGAGCTAACAATTAACAGTTATTTGTTTTTTTTACTGTACTACTTATATATATATACGCAAAAAAAATATATATATATACGCAATATATCCCTAATACGTAAGCATTCAGCGGTCAGCGGTCAGCGGTCACTGGTCAGTGGTCAGCGGTCAGCGGTCAGCTTATTTTATTCAAAAGCTGTTCGGTGTAGCTTGGCCACAGGCCCACAGCTGATAGCTGATAGCACCTCAAGTAGCGTGCGCGTAGCGCTAATCGCTGATAGCTGATAGCTTACCCTAATACCAATTTCAAACCCTATCGCTACACCTTAATCACTCACTACACCCCATCACCCCATCACCTATAAATCGATCTGACTAGTAAAGATTACCTACGACAACTGAGTGCAACAGCACAATTCCTAAAACAAGTTAAAAATAATCCTCTCTTTTGGCAGATCACCATAGGATCCAAAAAGAGATCAGGTTATGGGGAAACATGTATTTGAACAGTCAGGGAAATTTATATAGAGAAATTGATGCCAGCAGTTCAAATTCAGCAAGAGGCGATGCCTGGTGTTGGATACAACGACAAGTACCATACAACGACAAGTAGCACAGATGGGAAGCCAGTGAGCTGATCACAAGTGAGTTAATCCCCCAGGCTTAAAAGCATTGGCGGTGTCAGGGAGCAAACTGATCCCGTTCTAGTTGAACTTGGGAATCCTCTAAACAGGGTGAACATCCCCCAGCAGGAAGAAGCTACCAGTTGCTAAAAACCACTCGAAATCAAAAGAAATAGAAGGATAGATTGTCAACAAGGGACAACATTTGGAAAAGAAGTTGTTACCTGATTCTATTTACTGAAAATAGTGACGGAAAACAGTTATTATTGCCAGTTTTCCTGATTCTTGTTGTACTCACCTAAGGAGTATTTCTCACCCATGACCAAAAGCTATGTTAGGAGATACGGTGGCCTTAGCCCCTGAAAGTGGCTGGTCTGGACATCCTTTGCCTGATGCCTCTAGACCCACCTTAGTGATCAACGAATTTTCCGTCGTTATTCCATTTAGACAACTGAAGGAGAGTCAATGACCCTAGCCATTCCCAAAGAGGCTGAAACGTCAGATTTACAGCCAACCAAAACTCGCATGAAGGTTGGTATCCCGAAAGAAATTTACCCAGGTGAATGCCGGGTAGCTGCTACACCGGATACAGCCAAGGTGCTCCAGAAACTTGGCTTTGATGTGCTGATTGAATCGGGAGCAGGAGAGGCAGCTAATTTTCCTGACAATGCTTACGAACAAGCAGAATGCCAAATCATTCCTGATGCAAATAGCCTTTGGTCAGAGGCAGATATTGTCTTAAAAGTGCGTCCCCCTGAGATGCATCCAACTCTAAACAAGCATGAGTCTGAGTTGCTATCGGAAAATGGCACTTTAATCAGCTTTATCTGGCCAGCCCAAAACCAAGAACTGCTGGAACAACTCTCAACCCGTAAGGCTACCGTGTTGGCTATGGATGCGGTACCCCGCATCACGAGGGCGCAAAAGATGGATGCCCTCAGTTCTATGGCCAATATTGCTGGTTACCGGGCTGTGATTGAGGCAGCCAATAACTTTGGTCGCTTCTTTACTGGGCAAATTACTGCAGCGGGGAAAGTTCCCCCAGCTAAAGTGTTGGTGATTGGTGCTGGGGTAGCTGGACTAGCTGCTATTGGTACCGCTAAAGGTCTGGGTGCTGTTGTGCGCGCCTTCGATACCCGCCCCGTGGTTAAGGAACAAGTGGAAAGCATGGGGGGAGAGTTCCTGGAACTGGACTTCAAAGAAGACGGTACGGGATCTGGGGGCTATGCCAAGGTGATGAGTAAAGAGTTCATCGAGGCGGAGATGGCATTGTTCGCTGCACAGGCTAAAGAAGTGGACATCATCATCACCACTGCCCTAATCCCTGGTAAAAAAGCGCCGCTGCTGATCACTGAGGAAATGGTAGCGAGTATGAAAGAAGGCTCAGTGGTTGTAGATATGGCAGCTGAGCAAGGGGGTAACTGTGAGGTTAGCAAAGCCAATGAGGTCTACAAATACAAAGGTGTGACCATCATTGGTTTGACTGACCTACCCAGCCGTATGGCGACTCAATCTAGCCAACTCTATGGCACCAACCTTTGTCATCTCCTCAAGGACATGGGTGGTAGTGAAAATTACCGTGTCGATATGGAGGATGAAGTGGTTCGGGGAGCCTTAGTGCTAAACGCTGGGGATGTAACCTGGCCCCCACCCAAGCGGCCCACACCGCCAGCACCTCCCAAACCGGCACCGGAACCCCAGACTGCGGTAACTAAAGAGGAGTCTGTGCCAGAGACTAAGAAATCAAAGGGTATCATGGGCTTGCTCTGGCCAGTGTTAGTGGGACTCGCCTTAGTTGGCTTGGGAATCGGAGCACCACCTTCTTTCCTCTCCCACTTCACGGTATTTATCCTGGCCTGCTTCGTAGGCTGGCAAGTGATCTGGAACGTAAAACCAGCCCTGCACACCCCCTTGATGAGTGTTACTAATGCCATTAGCGGCATCATCATCATTGGTGGAATGCTGCAAATTTCCGGCGCAGCCACCTCACCTACTACTATTCTGGGTGCGATCGCAATTTTAGTTGGAACCATCAACATCTCCGGTGGCTTCCTAGTCACCCAACGCATGCTCAAGATGTTTCAGAAATAGGTTAGCCGGTTAAAGGTTACAGGTTGAAGGTTTGAAGGTTGTTCGCGAAGCGTGGCCAAAGGCCAAGGTTTGAAGGTTTGAAGCTTTGAAGGTTTGAAGGTTGTTCGCGAAGCGTGGCCAAAGGCCAAGGTTTGAAGGTTGTTCGCGAAGCGTGGCCAAAGGCCAAGGTTTGAAGGTTGTTCGCGAACAACCTTCAACCTTCAACCAACTAACATTCAACCAACTAACCTTCAACCTTCAACCAACTAACCTTCAACCAACTAACCTTCAACCAACTAACCTTCAACCAACTAACCTTCAACCTTCAACCAACTAACCTTCAACATTCAAGTTGAACACCATAAAACTAAGGAGACTATGTCAAATAATCTGTTGACAGTTGCCTATATTGCAGCTAGTGCTTTGTTCATTCTCAGCCTGGGGGGATTATCTAACCAGGAAAGCGCCCGTAAAGGTAATATTTACGGGATTCTTGGGATGCTGATTGCCTTTGTTGCCACTGCCCTAAGTAGCAATGTAACCGCATACCTCACTCTGGGAGGGATGATTTTGCCAGGAGTGATAATTGGTGCGATCGTGGCATCTCGGGTAGCCATGACCTCCATGCCAGAACTGGTAGCAATTCTCCATAGTTTTGTCGGTCTTGCAGCTGTACTGGTGGGTATTGCCAATTACCTGCAAGGGGGGGAATCCCTAACGGGTGCAGAAGTAACTATTCACCAGTTAGAAATTTATATTGGTGTGTTCATTGCGGCAATTACCTTCACCGGTTCAGTGATAGCCTTTGGGAAACTACGAGCTATCATCAGCAGCAAACCCCTAATGTTACCAGCACGCCACGTACTCAATCTGGCTATGCTTGGGGCTGTGATCGGGCTGGGTTACCAGTTCATGACAGCAGAGGGGACGGCTGGTCTGCAACCCCTGTTGATTATGGCTGCGATCGCATCAGTGTTAGGCATCCACCTAGTAGCTGCGATTGGGGGTGCTGATATGCCAGTGGTCATCTCCATGCTCAATAGTTATTCCGGATGGGCGGCTGCTGCTGCAGGCTTTATGCTGTCCAATGACCTGTTAATTATCACTGGTGCCCTAGTAGGTAGTAGTGGTGCTATCCTCAGCTACATCATGTGTCGAGCCATGAATCGCTCCTTCTTCAGCGTGATTTTAGGAGGCTTCGGCGAAGGTGCAGGAACTACAGCTAAAGCGAAAGCTGGTGATCAGCCCGAAGGTCAAGTCACCGAGACCACAGTAGAAGATACCGTAGAGCTGCTACAAGGGGCCAAGAGTGTTATGATTGTTCCCGGTTACGGCATGGCAGTAGCTCAGGCTCAGCATCCGGTGTCCGATATTACCAAGATTTTGAGGAATGCTGGTATCAATGTTCGCTTTGGCATTCATCCAGTTGCTGGACGACTACCAGGACACATGAACGTGCTGCTAGCTGAGGCAAATGTGCCTTATGATATCGTTCTAGAAATGGATGAGATTAACGAGGACTTCCCAGAAACCGATGTAGTACTCGTGATTGGTGCTAATGATACCGTTAACCCTAGTGCCATGGAAGACCCCAGTAGCCCAATTGCTGGCATGCCAGTCTTAGAGGTTTGGAAAGCTGGTACCGTGGTGGTGATGAAACGGGGAATGTCCAGTGGCTATGCTGGTGTTGGCAATCCCTTGTTTTTCAAAGAAAACACCAATATGCTCTTCGGTGATGCTAAGACTAACGTTAGCGCTATCCTAGGGAAGCTCGTAGAATCTAGCCGGGACAGTGCAGGATCTAGCTCAGGAAAAGTCTTAGCTACATCCTCTGCAGGCTGAGTAAGGGTTAGAGGCAAATAACACCCGGATTTTGGCTCAAACCTTGACTTGATATCGAGTTTGGGGGAAGTTAGGAGTGTGGAAAGGGAATATTTTTTGGTACAAATTCCCTGCTATTCTCCCCTCCTTCTTCCTCTTCCCTATCTTCGTAAGCATTAGCTGTTGGCGTAGCCTGCGCGTAGCGCATATGCTTACATTTTATCTTTCATTTCAACAGCAAGATAACGGAAATAATTGATATGGGTTTTTCTGTAGACGTTACTAGCAGCAACTACGCCACTGAAGTTTTAGAAAAGTCTTTTGAGAAGCCTGTATTAGTAGACTTCTTTGCTACATGGTGTGGCCCCTGTCAACTGCTCAAACCAACTTTAGAGAAACTAGCTAAAGAATATGACTTTGTTTTAGCAAAAGTTGATATTGACCGCAACCAAGACTTAGCGAACAATTTTCAAATTGAGGGAGTCCCCGATGTCAGAATTGTCACCAATGGTGATATGATTCCTGGTTTTGTGGGGGTTTTACCAGAAATTCAGTTGCGGGAAATGTTGGCTAGGTTAAATCTAAAGTCTGAGTTAGACATTGGACTAGAAGAAGCTCGGGTTGCCATGGCAAGTGAGGATATACCCCGAGCCAAACACCTGTTTGAACAGCTAATTGCCAACTATCCAGAGCATCAAAATTTAGTCATTGAAGTTGCCAATTTTTTGGTTCATATTAATGAGCCAGAAGAGGCAAACACACTCTTAGACACCATTGAATGCAATGATCGAGAATACTTCCCTAGAGCTCAGGCAATCAGAGCATTGATTCAATTTAAGCAGCAGGCGAATCCTATTGGGGAAAGTGAATTAGATCAGTTATTTGCTCAGGCATCTCGGTTAGTTGTAGAGGGACACTATGAAGCAGCCCTGAAAATCTTTTTAGAAATCGTCAGTAAACATCGTAACTATAGAGATGATGGTGCAAGAAAATCCATGATTGCGGTGTTTGATGTGCTCGGTAATGACCATCCCCTGACGAAAAAGTATCAGCGGGAGTTGATGCTATCCCTATATTAGTTTTGGCTGAGAGTTGAATAGGTAAAATCGAAAATGTAAAAAAATAAATTTATTTTCAAGTAACAACTTGCCAGTAATCATTTGCCAGTAACAAGTTGCCAGTAAGAAGTTTTAACCTGATATATCAGTAGGGTAATCTGTATGAGCAGCTTCTAACTTCATCAAAATCTTCGGCTTCAGCTTTTCAAACTCTTGCTTAAGTATTCCTTTGCTCAACATTGCTTGATTAGTTGAGTTTATTGTCTTAGACGTATTCGCCCAATCGATGAATAGCTGGCGTTGGGCAGGAGCAATAGTTGAGGTCATTACATTAGCACAGTATTCTGGTTGTGATTGGGCAAAAAACAAAATACGATAATATCCAGTATCTCCCAAAAGTCTGACTATGTTCTGACCGTGATTTGTTTTGAGGTCTAAGTAGCAAGGAAGCCAACAAGCACCCTGGTAGCGATTATGCACTGCGGTAATCCATAGCACCATTGGATGAGGTACCATCACATACAAGAATTGATTGTAGCGTGTACTAACCTGACGGTTATCAATCTCTTCTTTAGTCAGCATCACCCAGAGGGTAGGAAAGGTTGTGCTAGTGGTACGAATTATCTTAGGAAAGACAATAGATGCTTTAGGCTTGTCATCGGGCCAGGAGGTTTGCCGACAAATATCATTTCCTGATACAGGAAGTATTTGTGTTGCCTTACTCAGAGGTTTCTCGGATAGTATTGTTTGAATCCGATGACCCAGATAGCGACCGCGATCATGACCTTCGTTTAATGAATCCAATGCTCGTAGGATAATCCCGACATTTTGAGGACGATCAGATACCTCTTTCGCTATACAGGTCATGATTAGGTTCTCTAGGGACTTCGGCAGCTTTAGTTTGGGGTTAATCGATCCAAAAGATTTAGGTGGGCTGAAGTGATGAGCTTTGTACCAACTACCAAAGGAATGATCTTCTGGAAGAATGGGCATGTGACCAGTTAACATCTCAAACATCATCACCCCTAGACTATAGATATCAGAGCGTTTATCCAGTTCCTTTCCCTCCATTTGTTCTGGTGAACAATAGGCTAGGGTACCCATAAAAGAATGGGTTTGAGAACCATCAAACTGAAGAAGCTTAGCAATGCCAAAGTCAAGGATTTTGATCAGTTCACCGAAGGAGGAATCTTCGACAACGAGAATGTTACTGGGTTTAATATCACGATGCACAATTGGAGTGAGTGTGCCTTTAAATACAATGCCTTGGTGAGCACATTGTAATCCCAGACAAATTTGGCGGGCAATATGCAAAAATCGGGGTAAGGATAAGGTTTTAGTGTGAATTATTTCGCTTAAATTTCCCCCTGCCAAGTATTCCATGACGTAGAAGGAAATATCATTTTCATCTATGCCATAGTCCCTAACTCGCACGATGTGATTGCTTTTCTCACCAAGCAAAGCGCAAATCGTTGCTTCCCGCTCAAAGCGATCGCGCATTTTTTGGTTCAATAATGTATGGGAGAGAAATTTGACGGCAACGGTTACACCTCCCAATAGCATATCTTTGGCTTGATACACTTGACCCATAGCACCTTTGCCGATCAACTTGACCAGTTGATAGCGATTGGCGAGTAGACGACCTTTGTTAGGGTCTGTGATCATAAGTTCCTTGGTGAGATCCCGAATGTAACGTGTTCATGAATCATTAGTCACTAGTCATCGCTCATTGCTCATTGGTCATTGGTCATTTGTAAATACTAGTAGACTTAATGTGGATCACAAAGGACTAAGGACTAAAGATTAAGGACAAAACTGACTAAGGACTAAACAAGATGAACGCTGGTAGCAACGGTCACAGGCGTACTGCTTTTAAAACTCCCTTAATTCCAGAATACTTCTATTTTTGCTGACGTTCCAAAGTTGCTTCCATTGTGCTACTGAGATAATGACCTGCCATAATGCTACTGGAGAGGTAGTATATATTTTCATTACGTTGATACCGGGTTTCAAAACCACTGCGTCGTTGGCGATCTCCTAATACCCAATACCGTTGCACAATGGATTCTGGAGCCACCCAGCCTTCTCCCTCGACACGACCTAGGAAGCTGTGTTGTAAGACAAAGGTATACTTCGGCTCGCCAGTATCAAGACGCCCTAGATACTGGCAAGAGATATTCTCCCGTTCACTATTGGGAAACACCAGTCTTGTGACCATAGTAAACCAGTTTTCCCGACTCCAGGTAACCATAGTCCCACCTCTGACTACAATTAATTTTCCATTGCGTTCCAGCCAATTGCCCCGAAGTGTCCAGCGTCCTGCCTCCAATAAAAAGGTGTGAGCCACAGTGTTACTCTTTATCTGTTACTGAATATTACCCTCTCATCGTTCCCCACTCATTTTAGCTGCTATACCTAAGGTTGTGGGGTTTACCCCCTCAGGTTATACCATTGGCAAACTTCCAGGAGTAACCCAACTCCTACGGATCAACAGACAAACTAGTTTAAATCTCCCCCAGACTCACCCAACGGGGATTCTAAGCTGATATGGCAAGAGCAGCTTATTAACTGCTTTTGACAACCAACGCTTACACTGCCTATCTTGACGCAAAGCGGGAGTGGGGAAACCACGGCAGTCGCTCATGGGGGAAACCCCCAAGACCGCGCTGCCTCCCCGTGAGGCCACTGCATCGCTAAAATACCGAGTTTTAGGATGACTGGTGTTGCGATCTCGGAGAATACAGGTTTCCTAGACATACAGCCTCTGAAGCTCCGGTTACTTGAGGGAGATTGCCCGGAATACCGAGGTTACGCCAATGAGCCAAAACAGCAAATGCGATCGCTTCTTTAAAATCCCGACTTAACCCAACCTGGTCAGTGGTTAATACTGGCACCGAATCTAGTTTAATTTGCAGCCGTTGCTTCAAGTATAAATTGCTTGCCCCTCCACCACACAAGAGTACTTCATCTGGCATGTGAGGCAAGAAGTTGCGATAGCTCTCAACAATAGAGGCAACAGTGAGTTCTGTGAGTGTTGCCAGGAAATCAGCAGGAGCAAGGTTATAGGCTTCGCTTTCTACCAAACACTGGTTGAGGTAATCTAGACTAAACAACTCTCGTCCGGTAGATTTTGGTGGCGGTATCTTGAAGAACTCTTGAGCAAGCCACTGTTCGACCAGAGCCTCACAGGGAGTGCCACTCGCTGCCCACTCTCCATTGTAATCATAGGTTTTGCTACCGTTGGTAAAATACTCGACAGCCAGATCTAACAGGGCATTCCCCGGACCAGTATCCCAGCCATATACCTGTTCCAACCAGTTCCCTTCACTAACTGGCAAGTAAGTAACATTACTAATACCACCAATATTTTGGATACATCGGTTATGGGTGGATGACCGGAGAAAATAGGCATCTACTTTAGGAACCAGAGGCGCACCTTCTCCCCCAGCAGCAATGTCAGCCACACGGAAATTGCTGATGGTCTTGATACCGGTAATCTCAGCAATCACCTCTCCCCGTCCCAGTTGAAGGCTATATCCCAGAGTCGTTACAGGTTGAAGGTTAGCAGGTTTAAGGTTAGCAGGTTTAAGGTTAGCAGGTTCAAGGTTAGCAGGTTTAAGGTTAGCAGGTTTAAGGTTAGCAGGTTCAAGGTTAGTTTCCGTTGCAGGTTGTTCGCGAACACCATTAACCCCTAATGGTCGATGGTATACTGTTTGACCATGGGAGCCAATTAACTCAGCGGGGGGATGACCACTCCCAATTGCCAATGCTGCTTGGGCAAATTGAAATGCGATCGCATCATCCAATGCTGCCAATTCTGCTATGGATAGGGGACTTCCAGCACAGACAGCTAGAATTTTTTCCCTGAGTTCAGTGGGGTAGCCATAGGTAGCACCAGCCAGTAGCTCAATCTTTAAATCTAAGTCTGAGCCAGAAATCTCTACTAGTGCAGCATCGATGCCATCTACAGATGTACCGCTCATTAAGCCAATTACACGGGTCATCTTAAAATTGTGTTGGGTTAAGGTAAGCTAAAAGTACCAATATATGAGAAATACTGCAACTGATGGGTAACGGATGTAACGCATAGGAGGAGAGGGAAAAAAAACAGGTTTATTTTTAGCCTTATGTTAGCTACTGACTAGTAATTAATGTTTAGTTAGCCTATTGCTAACTATTTATTTTTAATTTCTAATATTACCACCTAACAATAACAAAACCCCTAAGACTTTAAGCGCAGGAATCAAAATAAGTTGCTAATAACTTTAGCTGAGCTATCTTAAGATTTGGGTAATTCTTGAATGTTGGCAGAAAGTCCAGCAAAAAAACCCTAAGCCCGAAGGAACGGCTCAGGGTGGTAATTAAATTTCATCTACTTCTTTTAACTCCACCATTTCTGCCACTGTATCCGGAAATCAAATAATCCTTTTCCTGTTCGCGTCGTACCTGGCACCGAAGCGCTAGGGTGTCTATGGGCTTTTGAAGTTTTCTCAAGAACCATTAGCCCCATAAAGCACACGAGCATTATCACACAAAATCCCCATAGCAACCGACTCCGCCTCCTTAGCAGTCAAATCGCCATCCTGAATCGCTCCTTCCAAAACCTGTGCCAATACTATCCGTCCCCACTTGGCTCCCAAGTAATATAATTCCGGGATATTGTGAGCATCAGAAGAATACATCAGTTTACTGGTTGGCACAAATTCCAATAACTGCTGCACCACGCTACGCATCCCAGGTACACTTAAAAAAGGCACCGCTAAGCCGAAATCTAAATACACCTGAGGATAGACGGCTGCTAAATAACCGGCTTCTTGGGTATAGGGATAAGAGCCATGGAGCAGGACAATGGGAGCGTTACGGAAGCGTTGGTTTTCGAAAAGCGATCGCATATAAACTGGATTAGCCAGCGGCAAGTCTAAATCTGGGTCACCAAACCCTGTATGAAACTGCACAGGTAGTCGATGTTTCGCCGCAATTTCTAAGGCTTGGGTAATCAAAAAATCAATTAAAGGCTTATCTACGAGCCGCAAGGGTTTTCCCCTCAAGACTTCTTGCTTGAAGCAATCAAAACATTCCTTAGCTACCTCCTGTGGTATCAGTTGGATATCCAAACCTGTACGATAGGCAGCAACACTCTTGAAGCCTACCACTTGTGGTGGAGGTGGATCAATGTTGTCGCGGAAATGGTCTAGGAAGGTAGCAAAGTCATCTATCTCACGGATGAGATTTTCTGCTAGATATTCCAAACGAAGGATCTGCTTTACTGGCAGAAATTGTTCATGCCATTCTCTAGGAAGAATCTCATTTGGCAAAAAACCATCATCTAAGAAAATTGCTTCTAGTTGAGATGATTGAAAACACTGCTGGGTGAGTTTTTTTAAGCCCAATTTCTGGCGATGTTCAAGAATTGCCTCTTCCTGTGGTTCACACTCTAAGAGTTGGGAAATATCCCGGAGGCTTCGTTTGTAGAAAAGGCTGTTACGGGCATGATGATTAATGATATCAGGATCATAGGCTTCACTGAAGAAGGCAGGATAGGGATAATTAGCAGCAGCTTCAGGAGTTAGCAGGTTGTGAGCGTGTTGGTCAATAGCGGTGATAGTCCACAGGTTAATCATTTTAGATTATTAGATGGTACAGATAATTGTCTGGTAGTTAGGGTAAGAAGATTTTTAGTGAACCACGAAGGCACAAACTACCCGAAAAAGTCTAGGGACTGTTTCGAGGATTGGTAGCGATCGCTTTGCTTGGTGGTGGGGTAAAACATGTCGATGGTGATACCTGTAACTGTCTCTTTGGCAGGATTGCTGGGAATATTATGAGTGTAACCCCTAATTGTAAGTCAACTAGAATACTCCTTCAGCACCAAAGATGAAAAATTTACCGTTTCAAGTAGTCGTATCCCTAGCTACTTTGATCACGACAAGTATGGCTAGTGCTAATGCTGAAACTGTCGTTGCTCAGATGGATTTTGACCGCCGTAACGCCTTGACCGAAAATCCTGAGGGCGCAAGCCCCTGGATTATATCCATGGGGTTAGCCCGAACAGGAATTTATTCCCTAAATCTCTTTTTGATTTTTGACGTACCTTTTAATTGTTTCTAGGGGAGCGCCTCCCACTGTGGACAGGAAATAAGAATTAGTCCATAAAGTAGGTAGTCGGCTCTTTAGATGGGGAAATTGTTCTCTGAGATATCTACTAGTTGCTCCTTTAAATCGTTTAACAACTCTGTGAATGCCAAATTGTGGGTCGCATTCACAGAGCAAGTGAACATGGTCAGGCATCACCTCTAATTCAATAATTTCAACTTGGATCTCTTTTGCTATTTGATGGAGGAGTTCTTTTAATCTTGCTTCTACCTCTTCTACTAAGACTGGTCTGCGGTACTTTGGGCACCACACGACGTTGTATTTACACAATTAAATAATATTTTTGTTGTATTTATAATTGCTTACCATTTTGCCCTTGACATTATCTTAATGTTATGTATATATAATAAAAGTAAACGCAAGATAATGTCAAGGAGGTGATAAAGTGTTAACAATGGAGTTCAAAGCCATCCTAACTGAGGGTCAACAGGAAGCTGTAGACGAAGCTATTCGCACTTCTAAATTTGTGCGGAATAAAGTTCTACGTTACTGGATGGACAATAAGGGTATTGGCAAAAAGGAACTCTATCGTTACAACACTCAGTTAAGAGATGAATTTGGATTTGTTAAAGACCTTAATAGCCACGCTTGCCAGGCTTCGGTAGAGAACGTAGAGCGTGCTATCAAGCGTTTTTTTGATAATTGCAAAAAGAAGATTCCAGGCAAAAAGGGTTACCCAAAATTCAAAAAGTATTGTCGCTCTGTTGAATACAAGCAATCCGGGTGGAAATTATCACCAGACAAAAAATCCATTAGATTCACTGATCAAAAAAGTATTGGCAAAGTCAAACTCAAAGGAACTTGGGACTTATGGTGGTTCGACCATAAACTAATAAAGCGGGTTCGTATTGTCAAAAAAGCGGATGGCTATTATGTTCAGTTTTGTATTAAGGTTTGCCGAAACGAAGAAACCGAGTCTACAGGTTCTGTTGTTGGGTTAGATGTAGGACTGAAAGAGTTTTATACCGACTCTAATGGGTTTTCCGAGCCTAATCCCAGATTCTACAGAAAAAGCGAAAAGCACTTAAAATTTTGCCAACGCAGGCTTTCTCGAAAAAAGAAAGGTTCATCCAATCGTAATAAAGCCAGAAATAGACTAAGTAGGGCACACCTTAGAATAAGTAGGCAACGTAAAGAACATGCTAAGAGACTGGCACGTTGCGTAATCCGGTCTAACGACCTGGTCGCCTACGAAGATTTAAGGGTCAAAAACTTGGTAAAGAATCACTGCCTTGCTAAGTCTATTAATGATGCAGGTTGGTATCAGTTTCGAGAATGGTTAGAGCGTTTCGGTCAAGTGTTTGGGAAAGTCACTATTGCCGTCAATCCTGCCTATACAAGTCAGAATTGTTCGCAGTGTGGGAAAGTAGTTAAGAAATCTCTGTCAACCAGAACCCACACCTGTCAATGTGGCTGCACCTTAGACCGCGATCATAACGCTGCTAAAAACATACTTAATAGAGCCTTGAGTACCGTGGGGCACACGGAAACTTTATCAAACGCTTGGGGAGATTTGTCCTCTACTCTTCTTGGTCACGGCCTGGTTGAGCAAGACAATTCGATGAACCAAGAATCCCCTGGCTTATAGCCATGGGGAGTGTCAAAGAGAAAGTTGCTGCACAAGGGAGAATGATCAATCAGTTGTGGCAACAAGCCAGTCAGTTACGAGGAATTGGTAAGTATAGTGAAGAGATTACGATACGGTCGCAGATTGTAAAACTTCAGCCAGACTCTTTCTTAGCTTGGTATTGGCGAGGGGATACCTTCAGTAGCTTGGGCCAGTACGAAGCCGCGATCGCTTCCTATGATCAAGGGATTAAAATTAAGCCCAATTACCTTTTAGCGTGGTTTGAGAAAGGCAAGGCAAACCATAAACTAAAACGATACGATGCGGTGATTACGGCCTGGAAGCAAGCACTTTTAATTCAAGCCACATCAGAATTTGAACAGCAGTTGGTACAGACAATTATTCCCAAAAAAATTGCCAGTGTGCTGCTTTATGATTTGAAACGGTATTCTGAAGCGATCGCATTCTACAACCAAGTACTGGAAGTGGATGCCAAGGCTGCTTCAATTTGGATTGACCGAGGCACAGCTTTTTATCAACTCGGTCGATATGAAAAAGCAATCACCGATTGTGACAAGGCGATTCAACTTGATGCTCGAAACTCTCTGGCTTGGAAACAGCGAGGATTTGCCCTCTATCGCATCGGTCGCTACAAACATGCGATCGCTTCCTTTAAAAAAGCAGCAAAATACGAGCCTGACGATGTGGAAGTCGCTGGATTACTGACAGTTTTAGAAACTTCAGGAGAATCTCAAGGGCAGTTACAAACTTCACAGCAGAGACTGGTTGCGGTTCGCACTGAGATCAGCACGGCTGAAGAAAAACTCCTTCTCCTTCGTAGTAAAACTCAGACAGCAACAGCACAGCTTGAATCTTCTCAAGTTCAAGTGCATCAATCTCAGCAGCAGTTAGTTGCTCTCAGAGGCGACATTAAAAGCGCACAATCACAACTAGAATCCTCTCAAGTAAAAGTGCGTCAATCTCAGCAGCAGTTAGTTGCTCTCAGAGGTGACATTAAAAGCGCACAATCACAACTAGAATCCTCTCAAGTAAAAGTGCGTCAATCTCAGCAGCAGTTAGTCGCTCTCAGAAGCGACATTCAAAGCGCACAGTCACAACTAGAATCCTCTCAAGTAAAAGTGCGTCAATCTCAGCAGCAGTTAGTCGCTCTCAGAGGCGAAATTAAAACTACCCAAGAACGGCTTAAATCCTTCAAGGCAGAACGCCAAAGTTTAGAAAAGAAACTAGTGGCTGTGCGAGGGGAAATTAAAACTTCCCAAGAACGGTTAAAAGCCTCTCGCCGTGAACAACAAAGTTTTGAACAGAAACTAGTGGCTGTGCGAGGGGAAATCAAAACTTCCCAAGAACGGTTAGAAGCCTCTCGCCGTGAACAACGAAGCTTTGAACAGAAACTAGTGGCTGTGCGAGGGGAAATTAAAACTTCCCAAGAACGGCTAGAAGCCTCTCGCCGTGAACAACGAAGCTTTGAACAGAAACTAGTGGCTGTGCGAGGGGAAATCAAAACCTCCCAAGAACGGCTAGAAGCCTCTCGCCGTGAACAACGAAGCTTTGAACAGAAACTAGTGGCTGTGCGAGGGGAAATCAAAACCTCCCAAGAACGGCTAGAAGCCTCTCGCCGTGAACAACGAAGCTTTGAACAGAAACTAGTGGCTGTGCGAGGGGAAATCAAAACCTTACAAAAACAGCGAGACACTTTCCGCACTGAAGTACAAACATCACAAGAGCGTTTAGTTGCTCTTCGAGGAGAAATACGCAGTTTGGAAGAGAACATAAATGTATCTCAGGGAAAATTACGTCAGTTAAACGATAAAAAGCAAGTTGCAGCGGAGAATCTACGTGTTGCAGAAGTTCAGTACTGTGGTTTACAAGAAAAGCTGAGTGAATTGGAGGTAGCAATAAGCCGAATTAGGGGTACACAACAGGCATCATACGAAGTGAAACGTTGCCCTCTTGCTAATAAAAGATAGGGACGGTTGCGATTAGTTCAAGTTGGATTTTTTATCAGATCATATCCCCTTTTTAATTTAAAATAGAAACAACTATGCATAAGCATTCAGCTATCAGCTTAAAGCTTCTGCTAGCACCTCAAGTAGCTTGCGTGGCACAGGCTTTTGCCTTGGCCAAAAGGCCACGGGGGGCGCGTTTGGCCACGCTGTGCGAACGACGCGCTTGAGGTAGCGCATTAGCTGACGGCTGAATGCTTACCAATATCAATTGATTCAATATCGCTCTAATAAAAGCTCGACTTCTTCCTCCAACTCAAAATCTTTCATTGCCTCCCACTCGGCTTTCCTTACCGCTAGATAGGCTTGAGCCAATTCTACTCCTAAGGCATCCAACAGTAATTGATCAGCACTTAAGTTACCAATCGCTTCCCCTAAAGTAGTTGGCAATAACTCAATACCCCTCTCACTACGTTCTAATTCTGTCAAATGTCCTGGATCTACCGCCACGGCTTCTCCCAATTCCAAACTGTTACGAATTCCATCCAAGCCAGCCGCAATTACTGCTCCCAAGGCTAGATAAGGATTAGAAGAAGCATCAACAGTTTTCAGTTCAAAATTGCTTGGACTTCCACCGTCTGGGTTACTCGGTACCCTAACCGCAGCCTCTCGGTTATCGATTCCCCAACAACGGAACGCGCCACTCCAACAATGAGGGCGAATCCGTCGATAAGAATTAGTACTGGGTGTGGTTAGTGCCATTAAAGCAGGTAAATGCTGTAAAATTCCAGCAATAAACTGACAGGCGACTTGGGAAAGTCCCCCATCCCCTTCTGGATTGAGTAACAAGTTTTTCCCATCCCGCCATAGGCTGAGGTGGAGGTGACAACCATTACCAGCTTGGTCAGCTAGGATTTTGGGCAGAAATGAGGCAACCAGGTGATGTTGAAATGCGATCGCTTTTACTGTCTCCCGGAAGGCTATTTGTTGATCTGCCGCTGGTAGGGCTTGGGTATATAATATAGAAATTTCCTGTTGACCAGGACCACATTCTGGGTAATACTGCTCTACGGGCATCCCTTGCTCCACCAAGGCTTCAGCAATTTGGTCAATCACCTGCTGATGTTGATCCATTGCCAGCGTCGAGGCAAATACGGTATTGTCTACCGGTAGAATCCCCTCAGGGGTTGGCTGCAGCAGGTAAAACTCATTTTCAAATGCAGCAACCACTTGTAAGCCCTCACTTTCCGCTTCTGCTACCATCCTTTTGAGGAAGTTTCGGGGACAATACGGCCATGGGCTACCATTGTTGACCATATCCCCAAACACACGGGCATGACCAGGAGCATAGGGTAAGGAGGTTAAGGTTTCCCAATCCGGTACTAAGCGGATTTCACCGATGGGTCCCAAGCCACTGCCTGGGACTGGGACATCATACATCACCGGTAGAGCTTGCTGGGCTGCTGAAATGCCCACACCGTGTTTGAGGTAGTCTGGTAAGGTTTTCCGGTGGACTGCTTTACCACGGATTATGTTAGCATTGTCGCACCAAAGGATACGCACAAATCGAATACCTAGTTGATCTATAGTTTTCAGGATTTTATTATTCATTCTCATACGCCTTTTTTTGAAATTATTAGTTTTTGTGGTGTTTAACTAGTAGCAAATATCCTCTCCAAAATCTAGACTAAGTATAGAATAATTAATGGTAAATTGTTACTATTGTTAGTAGTTAATGGTTACAGTAATTAAGCATAAATCGGGTTTTTTAATATAATTACTGGATTTCAACCTTTGATTTATAACCAGTTTGACTCCGTGGGTGGAACGGGCATCTTGCCCGTTTTATTTCCAGACTGGCGGTCTCAACAGTGGCGAAAAGGTAAAAAATGAGGGCTCGCCCGTCTTCTGTGCGCACCCTACGCACTACTGATAATGAGGTGCATTGATGACATAGCACTTTCTGACCCCTCATCCTACTAATACCACTATTACCCATCATTCCCCTATTCTTGACCTCCTCACTACCAAGATCAAGACTTATCGGTCAGGGATAAGGCTGAGATGGGAATCCTCAAACTGCTATCGTGACTACTCCTACATCAAATCAAAGATTATGATGTAGGCTTCTCAGATTTACAAATGAGATTTGCTGATCCTCGGCGGAGCCGACGCTTCGCGAACGATATCTTGTATCGATTTACCACAGCCATTCAGCGGCAGTCCAACCGCCATTAATGCACGATTCAAAATGTTGATACCACTGTTCCAGTCACGGTCAATCGAAACACCACAACTGGAACAATGATGAACGCGCTCACTTAAACTTTTCAAGGGCCCTAGATCCACAATTGAAGCACTCAATACTTGTCCGACGGGGGTCAACTTTCTGGAGTAACAAACCGCGTTTGACCGCTACTGCTTGTAAGATTTCCAGAAATGCCCCCCACGCCGCATCATGAGGTGCGACCCGTGGCGAATTTAATTCGCCAACGGAAAGCGCACCTAATATTGATTTGGCCAGTTTTGTTCTGGCAAGTCCTTTGATGTTTAAATCTTCATGAGCATAATGGTCGTAATTACTACATAACCAATGAGCAACTTGATAATGAAATTCCTTTCGGCAACGGGTTAAATGAAGGTGCAATAAAGCCACTTGATTCTTAGCTTTTTCCCAGTTTTGAGAACCCTTAACACGACGGGACAAAACCCGTTGGGCTTTTGCTAACTTGTCTTGAGCCTTTCGGTAAAACTGAGGAATTGCAATAGCCTCACCATCTGATGTGGTTAAAAATTTTTCTAAACCCACATCAATACCAACAGACGATTTAACTGAATCTACAGCAAGAAACTCAGGGAGAGTATCATCTTTCATTGAAATGCAACAATACCAACCGTCTGCTTTTTTAACGATAGTGCATTGTTTGAGACTGAAACCGTCCGGTATGGGTCTGTGCATTACCACAGGTCTCTCACCAATCCGACTCAGCTTAAGCACTCGATCTTTTAGATGTGCTCCCGCTCTGGAATTGTTAACCCGTGGGAATACAAAAGATCGCAAGTCACCAGTTTTCTTAAACCGTGGTCGTCCCCCTCGTTGACCATTAACATCAGGTTTTCGCCATCTATCCCATGCTTTATTAAGCCGTTGTAGGTTAACCTGCTGAGTTTCTGTGTAGATTTGTTTGTACTCAGGGAACAACTGCTTAGTTTCTTTAAGGGCGGCTTGCTGGGTGTAGTAGTTGACAGGTTCCGGAATTTCACCAATCGGCTCACTCACAAGACTGCAACGGTCAATCGGGGTTCTAGTCCGCTTGAGCCAGTCAAGCCGTTGCCCTAGAGCATAGTTCCAGTGACGACGCAACAATTCAAGCCATCTCTCCATGATGGCTATCTGTTCGTCACTAGGCTTGATTCGATAGCAGTAAGTTAACAGCATAATGTTATTGTACTACTTGCGATCTGTTGAGAACCAAGATACCCCGTCGGGCAATTCCCCTCCCGCGTGCGTCAAAGATTATAACGGGAGACCCCTTGCCCGTTTAGTTGGAATGTGTTAACTTGTGCAACATTTAACCTGTACAAACCTACTCATCAGCAGGAATAACCTGTATAGCACCAGGTAAAAACCTGGTGGTTGATTAAACTAAGCCGGTGAGTCGCCCCACCGACTCGTCTTCAGAACCGGACATGACACTTTCGCATCATCCGGCTCCTCATCATAGGAACCATTTACATTGGTACCTCTAGAACGGATTCTCATCTAACTTTGAAGAGTTGACTTTGGTACCGTGTTTGGCGTCGTGACAATGGAGGTGAAGTAACTCTAGATTTTTGTCATGGTCGTTACCTCCTAGAGCGCGTGGTATAATATGGTGTTTTTCCAACAAATCTCCATCCCTGAAGGTAAGACCACAATGGGCGCATTTCCCTTCTTGCCGTTCTAAAAGCCTTCCCTTCTGAGTGGTCATCTCAGGATGCTTTCTCATTCTGGTGCTCCAATAAATTAGGTCTCCATCGTAGGGACTCCTGGTTTCTTGAACTTTTATGTGCCTGACTATTTCAGTTTTGGCATGTTTTGGGAGGTAGTTATTCCCGTTGGTCATGAATACCCAGTTATCTTCTCCGATGGTTCCCCAATATTTCTTGGTTACCCAGGTTCTTGATTTGTTGGGGTGTCTCCTATATCCCCATCTTCGAAGTTTGTTCCAGACTAGATTCCCTAATTTTGAGAAGGTTTCTTTGCTACAAACAGAGCTGTAGTAGTTACACCATCCTCTTATAATAGGTTTAAGTTGGCTTATTAACGCCTTCTGTGGGGCAGCTTTATGTCTGTTGATGACTTGGGAAAGCTGCCCGTAATGTTCTAGAACTTTTTCTTTGGATGGTTTGATGATGGTTTTAAAACCTCGTTTTGAATGGTTTTTACCTGTTTTATATTGACGGATGTTGAATCCAAGAAAATCAAATCCGTCAAAAGTGTGGGTAATTTGGGTTTTACTTGGTTTTAGTTCCAACCCCATGTCCTGTAGCCATGTGTTGATTACTTCTTGATATTCTTCTACCACTTTTTGGTCTGGGTGAAGGATGACGAAATCATCTGCGTATCTAATTAGGGCTAATCCTTTTTTGTAATATGTTTTTTTACCCTTGATAGAGTTGGCATAGTTCCATACCTCTTGTTCCATTCCGTGGAGGGCTATGTTCGCCAATAGTGGGGATATCACCCCACCTTGAGGGGTGCCCTCGTTTGTGTGTGAGAATATTCCCTTATCCATCACACCGGCTTTAAGCCAGGACTTAATTAAACGTCTCATGGATGGATAGGTATTCAATTTTGTTAGAAGTGCATCATGGTTTATTTTGTCGAAGCATTTGGCAATGTCAGCATCAAGAACCCATTTGGGTTTTTTGTTGATGAAATTGAATATTGCTTCAATGGCATCATGACATGAGCGTCCTGGTCTGAACCCGTATGAATTGGGTTCAAATTTTTCTTCCCATTCAGGTTCAAGAGCCTGCTTGGCAAGTGCTTGTAATGCACGGTCGTACATAGTCGGGATACCTAAGGGGCGTTTTTCTGACCGTCCGGGTTTGGGAATCCATACCCTTCTGGTAGGTTGTGCCTTTTTGGAGACCTTGAGGCTGGCTACTAAGGCGAGGCGTTGCCTATTGGTTAAGGCTTTGAACCCGTCTATTCCGGCAGTCTTTTTGCCTTTATTCTCCTGGGTGACTCGTCTGACCGCAATCATTTTGGCTGACCAGGACTTCATCAGGGTCTTTTGGAGTTTTCTTACCACGCTCACGTCACCACGGCTCGAGGCTCGGTATATTCGTTTTTGTAACTTAAAAACGGTCATTTCCAGCTTTCGCCAATTGACCCTTCTCCATTCCGACTGTGGGGCGAACCCCTGAGTTTTAGACTTATTCATTACTACTTACAACCATACCCTTTCCTACAACGTGAGTCCGTCAGCATATCCTGGGCATTACCCCAGGCATTGGCTTCTGACTCAATCTCGCTCTCCTATGACTTGCGGTTAACTACCTACTCAACCATCGACCATGTTGAGAGTACATATGAGAGTTATTTCGTTCCTGATAACCATTCTGTGGACTTTTAGGGTGGTACTCTTCACCAGGAATATTCTTTGGGAAATCATTATGAGGCGGCAAAACCTCATAGTCCTTATTCCTTTGACTTTTGTCTGTAGCGTATCAGTCTATTTCGCTACATGCCTTTTACGATGATTCTGATGTACCTTTCTCTCGTACCCATGAGTCCTTTGCCTGTTACTAACTTTGCTTAGACTAGCTCTGCTTCACTATTCGACCCTTGCATCAATTCATGAGTTTGTTATGTTCATAAATCAGGGTAAGGCTGTCACTCGGATTTCACGAGGGATGGATTTTCACCATCATGGTTATCAAGTTGTCATGGTTCAGTTTCCCGACCAAGCGGTTAGTCCCCCAAACCCTTAATAGGTAAGGTTTATAACCAACGAAACGCACTTGCCGACAAAGCACGAATCATGATGTTTCGTGCGCCATTCCAATCCCGTGGTAATGAAAAACCACATTTTGGGCATTGGAATTTTTTGTTACCGCCTAATCTCTCGTGAATATGACCACACTCCGGGCAAGTTTTACTGGTATAAGATTCATTAACCAAGATCACCTTGACATCATGGCGATCTGCCATCTGAATCAAATGCTGACGGAATTTGTAATGACTCCAGGTAAGCAGATTGCGAGCTGTCTTCTTGTGCAATTTTCTAGCTGACTTGACTACCATCTCAGATGTGTCAAACGTTGGCAAAAAGATCAGCTTGTAATTACTGACAAGGAAAGAAGCTGACTTGTTGTGACAGTCCTTGATCAGGTCTTGAATTTTTTGGCGTAAACGATGGGCAGCCTTTCTCATTTCTCGTCTCTGCCGTTTGGCAGAGCTTAAGTCAATACGACTTATCAACCGATCTAAGTGCTGACAAAGTCTTTGAATTCTACCCATGTCGCCACAACCGATCTCGATATAATTCCTACCGTCAAAACCAGTAAGAAATCTCCTAATACCTGGGTCTAAGGCTATTACTTGATCCTGTTTAGTGGGAGTCGGTTCAATATACTCAGGAAAAATCCCGTACCATTTGCCTTTAATCCACACCAATTGAGTTCCATAGATGCACTGATCAGGAAAACCTTGAGGTGAACGGAAAGACAAACCTTTGACTTTGGTTGGATACCAACAGCCTTTCTGGAAGTTTCCCGCCTTGAACTTGATGACTTGCCTTGTCTGACGACAAGACTTAAATTTAGCAAAACCCTTGTTAGCTAATGCCTGTTTAACTGCATCAATAGCATCCGCTACCGCTTCCTGCAATTGGTGACCAGGTAGAGTTTTTACCCATTCTGGTCTGTCCGCTTTTCTGGCTAGTTTCTGCAAGTCGTAAGCACTACCTTGATAGCCGTTCTTGATAGTAGCTATTGACCAGTTATAAATCCATCTATAAGCGTTAAGCCAAGTTTTCCAGACTTTATGAAGCTCTTTAGATGGAAACACCCTGATTTTCTTGACACTGTTGGGTGTCAACTTCACTGTTTGGTTCCGAGGTTTGCTCTTGTATCGCTTTGCTGACTTGTTTTTGGTATTTTCGGAGTCCGTAAAGCCTAGCACAGAAACAGTGGAGGCAGGACTTGATATCTTCGACCAGTTCTTGTTCTGGGGATAATTTGCGTTCATTGAGAACCACGAGTTTGATCCCACCTTGCTGGCACAGCCATTCAAGTAAAGGGAATCCGAATCTGACGGCTCTGTCTGGGTAGGCGACGACAAGTGCACAGATATCAGCGCTGTATATCCGTTCCAATATTTTGAGGGACTTTCTCCGTTTAAAATTGAGTCGTGATCCAACTTCTGTAATAACTTCTGGGTTTGGGTATTTTGACCGTAAAAATTCAGCTTGTCGATCAAGGTCATCTCTTTGGGAGTGCTTAGAGACTCTTGCATAGCAGAGAGTGGGCTGATCTTGCGGGTCTGCTCCTTCAACGCCAAATCGTCTTTGCTTGCTTTGTGTTCTGATGCTGTCGAGTCTCCCTTCTGTGTCCCATCGTCTAAGAGTTGAGATTGAAACCCCGTAGTGGTCGGCTGCCTCTTTGGGCGTGACATATTTTTTGATGGCCTCTAAACCTTACTGAATCTACGTTAGGACGTTTAGAGAAGATTAGCAAGGTAAGATAAGATATTAGGCTATTAGTTGCACCTCCATCCTGGAACGACTGAAGACTATGACACGAAACATTATCCGTACACCCAATGCCCCAGCACCTGTAGGACCATACAATCAAGCGATCGCAGTCAGCGGTCAAATGATTTTTGTAGCTGGTCAAATTCCCCTTGACCCTAGCACCGGTGAGATTGTTGGTGGTAATGATGTCGCCAAGCAGACAGAACAGGTAATGGCTAATCTTGAAGCTATCCTAGTCGCTGCTGGAGCTAAAATCCCGCACATAGTCAAAACCACGGTATTTCTGGCAGATATGAATGATTTTGCCACAGTAAATCAGATCTATGCCAAATACTTTAACGAGGAAGAGGCTCCAGCTCGTGCTTGTGTTGAGGTTTCCCGACTACCTAAGGATGTTTTAGTCGAGATTGAATGCATTGCTGTGATCTAGTCTTGTGGAAGCTGCTATGGCGTTAGCTGACTGAAAATAGCTAACTGATGACTAAGGAGCTGGGGGGGCGACAAGCGATCCAAAGTACTTGCCAGCTCTAAGTTTAAGGTCACTATGATCCCAAACTTATGATCCCAAACTAGATATAGACAGTCATGAGCATATTTTCAATTACTGGAAACTCAATCCCTGATTCTTTCATCCAAGTGGTCGAAAAATCGGGTTTATTTATAAGTTTGGTAACTGACTTGAATAAATCCAGACCAGATAATGATTACAGGCGAAAGTTTACCCACTTAGGTTCTGATATATAAAGATTTTAGCAAGATTTTTGTTCACATTCCTTAAGTAGATAAAGATTATAACAAAATTAATTCTGCTATAGATTAGTAGATCAGGGTAAACGCATCTAACTTAAGTAAGTAAGTTTTAAAAAATCTATATTTCTCAATTTTAACTAGTAACAATCAAGGGATTGGAGCTGACTAAAAATTTTTGACCGCGTCCTCCCTTAGTTCCCAGGGTAAACGCATCTAAATTTGTATCATAAATTACAGCAAAAAGGTAAACAATAGTCTAAAAAATCTAGAATCCACCGGTTTATTGTCAACAAGCCCGAAACATTGCTCAATTATTTGCGATGTTATCCTTGGTGGATTTGAGAGTACTCGAAATTATCGTTGCTTACCCAAATGCTCCTTTGATTTTTGTTCAAAGTCAGATGAGTTTTCGTGTAAGCAGCCGTCAGCAGTCAGCTATCAGCTTGTAGGGTGGGCAAAAAGCGATGCAGCGCGGTCTTGGGGGTTTCCCCCATGAGCGACTGCATCAAGACACAGTTTGATTGTTTTGAGTATTAATGATTATATTACTTTGCCAACCCTACTTTAATTCCTCTGATCGCGTAGCGTGCGCGTAGCGCTAATCGCTGATACTTGAGGTGCTGAATGCTGAATGCTGAATGCTGAATGCTGAATGCTTACGTTTTCCTAGGGTAGCGCGCCGCTAGACCGATTCCTGCACCGATCGCCCTATGTGAACTTTTGTCAGTCAACCAGCAAAACAGTCTATAGACAAAAACGAGTCTTTTTGCTCATTTACTCATATGCCTCATGGGTAGCGATCGCTTGCTAATGACTTTCTGGATCATTAATTTTTTGGAAGTCCCTAGTCTTTATTACGGGAATGATGAGTGAAAATGATTAAGAATAATTGTTTCTTTGTCTAAATAAATATTACATTTAAATAATCTCTTGTCATTGGTGTTGAGCTGAAGATGTAATCTTAAAAAGATTAGAGAATAAATCAACCCAATACAGTTGTCTTTTATGACAGACAAAAAGGTCATCAAATGATTGCGAAAAGCGTTTTAAAAACGGCAATGTTTGGACAGGGGGTTAACATGAACTTGAGAGACAATGGCTATCGGTGGGTGGCTACACCAGCACCATTGGCCGGTCGTTATGACGATATTTTTTTCATCAATCCTAATGTTGGTTGGGCTGTTAACGGGAATGGACAAATCCTAAAAACCGAAGATGGCGGAGGTCACTGGAAGATCCAAGAACAGTTACAGGGGGTTTACTTTCGCTGTATTCATATGCTCGACGAACAGATCGGTTGGGTTGGTTGCGTAACCCCAAGGAAACAACTCTACCACACCAGTGATGGCGGTAAAAACTGGGTTTTAGTAGAGAACTTGCCAGCCGATGCCCCCTCAGCCGTTTGCGGACTTTGGGTACTTGACCAAGAGAACGTATTCGCATCAGGAACCAACTACCCCGAACGACCGGCACGCTTCTTCAAAACAAATGATGGCGGTCAAACCTGGTTTGTTAGGGATATGGAAGATGTGGCTACCCTTCTGGTGGATATCTACTTCAAAGATGACCAGACAGGTTGGGTTGTCGGGGGTCGTTCCGTGCGGCCTAACCCCCGTCGTTCTGATGTTGTGCCTACAGTCCTGAAAACAACAGACGGTGGCAACACTTGGCAAGATATGCTCGGAGATATCAATGTTCCATTAGGGGAATGGGGCTGGAAAATCCAATTTTTAGATGACGATCCGGAATTTGGGGTAGTTGCCTGTGAGAATCTGAAGGCAGGGGCGATTTTAATCACTGAAGACGGGGGTAACTCCTGGCGACGACAGGAAATTCGCAACAGCAACGGTCAGATGATTAATGAGAACCTGGAAGGCATTGGTTTTTTGAATCGTCAGCTTGGTTGGGTTGGCGGTTGGGGAGATCAAGTTTTTGAGAGCGGTCGTACTAGCGAGACAACAGATGGCGGTTTCACCTGGAGCGACCTGACCCCCGATTGGCCAAAACCCGATCCGGGCTATTCTTGTCCCCCTAGTCCCAATATAGGTCAATATATCAACCGATTTCGCTTTGTTAGCGACGGGTCTGTCACTGTCGCTTACGCCTCCGGTAACACTGTTTATAAATACACCAATCAAGAATTACACGAGCCAACAGAGAGGGAAGTAGCCAGTAACCGCTTGCTCGGGGCAACGGAACTTCACATCACTGCAGATCAGGTTCTGATTCCCCTCACCGTACCCGAGGGTGCAACAAACTTATCTGTGGTTCTCTATGATCGCTTTGCGGGAAAAGTACGGACGTTGCTAGAGGAACGGAATCCCGCAGAGGGCCCTCGCCCGATCTCCTGGGATTTACGAGATGACAGCGGGCAAAAGTTAGCCCCTGGACAGTTCATGGCGCGCGTCACCTGTGACAACGAATCAGAAAGTCGGCTGATTTTCCCAGAACGCACTGGAGATCGACTCGCCTTAACTGCTATGACTCCCCATGTACTGAGAGAGGACTAATGTGATGACAAAAACCTATGAGATACCCCTAGAGGTTCTGGTTTGTCAACCTCCATCTGAGGCTGCGATCGCAACCCTCGAACTAGCAAAATTGCCCCTGAGTTTTGAGATCGAACGGAACCCGCGAGATGAAGCGGCCTTATTGCTAACGGTCGCAGCCGAAGTAGAACACGCTTTAATGGTTCAGTACCTCTATGCTGCCTATTCCGTGCGCGACGATCAAACAAATCATGAGACAAGGGGACGAGTACGATCGCTCTACCAGCGATTGGCTCAACTAGCACGGGAAGAAATGGGGCATCTGATGACGGTACAGAACTTGCTGCACCTGATTGGCGCTCCCCTAAATTTTGAGCGGGAAGACTCGCCCTTTGAAAGCAAGCTCTATCCATTCCGTTTTAAACTCGAACCCCTATCAAAGCAGTCATTAGCCAAGTATATTACCGCCGAACGGCCTGCCGAACAGGGGGATATTGATGATAAAACATGGCAAAGGCTCCTATATATTGCCAAAATTGCTCGGCGTGCCAATGACGGTCGTCCAATTCAGCATGTGGGAGCGATTTACGAGCGTCTGATAGAACTATTTGGCAATGCAGAAGAGGGACTCAAAGACCAAGACTTTCATACAGACCGAATCGACCTCCAAGGCACCTGGGATGATTGGGGCTACGATGAGGGTCTTGGCAGCAATGATAAGTCTGAGTCTCGACGAGTTTATGTGGATACCTTTGAAGGCTCTCATGCCACCACCTTACGCAAAGAGGCGGTCAAAGCTCTCGAAATCATTGCCGAACAAGGGGAAGGCTATGGCTCTACGGTTGACTCCCATTTTGAGCGATTCTTTCAACTTTACAAAGATTTTGAAAAGTTGAAGAATGAGCGGGTCGAATTTGTCTGGCCAGTAGCAACTAACCCTAGCACCAAGCCGCCGCGTACCATATTGGGGAAAAGCAAGCTTGAGGAGTATATCCGTGCTGCCTTTGAGGAACGGGGCTATATTGCCAACCCTCGCGCCCGTAACTGGGGACACCTGTTCAACTTACGCTATCGGTTACTGCTGGCTTTTTTAATCCATTTCTTGAGAATAACGGGTCGTCGCTATGTATCTTCAGGGCCCGATAAAGGCGATCGCACTCCGCGCGGCCTGTTGCTATTGTGGGCCTTCGATGAAATGCGCCATCTGAAGAAAATTGCCCAGAAAATGGTGCGGCTGCCTCTAAAATTATACGATGGGGTGACGGCCGGCCCTCCTTTCCAGTTGCCCTATACCCTCGATCTGCCAGATTTAGAACGGGATCGTTGGCGAGTCCATTTAGATGTGGTCAAGGCTTCATTAAGCCTAGTGGAGAAAGCGCTTCAGGATGATGGGAGTCCCGACCAGAAAGACCCCTTTTTGGAGGATTTGCAGAGGTCTGATCGGGGACGGTTGAGCATTTTAGAGGCGTTGGTTGCGGGTCAGTCTATCCCCACCCATGCTCGGACAGAATCTTTCCAAAAGGTGGCTCGCATTCTAGAAGAAGCAGTGCGGGGGTTTTCTATCGATGCCCACAGCAATTTCTGGGCGGGAATCAATCGCGAGCAATTTGTGCAATTGCATATGTTTAATCGGCCTTTTCTCCGTCGCAATGAAGACGACTGCAACCTGACCGCAGAAGGATCGGAACTAGTAAGTCGATTAGAGAGTTCTAGTAAAACTGGCAAAATGCCCCGCTATCGACCGTTAGTAGATAGTTCTAGACAAGAGTTTGTCCGCGAGTGGATTGATGCTCAAGCACCAGATAACGAGCCACCAGGACAGATTGGTGTTCACCACGAACGAGAACCCAACCTTGAGCCCCTGCCATCTTGGGAACAGTTCCGAAAATCTGAGCGGGTGGGGTACAGATCGGATATTAGACCACTCTTTCGAGATTTTGATCTGGAAACACTGCAACGGTTAGACGGTATCGATCTCAATGATGTAGAAAATGTTCGAGCCAATGGGGAAAAGCTTCGAGAACGACTTAACGAAGGTTCTCTCCCTTATGATGCTTGCTGGTCGGACGAGCTAATCGATCTGTTTGAGCGCTGGATAGATAGCGGTATGGAGAATTGAGGTTTAGGGTTACACTACTTGTTACTTGAAAATTTAAAATTAGCAAGTAACAAGTAACAAGTAAAATGCAACATGTATGCTTAACTTGAAAAACTAGTAGTTGAGTCCCCGTTTTTGATAACGATACTTAGCCACAATCGGATAAACTACATTACGGAGCCGGTTGAGAGCTCCCACAGGACGATGAACTACTAAGCCATTCCACGGGGAAAATCGCAGGTTTTCAGCAGAGTCGTATTGTTGGTCAAAATCGATGATCTGATGCTTGACTGTAAGGCGACCAACGGTAAAAAATGGTGACTTCTTCTCACTCCAACGAATTGTGACATCATCGATGGACATTTTCGGGTTGGTTTGGAATTGGATGCCAAAGTCCCAGCAATAAAGGGCATCGGTTTTCGATAGTTGTTCGATCAGCTCGTCTCGATAGTAATTGTCCGGTTTGCTTTCATCCAATCCCAGAGCCTTGGCGCGATCGAAGAAGGGAAGTTTGGGAATACCTGGTCGGGACTGATATCCCATGCTTTGATGGGGAGGCTGGCATGAAACAGGGGTGAACGCATATTTGATCACAGCGGGATAGTCAACAGGAACTAAGCCCGGTTGAGACTGATCAAAATCTGGTTTGAGTCCAAGGGCATAAGCAGAACCACTCCAATACCGTTCCGTTAATAAACTCTTTGGGGTTCGAGCTGTTACTTTAACTAGGGCTAGCAATTGCCTGGGATGACTCCTGAGCCACTTCTGGGAAGCTTGCTCTGAGTCAACTATGGAGCCAAAGAATTCATAATAATCTTTGATGGTTTTGATAAAAAAGATCTTGGCATTTTGAACAATAATATCTTGAGTGTTTGGTTCGTAGCTTTGTTCTAGGCTTTCTCCTTCAACATCAATCACTTTCACAGACATTGAGCGTGTGTCTGAGACATAGTCGTTTTCAACCTTTGTTCGCCCATTGGCAAATCGCAGCTGAACAGGATATTGTTTCGGTGTCGCAAAAAGTCCTTGCTTGAGGGAAATCCCATTCAGTTGCTCTTGAGTAAGCCGAGTTCGTTTCGCTAGTTCAGTCTTAATGCTCTGTTCATCAAAATCAAAAATTTCTAGGTTTCCCTCCACCGAAGCGTGGGTTTTGGTATGGGTGTCTCGCAAAGCCCGTTCTTCATCCTTGTAAAGCTGATCCATCTGAAGCATGACTTGATCGGCTACAAGGTCGTAATAGTTTCGTTCGTCCTTTTCGGGATATTCTGTAAATAGCTTCATGGTTATTTTTTATAGAAAAATTTTGAGGAATTGGTTGTGCTCAAAACTCCTTGAGGATACCAGTGGCTTTGATCGGGTACTGTCAAATTCTGTGAGCAGATAGCTGGTGATTGAGACTCAAATTTTACTTAACCGGTGATTTTTAAATCAGATAGCTTGAATTTATTGTTGAATTTTTCCTTGACAATACCCGATGCCTTGCTTACGGATTGTCAAATGTTACTTTATAGCTTTTATCCTGCTGTTGAGTATTGCGGTTTACCACATCTGAGAGAGTATTGGTGTTTTGTATTACTTCCCAACCGACCGGGGAAAAAGTTTCTTCGTTGAAGATATTTTCTGCCAACAAGGGATTGGTCAATGCTTGGGAAAAGGCATCAACTGCTATCATTCGGGTAACCAGGGCACCTACTGCTGCATTTTGTGGCACATCCTCGGCATAGAGTCCTACATAGAATTCAATCTTGTTGACATCACCGTATAACCGTTTTAGTTCCCTTTGAGTATCTTCATCCCCTGTGATCTGATCGAAATCAGTCACCCGAGGAAACTGACACATTTCCCGGTAATCATTGTAGCTAGCCAGTTGAGCTTGACGACCTAAGTCGAGACTTGCTAATTCAACAGGTATTAGGAATTCTGAGGTGTTAAACAAACCAATTTTGCTGCCTGCTTGGGAACAGGTCTCCTCAAACAATGGTCCCAAGCCTTGATTGATCAGCATTTCATTATTCCACAGGCTATCCACCATGGGAATTGGCTTACTGTCATAGGTCAGAGTTTCGGGAAGGGCACTGTGCCAACGATATACCAAACTAAATTCTACTGTCATCCAATTCTGGCGATACCACCTCTCATTGGTAAACGCTGGGGGATCCACAATGAAATTAAAGTGATAGGAGGTAATGTGATTAACATATTCTTCCACCACAATTTTCATGATTACCACCATCACGATGTTTCTAGCCGTTTGGAAGAGTCGCTCGTCATCCCAATCGGGATAATGCTTAGCCAGTAAATCACACAGGCGATTGTGTTCCCTCAGACACAGAACGTTAAGCATTACATAACCAATTTGGACATTGGCTCGTTCGACACCCATGGCAAATAGTTTGGCTTTCTTGGCTGGGTCTAGTCGCTTCTCATCATTGAGCGGCTCATACAACCCGTCAAACTCTGGCTTGACCACTCCCTGTTCTGGATCGTCGTAATAGAAGAGGGGATATTCTTCACCATTGATAATCTGGCTTTTCAGTTTCCCGCCCTGATTGGATCTCAGCATGTCTGTAGATTTTCTGTTCAACCCATAGACGGGAGATAAATCGATGCCGTGGTTAGAGGTATTCTTTAATCTATTGTAGCGATCAGTGCGCAGAAAGCCGTCGGTAAACCACTGCACCCAATAGGGAAACAACAGGGTAGATTTCTCGGAATAGATGGTTTTCCCCTCTTTTTTGCGAAACAAAACAGCAAGGTCTTCGAGAGGGGGAAGGTTCCCTGCTTTGTTGAACTCTGGATTGGGGGGTAAATGTCGTCCGATCCAGGTTCGGTCTGTTAATGAGTCCCAAGAAGTATAGGGTGCCATCGCACTTAACTTATGGGGACGAGTGGGCATTTTGTAGACGGCATTGTTAATGATAGTTTTGTTGACTTTACGTTTGAGAGAGTCGTTGCTTTGAATAAAGTCCCAAATCCAATTGAAGTTGTTTAACCCAAAGTTTTCTAACTGGTTCCTAAATCCGTCTCTAGATGTATTCCTTTTTTTGGCCATCGAACTAGTTTCCTTTTACTATTTACCTTTTGTGTATAGCAGGATTACTTGTGCCAATAGTTATTGTTAAGATTTGTTACCTTTCAGGTGACACCTTTGTAATTATAGTGTTCTATCTAAATCTTATCCACAGTTTCAAAGGATTCTGAACCCAGTGGACTGGGCTTCCAGCCTTGAATATTGGCGCGCTTACCTAAAAGCGGTTGGGAGTGGACAATGGGAATGCGCACGGCTTCTTCAAATAAAATTTTATCGACTTGGCGATAGATTCTTGCTCTAGCATCTTTGTCTTGGGTCTTACGACCGGTTTCCAATAGCCGTAGGATTTGGTTATTCTTCCAACGTCCAAGGTCAGCGGTAGCATTAGGTCCGAAGTGGGAATAGTAGAAGTTATCTGGGTCCCCATATTCCCCAGTCCAGCCCAATATAAATCCTTGGAAACCAGGAGACTTTTGTCGGTCTTTGAGATAATCTTTCCAGGGTTTGGTTTTTAAAGTAACCTTGATGCCAATCTTACCTAAGTCATCAGCTATTGCTTGGGCGATCGCTTTGGGATCAGGATAGTAGGGGCGGAAAATTTTCATATACCACAGTTCAAGGTCAAAGCCTTTGGCGTAGCCAGCTTCCCTCAGCAGTTGCTTGGCTAGCTGTGGATCATATTTATAGCTACCAAAATTGGGTGACTCAGACCAATCCAGTAGGGGTGGGGTGAAGTGAGCATCACTCTCTCCTAAACCCTGCCAATATTTTTCGACAATCTTTTGGTGATTAATTCCTAATGCGATCGCAATCCGTACCTTTTGTTTGGACAGGGGTTTGTAGTTGGTATTGAGGGATAGATATCCGACGTTGAAGGAGGGACGGAAAATAGATTTGAGGTTAGCCTCACCAACTAAATTTTCTAATTGCTTAGGAACTAGGTCTGAAGTGAAGTCAATTTCTCCAGATTTCAACATGGTCAGCCGCTTCCCAATATCCGGGATGAACCGCACGATTACCTTTTCTGCTTTAGGTAGGTTTGGTTTCCAGTAGTTTGGGTTTTTTTCTAGGATAATTTCCTTGCCATTACGCCACTCTTTGAATTTAAATGGACCTGTCCCTACTGCTAGAGATGAGTCACGACCATACTTAGAACCTGCTTTCTTGATGGCTGTTGGGCTAGCGATACCAAAGTAGCCTGACCCAATCATAGCTGGAAAAATGGTTAAGGGCTGTTTCAGGACAAATTGAATTGTATACTTATCTTTGATGACTATCTCTTGTAATAGGGATTTAGACTTTCCCTTGAAGCCACCAAATAAATCAGCCCAAATTTGATACTTTCTGTCTTTATCGCGATAGCCGTATTTGTTTTCCGGGTCCCACCAACGCTCGACATTGAACTTAACCGCTTCAGCATCGAAATTAGTCCCGTCATGAAACTTCACCCCTTGGCGCAGTTTAAATGTCCAAACTCTGCTATTGCGAGACGCTTCCCAATCAGTAGCTAATCCCGGTTCCAGTTCAATCGTTCCCAGCTTGTATTCCACCAGGCGATTGTAAATTTGTTTCTGGACAACCAGGGATTCCCGGTCGCTGATATTACCTGGTTCTAGGTTTTCTGGTTGTCCCACTGCTCCGTAAACGATAGTCCTGCCCTTGGAATCCTTAGGAGGTTTAGTTGGAGTAGGAGTAGGAGTAGGAGTAGGAGTAGGAGTAGGAGTAGGGCTGGGACTAGGGCTGGGACTAGGAGTAGGAGTAGGAGTAGGAGTAGGAGTAGGAGTAGGGCTGGGACTAGGACTCTCAGAAACAGTAGGAGTAGGACTGGGAGGGGTATTTTGACCAATCCAATTAGAAGGGCTAACGCAGTTAGAGAGAACTATAGTTAGGACAAAAGCCACAAGCAACAGTATGGGTCGCCATCGCCTCATTGATAAAACTCCTTTATATTGCGGCTGTTGCCAAGAATCGGTAACTAATAGGCATTAGTGATTTGTGATTAGTTTTTATTGACAGGACTTACCCTTGCTTGTGTTCCTCAACGCTAATTTTAGGGGTGCAATGGTTGCGTTATCACTATATGTAGTGCAACTGCTTAAGTCCTGATTGATTTATGTTGATTTGGATAGATGATCCCATTATAAAAATAATTCCCGGACTTTTAGGGGTTAATTGCGTTATTTAAACTTTTTGTGTTATCAAAAAAGTTTAAATAACTAAAGAAACAATAACTATGGTAAAACCTATACCTGCCCTGGGTCCCCTAACTCTCTAACTAAAGAGAGAGCGATAACTGATCCAACCCTACAGTCAGTGTCCAAGGGCTATAACTCCGCAACAGTTCTACAAGTAATGGGAAATGATCCATCAGGTGATTGTTTGTATCTGTTCCGGTTCTAAAATCTAAAACCAAACACCATTAACCAAACACCAAACACCATTAACCAAACACTTAACACCAAACACCAAACACCTAATTATGAGAAAATGTTAAAAAAATCAGTCGAAATTTAATTTTTATAGCAGTTAGAGTTATAGGATTAGGATTGCATAGCCTGTAGGAGCGCTTAAGCGCACTTGGCAATTGCCGCTAATTTTGTGTCCATAACCCCTCATCAAAACAGGGTGCATTTAGCATATCCCATGAGTAACACTTGTGGGATAGGGTCTTGACTCTAGAGCAGTTCTTATGGTTAACTACTCATAGTTAAGCACGAGGGTAGCAGCGGGCAAGGTTTGTCCTACTCCTAGACGGAGATAGGTTCATTTTTAATGTCGCTCTTTTGTAAATTGTAATAAGTCGTAGTTAGGTCTGTATGGAGTAAGCATATGGATGTTGCTGTTGCGAGCAAAAGGTTAATTAGTAATCACACCCATCAAGAGGATGAATTGAACTCAAGCGTAAACTCAAATGCGATCGCAAAATCAAGCTCTATTCTGGACTTGATTTCCTCAAATTCCGATCAAGTAAGGGTATTTGCCTTCGATATCCGAAGCCAACCCCACTTTCAGGGCAAGAATACACTTGAACCTTGGGCGTCACGAGCCCTAGCTGTAGCTGGTTCAGACGATGTCGTGATGATTCCTGGAAATCTGGATGCAGAGTACTACGACTGGCTGAAAAATCTTGGCTTAGGACCCCAGAAAGTCTTTGCCTTCAACCGTGAAAATGAACCAGCACTGCTCTCAGAGCTGATAATGCAAAAAGCGGATGAAGTTAGAGCATTTCTTGCATCTATCGGAAAACCTTTGGTGTTTGTTCCTTATTATTCGGCAGATGTAGATAAAGAGGCGGCGTCAACCATTGATGCCGTTTTTTTTGGCTGTGATCAGTCTATTACCTTAAAGTATTTTGACAAGTCCACCTTCAAGTCCCTGTGTCAGTCTCTTGGTATTCCCACAGTACCAGGAACTATCCTGAGTAAATCATCAGACTCTGAGGATTTTGAGACAGAACTGCGACAGGAAATCTTAGGTTGGCTTAAGGATTATGAGACGTTACTGATCCGGGGCGCACAAGGCTCTGTAGGCTCATCACTTTATAAAGTTAACAGCAGTAACCTTGAGACTCATATCCCAAAAATGCTGGCATCGACAGAGAGTTGTTTTTTAATTGAGCCATTCCTCAAAGTCATTACATCCCCCAATGACCAGTGGATGATTGGCAGCAATGGAGAAATTGCTCATCTGGGCATAACATGCCAGCTGTTTCATGGGTTAAAACATATCGGTAACGTGAAAGGAAAACCCTATTCAAGCCGGATAGAAGGGTTAATTCGCGATTACTCCTTCAAAATCGCCCAGCAGATGCGAGATGATGGCTATCTTGGCATCTTAGGCATCGATTATATTGTCACAGATCAAGGAATATTTCCGATCGAAAACAACGCCCGACTGAATGGATCGTCCTTTGCGTTTTTTATTCTTGACAAGTTGTTTGGTTCTAGTGACTACGATGGATGCTGGAAGGTGTTGAGACTTAAAATCGAACCCTGTAGTTTTAGCACCCTACGGGAAAAGATTGGTTCCTTAATCTACCAGGGTAATAGTACTCAGAATTTTGTTTTTCCTTATGAATTTGACACCTTACAAACTCAAGGGGATGTTACTCTACTAATTGTAGCTGAGGATTTACATCACCTGGAATACGTTGAGAAAGAGCTATTATCTAAACTAGAAATAGCAGCTCTTAATTGAACTAAGGATTGATATAAAAAAAATACGGCAATCATCAGATTAATTTATCCATTTACAGGGGAAATGGTAAACCTAGACATGTCAATTAGGCATGTATATTTATTCTAGGCTTTTTCCATTTTCCATTTTTACTTTTTTTTTTATCTTTTCCGTTATTGATTTTACATTAATTAAATCAAACAGATGATTATAGTAATTCATAATCTAAAGCAAATCAATATGTACATTATCAATAGCCCAGTTATCGAATCCAGAACCACTATGGTTAAGCTGTAGCCAGCGGAACTGAGTAGCACTAGTTATAGCATCGGTGTCAATGCTCTCAGTAATAGTTGTCCAACTTATGTAGTCTTCTGTGTCGTACAAACCCAGTCTTACCCAAGAGATACCGCTATCAATGGAATATTCAAGAGCGATATCTTCCCCAGAATCGGCATTCTCCCCTCCATTATTACTATTACCAATGATATTACCAATGATTAGGTCAAAGGAAATAGTACCGCCACGGGAAACATCTAGGGCTTGGGTAATAGCATAACGGGAGTTATCTTCTGCAGAACCGCCATCAAACCAAAGGGAGTTACCATCGCCACCAAAGTTGGTATTAACTTGACCATTGCTAATTTCTGCCCATTGGTTATTATCGCTATCCGGATCAAAGTCATCTTCAAATATCAAGCCATTCAGTGTCAGGTTATCAATCAGCAGCCCAGAATCAACCGTAGAATCGGCCAGATCCACAACTCCTATACTGAAGGTAAACGTGCCAGCTGTTGTAAACTCGTAAGTAAATGTTTTGTAGCCAGTTTGTGAATTAAAAGAAGTCGTGGAGGCGACAAAGTCACTAGTTGTATCTGCTAGTTCCAACACGTCCCCTGAAAAGATAGAGACAAAGGCAAAATCGTTATAAACATTGTTAGAGGTGTTCTCATTGGTGATGAAGTTCCAATCAAACCTCAAAATGTCCCCAGCTTCTACAGTAATTGGTGTGAATTGAATAGCTGATCCTTGATTAACATTCCCATTGCCTAGTTGATCTAACTCTGCTGTATTTAACCCCAAGAAGTTTTCCAGTTGAGCAATGCTGACAGACTGGTTTCCATTGGTAATTAATGCTTGGTAGCTTCCTTGAGTTGGGCTGATTCCAAATGTTTCTGTTTCAAGTCTAGCATCGCCGATAGTCTGCCAATTGGTAAAATCACTGCTCTCGAAACCACCTTTTTCAAAAACATCTTGTGATGTCATAGTTATAATAATCAGTCAGAATGTGTTTAATTCCGACGATAACATCAGGGCTTTTTGATTGTGTAAGTGATTCTACTATTTTATTTAGTTAGGATATAATTTGGCATATTCGGATTATGAATTAGGCATTAGTACTAATAAGATTTTCAAGTTTAGGTAAACTAGCTGGTATAATCTTGGTATAATCAAACAAGTAAAGTGGAGATAATGGGATGTCTAGAAGCATTACTATTATCAAGCTTGGGTTTTGGTAACTTTTAAATTAGTAATTTTTAAATTACTAATTGTGATTACTCCTAAGCCATTACCCATTACCCATTACCCATTACCCATTACCCATTACCCATTACCCATTACCCATTACCCATTACCCATTACCTATTAGTCTGTAGTACTAAGTTTTTTTATGCATGCTCTATCAATTCCAACTTGGATTATTCACATTTCCAGTGTTATCGAGTGGATCGCTGCAATTTGGTTAATCTGGACTTATGGTGAAATTACTGGCAATCGTGCATGGTGGGCATTGTCTTTTGCCATGTTACCAGCATTGGTCAGTGCGATGTGTGCTATCACCTGGCACTTTTTTGACAACCAACAATCCCTGGAGTGGATGGTTACAGTCCAAGCAGCGATGACGGTTGTAGGTAACTGTACCCTTTGTGGAGCAGCTTGGTGGATTTGGCGTTCAGCGTAGGGTTGCTACCAATGCCAGGGATAAGTTTTACGGTAATCACTCAGCGATTAGCGCTACTTGAGATGCTACTTGAGGTGCTATCAGCTATCAGCTATCAGCTATCAGCTATCAGCTATCAGCTATCAGCTATCAGCTGACGGCTGACGGCTGACGGCTGACGGCTGAACGCGTAGCGTGAGCTTTTAGCTCACGGCTGACGTTTTACCAATCATTTTGACAAGACAAGCATTTTTCCTAATATTCAAATGATTTCTAAAGAGACATTATTTGCTATTTCCCTATTTCCTTACCTAGGATTCTTATGGTTTATCACTCGTTCTGGACAAACACCCCGTTTAGCGCTAATCGGATTTTACGTCCTCTTGGTGTTTGTTTTTATTACCATCCCAGCTGGAATTTATTCTGAGGTAGCTTATCATGAAGCATTAGCTGATGTGGATTGGCTACATGGCAGTGCTGAGTTTTTTTTAACCCTGTCCAATACTTTAGTAGTATTGGGCTTCCGACAAGCAATTATGGAACATCTAGCAAAGGGAACAGGGAGTAGGGAGTAGGGAGTAGGGAGTAGGGAGTAGGGAGTAGGGAATATGGCCTCAAAAATATCTATTCGTATATAGGGCAATATATAATTATAGATAAAAGCCCGACTGCTGACCAGTATAATGAGCTACTGTCTCAATCCCACTTGCCCCAATCCCAAAAATCGAGAAGGAACTAAATTTTGCATTGCCTGTGGCTCGAAGTTGTTGCTCAAAGAGCGATACCGAGGGATTAAACCTATAGGTCAAGGTGGATTCGGTAAAACCTTCTTGGCTGTGGATGAAGATAAACCTTCCAAACCTCCCTGCGTCATCAAGCAGTTTTTTCCCCAAGCCCAGGGAACTAACACGGTTCAAAAGGCAGCTGAGTTATTCACCCTGGAAGCGGTTCGGCTGGATGAGTTGGGCAAACATCCTCAAGTTCCGGAACTGCTGGCGTATTTTTGTCAAGATAGCCAACAGTATTTGGTGCAAGAGTTTATCGATGGACAAAACTTACTGCAAGAACTGGCCAGTCGGGGTGGATTTAATGAAGCACAAATTCGGGCGCTACTGGATGATTTGCTGCCATTGCTGCATTTTGTTCATCAACATCATGTTATCCATCGGGACATCAAGCCAGAAAATATTATTCGCCGCAGGGGTTTAAGGTCTTCTGTTGTGGGGGGAGCAACCCAGGTCCCTGGTCAACTGGTTCTGGTTGATTTTGGAGCATCGAAAGCTGCTACTGGCACTAGTCTAGGGAAAACTGGGACAGCGATTGGCTCATTTGGTTATGTATCACCAGAGCAAAGTATTGGTAGAGCAGTTTTTGCCAGTGATATCTATAGTCTTGGTATCACTTGTATTCATTTGTTGACCCATAGGCACCCCTGTGATTTATTTGATGTGAGGGAGGGTGTCTGGGTATGGCGCAACTTTTTGAGTCATCCTATTAGTGATCAGCTTGGTCGCATCATCGACAAGATGATAGCGGGGGCTATTAACCGACGTTATCAATCAGCGGCTGAGGTAAGTAAAGATTTACATCTTCAGAGAACTCCCGCAACACCTCTAAGGCAACAAAAACCAGTTACACCTCTAAGACAACGAAAACCAGTTACACCGATCAAACCTACTGTACCATCAAAGCCAGCAGTTGGGGGATTGAATAAAAGGATTGCTCAAGAATTAGAAGAATTGAAGTCTGAAATTATGGGTAATCCGACTACTAAATCAACCCATCAAACTCTTGGGTCTAAGGTTGCTGGGTCTAGTAGTTTACCGAAAACTAAAACTAAACTTGATCGGGAACTGGAGGAGGTCCAATCTGAATTTATTGGCTCTTCTAATCCTCAGCAAAATCCTGGTTCAGGTTGAGACAGAAGGGAGCAGGGAGTAGGGAGTAGGGAGTAGGGAACAGGGAATAGGGAATAGGGAATAGGGAATAGGGAAAAAAATCTGTGTACCTCTTAGCTATGAGAAACGCTATAGTTTTAGGAGATGGCTAAGAAGATAAGAAGTTGGAGTTAGGGAATAAGATAGGATTTTAGCTGGTTATATCACGTTCTATAAAATGGACTTTTGGCTTACTAATTAAATCAATAGTCCTGAGGGTGTTCCATGACCTGAAAAGTCCATGACCAATTTGCCAAGCAATATCTTAAAGAACTCCTAGACCCACTTGGTAAGGTAGAAACGAGCTGGGAAGTAGCTGGGGAAGTCCAACAAGTTGATGTTTACTTTGTGCCATCCCCAGCACTAGTAACCAATGCACAAAACCTGGGATTACTCGGAGAACTGGCTACAACTCCTGCAATGTTTGAACCCTTCCGCAACCCAGTCACTAAAGCGGAGGTACTCAGTTGTATCGGTAAACTGGCGGAGGTTCATGGTCAACTGTTCCGTCAGGCTAAGCGAGCTCATGCCCAAGTTAGGGTCACTGAATTGCCTCGTTTATGGATTCTATCCCCAACCGCTTCGGAAGAGTTTTTGGAAAGCTTCCATGCTCAACCAGATCTGGTTAATTTTCCCAGAGGTATCTACTTTCTGGGGAAATCGTTGTATACGGCAATTATGGCGATTCACCAACTGCCGGTAACGCCAGAAACCTTATGGTTGAGAATTCTCGGTAGAGGTAGAGTACAACAGCAGGCGATTGAGGAATTGAAATCCCTGCCGAGTGAGAGTCAGCTCAAAGCCAATATCCTAGAATTAGTATATGACAAGAGGCGCGATATTAGAGGCACGTATAAAACAGAATCAAGACCTAGAGGAAGATGACCGGGAGTTAGTAATGCAATTATCTGGGATTTATCAACAACGACTTCAAGTGGCTACTCAGCTTGGCAAACAGGAGGGACTAGTCCAAGGTATGCAAAACGAACGCCGTAGTATGGTCACTTACTTATTGCGATCGCGTTTTGGTGAACTAGACCAGCAACTCCTCGCCATCATTGAGCCATTGATTGCACTCTCTCCAGAAGAATTTACCCCCCTATTGCTACAATTGTCTCGTGAAGAATTATTGGCTCGATTTTTGTAAGCTATCAGACTCAACTCCTAATAACTGGAGCAGTACGGGCATCAAATCCGCTAGCTTTGAGAGCATTAACGGTTACTTGGTCATCTTGCACCCAGTATTTAGAATCAAAACGGACAAATTGATACTGCTGGGGTGTAGGAATAGTTGCCAGTACGGGTACTTTTGCCTGACGTTTTTTACCGGAATGTTTTTGCAGAATCGATTTTAATTGGTTAAGGTTGTTTGTCGTAACTTCCTGAGGGGTAAGTTCTACTACTACTGTTCGTAAAGTTTCAATTAGCTCAGCATCCTCAATAATCAGCTGAATTTTTTCATCTCGCTCATCCACCTTTGCCCAAATAATTAAACGGGAATCGGCTTGCAGTAATGAACTAATTTTTTCGTAAGTTTTCGGGAATACAACTCCTTCAGCTTGACCGGTCAGATCTTCCATCTGTACAAAGGCCATGCGTTCATTATTTTTTTTGGTGAGGTGAGGCTTGACTTCAGTGAGCATCACAATAGCACTCAACGTTGTTCCCTTCTTTTGGTCTCCTAACTCGGCCAAACTGACAGGAGAAAGCACTTGAGCTACTGGACGGGCTGATTTTAAAGGATGGTCAGATACATAAAAGCCAAGCAATTCTTTTTCCCAATTTAATTTTTCTTGGCGTGAAAAATCAGAAACTGGTGGAGCGCTGGGAGCAGATTCCCAAGCATTATTGTTCTGATTTTGATCTTGCTCAGAATTAGTATTGCCAAAGAGATCAAAAATGTTCAGCTGACCACTTTCTCGGTCTTTGGCACGGTCTTGCCCCCAACTCATCACTGGTTCTAGGTCTTTGATAAGTTGCTGGCGGTTGGGCTGAATGCTATCAAAGGCACCACAGTAAATCAAGGCTTCCAAACCACGGCGGTTAAGGGTGCGCAAATCCACGCGATCGCATAAATCTGCCAAAGCCTTAAACTCACCACCAGTCTCCCGAGCCTTGATAATACAATTAATTGCTCCGTGTCCCAAATTCCGGATTGCTGAAAACCCGAACAATATACTATTAGAGATGGGGGTAAAATCAAAATCAGAACGATTGATATCCGGTGGCAAAATCTCAATCCCCATAGTTGAGCAAGTAGCAATATATTTCTGTATCTTGTCCGTGCTGTTACTACTCGCTGTCAGCAGCGCTGCCATATATTCAACTGGGTAATTCGCCTTGAGATAGGCAGTTTGATAGGTTACATAGCCATAGGCGGTGGAGTGAGATTTGTTGAAGCAATTGGAAGCAACCATACCGTTTGCCAAAATAAAGTTATGGTCGCTCTTGACACCAATATCATACACAGGTTGAGTGCCTAAAGATTTGCGGCTGATGATTTTAACCATCCCATGAATTTATCCTTTACTCTGTAGACAAATGGAGATTTGACCTCCACACAAACTATAGTTTTTTTTGTTCAGATAAACAAGAGGTCTACTGTCAATTTTGATAACACTTTTATTCCTGAGTTGACGATTGACTGTTAGAGGATATCTCCCAAGTTTTTTGATACTGAATTTTGCCCCCCTAGCCCCCCAATTCTGGGGGGAACAAGAATCTATTTGCTGGTAAAAGTACCCCAAAATTGGGGGATTTAGGGGGCTTATATGTAGCAAATGAGACTTATCAGACAACCTCTTAACTGTTTCCTGTCCACAAACCACTGTCAACCGTCCACAAACAAGCAGTTATTTATTTACTTTTTATCTAATTCCTCCCCAGTATCAAAAATAATCACAAATTTGAGATCAGGCATCAGCTGTCGGAGACGGCGCAAGTGACCCTCTGCATCTGAAGCGATGCAGCGCGGTCTTGGGGAGGCAGCGCGGTCTTGGGGGTCTCCCCCATGAGCGACTGCCGTGGTTTCCCCCATGAGCGACTGCATCAAGACAAGGTTACGGAAGCGAGCAACAACTACTCGTTGCATGTTGGGTAATAACCGCACAATTACCCACGGACTAAGACGGTCTCGATAGGTCATAATGAAATTATCTCCTATGTTACTAGGGGGTAATAGCCAGCCCCGTGGTTTTTGAGGTTCAGGGGGCTGGTTTTTGACCTTATTAATTAAGGTCACTTTTATTATAGCACAAAAATACTATTTAAGGGTAATTATTTTTAAAACAATTTAAATTAAATATTACTTAATTAGTATAAACTTATTGTGCGTTATTTACGCATATTTTTAGAGCTAAATTTAAAATATTATCGCCGTAAATAATAATTGCTAACCACCCCTATAATAGCAATTGTTTAATTGCTGAAACCGAGTTCAAAAAAGTTCGAGTAATCGACGTAATGCTGGGACTATATACAATTAGAATGTTTTATTTTATTGGACAACAAAACTGAGGATATCTTTCCCCTCTTGCCTCTTGCATCTTGCATCTTGCCTCTTGCCTCTTGCCTTTGAGAGTATGTTCACAAGCGAGATAAAAAGCCTATAAGATCGTAGCCCTAAGGCTAGCTTATACAATAGTATGTAAATGCCCAAAATGGAAACTGGACTAGACTGCGTTCGCGTAGCGGGGCAAAGCCCATCCCATAGCCAAAGCCCAAATGCGATGCGCGCCCATTGAGCCGCTAGGCGAACGCATTCTCAAACCCGAATCCTAGGAAGCTCAGATCTGGCATCTCGCACATGCAACCTGTTGACTATACCACCCTGACCGCTGCTTGTTCTGAGCTGCGTGCTACCTGGGTACCAGGACGTACCGAACAAGTCTATCAACGCGATCGCTACACCATTGCTATCGCCCTACGCACCCTAAATGGTCGAGGTTGGCTCACCATTTGTTGGCATCCCCAAGCTGCCCGGATTTGCATAGGAGATCCACCACCAAGGGTTCCCGACACCTTCACCTTTAGTGACCAACTGCGGCACCAGTTAGGTGGCTTTGCCCTAATTGCCATCGAAACCATTGCCCCTTGGGAGAGAGTCTTAGACCTGCAATTTGCCAAACGCCCTGGAGAACCCCCGACTTGGCATTTGTATGTAGAAATTATCGGCAAATACAGTAATCTAATCCTCACTGATGCTGACAATCTGATTGTCACCACTGCTCATCAAGTCAGTAACCAGCAATCCAGCGTCCGTACTATTCAAACCGGTCAACCTTACGAACTCCCACCAGCCCTGACTGGCACTAGCCCCAGTTTGACTGAATCCTACCAGAGCTGGCAAGAACGAGTAAGTTTGATACCAGGAGCAGTAGCAAATCAGTTACTCAAAAGTTATCGAGGATTGAGTCCCACCCTCGCTCGCTCAATGGTACAAGCAGCTGGTTTAGACCCAAAGCAATCCACCGAAAACCTAGAAGAATCCGACTGGCAAAACCTATTTCAACGCTGGCAACAATGGTTACAAACTTTATTAAACGCTAGCAACTTCTCTACAGACAACCTTAAACCTGCTAACCTTAAACCTGCCAACCTTTTTCAGCCAGGCTGGACAAAGCAAGGATATACGGTAATGGATTGGGGGATAGTTAAACCAGCTAAAAATATCCAAACCTTACTCAATGCCTACTACACTAACCAGTTCAATCAACACGAGTTTTCCCGGTTGCATAACCAACTGACTCAGAAGCTAAATAATAACCTACGAAAACTACGGCAAAAAGCCTCTAGCTTTAAGGAACGTTTACAGCAATCTGACCAAGCTGATCAATCTCGAGAAAAAGCTGACTTATTAATGGCATATCTCCAGGATTGGCAACCAGGGATGAAATCGATCACCCTACCGGACTTTGAAACCAACCAGCCAGTCAAGATTCCCTTAAATCCTGAGAAAAATGCTGTCCAAAATGCCCAAGCTTTCTACAAGCGACACCAAAAACTGAAACGAACTCGCGATGCCGTTGAGCCATTACTAAAAGAAGTACAGGATGAAATACAGTATTTAGAGCAAGTCGAGGCATCATTAACTCAGCTAAATACCTATAACACTCTAGAGGACTTACAAACCCTACAGGAAATCCGCGAAGAGCTCATTGGGCAAGGATATTTAGAAGCTTCTGCTCAAAGGAGTCGTAATCTATCCGATGTCTCACAGCCCTATCGATATCAGACTCCCAGTGGCTTTGAATTATTGATTGGTCGCAACAATCGGCAAAATGACCAGCTGACATTTCGTACCGCTGGGGATTATGACCTCTGGTTTCACACCCAAGAGATTCCTGGGAGTCATGTACTACTGAGATTAGAGCCAGGAACAGTAGCGGATCCAGCAGATTTGCAATTTGCTGCTGATCTAGCCGCTTACAACAGCCGGGGGTGTCAGAGTGAACAGGTACCAGTTGTTTACACGAAACCCAAATATGTCTACAAGCCCAAAGGCGCTAAACCAGGCATGGCGATTTATAAGCACGAGCAAATCCTCTGGGGGCGTCCTGATCAAGGTCGTGATTATGTAACCAATCCCCACGGCTAGAAACCGGGGGCTTTTAGTAGCCCTGTACAATATCTGTTAGAGAACAAGATAAGTACGAACCTCCGGGCAGGGTTACACTCTGCCCCAATAACTGGATCATCTTAGAACCATTGAAATCGGCGTCCCCATTCCATCCACAGGCACCACATTTGTAGCGCTTCCGGGACCTATAGGACTTACCTTTTACTGGATGGATGTGTAGGCACTTATGGCATGTCTGAGAAGTATAACGGGGATCGACAAAGACAACTTTTACTCCAGCCTCTAAAGCCTTGTATCGTATAAATTCACGAAGTTGGTAAAAAGCCCAATTATTAGACCTTCTTCTTTCCTTTTTAGATCTTGGCTGGAGATTTGTTCTTTCCCTGATACCCGTTAAATCTTCCAGAGCTATAACCGCCCCTTGAGATTTCGCCAGTTCTACGATGGACTTGCTTACATTGTGATTAACCCAAGCCTGGAAACGCCTTTCCTTGCCCGATAGCCGTCTCTGAAGTTGGCGACATCTCCGCCTACTACTTCTTGTGCCCTTCGAGGCTTTGTGCTGGATTTGCGATCTGACTCTGGCAAACTTATCCCTAACTTGCGTGATCTGATTTCCAGAAAAACTCTGATTTTCGCTAGTTACAGCAATATCCGTACGTCCTAGATCAACCCCAATCACTTTTTTGACTTTTTGGGGCTTAGGAGCCTTGTCTTTTACCTGGATATGGATGTAGTAATTGCCATCACGATGCTTGCATAGTTTAGCTGAAGTAGGTTTTTTGTCTTTGAGCTTACCGATTTGGTAGCTTCCAATATGCAGAAGAAACCTTTCTCTCCCACCCACTAAAGTCAAGCTAACAGTTTGGTCTTTTTCTCTATAACTAAAAATTCTTGCATCGTAATCAGCACTGGTCGGACTAAATTCTAATACCGGTTTATTTTTGTGCCTAGCAGTTTTTCTGTTCGCAGCTACACGTCCGCAAACTCTCACCGCTAGATTAGCACTCAAGCTGTAGGTCTCTCTAATGTATTGATAAACCTGGGCTTGTATGGTGTTTTTGCTAGTTATGGATGACTTGACCACAGCATTAGTATAGTTGCAAGCATCGGCAAATCCCTTGAGTGTAGCCTCGATCTTCTTGGCTTGATCAGGGGTTGGTTGAATCTTGCAAACTATAGTCAGTACTGTGTTTTTAATCTCCATTATTTCACTTGTGAGTATCTACATTTATTCTAAATCAAGATGGGTGGATATTCCGGAAGATTTATTAGCCAACCTCAAGGGTATTGAACCCTTGAGCTTTGGTCATGCGGGGCGCGTTGACCTTTGGTCACGCTGCGCGAACGGCTGGCTGCGGGGGATTATCCCTTAGGGAGGGATAATCCCCCGAACCCCCTTTTGTCGGTGATGAAATCTGCCTCAACCAAAAAAATGTAAACTTTAATTACAAAAAAGAACGTATTCTCTGTTACGATTAATTTAAAGAAGAAATTTTTAGGCTGTCGGTTTGGGAACGCGCAGCCTGGATTTTCCTCATGGAAAACGACGACGTATCTCTAATTAATTACGTGGACCATACCAGCTGTCTCCACAGCTGGTGATTTTTTTAATAAAAATTAACACATATAGCACTACGCATTCAAATAGCGGACATTCCTAAACTCCGAAACTTATTCATAGCTTACTTTTGACTTCTGAGGCAAGAACCTTGCTGACTTGCGTGTAGCGCTATATACGGTGGAAAGAGGCAATACCGTTACCCTAAAACCAGCATGCTGTAGCAGTACTTTAGCTATTTGGTATCAGCAAAATCCCCTTGGTCAATCAGTTGCACACCAAAAACCTCAGCAAATTTACCACACAGATCTAAGCGTACCTGTTCCACACTAAGATCGGCAATAAACTGAGCTAGACTACCCACCGGTTTATCCGCAATGCCGCAGGGAACGATATGATTAAAACCTGCAAGGTCAGGACAGACATTCAAAGCAAAGCCATGCATGGTAATCCAGCGCTTCACCTTAATGCCAATCGCAGCAACTTTACATCCTTCTAGCCAGACACCAGTCATCCCAGTCACCCGCTCACCCTTGAGTCCATAGATACCCAAAACCTGAATCAAAACTTCCTCCAGCTGTCTGAGGTACCAGTGTAAATCTTGGCGATAATACCGGAGATTGAGAATCGGGTAGCCTACCAGTTGTCCAGGACAGTGGTAGGTCACTTCACCACCACGCTCTATCCGATGCACGTCCCAGTTAACCTGATTGGGATCGAATTTGAGAAAGTCAAGACGGGATCCTTTTCCTAGGGTGTAAACCGGTGGATGCTCCAGTAACAGGAGAATATCATCCAAACTGGAATCTTGGAGCCGTTGACTAACTAGCGATCGCTGTTGCTCCCAAGCCACTGTGTAAGGGACTAAGCCTTGATGACTAATTAAACATTTACGCACGATCCTTAATTATCTCATACTTTATGCGCTATTTTATCAATGTCAACGAATGCAAAGGAATTTAAAGAGAAATCAAAAGTTGATGTTCTCTAGAATACAAAGTGATAGGGTAAGAGTATGAAGCAATAGCAGATCTCCCCAACCTCCACTGCTATTGTCAAGCGCAAACGTTACGAGATGGAGTAGTCAGTATGAAGCTTGTTATCCAAGGTAAAAACATCGATATCACCGATGCAATTCGTGACTATGTACATCAAAAAATAGAAAAGGCGGTCAATCATTTTCAAAACATTACCAATCAGGTGGATATAAATCTATCGGTGGCTCGTAATCCTCGGATAAACCCTAAACAGACAGCTGAAGTAACCATTTATGCCAATAAGACAGTGATTCGTGCCCAAGAGGGTACTGAAAACTTGTATGCCAGCATTGATCTGGTGGCTGATAAGATTCATCGTCAACTGCGCAAATATAAGGAGAAGCTGCAATCTCAGAAAACCCGTAATCAAGCAAAGACAGAGGTAATACTAGAAGAAGAATCGGTGCCAGTTGATCTGATTAGCGATCGCACTCCTGAGCTACCGGAAGAAGTGGTGCGCATGAAGTATTTTGCCATGCCGCCAATGACTGTAGAGGAAGCTTTGGAACAACTAGAGCTAGTAGACCACGATTTTTATATGTTCCGGAACATTAAAAGCGGGGAGATTAATGTAATCTATGAACGCAATCATGGCGGATATGGAGTAATCCAGCCCCGTAATGGCAATGGAAAAACTCACCACACTAACGGTAAGGTGCCTCAAAGCCTTAGTGCTGCCGCAGGATTCTTATAAAAACTCGGCTGTTGGTTAAAGGTTGACCGTTGACCGTTGACCGTTGACCAGAGTTAACAAAATCTTCTCAAAGCTCCACACCATCTTAAAAGCTTGGTGTGGGGTTGTTTGCTATCACAATTTATGCCTGACGTTATGGTGTTTCCATTGAAATTTGAATTGTGAGAAGGAAAACCAGCTGAACAACCCTGCTCTTAGCACAGGGTTGTTCAGCTGGGTTTTGGGATAAGATTAAGAGGGAATTTTATGGTAAGGACATGGATAGAAATAAACAGGACTTACCCCAGCCAGCTGGTTATTGACGGTAATTACACCGATTTAAACCTTTGATGTATTACCAGAAACCAGGGTTTAAGGGTCTTGGTGCGTAAGTCCTGATCAAGTTAACTGTGTTAAGACCTGTGTAAGATGTGTGAAGGCATGGAATCCTCTTCTATTGCCTGATAGGCAAGTTTATTGTTCCCAAGTCTTAACAGTTAACTTGAATTTTGCTCTACTATTTACACCTACCCTATCTCCCTTAACTCCCCTCCTTGCCTCACCTCACTTTTAACGTTCTGCCTTTTTTTTTCATGGAATTTTTGACCATATTCCTATCAGGCTTAATCACTGTCATTTCTGGGGTGGGTTTCATCCTCGACAAGGTGATCGAAAGCAATATCCGCTCCCAGTTTTCCCAGGTCGAGCAATTGCAAGTCCGAGTTAACAACACTCCCAATTATCAAATTTTGCCAGGCAAAGTAGACCAGGTTTTAATTGCTGGTAAGGGGTTATGGCTGACGCCAGATATCCGGATTGGTCTGTTGGAATTAGAAACTGATCCGATTGACCTTGATATAGAGAAGGTCCGTAACAGTGGTAAAGACTCACTAGCGAACTCTCTGAGGCAACCGCTACAAGCTGGAGTGCGTCTAGTTTTAACCGAGTCAGATATTAACCAAGCTCTAGAGTCGCCGGAAGTTAGAGAACAATTAGACGATTTGATCAATGCTGTGATCAGTCGTGGCAGTAGGCGTTATAAACTACTGAATTCACAAGTAAACTTCCTAGATAACAACCGTATTTATTTACAAGTGACATTACAGCAAGGAGATAATCAACCCCTAGAGATTATCTTAAACTCCGGTGTGGCCATCCTGAGCGGGAAAAGCATACAGCTAATTGAACCAAAGTTGTCGGTTGATGGGAACCCACTGCCTCCTCAGGTAATCAAATTATTTGTTGGTAGTCTTAGCCAGCGTTTAAATCTCAGCAATATTGAAGATGAAGGTATCACAGCCCGAATCTTACAATTCCAGTTAAATCCTAGTGAATTAGAATTAGCAGCATTTGTGCGGATTAAGGAGTAAACCGTGTTAAGTATTAAATATAAAATATGAAGGATGAAATATCAAGCATGAAGTATCAAAAAATCAATTGGGTTTCGTGCCACTAGTCAGATCTGAGCACAGCCAATCAAATTACAGTAAATCAACCTTTTGATTAATCAGTTATTATGCATGACCAACAAGACGATCGTGGTATTCCTCTCGGTGTGATTGCCAGTATTTCCATCCTAGTCTTAGCAGCAGCAGGTGGAGGTAGCTGGTGGGCATGGCGTTCACAGCAATCTTCTCCAGAAGTGCCTGTGACAACTACACCCGAGTCATCTACACCCAAGTCATCTCAGACTATACAACCCACAACTGACAAACCCTCAACTAAGGAAAAAATTCAGGTCTATTGGCTCAATGATGTTGATAATAAAATTGTTTTAATTCCCAGTCCAATTCCCTTAAATAATAAGACCCTTAACAAAGGTGAGATCTTAGAGAGCGCATTCAACAGTTTATTGGCTGGGCCGACCAATGGCACATTTACGACCACTATTCCCCAAGGTACAAAACTACGGGGTGTTTCTCTCAAAAGTGATGGTGTTCATGTAGACTTGTCCCAGGAATTTACCGTTGGTGGAGGCAGTAGCTCCATGAGTGGTCGTCTGGCCCAAGTTGTTTATACAGCAAGCAGTCTAGACCCCAATACTCAAGTATGGATTGAGGTAGATGGGAAACAACTAGAGGTTTTAGGTGGAGAAGGCTTAATGCTTGATCAACCACTGACTCGCCAAGATGTCAATCAAAACTTCCCACTCTAGAGGTTTCCCAGCTTAGACTGCTTTGAGCAGTTGCTCACTAGCGTTGGATGAAAATTTTTCAACCGACGCTGCGGCAAATAAATATACGTTGGCAGACCTATAATTCGCATGCCCAGCAAACCTATTTTCGCTTCTAGCAGCTATTATTAGCTTGACATCTGTGAAACCTATCTAAGGAGTAATGCTTAGTCAGGTTTAATCCGCATTAATGCTTGACCATATTCTATTGGTTCTCCATTTTTAACCAAAATTTCCATTACTTGTCCAGTCACTTCTGCTTCAATTTCGTTCATCAGCTTCATAGCTTCAATAATACAAACAGTTTGACCAGCACTAATGCGTTCCCCTACCTCCACAAAGGGGTCTTCATCAGGAGCAGGAGCACGGTAAAATGTCCCGACCATGGGTGACTTAATTTCCTCCCACTTTTGATCTACCCCTGGTGGAGGTACTGGTGGTTCTGGTTTTGGTACTGGTGTTGGAGCTACCTGTACGGAGCCTGTAGCGCCTGGATAAGGAGTGCTATGTCCACCGGAATCACTAGTAGGGGGGATACTGACCCCTTTACGCACTGTGAGTTCAAAATCATCACTCTTGAGGGTCAGTTCTGTAATATCGGTTTGAGCAATAGCAGCTAGGAGATCACGAAGTTGATTGATGTCTAATGCCACAATTTTTAAAAAGAGGTTAGGGTCTTGGGCCTAAAGGCTAAGGATGAAGATTTTTTGGCATTATTTTGCCTTAGTAGTCAGGTGAGTCCATTATCTTGATTGCCATGATCTATTCAGGGCATCAAATAAAGGCATCAAAACAATTTACTCGCGACCAAGATAAGAATCATTACGGGTATCGATTTTAATGCGCTCTCCTATGGAAATGAATAGAGGAACCATCACCTGAGCTCCTGTTGAAACCTTGGCTGGTTTGGTACCGCCAGTAGCGGTATCACCTTTAACACCAGGATCAGTATCGACTACTTCCAACACTACAGAATTGGGAAGTTCTACTTCTAGAATCTGGTCGTTCCAGAACAGGATGTTCACCTCCATTTCTTCACTGAGATACTTGGAGCGATCGCCAATCTGTGATTCAGTTAGACTAGTTTCCTCGAAGCTTTCCATATCCATGAAGACATATTCATCGCCATCTTTGTAGGTATGCTGCATGGCACGTTTTTCCAGGTTTGCCTGGGGTACTGTTTCCCCAGCCCGGAAGGTTTTCTCTACAACATTCCCTGTCTGGACATTTTTTAGTTTGGTACGAACAAAGGCGGAACCTTTTCCAGGCTTGACGTGGAGAAATTCCACCACCCGCCATACGGATCCATCTAACTCAATGGAGACACCGGTGCGAAAGTCGTTACTAGAAATCATTAACCTGCTAACTCGGGCAGAACAATCGGCATCTTATTTTACCCTTGAGAGGTTGAAGGTTGAAAGTTGCACTAAAGAGGTTAACGTAAAGATTTGTCCCAAAGTGCTGCGGCAAGGGACTTGTCAACCCTAAACTAAGCGATACTTTTGGCCAATCACCTCAAAGCTAGTGAAATCATCGATGGGGGGATAGGAACATCGGGAGAGGGGGATAACCTGTCTAGGGGAGTGGGTTATTGCTGTGATGGGCGCGGACCCCAGCTGAAAGGGCGTTGCGTCAGTCTTCGCGCTGAATAGCAGTAGAGTGGGCATCCTGCCCGCCCGAAAATAAGCATGAAACTGGCAAGATGCCAGTTCCACGCCTGATGCCCATTCCACAAAACTATTAAAATCATTCCATTATTAAGCAACGCTGCTGAAAGACCCACGCTAACGGCTCAACAGTATCATAAACTACCTTGACATGGGAAGATATGAGATGAAGTTTTGATACGTTGTGGATCAGCCTTGACACCACTGGTGTAATGCTTGGGGCAATTATTTTTTATGAAACGTTTAAAGATCTCTTTGCCAGATTGGTGGAAACGCTTGACCAAGACTACCCTCTTGGGGCTGCTGTTAATGTCCCTTTCCTTAGGTCTGAGTGGAGCTTGGTGGAACTTTAAGTTTAACTTTGGTAATCAAGAACCTGCTCGTGAAAGTCGATTACCAGGGGGTAATGCCATTACTGATGGTAGAGCTCTGTTGCGCTACGGCTTACCGATAGATAATCAGCCAGTGCGGAAAATACAAGCCAGTTTGGAGGATATTTCTCAACAAATGCGGGGAAAACGCTGGAGTCCCATCACCAGCGATATTACTAAAGCTGCTGTGGTTTTAACTAGTAGTGATCAGAAATTGCTAGCGGACATTCCAGATGCCAGAAAACCCCAAGGCGAAGCCCTAATTGCCGAGATCCAAGCCGAAATTGCTAAGATTCGAGAAGCTGTGGAGGCTAAAGACAAGGAAAACGTCTTGATTGAGCGCGGGATACTCTTGGATAAAGTTGGGGAACTGGAACAATTGATGGTAGAGGAGTTTCCCTTTGAGGTACCCCCAGAGTATAGTAACTTACCTCAACTTAAGGGTCGCGCTACCGTGGAAATGACCACAAAGGAAGGTTCCTTGAGAATGGTGGTAGATGGTTACAATGCTCCAGTCACAGCCGGTAACTTTGTGGATTTGGTACAGCGGGGTTTCTATGATGGTCTAACCTTCAACCGTGCTGAAGATAACTATATCCTCCAAGCAGGAGACCCTCCAGGAAAAGCGACAGGCTTTATTGACCCGGAAACTGGTGAATATCGAGGGATTCCGATCGAAATCATGCTTAAAGGAGACTCGGAACCGGTTTATGAGTTTACCCTGGAAGAAATTGGTCGTTATCGTGAGCAACCTGTGCTGCCCTTCTCTGCTTATGGTACCCTAGCTATGGCACGTCCTGCAGAAGACCCCAATGGTGGCTCTTCTCAGTTTTTCTTCTTCTTGTTTCAACCAGAACTTACCCCAGCTGGTATTAACTTTATGGATGGGCGCTATTCTGTGTTTGGCTATGTGGTAGAAAACAAAGAGTTACTCAGACAGCTCAAACGAGGGGATGTAATTGAGTCGATGAGAGTTATTGATGGGGCTGAAAATTTAGTTGAGCCCCAGGCATAGCTATCCTATCGGTTGAGCGGTTAGCTCCTTAACCCCTGCGGCGAAGCTAGGGATTAGCTGGAGTAATTCCGTTAGCTCAGTCGATGCCAGTCAGAAGTATCAATCAATAGATAGATCGTTTTCTCGTGACCCTTGAATTACTAAGAGATATTGGAGAACAAGGTCTTCTAGAACGGTTACAGCCTTTCTGTCCACCAGGGATTGTAGGGGATGATGGAGCGGTAATTCCCCCTCCAGAGTCTGGTCAATCCTTGGTGATTACTACAGATGTTTTAGTGAATGGGGTGCATTTTAGCGATCGCTATGGTGGGGTAAGCCAATGCACTACTAGTCCAGAAGATGCTGGTTGGCGTGCTGCTGCTGCTAATTTGTCTGATTTAGCTGCGATGGGAGCATCCCCCCTAGGCATTACGGTAGGCTTAAGCCTGACAGGGGATGTAGCGGTTAGCTGGGTTGAAAGACTTTACCAAGGTATGACTCAGTGTTTGAACCAGTACAATACACCGATAGTCGGGGGAGATATCTGTCGCTCCCCGGTTATTGCTATTGCTATCACTGCCTTTGGTCAAGTCTACCCCGACCGAGCTATCCGCAGAACAGGGGCCAAGGTGGGACATGCCATTGTGGTGACAGGTATTCATGGTGCTTCCCGGGCTGGACTAGAATTACTCCTCAAGCCGGATTTCGGCAAACACTTAAGTCTAGAGGAACGGCTATCTCTGATTAAAGCTCACCAGCGTCCCCAACCCAGACTTGATGTTATATCTTTACTGGAGTTACAGGTTAACAGGTTACTAGAGTTACAGGTTAACAGGTTGAAGGTTGAAAGTTCCAACTTACAACCTGATAACTTACAACCTGATAACTTTCAACCAGATAACTTTCAACCTTCAACCCTTAAACCTTGGCCAAAAGGCCACGCTACGCGAACAACCTTTCAACCTTCAACCCTACAACCTTGGCCAAAAGGCCACGCTACGCGAACAACCTTTCAACCTTCAACCCTCCAACTATCCATTGCGGGTATGGATAGTAGCGATGGTTTAGCAGATGCTATTGTACAAATTTGTCGTGCTAGTGGTGTTGGTGCTGAGATTGATCCTAACCGAATTCCCCTGCCTCCAAGCTTGAGTAAATTGGTGTCCCCAGAGCAAGCTTTGGATTGGGCGTTGTATGGTGGTGAAGATTTTGAATTAGTGCTATGTTTGCCCAATGAAACTGCTGAGGAATTAGTGGCACAACTGGGGGAGGGAGCAGCAGTAATTGGCAAGATTACTAGTGGTAATGAGGTTTGGTTGAAAGATAAAACTGCCACTTATGCTGATCAATTGCTGAGTTTAAATAAGGGATTTCAGCATTTTTAAAATTTTACCCTTAGAGGTTGTCTGAGAAGTCTCATTTGCTACATCCAAGCCCCCTAAATCCCCCAATTTTGATACCGCTGGCGAACTTAATATTTGTTTACACATAGGTCAACAGGTCGGCGCAAGAGCAGCAAAACGAGAACATCGGGTAGCTGCAAATGGAACTCCGAGCCACCAATTAACCAAACGCACAATATTCATGGCACAAGCTGTGATGATGTGCTGCAAGTGGGTTTTAGTCAAACCGATATAGCGACATCGACGTAAGCCAAACGCTTTAATGCCCTGAGCTAAGGTACCTTCAATACCTGCACGCTGAGCATAGCGATGCTGGAAATCCTCTGTGGTTTGAGTCTGGCGAGCCTGTTGCAGGGCATTATGTTGGCGTTGAGGACGCAGGGTAATAGTGCGCCCTTGCTTTTTGGTGCGAGTACACAAGGGACGATGGAGACAAAGTTTACAAGTGGAGCTAGCAAAGCTTACTTTAATCAGGTAGCGCGGTCTTGGGGGTTTCCCCCATGAGCGACTACCGGTGATGTCATGACCACGACGGTCAGAACCAGGCTTCCAACTCTTACTGATCTGCCCCGTTGGGCACTTTGCCTGTTGCTCGTCCGATGTCAATCGTAAAGTTAGCAACATCAAAGCCAAGACCAGCTTGAGAAGGCCAACTACTATCGGGTAAAACCGGAGCCAGCAACTCAATTCCAGAAGTATCTTGAGTATTGAGCATTTGCTCAGCACTCACATAACCCGTATCGACAATATGAGTTAATGGTAGCAGTTGACGCTGTTTAAGACCTTGGTGAATCCGATCAGTTACCTGTACATCGGTGGTGGTGGCAACAGTAGTTTCCACATGGGTAATCAGGTGGGGGGCATTCTCACCACAGGTTTCGCTCAGATGCACCTTATAGCCCACCCATTTAGTTTCCCGTTTGCGACTGAATCGCGCTTCTACATCGTAGGGAGAGTGAATTAATTGAGCCGACGGCGGGCTATTGTTGGGTTGACGGAAGTGTACTTGTTGGTGTGCATCGATGTGAAACTGCTGTACCACTACCTGACGCAACACCTCAACCGCAGGCAACTTGATCAGCCAATCCGGGGCATCGTGATCATATACAGCAGCTAACAGGCTATAACCATCTCTACCAATCGTCTCCCCTAACTGCTGGCGCTCATCGGTAGCCTTGGGCATGTGATAGTCCTCAACCCGACTACCATAGCGTTCAAACCACTGTACCGGAACTTTTTCCTGAAGCCATTGCGGTACTGCTACTGCCAGACTATTGAGTGCTGCTCGTAAGGTCTCACCAACCACTTCTAGACGATGCATCACCCGAATTGCTGCTAACACATGAGTTGAGTCGCTGCGTTGCACCCCACCCCCACTCAGCCATCCCCGCTCTTGACATCGTTCCAAAAGTCTCACTAACAGCAACTCTTCGGCTTGGGCTTTCACTAATCGACCTCGAAACTCACGTATGGACTGAACTATCAATACCAGGGTCTTCTAAAGGCAAACTTAACGCATATTTCCAATCGATTCGTCCTCGCACCGCTTGGGCTGCTTGAGCATCAGTTAAGTCCTCGATGTACTGCATGACTGTGATTAGCGCTAACCTCCAAGCATCCCGATGCCGGTTGCCCTTCCTTTGATGGGAACAAGGCTCTCAACTGCTCATCCTCATATAGAATTCCCAATTCATCCCTGATACTCATTACTATACTCCCTTTGGGAAAAGCTGAGCGAGCAATGGTTGCTGTCTGTTGCGGTATCGGTGCTATTTTCTCAATTCTAAAGCACATCGGGGCAACTCCTGAGTTTGAGAACTAATACAATTGTTTCAACTTATAGTCCCACACCAACGACGAACAAAGGATATTTTCCACATCTGCTCACTATTTTGTAAACAAATATTAAGTTCGCCAGCAGTATCAATTTTGGGGGACTTCTACCAGCAAATAGATTCTTGTTCCCCCCAGAATTGGGGGGCTAGGGGGGCAAAATTCAGTATCAAAAAACTTGGGAAATATTCCCTTAGAAGTGATTAACTGGATTTACTATTATTCTTTTTGTATCTGATCCAAATCAGAAGTGCTCCGGTATCATAACTTGAATCAATAAACAAGATCCAGGTGCGATCAATTTTCTGGTTCAGATTTAATACAGTGTCTGAGATACTGTTAACTTTGAAAAATTTGCCTTGGCTTACGATAATATCTGCAAATACCTAGCAGAAGAATACCCATCGGAGTTTTTTCACTGGCTATTGGGTGAGGCACCTGATGATATTCAGGTACTTAAAGCCGAATTAAGTGCTGAACCAATTCAAGCTGATGCTCTGAGTCTACTGCAAAGTACTAACCAAATTCTGCACCTAGAATTTCAAAGCCTGCCCCAATCCGAGCCACCATTACCATTTCGGATGTTGGACTATTGGGTCAGACTACACCGCAAGTACCGATGTCCCATTGAACAGGTGGTAATTTTCCTAAAGTCTACGACCTCACAGATGGTCTTTACTAACGAGTTTAGGCATACTAACACCTGGCACCGTTATCGAGTAATTCGTCTGTGGGAACAAGACCCTCAACCACTATTGGCCAATCGGGCTTTGTTACCCTTGGCAACTTTAGCCAGGAGTAATCGGCCTAATCTATTGTTGGAGCAAGTCGTTGCCGCAGTGGATAGAATTGAAGAAAAGCCATTACGGGGAAACCTAGCGGCCTGTGTGGATGTACTGGCTGGTTTACGGTTTGAAAAAGATTTAGTCCGTCGATTGTTGAGGGAGGAAGTTATGGAAGAATCAGTCACCTATCAAGATATTATCCAAAAGGGAGTCCAAAAGGGACTCCAGCGCGGCAAGCAGGAGGGAGCCCTATTAATTGTGATCCGTCAGCTAACCCTGAGGTTAGGTTTACTTGACCCTGTGCTCCAACAGCAGATTGAGGAATTATCCATTACTCGATTGGAGGAATTGAGTGAAGCGTTGTTGGATTTTGAGACAGTAACAGATTTAGCAGTTTGGTTGGAGCACGGCTGACATTGAACTGTTAGTGTTCACCAGGATTTTTTGTGGGGACATCATTTTGATAAGACCTGATCTAATCAGGTCTTTTTTAGATTTTATCTAAATCAGAAGTGCTCGGGTATCATAACTTGACTCCATATACAAGATCCAGGTGCGATCGCTGTTTTGATCGATCCAGCCTTTTGGTTATGCGTTACGGGCAGCAACCTAACCCTGGCTACGAGGGGAAAAATAAGAACAAGCCCGCCCCTAAGCCACCCTACGCACCTATGTATTCCATTGTTTATCAAACATTGTTAAGTTGAACTGTTAATGATTAACTAAAAATCGATTTTATCTATATAATCTCTGAAATCTTCTATTAATTGGTTTTGCTTCCCAGAATCTAGTTCATCGAATTTCAATCGGACTGCATTAGATATTTCTTCTTCATCATCTAGGCTTAATAGTTCTTCGTAGGTTAATTCCAGTTCATCTAATACTACTTGAACTTTTTCTATATCCTCCCTATTAACTTCTGATTCAGTGATTTTTTCTTTTTCTTCATTGTCTTTTAAAATAGGCTGAACCGGGTCTCTTTCATTAGGATTATCTTCTGTTTTTTTTGGCCTTTCTTTAGACGCAACTACAGCTATTACTGTAGTTGCTACGACTGAGATTGGTGCTGGCATTTTGACCTCCACTCACCTTAGTAAAACTACATGATTAACATTTAAAAGTTCGGCAGCTGCTTGGAAACTGATCTAAGCACGACCATTATCATTAACCCAACATTGCTGCTTAATTTATTCTGGCTATGACACTATTTCCATGACATTGTCATGATTATTGATCATCATTAAATTAGTGAACTAATTTGTTTACTTTAGGTTGGCATAATTATTGAGCAGCAAGCTGTTGGCCTCTATTTTTTTTAGACTAGCACAAATTTTGTAATCTGTTAGTAATATTCAGGGTAAGCACAAGAATCAATAAACCTAAGTTTATTGATAAAAAAACTGCGCCATTATCAACAAATTAACTATATTACGAGTCAGTTCTAAGAGATTATAGGGGTTTCGAGCCACAATTAACTGATATCCAGCCAATGCGGGTGAATATCAGAGGTTGTCTGAGAAGTCTCATTTGCTACATCCAAGCCCCCTAAATCCCCCAATTTTGGGGGACTTTTAGAATAAAATTGACTCTTTTTCCCCCCAAAGTTGGGGGGCTAGGGGGGCAAAATCCAGTATAAAAAAACTTTTCAGATATCCTCTCATATTTGTAAGAAAGAATTATGATATGCAGCCTTTTATTTCTTCTGTGCTCCCTACTCCCTACTCCCAGCATCCCCTGTCAACGAAAATGCTGCCCAAAAATAAGGATGGGGATATGTTTCCCGTAAATCTTTCTGGGCTTGCTGTAATGCCTCCGCTTTGTTCATTCCCCCTTGCCAATGGCTGTAAAATTGCTTCATTAACAGTCCTGTCGCAGCATCATCCACATTCCAGAGACTTGCGATGATAGTGGGGGTTCCGGCATACAAGAAAGCACGGTTTAATCCTACTACTTCATCACCCCAGCTCAATTCACCGATTTTGGTCTGGCAGGCGCTGAGCACAACTAAATTCGTGGTACTGGTTAAATCCAACCCGTAGACTTCATGAACTTCTAAGGAACCGTCGTGCTGGGTATCTTCTAGTAGACGGATGGCGCTGAATAGAGGGTTACGAAGGTTGTACTCCCCATGAACTGCTAGGTGTACAATTCCCGATTGTGTAGCCCTAGACCGGAGAGCGCTTTCGGTAGCGACTTTCCCCACCAGGGCTTTGGTCTTGAAGAAGTTGGCAATGGTCTCTACTTCTTTTTGAGCATGAGTTAAGGGGGAGAGTCCCAAAATGGTGGGATCTCCCAGGGCGAGAAGACTGCCTGTGGTTGATTTGCCCTTGTCTGGTAAGTAGCGCAGGATGCTAGCACTGGGGAGGGACAATAGGGCGTAGTTGTCACTGAGGTACTGCTGGCCATCAGTGAGGGCAGCAAAGGGGAGATAATGCAGGATACCGTGGGGAACAATGCTGATGGTGGTGGTGTTGAGATGGGGCTGAAGGGGTACAATTAGCCAGTCGTGCAGGTTTTTCAGTTCTAGGGGATGGGGTTGATCTAAGTCAGCAAAGTCTTGGAAAAGTGTCAGTTCTTCGGTGAGTTGTTGGCGAGTGACATTGAGGGGGACAGTTTGGAAGCTGTTGCGGGTGATAATGAAGGCTAGGGTGCGTTCATCCGTGACAAAGTACTCGACTAGGGTGGTATCGGCATCCAGCCAGCCTTGGATTTGAGGGAGGGAAGCAACCTCGACAGTTTTTAAGCTAGCGGTTTCAGGGCTTTGGATTTTTAATTGAACCAGCAAGTTCTGGTAGTTTTTTCGCAGAGCAGTTCGCTTGTTTTCGGTTTCGGCAATCGTTTCGTGATCCCACTGGTTTTTGGGACGGTTGCGGAGGGTAATTAATTGCTGGCTGAGGGCATTGATTTCAGCTTTCAAGTCTTGTTCCCGTTCCAGGAGTTTGGAGTCAGCCCCAGCACGAAAGTCTATCTTCTGATTAGCTAGTTGGTCGAGGAAGGCTTTGGCTCTTGCCCGTTCGACATAGTTGAAGGCCGTTTCAAAGTCTTTTTGGTTCCACAGTAGGTTGATGAGATTTTCGTAGGTATTGACCTGTTGATTGGCATAAGAGGTTTTAAACTCTTCTACTTTGATGTCACCTTGGATAGATTCTTTAACCTTGATGGCTTGCTTGTAAAAATTGATCGCTTTGCGGTATTGCCCTAGACTACCGTAAGCAACCCCGAGATTGTTGAGGGACTTGGCTTGCCCCTGACGGTCTTCCAGTTCCCGCGCCAGGGATAAAGACTGCTGATAAAACTCAATGGCTTTTCGGTATTGCCCTAGTATAAGGTAAGCACTCCCGAGATTGTTGAGGGAGGCTGCTTCCCACTGACGGTCTTCCAGTTCCCGCGCCAGGGATAAAGACTGCTGATGAAACTCAATCGCTTTGCGGTATTGCCCTAGGCTACGATAAGCAACCCCGAGATTGCCCAGGGAGGCTGCTTCCCACTGACGGTCTTCCAGTTCCCGCGCCAGGGATAAAGACTGCTGATAAAACTCAATGGCTTTTCGATATTGCCCTAGCTGATCGTAAGCAATTCCGAGATTGCCCAGGGAGTAGGCTTCCCCCTGCCGGTCTTCCAGTTCCCGCTTAATGGATAAAGACTGCTGATGAAACTCAATCGCTTTGCGGTATTGCCCTAGGCGACGGTAAGCAAGCCCCAGATTGTCTAGGGACTTGGCTTCCCTCTGACGGTCTTCGAGTTCCTGAAATATGGATAAAGACTGCTGATAAAACTCAATCGCTTTTCCGTATTGCCCTAGGTGACGGTAAGCAAGCCCCAGATTGTTCAGGGAGTCCGCTTCCCCCTTACGGTTTTCCAGTTCCTTCTCAATGCTTAAGGACTGCTGATGAAACTCAATCGCTTTGCGGTATTGCCCTAGGCTATGGTAAGCAACCCCCAGATTGCCTAGGGACTTGGCTATCCCCTGCTGGTTTTCCAGTTCCCGATAAATGCCTAGGGCTTCTTGCCAGGACTTGAGCGCAGCTTGAAATTGACTGGTATTATATTGTTCAATTCCCTGCTTTAACAGTTGGTCAGCTTTAGCCTGAAGTAAGTCTGAGGGCGTAGCGTCTCTCCAACTCAGGCTATAGTTACCAGTTTCTTGCTTATTGTAGGAGTTAGCCCAAATCACATAAGTCCCCGTGGTCGGTAGAGTAACGGTAATCCGGGCATTTTTTCCCTCACCACTGTTGTTATTCTTAGCAATTCGGTTATCGTCTGGGTCAATGAGGATCAGGTAAGGGTCAAACTCGTCGCTGTTTAGTTCAATCGTAATCTGCTCGCCTGCTTTCCCCTCAAAGGTATGGCGATTGTAGTAACTGTTGTCATTCAGAGTCTCGCTGTTACTATTAAGGCGATCGCGAACTGTGGTACTCTCTAAGGCAATCCTTTGACCAGAGGACTTCATTAAGGGTATAGTCTCTGGAGCAGTTAGAGATTGTGCTGGAATTTCCCAAAACCTGGGGTTAGTCTCAGGTCCTAACCCTGGAAAACTCCCCATTCCTAGCAACGTTGCTATGACAAAAATTACAGACTTAAGTGGCACTGGTTTTGATGGTAGTTTTAAGTAGTTTTAAATAGAGGAGAACTGAATCAAATAGGAATTTTAATGTAGGGTTTCTGAAATGTTACTTTACAGCCGTTTTCAGATGGATTGACCTCACTACCTTTAGTTGCAAGCCCCCTAAATCCCCCAATTCTGGGGGACTTTAACTCAATTTCCCCCTAAAGTTGGGGGGCTAGGGGGGCGAAACTTACTTTAACTCAATTTACCCCCAAAGTTGGGGGGCTAGGGGGGCGAAACTTACTTTAACTCTTCCAGTCGCTTTTCTAGTTTCTCTAACCGTTCGCGGTCCCCAAACTTTTCATAGATTGCCTTCGCTTGTTCTAACAAACTCACGCCTTCTTCCCGATTCCCACGAGCATACTTAACCTCCCCTAATCCAGCTTTTGCTGCTGCCAGTTCTTCCCAATGCTCAGTTGCTGTTGCCAGTTCGACTGCCTTTGAATAAGGACCCTCGGCTTCCAAAACTAGTCCTATCCGTCGATACAAATCACCCAGTAAGCGATAAATTGGTACTATTTTTTGATCGTTTTCTTGTCCTTCCAGGGTTTCAATGGCCTCAGCCGTTAAATCGTAGTCAGCATAGAGTTCAGCTAGTGCCAACGCCTTGAACTCCTTTGGTAAATTCTGTGACTTAATTCGCCTAGCCATCACCTGAATTTCTTTAGCTTGATCCGACTTAATCCGCTTAAATCCCAGTCCTCCAGTGCTATCCTCTGTAGAGGTACGATTCGTATCAGCCTCGACAACCAACTTATAACTAACTCCAGGTTTTAGTCTCCCTGGATAAACAACCTGACAAATACCCTTTTGACAAACCTCGTCTCGACTAAATTCCTGAGTCCAATTCAAGCCTCGCCCTCTGACCGTAACGGTGAAACTGTTAGCATCGGTGGCATCATGCCAGCGTAGCGTGGGCTTGTCAGTAAGTATAAGAGTTGCCCGTGGACTGATAATGTAGGGAATATAGGGGTTTAACAGACGTGGTCTGACGATTGGCCTGCTACCATTTCGTATTGGCGGTGGTGGACAGAGTGCATTAATGCCAGTTGTTACCCCAGCAGGTACAGAGCGAGTGTTACCATTCTCACAGAGTACCTTGACCCTAACCCCCGATACTGGTCTGAGCAGATCCCCTGGATTTATCTTGCTATAGTTAGGCACTGGATTAAAACGTGACCATCCCTCCCGTTTTAGGTCAACTTTACCCGTGGTTTCGACAATCCAATGCCCTGCCAGTACTGGCTTACTCACCAGGCTTCCCAACATAATCATAACTATGGTCAAGATCGGGGCAGAGCAAATCAGCTTACTTAGTCGATTCACTAGTCTTATCTTTAACACCTACTTGAGCATCTATACGTTCACGAGCCATCCCAAACCAGATATCCTCATCAGGGTTACGTCTATCATTATAGCGTAAACAGATTTCCCATTCTGCCAAGGCATTATCTGGATCTTTTTCTGGTTTGTTTTCAATGACTTGCGCTAATAAACAGTGAGCAGCCGCCGGAGTTTGTTCAAAGGTTTTGTCTAGTTCAATAGCATTTATGAGGTCAGCTTCAGCATCGGCATAGTTTCCTTGTTTCAACCTAGCCCAGCCCAAGTTTTTAAATAAAGCATATTGAGTTTCATTTTTAGTTTTAATATCCTCTGTTTTAAGTAGTTTATTTTGAATATCCTTTTCTTCCAGATTATCTAATCCTGTCAAAAGTAACGATACCGCTTGGGAATATTTTTTGTCTTGAATATACAACCGCCCCAATTCATTATAAGCAGCATCTAAGCCCCCCTGTGCCGCTAACCTATACTGAGTTCGCGCCTTATCCAACTCCTGTAAAGCTTCATAAAGACGACCAAAATTGTAGTGAGCCTCTGCATTATCTGGATTAAGACTCAATGCTCGTTCATAATCAGACTGAGCAGTTGACCAGTCTCCTTCTTCCTCATAATTCTTTAAACCCTGTTCATTAAAGTAGCCCGAAATCAGGGGCAAAGACCCTCGAAAGCCAATTAACGAAAGTAAAAGTACTCCCGATAGTCCCAATTTAACTTCTTCCCAAAGATATTTTTTAATCCTTAATCGTGATAGTATTTCTTCAATACCTCTACGACCAGCTTTGGTTAAAATTCCCCCAGCTGTCAACAAGGTCAATGTACTCTGGGAAATCACCGCAAAAGAACCTATAAAACCCAGACTAGTACTCAAAAAACGGGAGGAAATATCTACCACTAGACTCACCGATGCCGTTAAAGAGGTAACTGTCAGTGCATTCCAAAGCCAGTCGAAACGGTCTCGCGGATGAGTAGGCGCTTCCAGAAACCACCACCAGTAGTCTTTTGGGGGATGAAAGCTAGTCCGCAAATCCGCTAATTGCACAGTCTGAGTAATCAAACCAGCTTGCTTTTTTAATCTGCTATCTAACTCAACCAGTTTAATCAGTTTATCTTTATAAATGTGGGCAATATCAGCAAATTTTTCATGAACAAGATTGCGAGCAATCAGGAGACGGAGAATGGTTTCAGGAGATGGTTTATTGTCAGTTTTTTCAACAGCGGTCAGGGCAGCTTCATAACGATTGAGTGTAGACTCTAACTCTAGGATTCTCATTCAGCTAATAGCAAAGGGAATAGGGAGTAGGGAGTAGGGAGTAGGGAATAGGGAATAGGGAACAGGGAACAGGGAACAGGGAACAGGGAACAGGGAACAGGGAACAGGGAACAGGCAAGATGCCTATTCCACCAAGATGCCCATTCCACCCACCGGCTCAAACAGCTTTAATGAGATGCACCCTTCTGATTTAGATCTTATCTAAAGGTATTCTGTAAAATCATAATTTCTCTGGTATCATAACTGGCATCAATAAACAAGATCCAGGTGCAATAAATTTTATGGTTCAGATTTAATACAGTGTCTGAGATAGTATTAACTTTGAACAATTTTCCTTGGCCTACGATAACATCTGTAAATACCTAGCAGAAGAATACCCATCGGAGTTTTTTCACTGGCTATTGGGTGAAGAACCTAGAGATATTCAGGTACTTAAAGCCGAATTAAGTGCTGAACCAATTCAAGCTGATGCTCTGAGTCTACTGCAAAGTACTAACCAAATTCTGCACCTAGAATTTCAAACCCTGCCCCAATCTGACCCACCACTACCATTTCGGATGTTGGACTACTGGGTAAGATTACATCGCAAATACCGATGTCCGATTGAACAGGTGGTAATTTTCCTGAAGTCTACAACCTCAGATCTGGTATTCAATAACGAGTTTAGGGATATTAATACCTGGCATCGTTATCGAGTAATTCCCTTGTGGGAGCAAGACCCATTACCACTGTTGGCCAATCGAGCTTTGTTACCCTTGGCCACTTTAGCCAGGAGTAATCGGCCTAATCTATTGTTGGAGCAAGTCGTTGCTGCAGTGGATAAAATTGAAGAAAAACCATTACGGGGAAACCTAGCGGCCTGTGTAGATGTACTGGCTGGTTTACGGTTTGACAAAAATTTAGTGCGTCGATTGTTGAGGGAGGAAGTTATGGAAGAATCAGTCACCTATCAAGATATTATCCAAAAGGGAGTCCAGCGCGGCAAGCAGGAGGGAGTCCTATTAGTTGTGATGCGTTTGCTAACCCTGAGGTTAGGTTTACTTGACCCTGTGCTCCAACAGCAGATTGAAGGATTATCCATTACTCGATTGGAGGAATTGAGTGAAGCGTTGTTGGATTTTGAGACAGTAACGGATTTAGCGGTTTGGTTGGAGCACTAGGGAATAGGGAATAGGAAAAAATTCGGCGTTGCGTCAGTCTTTGAATGAATAGGAGTAGAGTGGGCAGGATGCCCGCTCGAAAATAAGCATGAAACTGGCAAGATGCCAGTTCCACAATAAGCATGAAACTGGCAAGATGCACAATAAGCATGAAACTGGCAAGATGCCAGTTCCACAAGCATGAAACTGGCAAGATGCCAGTTCCACCCAAGATGCCCATTCCACCAACATGTCCATTCCAGAAAACTCTTAAAATCATTCCATTATTAAGCAACGCCCTAAAAAAAGCGATCGCATTTCCTAATGCGATCGCTTTCTGCAATTCTTCAGTTGTATCAATAGTTTGGTGCAGTCAAGGATTAGGATGCCAGGGCGACTTCCACGGTCTGCTGCAATTCACCATTTTGATACATCTCAATCATCACATCGGAGCCACCGATAAACTCTCCCTTAATGTAAACTTGAGGAATCGTTGGCCAGTTAGAATATTCTTTGATTCCCTGGCGAATCTCGTAATCTTCTAGTACGTCTACAGTTTCGTAGGGAACTCCTAGGGTATTAAGAATTTGGACAACGTTATTGGAAAATCCACACTGGGGCATTAGTTTGCTGCCCTTCATGAATACCAAAATTTTGTGGTCTTGTGTTAATTTATCTATTCTATCTTTCAGTTCTGGTGTCATCGTTGTCTTAAACTCCTGGAATATTTAGATAGTTATTTTGATAGTCGATATTATATTAGTCTAGCGGGCGCGAAATCCTAGACTCTTCCAATTATGACTTAGACCAGTTTACTCCTTGCCAGCCCAAGCTTCGGGGGTATAGGTTTTTAGAGCTAGGGCGTGAATGGCCTCTGTTGCCAACTCTTGGCTTAGGGCACCATAAACCAGCTGATGTTGTTTTACCAGGGATTTACCTTCAAACTCCGAGGAGACAACAGTGGCTTGGAGATGGTTACCACCCCCTAAATCTTCTACCTTTACCTGAGCATCCGGTATCGATGCTTTAATCTTTTCTTCAACTTGCTGTGTACTAATCGGCTCCATTTGTTCTGTTCCAGTTTCTAGTGGAATTTCTAAAATACACTAAAATTCAACGTAAGCGAACAGCGGTCAGCGGTCAGCGCTCAGCTTTCCGTAACTCAGATGAAACCAATGCTTACCTCTTGTTTTATTCAAAAGCACCTCAAGTAGTGTGCCCATTGGCTGATAGCTGATAGCTGAACGCGCACGCGTGCGCGTAGCGCTAATCGCTGTTCGCTTACAATTTAACTGCCTTTATTAGAACCAGCGGACGAGGTGGGCTGGCTATTGCCATTTCTAGGAAAGGGAGAATCGACGAATCCTAGCTCAAACAGCTGTTGGTAGGATTTTTTTCCCAATTCCCTAGTAGGATTTTGAGACCGAATAATTTGAATTAACAAGGGCACAGCTAATTCTGGCTGGTCATTGGCTCGATGGACTAGGGCTAGGCGATAGGTGGCTTCATCTCGCTTTTCAGCAGTTTCCAGGGCTTTTTGCCGTTGAGACTCGTAGACTCGGTTGTCAATGCCGGAAAAACTGGAAGCCAGCTGTTGGTAAAAGTTAGACAACTGGTTAAATATCTGACGTGCCTCTTGGAGTTTTTTAGCAGCTACGCTATAGTTTCCTGCATCAATAGCGTTAGTCGCCTCTTGCATCATCCGCTCTCCCCCCGGCATACTCAATAGGCTATCTTGTTGAGTCAACGGCCCGGTATTGCTGGGGTCAGTGATGTCTGATTCTACTTGGATATCAGCACCTTGTGCCTGTGCTGGTGGCAGTACTACCAAAGCTGCCATCACGGGAAGAGCAACGAAACAGCCGAGCCTGACCGAATTAAGAGTGCCAGAATAAACCATACTATAGCTTTGGGAATTGGTTACCTAAAATGATAGAGTAAATCCAAACTATTGGTATAGTACCATTACCACAAAGGATTAAGGGCTTCTTGGGATGGTATTGCAGGTACCAGAGTTGTTGGATTTAAGCTTCAGACTGAAAATAGTCCTCAAATGTTCCCTATTCATCCCCCATATCTATTACAGGGAAGAGGGAACAGCGGATCTGGGAACAGGGAGCAGGGAGTAGGGAACAGCGGATCTGGGAGCAGCGGATCTGGGAACAGCGGATCTGGGAACAGGAACCCACCCCTAACCCCTCCCAGAGGTTAATGGGTTGAATACGCACGCATGGCCAATAGGCCAAGGTTAGCTGGCTGATGGCTGATGGCTGTTCGCGCAGCGTGCGCGTAGCGCATAGGCTGATGGCTGTTCGCGCAGCGTGCGCGTAGCGCATAGGCTGATGGCTGATAGCTGATAGCTGATGGCTGATGGCTGATGGCTGATAGCTGAATACTTATAGGTTAACTGGTTAGGTTTGAAATTAACGATAAATACAGAGAAGACGTGATAATTACCTGTTTTGCAGGCGTTAGTTCCTGATTTCTACCGCCTTATCCATCTTTGGTGTCTTTATTAATTTTGACAGTATTAAAACCTCTAGTTATACTACTTTTGTAGTACAAGTGAAAGCAAAGCTTTTCCTTTGGTGTTGGTAAGCTAATGAATTTACTCAAGTAATACTCAACGAACGTTGGGTCAGTGCTCCGTGAGCCATTACCCATTACCCATTATCCTTAGGTATTTCACTGAGCTAACCTTGGGCAATAGGCCACGCGATCGCTCTTCAGCGGGACGAAGTCCATCGCGTTCAACCAGCTAACCTTGGCCAAAAGGCCACGCTACGCGAACAACCACCTAACCTTGGCCAAAAGGCCACGCTACGCGAACAACCACCTAACCTTGGCCTATGGGCCACGCTTGGCCGTAGGCCACGCCAAAGGCGAACGCGAACAACATTGAGCAACCCATGTGTTGTCTTAGCTATGTATCTTACAACATCTGAAATCGATACGGAACGAGTAGCACTGACGGCTTACGATTTGTGGAAATCTTATGGCAATCGCACTGTCGTTAGTGGGGTTAGTTTTACCCTGAATCCTGGGGAAATTTTGGGTTTACTTGGACCGAATGGTGCCGGTAAAACCACTACGGTGGGAATGCTCTACGGCGCAGTTGTTCCTAGTCGTGGCTTTGTGCAGTTGGGTCAATATCAGGTACATTCTCAAGGGCAAAAGGTTCGTTTTTCCATGGGGATTGTTACTCAAGAGGATAATCTTGACCCGGACTTTACTGTATTTGAAAATTTGGTTGTCTTTGCCCACCACTACCGGATCACTGGTAAGTCAGCTCGGAAACGAGCAGGGGAGTTACTGGAGCGGGTGGGGCTACAGGATTATGCTCAGCGGCGGATTGATGAGCTATCTGGTGGCTTGAAGCGGCGTTTGGTATTGGCACGAGCCTTGATTAATCATCCCCAAGTCGTGTTCTTAGATGAGCCTACCACAGGACTTGACCCGGATGCACGGCAGGATTTTTGGAAGCTGGTGATTCACCTGAAACATCAGGGGTGTGGGGTGTTGTTGACTACTCACTATATGGATGAAGCACAACGATTATGCGATCGCTTAATCTTACTTCAGCAGGGTAAAGTAATTGACCAAGGTACCCCCGATCAGCTAATTGAGCGCACTGTTGGTAAAGAGCTAGTAGAGATTGAGGGTATCTCCGAAGATATCCTGCAACAATTAGCGACTCAGTACGGAACTTGGTATCGCACCTTTGGTAGTAACTACCTGATAGCATTACCTATCGACAATCCCCAACCTCTCTGGCAAGAGCTAAATACAATTCCATCTGTTAGTCTAAGCCGCCGCTCCACCAACTTGGAAGATGTATTTTTACGACTGACCGGAACATCATTGGATTGATTAAGTTAGACAGGTTTACTATCAACATCCGCTTGACTAATTGTCATCTCCTATATTGGGAGATGTGATTGGGTAAAATCTGAAAAAACAAATGATACCAAGTTGCGGTCAAACCTACAACTTTCTCTTCCCCCAATCTCCCTATCTCCCAATCTCCCTATCTCCCAATTTCCCTATCTCCCAATTTCCCTATCTCCCCATCTCCCCATCTCCCTATCCAACCAATCTACTATCTTTGAATGCAACTCGGTATGAAAGGAAATTCTGTAACATTTTGGGGCATTTACTCTGTCTGGCATCGTCATGCCAAAGTGTATCAAAGAACTTGGCTAGTTAATAGTATACTTCCACTTTCTGAACCGGTGATCTATCTGATTGCCTTTGGCTATGGTTTAACTCCCCTAGTGGGAGATGTTTATTACCATGGTCAACCCACCTCTTATTTGAACTTTATCGCTGCTGGAATGATCGGAATTGGGGTACTGTTTCAGTCCTTTTCTGAAGGAGCATATGGGAGTTTTGTCCGCTTGAGTATTCAAAAAACTTGGCATGCACTGCTGACAGCACCGTTGACTTTCATGGAAGTATTTCTGGGAGAGTGGCTATGGGCAGCTACAAAGGGAACTATAACTGGTATCATCACAGGATTAGTAGTGGTGATCTGGGGACTTTACTCTGGCTGGCAATTGCTGATCTCTTTGCCTGTAATTATTTTGGGGAGTATGCTGTTTGGTGCTATTGGGCTATTGACTGCCGGAACGGTGCGTACTGTTGATCAGATTAATGTGCCGATTTTCTTATTCGTGATACCAATGTTTACTCTCTGTGGTACTTATTTCCCTAGGGATACATTACCCACTGGACTGGGTTATGTCGCTAGTGTTTTACCCCTATCATCAATGGTTGATTTGTTACGTTGGCCCTTAGGGTTACCAGAGTTCTGGTTTTTAGAATTAATCTGGTTGTTGGTATGTACTGCTGTGTGTTATATCCTAGCTTGGCGTAAGATTTATCCTATTGTATTCCGTTGATGAGTCAAGGGAGTAGGGAGTAGGGAAAGAGAGGGAAGTGTGGGAGGTGTGCGAGGTGTCGGGAGATGGGGAGGTGTGGGAGGTGTGGGAGGTGTGGGAGGTGTGGGGAGATGGGGAGATGGGGAGATGGGGAGATGCTTACAAGGGTAGGTTTTTTACAAAGGGGCGAGTAGGTACTTTTATTGTCAGCCATGCAAAGCGCGAGTGGGGGAAACCACGCCAGTTGCTGGGGGAACGGCAGTCGCTCATGGTTAGAAGTTACCGTAAGACAGGCTCGCCTTGTCAGCCATGCAAAGCGCGAGTGGGGGAAACCACGGCAGTCGCTCATGGTTTGTTCGCGTTCGCCTTTGGCGTGGCCTACGGCCAAGCGTGGCCTACGGCCAAGTTACCGTAAGATAGGGTCGCCTTCTTAACAAATATTTAACCCTTTTCTGCATAACCTGCTAACTATAAAGGCGACCCTATCTAAGGTTTCGTCTCCGGGGGGGACCCCCAAGACCGCGCTGCCTCCCCAAGACCGCGCAAATCACGCTAATGAATAAGTTTTACCCCTTTTCTGCATAGCCTACCAACCATAAAGGCTCAACGTAATCAGGTTTCGTCTCCGGGGAAACCCCCACATGAAGGCGCTGCCTCCCCAAGACCGCACTGCCTCCCCAAGACCGCGCTGCATCGCTACGTATAAATTCATCAAAATATGTATCAAAATACATAAGTATTTCCGAAAAAAAATCTCCCCATATGTATCAAAATACACAAGTATTTCCGGGGAAATTCTTCAGGTGCGACCCGTGGCGAATTTAATTCTTAATGGTAAGAGCGCACCTACCATTTCCCGCTTCTGACGACTCCCGATTCCCGATTCCCGATTCCCGATTCCCGACTCCCTGTATATAGATATAGCTCGTTGGTTATAATTTTTGATTTATTCACATAATATTCACAAGATGATGATTTAATCAGTTCTACCAGTTGAGTCAGTCAAGATAATACAAGAGATGAAACTGAAGGTAAACCCGCCCAACAATCACCCTTTACGGTTTAAAATGGTTGTTTTTTTTATTTATAGTGGCTTAGTCTACTTAGGGATTGCTTCGTTATATTGGTTTGTGGTTTTTCCCATAAATTTTATTGATGGATTTCTTGAAAAATCCCAACTCAATAAACTCTTTTTTTTTGTAAATAAAGTAGAACAAAAAAACCAATTTTTGTTTTTTATAGCTGTTGTAATAATGGCGATTGGACTAGGAGTTTTGCTTAAACTTTACTACTTAAACAAAGGGTTATGGAACCTATCCAAAACTGGTATAACTGTCAAGACTCCTATCGGTACAGAAGACAAGCAAATAATTCAATGCTTGAATAATGCCCTGGGGTGGCTGAGTTCTGATCAGATTGCCCTGCGGCTAGGTGGAATTTATGCCCTAGAACGAATTGCTAAGGTTTCTGCCGAAGACCACTGGAAAATTATGGAAATTTTATCGACGTTTGTGCGATATCAGTCCCCGTGGAAGATTCATGTAGAGCAGCAAAAGCAAATAGATGAGTTATCCATTCCTGATCAAATTGCACAAGGCCAAAAACTTCCCATTGATATTCAAGGAGCCCTGACGGTTATTGGCAGGCGCGACAGCTCAAAAGAGCTCGAAGATGAAAAAATTGATTTACGTCACGCCACACTGATGGGGGCAAACTTAACAGAAGCAAACCTCCAAGAGGCATACCTTAATGCAGCCAAACTACAAGGAGCTTGTCTTAATCAGGCTAATCTAAAAGGAGCATCTGTGATCGGAGCCAATCTAGAAGGGGCAGACTGTAATCAAGCTAACCTCCAAGGAGCATACTTGATAAAAGCTAACTTGACAGACGCTTGCTTATTTGATGCTAACCTAGAAGGGGCATTTCTCAGGAGAGCTAAGCTAGAGAAGGCAATCCTCTGGAATGCTAATTTACAGCGGGCATCGTTGATTAAAGCTAACTTGCAAGAGGCAAATTTAGAAGGAGCTAATCTCGAGGGTACAGATTTAAGAGGGGCTAACCTCCAAGGAGCTAAAAATCTGACCCAAAAGCAGATTGAATTGGCACAAATAGATAGCGAAACTATTTTACCAGACTACCTGATTAGGAATTAATATCAGTCTAATAAATTTGCTGTTTTTTTTATCTAAAACATAAGAAATAAATTCTCTCGGGTGCATCGGATATTTGTAAAAAAATAATCAACAATAATTCCATTTAGATAAGCACAGCCTAAATAAATAATTATAGTAAAATTTTAAAACTACCTTCTTAGTCTCAGGGGAAGCTAATGGGCTACACGCATTAGCTGAATGCTTACAAATTCTGATAATTGTTGATGCCATATTTCCTACTCCCTACTCCCTACTCCCTACTCCCTTTGCTATAAATGTTAAAATAGGCAATAACTAGATGTTGATCAGTACCAGAAATCGATGATAGCCGTCGGGTAGGGTACGCGATCGCATAAACTGATGGAATCATCGATCAAATTCCACAGAAGAGAGGCTGATCCGTGGCTACGGACTACATTTTGTTTATACATGGTGTTAATACTCGCCAAGATCGAGAAACACCCGAATACGCTGACAAGCTTTTCGATCTGATTCAATCTAATGTTGAGTCATCTGTTCAACTCAAAAAGATCCCTCTGTACTGGGGTAATGTGGTGATTGAGCAGGAGAAGGAACTCCTAGGAGCATTGAAGGCATCGAAGGTGTGGAATGAGTTCTGGTTCAGAGACTTCCGTCAAAAGCAAATCTTACAATTCGTTGGAGACGGGGCTCTCTACCTCAGCAGACATGTTAGCTCTCTGGCTATTGAGCAGATGAGTAAACAAGCCTATCAGGGATTGGAGGGATACCAAGATCAGGACCGTTTGCACCTAGTCACTCACAGTTGGGGAACGATTATCCTATTTGATGTATTGTTTGCTAGTCGATGGGATGACCCAACTATACCTGGTCATGAGAGTATTCAGGGGATTCGCAAAAGCATTTTGGGCATCGAATCTGAGCTTGACAGTGCCATTCCTCTGGCTAGTGTTCATACCATGGGTTCACCGATTGCCCTATTTACTCTGATCCATATTGTTGGCAAAACCAGAGATGGCAGTACCCATGATATTAGTTCCAAATTAAAGGAGTTACTGGCAATTCTGACTCAACAAGGAGTGGCGTTACCCTGGCAAAACTTTTTACATCCGGGGGATCCCATTGCTTGGCCCCTAGAAGGAGTGTTGCCAAAATTAGTAGATGAGTATGACAAAGTCATCAAACTTGAAGATGTACTGACGTACGGTTCTGGATTATTAGAAAATGTCGCTAAACCGGTACAATCGACATTTTTAGCATTAATAAATGGTGGAAGTGCTCACGACAGCTACTGGACTAGTGAAAAGGTGGCTAAAAAAATTGCAGAGACGATTCACCAGACAGCTAAGGGCTCCTATATTTTGGGCCCATCCATAACGCGCTGATGGCTAAGGCTCAGGGAAAATTACCGATTACCGGTTACCGATTTCCGATTTCCGATTTCCGATTACCGGTAAATTTCCCGTTTTAGGGATCTTGTTCATCCTCTTGATAGACTATCAAGTCCCCTGGTTGGCACTTGAGGGCTTTGCACAGGGAGTTGAGTATGTCTTCGTCAATTCTAGGTAGACGGCGATGCCGTTTTAGCCTGGAAACGGAGTTAGGATGCTTTCCAATTATCTCAGCTAGATCTTTGTTGCTGATGTTGCGCTCAGCCATTACTACTGCCAATTTCCAGTGAATTACCACTTTAGTGTTTAACCTCTTACCATACTAAACGCTCGTTACGTTTGATTGTAACCTCTCGCAGCATGAATTGTTGAAAATAATACTTCTATAATTTTTTTTTAAACTCAAAGTGTTGACAAAGTTGCCAAGATAGGATATACTATAAAAGTACGCAGTTACAGTGATTGGCAATTCCCTCGCCAGCACAAAGCGATCGCACTCTATGGCTCGACAACCTCTGTGCGATCGCTATTCCACCACCAAGAAAACAAGGTGATATTTACATGGTAAACCCACGTTCGATCCCAGAGCTCATCAAAGCTCCAATCTATGATGTGCCTCAGGGCAAAACCCCAGTCCGTCTCCTCGCCTGTGGTGTACCCAAAGGTGTCGAGAGTGTGATTAACCAATTGCACGTGCTTCGCTTTGCCGAAGTCATTGCGTGGACCCCGCCGATTCCTTCTCCTGTGGAGGGTGAGATCATCCGGATTTTGACTCGCTATGTTGATTTGAGGCGATAGGTTTAGGTATAGCGGTTTGAAATTTGGTGAGGTACAGAGTTTCTGCTTTTAGGGAACAGGGAACAGCGGATCTGGGAACAGGGAAGAGTAACCCACCCCTAACCCCTCCCAGGAGGGGAAGAGGGAATAGGTAAAAAATCTTGTGTACCTCATTAGGCTAAAAACCGCTAGATCACTTTTTCAACTCCCCGCGCCCGGGCCTTGCGCCCGGGTCCCACACCTCCGTCTCTTTCCCTGTTCCCTGTTCCCTGTTCCCTGTTCCCTGTTCCCTAAAACCCAGGATTCTGTACCTCACCCAAATAATAATTTCTATATATGACCAATCACAATCAATGGAATGCTGATGATTATGCTAAGAATTCTTCAGCACAGCTCAATTGGGCAAAGGAACTAATTGAAAAGCTATCACTAATGGGGAACGAAACACTCCTGGATATTGGTTGTGGAGATGGAAAGATTACTGCTGAATTTGCCAGTATTATTAAAAACGGTAGTGTTTTAGGAATTGATTCATCCAAGACTATGGTTGAGTTAGCTCGGAAGACATTTCCCCCAGTAGAGTATCCTAATTTAGAGTTTCAACTTATGGATGCTACAGCGATTAACCTCAACCATAGCTTTGATGTCGTCTTTTCTAATGCTGTCTTACATTGGATCAATGACCATGGATCAGTTTTAAAAAGTGTTCGTAATCACCTTAAACCTCACGGAAAATTACTGTTTCAGATGGGAGGTAAAGGTAATGCTAGGGAATTACTACTGATCATAGATGAAATTATCACTGCTCCAGACTGGAAAGAGTATTTTATAGACTTTAACTTTCCTTATTCATTGTCTTGATGCAGTCGCTCATGGGGGAAACCCCCAAGACCGCGCTGCATCGCTTTATGGCATTGAAGAGTATCAAAGATGGTTACCGGAAAATGGGTTTAAAGCTGAAGGTGTGCAGTTAATTCCTAAAGATATGCAGCATCAAGGCAAAGAAGGATTGAAAGGGTGGTTAAGAACAACGTGGTTTCCGTATACCAATAGAATTCCTCAGGAATTGAGAGAAACATTTTTGAATACTGTTGTGGATAGGTACATCGAGCGTTATCCAATAGATAGTCAAGGGTTAACTCATGTCAAGATGGTTCGCTTGGAGGTTGAAGCTTATGCTATTGCGTCAAGATAGGCAAGAGGCAAGAGGCAAGAGGCAAGAGGCAAGATTAGGAGTAAGCATTCAGCTGAGCACTGACCACTGACCGCTGACCACTGACCGCTGACCACTGACCACTGACCGCTGACCACTGACCACTGACCGCTGACCGCTTACTGGTATTGAAAATTTTCTGCATAACTATTGGTGATTACCCCGATAAGTCTATAGATACTTAGAAATCAGCTATTAGCACTCAGTATTCAGCAGCTAGTGCCTTAGCTGCTGAATGCTTACCTTGTCAACCTTTAGAATCGGGTGTTAATCGATGTCACAGAAAAACAATACCGTTACTGGTGATCAGGCGAAACAAATTATTGTTGATACTTACCGATATCAGTCCGAATACTACCATAACCGTCACCCAATCTCCGTCAACCGTCAAGCCTCAACCATTAACCGTCAAGGCTCAACCATTAACCGTCACCCAATCTCCGTCAACCGTGAAGAGCAAACCATTAACCGTCAACCATTTATAGGTGATCCTAATGTGTTTTGGTTTTCAGAAATGGGCAGTGATTGGAGTGCCACCATTAGAGAGGCGTGCTGGGAAACAATCAAAGAACCGATTGAAGAACAGGAGGATTTATCTAGGGATAAGAAAGGTGCTTCTACCATTGTATCAGCTTTGGCTTTATTGGGGATGATTGTTCTGGCTGTTATTTAAAAAATTGCTATGGTTTTAGGGAGCAGGTAAAGAGATAGGAGGTGTGGTAATAGTGTGGATAAATGGCCTGATGGGGCAGATTTTTATTAAGGATAATTATCTGGAGATAATCTTACAAGCCCAGAAGAAATTTCAGTGCAATAGCTTCCAGTTTCACTCCCGTCAAAATCATATCCAGTCCCAAAGCCACCTGCATCACCCCAAACACAAAACCAAGGACTCTTAGAGTCACGGGTTTGATGAGATTCAAAAGGGGATGAGCCACCAACATTACCCCTAAGTTGAGTACCATTACCACAAATAATAGCAAAAACATAGAACCCGGAGCAATTGCCATCCGTCCGAACATGGCGCTCATAGTCACCACAACAGCAATGCCATAGGGAGTTAAAATACTGGGAAAAACTAAAGGATTAATCGTTAACTTCAGAGAAGGATTTACAGGGGTAGCATCCTTAGTTGTGGGGGGATTATACTGGGATAATACTGTTCGCAGAGCCACTAAAAAAAGGATAATACCTGTTGCGATTAGCATTGCTGAGAGGTCAATTTGCCAGGATTTCAGAACATTTTGGCAAAGTAGTGCTACCGCAAAAATAACTAACGTAGATATGCCAAACCCCCGTAAAGCAAGCTGGCGACGCAAGGCCGGATCAGCATTAGCTGTCAGCTTCACAAAGGGTACAATTAGCTTGAGTGGACCGACGGTAAGTAAAAAGATAATCAGGATATTGAATGCCCCAAATCCCTCAAAAAGTTGCTCAAACAAAACTTGAGTTTTAGCATCAATCTCAGCATTGACCGGTATGGCAATTTGATTGCTCGATGATTCCAGAGCTTGGGCTGAGATTATGGTGTTGCTTAATAATGGAATGATTTGAAGAGTGAGGTGGAATGGGCATCTTGGTGGAACTGGCATCTTGCCAGTTTCATGCTTATTTCCGGCGGGAATGATTTGAAGAGTGAGGTGGAATGGGCATCTTGGTGGAACTGGCATCTTGCCAGTTTCATGCTTATTTCCGGCGGGCAGGATGCCCACTCTACTCCTATTCATGGGAAGATTCAGCAACGCTGTTTGCCCAGTAAAATCCGTTGCAAGGGAGAGAGATGGCAGTGTAGGGAGGGTGGCTGTGGCACTGTTAAGTGCTAACATCGAAGCAAAATAAGCCGATGCGATCGCTATCCCTAAAATTCTCAACAACCTATCCATCTCTCCATCTCCCCACTTTTACAAACTTTTCTAGCGCAACTTCATATTGCTAAACAGCTTTGCCACTGGTTCCGGAAGATTAGGTAGATTGGGTAAGTCGGGAGTCTCGGACATGGCGAGGCCAGTGAGGTTGTTATCCTTGATCAGCCGTGGAATTTCGTCGAGAGCAAAAACCATGCCCCAGTCCCGCTCTGCGTTTGCCACACCTTTGCGATCGCCCCCCTTCAAGGAGTCAACGAATCCTTCAAAGGTTTCCTGACCTGAAAGCTCGATGTAATGAGCTGGTGTATCCGTGGAGTTCCAGAAAGCATGGACAATGCCCCGTGGTTTTTGGACATAGCTTCCCGCAGGAGCTGTAAACCTTAGTCCATCTGCACCCCCAATCTCGAAGACAAGTTCACTGGAGATCACGTAGACCAGTTGATCGCAAAACTTGTGGCTGTGGGGTGACAGCAAGTGACCAGGATTGATAACACCCTGCATCACTGAGAAATCACCACCCATGTCTCTGGATCGAGCCATGATAATCATGTCCGTGGCTGTCCTTTCTCCTTCACCAGGTTTCTTGAGGAGATCCTGGGCATCAAATCGATCGTTTACATTATATTCACTCATTGTTCTACTCCTTTAATCTTGCTTTGCTGAAAAATTCCTTGAGTAAATTTAAAGGTGCAACCCTGTGATGAAATGCCTTAAAAATGGCAAACCAATAATGCAGCTGATGGCGCAGTATAATGGTTTTGAACTTGTAAGCATTTAGCCGTCAGCTTATGTTTCACAGGCTAGAAGCCTGTTCCACCCACGAACAGCTATCAGCATTCAGCCGTCAGCTATCAGCTATCAGCTATTAACTGAATGCTTACTAGCTTTCTATAACCAAAGTGCCACGTTTAACAGAGGTGTGATAAGGACAATGGGCGCACCAAATCGGACATTTCACGACAGATTGCACAAACCCGAAATGCTAGCTAGCGTGGTGGCGAGTACCGTAGCTTATGCAGTGGCACGGGGAGTGGACATGGAACAGATCACTGCCGCCACAGGACTAACCCGTACCGATCTGCTCGATCCCGATGCCCATCTGTCTCAACATCTGGTACCAACGGTATGGCGCTTACTGACCAAGGCTTACCCAGGGGAAGCGATCGCACTCCACATGGCCAGTGCTACTCCCTTCTCATACTTTGGAACACTAGCCTATGGAGCTAGATATGCTGAAAATCTCAGAGAAGCGTTGCAGAACTTAGTGCGCTATCGGTCTGTGCTATCGGATCAACTGCACATCGCCCTGATTGAGTCCTGCTCAGAGGGGATTTTACAAATGCATCATCCCATGGATGCCGAGGATGGGGGTTGCGCTGCTGAAGTGGGACTAGCTTTGGGGTTGCGCTATATGCGGGAAATTCTAGGAGCGGATGATATCCTTCTGCGCGTGGACTTCACTCACCTGCCCTTCGGAGCAATCCAGGTGTATGAAGAGTTCTTTGGTACCCCAGTCTGCTTTCAAAAATCCCACAATGCCCTTGTGTTTCGTCAAGGGGCTCTAGACCTACCCACCAAACAGCCTGATCCGGATCTGTTTCGTTATATCCAGAGCCATCTAGACCTGGTGCGAGAACGGTTAGCAGGTTCTAGTGATTCTCCGGAACTATCTAGGGTGCGTGATGCGATCGCTCACAATGCTGAACGTTCTGAATATGGTGCAGAAGCCCTAGCACGACAGATGAACATGAGTCTTCGTGCTTTGCAACGCTTGACCCAAGACCATGGTATCACCGTTCGGCAACTGTTAGACCAAACTCGTCAAGCAAACGCACAACAATTCCTCAGTGACCCTAGACTCAGTATCGAAGCCATATCGTGTTTGCTGGGTTACTCGGAAGATCGTGCATTCCGGAGAGCCTTCAAGCGTTGGACCGGGCACACCCCTGCTGAGTTCCGGCGGAATGTTGGTTAAGCATTTTAGATTTAGATATTCACAAGGCTCAGAGGCTTATGCGATCGCACTTGCCTAAGTGAGCAAGATTACTATAGACAAGGTCTATTAGTAAATCCAATTAACCCGTTATCAATTTAAATCTAAACTAACCTGTAACTTAAACTAACCTGTAACCTGTAACTTACCGTTTTTATTATGTGTTATGAGTTACGACAGTACCCTTAAATATTTGGTGGAACAATATCCCCAAGCCTTTACCCGTTGGTTGTGGAACCAGGAACCACCAGAAGATATAGAAATTCTCAACACCGAATTAAGTACAGAACCAATTCGGGCAGATGCCTTGTTTTTGGTGCGGGTTGCTGATGCTATTTTGCATCTAGAATTTCAAACCCTACCCCAGTCTGAACCTCCTTTACCCCTGCGGATGCTGGATTATTGGGTGAGGTTGTATCGCCAGTATCGCTGTAAGATTAACCAGGTAATAATTTTTCTGAAACCAACCCGATTAGCGGGAGTATTTGTGAATCAATTTACCGAGCCGAACCTATCCTTCCACTACCGAGTGATTCGGATTTGGGAATGTGATCCACAACCGTTACTGACAACTCCAGGGTTACTACCCTTGGCAGTATTAGCACAAGCTGAAGTCCCAGAAACATTACTCTCCCAGGTAGCAGCCAGAATCGATATGATTGAAGATACACAACAGCAGCGTAACCTATCTGCTTGCGTGCAACTGTTGGCTGGGGTGAAATTTGATGAGCAGTTAATTCAAGCCTATTTTCGGGAGGATATGATGCAAGAGTCGGTGGTTTATCAACGGATTATTCGTCAAGGATTAGAACAAGGATTAAAACAAGGATTAGAACAAGGATTAGAACAAGGATTAGAACAAGGATTAAAACAAGGATTAAAACAAGGATTAGAACAAGGATTAGAACAAGGATTAGGACAAGGATTAGAACAAGGATTAGAACAAGGATTAGAACAAGGATTAGAACAAGGATTAGAACAAGGCAAGCGCAATGAGCTTAATTTAATTATCCGTCTACTTAACCGTCGCCTAGGTCAGCTCAATCCCCAATTACAGCATCAAATTGAGCAATTATCCTTTTCCCAGTTGGAGGATTTAGGGGAAGCCTTGTTGGATTTTGAAACCGAAGTGGATTTGACCAATTGGTTGAACCAGTTCAGGGATAGGTAATATGTAAGCTGATAGCTTACTCTAAAAGAGCGTATCGGCTTTAGGGTGCATCTCATATTTGTAAAAAAGTGGCGTAGGGTGTGTTAGGGACGGGCTCACCAAGACGCAAGCCATAGCAAGTTTTGGGACAGTCCGTCCCGTAACGCACCACCGCGTCAAATAGCAAAAGTGAGATGCACCCTCGGCTTTATCCTACATAGTAAGAGTTTTATCAGTAGTTACACTCTTAGCTCGTGGTTAATTGTATTAATTTTGACTGATTGATTGATCACCGAAACTGTGTAGAGACGTGGGTTAGGGTAGCTCCTCCCGGAGGGAGGCTAGATCACGTCTCTACAATCCTACAGAACTAATGCGGTTAACCAATAGTTATCTACTTGGAAACAATATTATCGTCTTGTCCATGAAGAATACCATGATTACCATTTCCGCTTAAATCTGTAATGGTAGTGCTGGTGTTGGTATCTTGGTCAAAGTTCCAGTAGCCGACTAAACCAGTTTCATCACCTGCTAAGGTTTGATTGTAGTTAGCGCTAATTTCTGCTGCACTACGTACAGTATTCCAAACGCGGACTTCATCAATTTCACCTGTATAGGCTTGAGAAGTATCAAAACCACCACCGACAGAATCCTGTTTTTGTCCTAGTACAAAACTACCTCCAGTTTCAATTTGAACACCTTGGGAAATAATACCGCTGTAAACCTCTATTCCGTCAAGATAAAGTAAGACTTGACCATCGCTCCTTCTCCAAGTGAGTGCCCAATGATGCCAATCTTCATCTGGAATCGAAATGCCTGTACTAAGAGTTTCACCTCCTAATAAAATTTCCAGTTTACCCGCACTATTTTCAGACAGTAGTAGTTCATTGTCGTTACTACTTACTCCATAGGAAAACAGGGTAGGAGTTGCTGTAGTTTCTGTTCTATTAAACCAAGCTTCTAGGGTAATTTCGGTAGTCGGAAAGTTGTTGAATGTGGACATTTCCACATAATCATCATTTCCATCTAACCTCAAGGCATTATCTTTGATTTCAATACTAGTGTTAATATCAAAATCAACTGGATTTTCTAAGGTAGCAATTTGTGTTCCTTCAAAAGATAACGCTCCTGTGGTTTCATCATAAGTAAAGCCATCCAGATTATCGCTTGTGATACCAAAACCATTCCGTGTAATTTGAATAACATCTCCTTCCGTAGCATCGAAATCGGTTATAGTATCAACACCTTCAGATAAGGAGTTGAATACAAAAGTATCTGCACCCCCATTACCCGTAAGAGTATCATTGCCTTCACCCCCTTCTAGGATGTCATCCCCAGCATTAACTTTGGAAACAATATTATCGCTTTGTCCATTGATAAGAGTCCCATCATTGCCATTTCCGCTTAAATCTGTGATGGTATTGCCATTAACAGAACCTTCGTCAAAGTTCCAGTAACCCACTAACCCTGTTTCGCTCCCAGTTAAGGTTTCATCTTTGTGTCCGCTGATTTCCTCTGCGCTACGTGCGACATTCCAGACACGGACTTCGTTAATTTCACCAGAAAAATGGTTGGCAGCTTCACCGTAATTGGGGAGACCGATTTTTAGGCTATCTCCAGTCCTATCATTTATATTGGCATTATAGTTGCTAAAACCAGTGTCATCCACACCATCAACATAAATTTTACCAGTGCCGGAAGTACCACTACTATAATCCCAAACCACAGCTACATGGTGCCATTCACCATCATTGACCGCTGTAGTTCCCATGATATATCCGTTGGAGTTACCGACAAAGTTAATTTTACCTCCGCCGTTTATATAAAAGGCTTTTTCCCCAGCTTCCCAATTGCTGTCACCATCATTTTTAACCAGAATTACCTCGTTTCCAGTTGTGGTGGTTTTAATCCAAGCTTCTAGGGTAAAATCAGCTTTGGCTAAATCGACAACACTAGCATTAAAATCCACATAATCATTGACTCCATCTAAACTCAGGGCATTATCATTACTGTCACCTTGGAGAACATCATTACCTCCATTACCCATAAGAGTATCATTGCCTTCACCCCCTTCTAGGGTGTCATCCCCACCATAAATTTCGGAAACAATATTATCCCCTTGTCCATTGATAAGAGTCCCATCATTGCCATTTCCGGTCAAATCTGTGATGGTATTGCCATTAACAGAACCTTCGTCAAAGTTCCAGTAACCCACTAAGCCGGTTTCGCTCCCGGTTAAGGTTTCATCTTTGTGTCCGCTGATTTCCTCTGCGCTACGTGCAACATTCCAGGCACGGACTTCGTTAATTTCACCAGAAAAATGGTTGGCAGCTTCACCGTAATTGGGGAGACCGATTTTTAGGGTATCTCCAGTCCTATCATTTATATTGGCATTATAGTTGCTAAAACCAGTGTCATCCACACCATCAACATAAATTTTACCGGTGCCGGAAGTACCACTACTATAATCCCAAACCACAGCTACATGGTGCCATTCACCATCATTGACCGCTGTAGTTCCCATGATATATCCGTTGGAGTTACCGACAAAGTTAATTTTACCTCCGCCGCTTATATAAAAGGCTTTTTCCCCAGCTTCCCAATTGCTGTCACCATCATTTTTAACCAGAATTACCTCGTTTCCAGTTGCGGTGGTTTTAATCCAAGCTTCTAGGGTAAAATCAGCTTTGGCTAAATCGACAACACTAGCATTAAAATCCACATAATCATTGACCCCATCTAAACTCAGGGTGTCATCCCCACCATCAATTTCGGGAACAATATTATCCCCTTGTCCATTGATAAGAGTTCCATCATTGCCATTTCTGCTTAAATCTGTGATGGTATTGCCATTAACAGAATCTTCGTCAAAGTTCCAGTAACCAACTAAACCGGTTTCTGCTCCTGTGAGGGTTTGATTGTAGTTTTCACTAATTTCTGTAGCGCTGCGAGCGACATTCCAGACACGGACTTCGTCAATTTCACCTTGGAAATGATTTTTGTTAGCACGATTACCTATATGTAATGAAGAGCTATTTTGAGTGCTTTCAGTTGTTGTATCGGTCCTTGTTTTATCTAATTCGCCATCAATATAGAGATATAATTGGTCTCCATCTTTAACAAAAGCAATATGATGGAATTTATCATCATTGATGGCAATATTTGAAGCCATTCCAGGATTTGTAGAGCCATCGTAACGTGCGACAGTAATCTTGCCAGAACTACGGACATAACGAATTACAAACGGATAACCACCGCTTCCGCTCCATTTTTCAATGATGCTATTCTTAGCCTGACCTAAATCTGCTTGAGTAGAATCGGCTTTAATCCAAGCTTCAACCGTGAAATTATCATTGGTTGCAAAATTTATACTATCTGAATTAGGAATACTGACATAATCATCAACTCCATCTAAACTTAGGACATTATCATTACTATCACCTTGGAGAACATCATTCCCAGCTCCCCCTTGTAGGTAGTCATCCCCTTCACCACCTTCGAGGTTGTGATTACCATTACCAGTTAGATTAATGGTGTAGATGCTTTCATCATTATCGTTGTTGTTAATGGTTAAGGTAGCAGTGCGATCGCCTGAATCACTAGGATTGAAACTGACAGTAATGGTTGTGGTTTCTCCTGCTGCTATTTCAGTGGTGGGGGATTGGGTAATGGTGAAGTCATCAGGGTTTGTACCTGTAATGGTTATTTCCCCTAGAGTTAAAGTGTCATTACCTGTATTTTCAATAGTGAAGGTTTGTTCCCTCGAACCTGAAACTACTGCTACTGTGCCAAAGTCTTGGGTTACACCACTGGTTAAATTGGTATCTTCTTGAGTTAGATTGATATCCGCACCAGTGATGGCGATCGCCAGAGTTACGCTATCATCTGGAGTATTTCCAACCTGGGAATCATCAACACTAACAGTAACTTGATATTGGGATTGGGTTTCGTAATTTAATATGGTGTTGGCTTTGAGGTAAAGTTGGTTATTTTCAATTTCAAAGTTATCTGTGTCACTGAGAATTAAGGTGTTTGTGCCTAATTCATCATCAATTATAGTGATATCGGCGACTTTTATTCGGCTGCTGGTATCTGTGTTTTCAGCTAAAGTGGTAACGGTATTTTCTAAGTTAATCGCAGTTGGTGCTTCGTTTATATCGGTTATATCAAGGGTCAAATCAACAGTTGCTTCTGCACTGTTACCCAAGGTTTCATCATCAACACTGACAGTAACTTGATATTGGGATTGGGATTGGGTTTCGTAATCTAATACGGTGTTGGCTTTGAGGTAAAGTTGGTTATTTTCAATTTCAAAGTTATCTGTGTCACTGAGAATTAAGGTGTTTGTGCCTAATGCATCATCAGTTATAGTGATATCGGCGACTTTTATTCGGCTGCTGGTATCTGTGTTTTCAGCTAAAGTGGTAATGGTATTTTCTAAGTTAATCGCAGTTGGTGCTTCGTTTATATCGGTTATATCAAGGGTCAAATCAAAGGTTGCTTCTGCACTGCCACCCAAGGTTTCATCATCAACACTGACACTAACTTGATATTGGGATTGGATTTCGTAATCTAATACGGTGTTGGCTTTGAGGTAAAGTTGGTTATCTTCAATTTCAAAGTTATCTGTGTCACTGAGAATTAAGGTGTTTGTATCTAATGCATCATCAGTTATGGTTATATCGGCAACTTTTATTCGGCTGCTGGTATCTGTGTTTTCAGCTAAGGTGGTAACGGTATTTTCTAAGTTAATAAAAATTCCTGTTCCAGTTAAGTTAATAATGTACTCTCTATCATCTGCATAGAAATCGCTATTATCGATCGTAATAACTGCATTACGTTCTCCTATATCCGTGGGATCGAACCTAACAGTAATGGTGGTAGTATCATTTGGATCTTTATATAACTTTGTATCATCAGGAAATTCGACAATCGTAAAATCATCAGCATTAGTCCCTGAAATTTCAATGTCGCCGAGAAGTAACGTGCCATAATCCCCATAACCAATGTTGTTGATGGTAAAAGTTTGTTCGATAAAACCAGATTCAACCAAAGAAACACCAAAATCTTGAATTGAACCATTTGCTACATCTGTATTCTCCAGAGTAACTCCGATTTCGCTACCCTCTGCCTTTCCAAAGAAGTTAATAATGTATTCACCTTCATCACCATCATTATTGTGAATGGTTAAAGTACCAGTAACTTCCCCTATGTTATGAGTAGCTATTACTACTCGTAGTTCCTTGGATTCTCCAAAGGCTAATTCGGAGGGATACTCATATGAATATAATTCAGCATTAGTACCCGTAAAAGATAGGTCTTCTATTCTCAAGGTTCCTTCTTTTTGATTTTTAATAGTGAAAGATTCACTGAACAGCAAAATATGGTCATCCTTCCAACCCAAACGAGTATCTTTGGTTATTGTAGACATATCAATACTTGAACCGCTAGGTACTGATTCCCGTGAGCCGTAATTGTAATGAATCTCAATTTCTGAGCCAGGTTCAATCTCGAACGCAAAGGAAACAGTAGCATCGGGACTTTCTCCCACGTTTTCATCATCTAAGGAAATAGTGGCATTAAGTTGGGGGTAATCTTCATGACTTAAAGCAGTATTAGCTTTCAGGAATAGTTCAGTACCTTCAATCTCAAACAGATCCGCATCCGTACCACTCAGAGTTAAGTTGTTTGTACCCAAAGCATCATCTGTGATGTCAATATCTGCTACTTTTACTCTGCTACTGGTATCTATATCTTCTGACAAAGTGGTAGAAATGTTGCTTAAACTAAGAGCTGTTGGTGCTTCATTGACATCACTTAAGAAAACGGTTAAGGATGTGCTAGCATCGGGACTGTTGCCTACAGAATCATCATCGACTGCAACGGTTACATCTAATTGGGAAATGCTTTCATAATCAAGAGAAACACCTGCTTTAAGGTAGAGTTCAGTACCATCTAGTTCAAAACTATCTGCATTATCTCCACTGAGACTGAGAGTATTTGTTCCTAATGCATCATCATCAATGGCAACATCAGCAACTTTGATTCTACTGGTAGTATCTGTATTTTCCGCTAAATTAGTAACCGTATTTGTTAAAGCTATACTGGGTGTTTCGTTAACATCAGTGACAGTAACAGCAAGGGAAAGAGTGAGGCTATCATCTATAGTTACTACTGGGTTTAGATTCGGTTCCGTTTCATAATCAAATGTTGCACCTCTGGATATTAACAGACTAACGGTATCGCTTTCAGATCCAGTTATTATTTCGGCGGTTGTGGGCAAGATAGTAAACAGATCATCATTGATGGTAAAGCGATTGTTTTCACTTTCAGTTAGTTTTAGAGTTGAACTTACAGTGATTTCAGCAATTTCTACTATAGTGCTAGTATCGATATCTTCTGCCAGAGTTGCAGTGAGGTTAAGATTATCCAAATTAGCATAGGCGATCCCATTAGCGGTTAAGCCTTGAATTTCTGTTTCGGTGATGACTAAAGAGCTAGTAGCCAAATCAAAATCATCATCAATATTTAAGGTATTACTTCCTGCACCACCATCGATAATTACCGTACCACCCAGGTCACTGAAAGTAAAAGTATCGTTTCCGTCTCCACCATTAAGGTTAAGGATAGTATCAGCATAAATAGAATCAATGGTGAAAGTTGTATCATTAGAACTAAAGTTCAAAGTGATTGCACTGAAGCCTAAAGCATTAATTGTTTTACCCGTTATATCATCCCTAATCACATAACCAGTATCGTAACTAATACTACCGATACTACCGGTTAAGTCAATGCTGAGAATACCTTCATCGGTGTTGTTTTGTAAATAAACCGTTTGGTTGGTATCGAGGTTGATTTCACCATCATTTTCGAGATAAATATCGAAATAGTTGTTGGAGCTACCAATATCTCCGTTATTGGTAGAATCTAAATTAATGCTTGTGCTGCGGATATTTGCATCATCAGTATTGTTAATATCCTCAATTTCATCTGCAACCGTAAGATTAACATTATCTCCCGCATATATTTGATTGACATTCAAGTCACTTTCATTGCTGAAGTAAATATCATGATTAGCGCGAGCAGTTAAAGAGGAATTATCAGATAACTCAATGGTAATATCAGAATTACTCGTACCAATACTGTTATCTCCTGCTTCTAAGACCAAATCACCAGCGACAATCCTACTTGAGTCGTCAGCGCTGTAAATTCCTTTTTCAGATTTAATTCTGACTTCTTGTTCTTCTGCTTGAACCGAACCAATAGTTACATCTTTTTCCGAACCCAGGTAAACATCACCTGTTGCAGTAACATTCAGCATTCCTGTAGCTTCAAAATCGAGGTCGTCAATTTGGTCTATCGCAATTTTGCTTACTGTTACTGTATTATCTGTGGGATCTTTAATTTCATTACCATTAGCGTCATAATAGGTGAGGTCGTTACTTTCTGCGGTTAATAGATAAATTAAGTCATCATCAGTAAATTCGACTTCACCGTTATTATTGAATCTGGTGGTTAGGTCAATTTCATAAGTACCTTCCTTAGTACCAATACCACCAGCAATATTTAAAGTAACCCCAGTCCCGCGAATATTATTGGTTTCGATAGTAACTTCCGTATCGGAAACGGGAAGTAGCAACCCAGGATTGATTACTCGGGATAATTGTTCCGTTGTCCAAACTGCATTATCAGTAATGCTTGATGCTTCTTCGGTGGTAACGGTGTATTCATAATTTGCATCGTAGCTATCAGTGAGTCCTAAGGCTGCAAATTCTGCGTGCCAATCATGATATTGAGTAGTTTGTTCCTCTGCTAATTCCGCAATTTCTGCTTCCGTGTAACCGCGTTCTATTAATTCTTGAGTTTCTGTATCACCGAAACTATAGTCATAATTGGAGTCGTAATCATCATAGGTATAAGTAACCTTACCATCATCATCCGTAGTTTGGGTGAGGTTGCGATATTGCCAATACCGTTCGTATTTATAGTCTTGATATTGCTGGTAATCATTAACAGATTTTTGAGCGGTTGTTTCATCCGTTAGACCCATTTCTGTCCACAAAGAACCGAGTAAAGCTTCTCTTTCTTCAGCACTTTCGGTTTCTTCGGGGTTATGGTCGATTAAATTACCGCTAGTAACTTCGATCCCAACGTTACCCGTGTTGGAATCAGCTTCAACTAAATATAAATCCCCTTCGGTTTCTTTAATGTAAATATCTGCTGCTGCATTCAAGGTGACGCTATTGTTTTCATCGGAACCAGAATTGATGTTAATAGCGCGATCGCTCGTACCAATATCCCCTGTTTCAGCAGTAATTTGGATTTGACCACCCGTAATGCTGGAAGTATTAGAACTAGCTAACAAATCTTGTTCTACGGTGAGATAAACATCCCCTGCGGTACTGATAGTATCTAAGATGACATCTCCACCCACTTCTTCAATGTGGATATCACCTGTAGCCGTTGCGGATAGCGTACCACCTTCTAAATCAGTGTAAATTGGGTTATCGCTGTCACCAATTTGACCGTTACTTTCAATAGTTAAACTTTCGGTATTAATATCAATTTCTGAGACAGAACGAACTGAACCAGAGGTGCTGGTTAAGCTGGTATTACCACTGACATTAGTAATATCCCCATTCAGCCAAATATTTCCTTTGGAGTTGACTTCAATTGAGCTAGTATCGTAACCAATGAAGCTAATGCCGATATCGGAGTTAGCACTAACAGTACCTAGATAAGTGCTGAAGACAAAATCATCCTTTTGGAAGTCCCAAAAATCTTTTTCAACTGAAAAAGTAGGATTATCTTTTTCCCAGTCCTCAACAACTTTTACCTGCACTATATTGTCTTCGCTGCTGTCATAAACTCTGGTGTATGGAGCTACATCATTTTCGATATCAACTGTATCCAGGGTGAAGTATGACCATTGGTAATCTAAATTGCGATCGCTCAAAACATAATCAACAGTGTCACTAGAGTAAGTTTGGGTTACACCTCCAGCAGTAGAGTTATTTGTTACCACAATATTGCCATTGGCATCAGTAGTATAGGTTGTGGTCAAGTAAGTTGATGAACTATCATCACTAACACCCGTTTGTCCCAGGTCAATAATTTTAATTTGACCTTCAACCCCATCACCACCTGTATTCAGTTTTCCTAAGTCAATATCGTAATCTGTTTGGTTATCAATGGTAATGTTGCCAAATCCACTCATGGCTTGGATGCTACCGTTACCAGTGCTGATGATGTTACCCACCAGTTGAATATAACCCCCTTGCACCTCCACATCTTCTACTTCAATGCGGTTGGTTTCGGCATTGTAAATTGCACTTATATTACTATCATTGGTGTCGCTGAAGTAGTCAGAAAGATCGAGAAGGGAATTAAAGTTAATATTGGTAGTGCTGCTGATTTCAATGATGCCTCTACGGGAGTAATTATTATTAACATCGTTCCATAGTCCATCTGTTCTCAGAGTAGCATAATCTTCTCCCGTACCATAATCATTGGGTTCCCCAGAGTTCCAGTTAGTGTAGGTAACAGCTTCCCCGCTAATCCACTCAAAGTTACCTTCTTCGTTTTTGTCGTGGAAACCAGTCCAGAGTGTTTCACTACCGCCAAAAGTAGATTCTAACCAAGCTTGCTCATTTTCATCGTTAATAGTTACTAAATTTCCACCAAATAATTCTGCTTGAGCTTGTGTTTTTTCCCAGCTACCAGAATTGGAGAGTAAGTAGAGATGACCGTCGTACTCATAAAGCGAACTGAGTAAGGTGGGTAAGGGAATTTCGATGATTCCAGGTATTGATGATTTTGAATCTTCATTTAACATATCCCATTGTTCTGCTGCACCTACTCGTATAGTTCCATGATTAGTTCCTACACCGCCTTTCCAACTAATATTATTATTCTGAACTCTATAAGTTGTGGCTTCACCACTGATCCATTCAAAATTAGTATCTGTAAATACGATAGGATCGTTATACTGAAAGGTCAAACCAGTCCAAATATGATCGTAGTTGTCTGCATTATTGTTGATTATGAAATCTTCTAACCAAGCTTGTTCGTCTGCATCATTAATGGTGACAAGGTTACCTCCTAATGCTTCAGCTTCTGCTTGAGCCTCACTCCAAGTACCTGCATCACTGATAACATAAATACTGTTGTTATAAATATTATCTAATGAGAATGTCAGACCACTTGAGTTACTAATATCTGCATGTTCTGCTTCAAAGGAACTGATAATCTCGTTGATATCGCTATCAATGGTTAGTTCGTAATCAGAAATTCCACTTTGAATTGTTCCCGCAACATTAATATATTTTGCATCGATAAAAATATTGCTTTCTGCAACTAAACTACCACCCTTGGCTTCATTTAATTTCTCTTGAATCAGGTTTGTATCCGTTACCTCATAATCGAGATAAGTATCTAAAAGACTTTCCTCTCTGTAAGTATATTCACTACCGAGACCAACATAAGTCTCATCCTTATAATTAAATGCATCGTCTACTGTCTCGATAAAGTCTTGGAATTCATCATTCCAAATTGCTTCGGGACTAGAACCAACGGTAAAACTATAACCATCGCTGAGGTAGAAGCTTCCTCCAGCATCAATATCAATCGTTTTTGCAGAAATTTCTCCGCTAGTTACATAAATAGTTCCCTCTTCATTGGTTATCTTAACCGAGCCATTGGGGTTAATTATTGTCCCTTCAATTTCGAGAATGGGACCGGTACTGTGGGTATTTTCGATGATGATTTTTGCTTCAGTATATTCGCTGGTAATAATGTCACTAAAGTTAACCAAATTGCTATTTACGGATAAATCGCTATTGGCAGTAATGGCAGCATTGTTAAAGAGAAGTTGCCCTCCATAATTATCATCAATATTGATATCATTAACTCGCAGATAAGCATCACTATTATTAACGATTTCGATTAAAGCATCTCCTTTAGCTTCCAGAGAACCACTACCAACTAGATAATCGCCAGTAACATTAATATTACCTACCGCAGCCGTTATGATTGGGGTTGTTATTACCGTGACTTCAGTATCGCCTAAATTGTTTAATTGTTCTTTCCAAAAATCAATTTCTGCTTGGATAGCTTGTTGTTCATCATAGATATCAGAGTTATTTTTCTCAGTTTCTAAATCTGAGATAGTATTATTGATGCTTTCGGCAATATCTTCAGTGGTTGTGGTGGGATCGGCTACACCATCGCTGGTATTGAAATTGATATCATCTCCAGTTTGATTGATGTAGAGATATTCCATATTATTAACCCCAGCAATAATCGAACCATCTACGGTTACCCCATTATCGATGCTTTCGGAGGTAGAACCATTAGTGGTTAAAGTCGAAATATCATCCGAGTTAAAGGTGAGAGTATTCCAAATAGTATTCCAAATGTTTTCCAGAGAATAGGCGGCTTCTGTTCCTTCTCCTTTTCCAATAGTAGTATAGTTACCTTGATTAGCAACTAGATTGACATCTTTGTCGCTAGTAATTGTTGCTCCTTCGGCAACATTTATGTTGTTGTTGAGGGTAATATTCCCATCAGCTTGCAACTGATTTTTGTTAATTGCACTAAGTGTGGTGTTCCAGAGATTAGTATAAGCAGCTACATTAATGCTGTTGGCTTGTCCGTTAATATTTTCTCCAGCCAGCAGATTCACATCTTCTGCTGATGTTAGCGTGGCATTGCTTTCAATTTCAATTAGGTTATCAACGGTTGTCTGCGCTAAGGAAGTCCCTTCTGGTACTCCAGCAACACCGTGAGTTGAGGAGTTAGCATCTGCTGTTAGGTTTACTTGACTTCTGGTTGACAGATTAATATTACCGCTACTGGTTAGATTTGCATCGCCAATTTGGATTGTGCCTTGATTGATATTATTCTCGATTTTAGCTTCAGCTAAGGCAATGGAAACTAAGCCCCCGCTAGATAATGTGGCTTGCTCTTCCCCAGAAACATTGTTGAAAATTCCTAGGTTAAAGTTGTCTTTGTTTGCGTTTTCTTCTGTAACTTCTAAGCTGGTTCCATCACCAACTAAAATCTCAGTTGTATTATTTATTTCGCTATTTGCTTCACTACCCGCACCATCAATCAATCCTCCCGAACCAGATTTTGCATTTTCATCACTGAAACTATTTTTTGAAATAATATTTTCTGCGTAAATATCTAGAGTCTTGGTAGCTGTAATGGTAATATTGTCTCCAATATCGATCAGAACATCAGCATTCACGTCATTATTACTGTATGCACCACTACCTCCCAATACTGAAGCGTTAACACTATTGGCTTTACCATCAAAATTAGTGGTTTGGGAGGCTTGAATATTAATTGTCTCTGCGTCAATCTTGGTAGTCGAGGTAGTATTCTTAATCTCAATGGTAGTATTACTGATACTGTCCGTACTTGTGTCGGCTGCGCGACCGGAGATTAATCCTCCACCCCCAGCGGTAGTCTCTGCTGTATTGGTATCGCTTCCTGTAGCGGTTAAGTTGAGGGTACCAGCATTAATAGTTACATTTTGACCAAGAGTAACTTGAGTTTGGTTGTTAGAAAATGCAGTAGCAGTATTAAATCCTCCAGCAAAAATACCACCGTTATAACCATCTGCTTCCACATCTTGTTGACTCTTAGCATCAGCAGTAACACTCAAAGTGCCACTTACGGTTAAACTGCTGTTATCGCCAATATAAGAATTGATTTTAGCTTGATTGCTAGCTTCACTTGAAGTTGCATTCAAAGAACCATATAACGCACCTCCGGAGCCTGAAGCACTGGCATAGGCAGTATCACCTTCATCAGGTAAAATTTGTTCTGCGGTCACATAGAGATTACCAGCACCGATTTCTGTATTGCTGCCAATATAAGCATTAACAATTGGCGTTACGTTAGAGGTAGCGCCAGAATAACCAACTTGAACACCACCTGCGGCACTTACACCAAAAGCATCAGCGGTAACTTGGGGTTGAGCGGTAGCAGTAATGGTAATGGTGTCGGTTACCTTAATTTCAGTGGCATTGATAATGTAGGCTTCTGTGGTGGAATTCTCGGTTACTGTTGCATTATTTCCGGCTCCAGAAGTCGTTATTCCCGCTGAAATTGCTAATACGTCTGCGCTGATATTTCCTGTTGTGTAGGCATCAACGTCTAAATTACCTGTAGTAGTAATTTTGGCATTGTCAATATAAGCTTTAGTGGTGGTTTTGGCTTCTATGTCAGCAACACTGGCACCAATGGCAGTAATACTACTTACTGCAACACCATATACATTGCCAGAGATCGTTTCATCGGTTTCTGCCAAAACAACAACGTCATTAGCACTGATAGTGGCTTTATTACTGATGTAACTTGATACCGTAGAAGAGATAGTTGCTATAACGTCTCCTCCGGCACCAGCACCACCAATCGCAGCTGCAATAGATGTAGTTACAGCTTCTGATTCAATGGTAGGAGTTGATTTGGCATCGACAGTAACATCTCCAGTGGTAGTGATTTGGCTGTTATCAATATAGGCATTAACTTGATTATTAATAGTTGTATTTGTTAGGGAAACGCTAACGGATGCTCCAATTAAACCTCCCACGAAAGAACCCGTACCCACAGTAGGCTTAATGGTGGGATTATCAATAGTTTGGAGAGTAACATTATCTGCTTTAACCGCATCTTCAGTATCAAGGTTGCGAATAAAGGTTTCTACTGTATTAGTGGTGTTGGTAATTACATTTGCCCCCGCTCCACTGAAAGCAGCACCCACAGGTGCAGCAGCAGCAGCCAGGGATGCCGCGATTGCATAATTCTCCTCAAATGTCAAGGTAGATTTTGCAACTAGATTTAAATCAACTGCTGCATCGATAGTAGTGCTATCGCTAGTAGTGCTATCGCTGACACTGTCACCAATATAAGCTCGGACTTGATTATTAATGGTATTATTAACCTCCACTCCAGCGATCGCTAGACTAAAGGAACCAGAAGAACTACCTGAGACTGAAATGCTACCTCCCACTGCGACTGATTCAATGGTGCTATTGTCTTCGGCTGTGAGGTTAATAGAACCGTTTGTACTTTCTACATCACTGTTGTTGTGAATATATGCCTCAATAGTGTTTTGGATTTGATTAATTGTCTCGGCTCCTGCACCTGAAGCACTAGCCGTTGCTGAGGAACTGACTGAAACAGAAACTGCTCCAGCCATAGTCAAGTTATTAATAGTGCTAGTGGAGATAGCATTAACCGTTAAATCACCATCGGCAGTTACAATCGAATTATCAATGTAAGCTTGAACAGTATTGGTAATAATATTTTCTGCTGTTGCGACTCCTACTGTAAGTCCACCACTGAATCCAGAGCCGATAGATACACCAACCGCAAAACCACCAGCATCGGCAACAACGGTACTATTATCTGTAGCAGTGATATTAATTGCACCATTGTTACTGCTGGTGACGGTGCTATCTAAAGCAAAGGCTTGAATTGTGTTATAAATTTTGTTTTCTACCCCTGTTCCTGCACCACTGAGACTGACATTCAGCCCCGAAGAACCAACAGAACCGCTTGCTGCTGCGCCAATGCTGAATAAGTCAACTGTGGCTGTGGAATTAGCCGAAACATTGATTGCTGATGCAGAAGTAACCGTAGCATCACTGATATAAGCTTCAACGGTATTCTCAATGTCATTATCTGCTATGGAAACCCCTACTGACACAGAGCCATTAGCTACACTGTCACCAAATTTTAGGGAAAGTGCATATCCCCCAGCATCTGCAATGACTTTACTGTTATCTTCCGCCTCAACAAAAATTGAGCCACTGCTAGTCATGGTTTCAACATCACTACCTTCGGCAATATAAGCAGAAATTGTATTCTTAATTATATTTTCTGTTCCTGCCCCTGCCCCTGTAAGACTGATGCCCAGACCACTACTGCTATAAGACCCCGATACAGCCGCACCAAGAGCAAAAGCATCTACAGTTGCATTGGAACTAGCCCTCAAGTTAACATTACCATCCGCTTCTACCTTGGCATTATCAATATGAGCAGTAACAGTGTTGGTAATTTGGTTGCTAGCGATTCCCGCACCCACTGATATGGCTGCACTAGAAGACCAAGAATCTCCAGCAAGAGCAATGGCGATTCCTACTCCCCCAGCATCACCATAAATGCTTGAATTATCCGTAGCGGAAATAGTTGCTGCTCCTGTTACGTCAACTTCTGTAGTAACAGTATCCGTGTTATCATCATTCTCATCATCAATTGCGGCTTCAATGGTATTAGATACCTTATTTTCTGTATAAGCACCAGCGATACTAATTACAGCACCAGTACTTTTCCAACTACCAGAAATACTACCGGCAACAGCATAGGAATTAATTGTGGAGGTAGACTCGGCAAGTATTTCTAGCTCTCCTTCAACCACAATCCGACCATTTTTAATCCGAGCCTTAGTTTTGTTTTCAATGTGATTTACGGCAATGGAAGCACCTATGGTAGCGGCATACTTGGTATCATCACCACCTAGTAATGCGAAACCCAATACCCCTGCCATGGAGAAAATTGAACCGTTCTCATTAGCCTTTATAGATAACTTATTGCTTACATTAGTATCAAAATCTGGGTCAGAAGAATTAATGTAAGCTTCAGTTGTATTTAGGGTGTTGTTATAGGTATAACTAAACTCTGCTGCCATACCATCTAAACTTGCTCCAGCAGCTACAGCCCAAGCTTCAATGCTATTAGCGTTAGTAGCAGTTACACTCAGATTGGTTGCTCTAATAGCAGAATTACTTATATAGGCTAGTGTTGTATTATTGGTGTAATTTAGACCAATGCTAGCCCCGATACCATATGCACCCGAATACTGTAATGCTCCTGCCACGCTGAAACTGGAAGAATTATCTGTAGCAGTTACATTAATATCTCCACTAGCTGTAACCTTACTATAATTACCAATATAAGCATAAGTATTATTGGTAACATCATTATCTGTTATCGAACCAGCTAAAGCTAAACCCTTGTCGTTAAAATTACCTGAACCACTACCAACAATCGCTATTACATAATTGGAGTTAGTTGCATCTATATCAAAACTACTAACATCAAGGACTGAGCGGTCCATATAGGCTTTGGTCTCACTATCAACTAAATTAAAGCCAAATGAACCAGCAATACCGTAGGAACTTTTATCTTCAGTTCCTGTTGCTGTTGCAATTGCAACGGCTCCCCCAATGGCATAAATATCATTATCACTTAGAGCTGTAATGTTAACCAGTTGATTGGGAGCATTTAAATTAACGCCTTGGATATAAGCTTCAGCCGTATCGTTAATTACATTGACAACCGCATCACCAGAAATACTAAGTCCTCCGGTAGCACCATTAGTAATTGATTCATACTTTCTAGTACTAATACCGAAGCTTCCAGTTTGCTCTCCTTCTGAACCTTCGCTATAAGTTCCTGCGATCGCGCCAGCTACAACTGTACCACTATTTGTACTACTAACATTAATCTCTTCTCCACCAGCCGAAATCGTACCACCAGTGATGGAAACAGTTGTTTTCTTGAAAAATTGATGATCTGTACCCGTACCAGTACCCGTTAGGTCAATGGCTGTATTATTGGTATCGCTATAACTATTGGCTTCAGCAGCCGAACTTGCTAGCTTAATAGTGTTCTCATCTATAACAATGGCATAATAAGTTGCTCCGTCAACTAGCTCTCCATCAGTGGTATTGGCACTAATACTGGTATTACCTCCGTTACCATAAATGAGAGCATCTCCAGTTTCTAATCCGTGGTCAAATAGAGTAACTTGATCATCAGCTTCTAAATTGAGAATTGCTTTTGCTAGAGTATGCTCGCTACCACTACCAGTGCTAGTTAGATTAATTGCCGTGTCATTGGTATCGCTATATGCAATTGCATCAGTGTAATTGCTAGCTAGCTTAATTGTATTAGCATCGATAACAATCACATAATAGGAATCCCCATCCACTAATTCCCCATTATTGGTATTAGCACCAATACTGGTGCCTTCATTGTGACTGTAAACAACCCGATCTCCGGTTTCCCAACCATGACCTAGGAGATTAATTTCGTCAGTGTCCGCATTAACAGTAGGAGTTCGTAAGCTGTGGTGAATACCTTCGCCAGTAGAGGTTAGATCGATAGCACTTGTATTGATTGCATTGTTGTAACTTTCCGCTAACTTTAGACGATGGTCATCAACTTTAATTATGTAATAAATTTGTCCATCAACTAATTCCCCATCACTATTGTTAGCGCCAATACTGGTATCACCATCATTGCTGTAAACTACCGCATCACCAGTCTCAAAACCATGATTCCCATGAACAATAATATTATTATCTAAATCCAGGGTCGATCTTGTGAAGTAGTGCTGATTTAAATCCTCAATGGTGCCACTGTGAGACAAGTCTAAAACCGTATTGGTATTATCATTAACATTGGCTAGTTGGAAGTTGTTATCATCTACATAAATAACTTTATAAGTTGTTTGATGTTCCAATACGCCAATATTTTCCACCGTTAACTCTTCATCAGACTCAACATCAGTGTAGTCATTAGCCACATTGTAATAAGTAACAATATCCCCATCCCTCAAACCATGACTGCTGAGAGTAATGGTATTATTACTAATAGAAGCTACATCTATCTCACTGACAACAAGAGTTTCACCTGCGGGTTCGATAAAGTCGTAATTTTCTATACCTTCACCTGGATTAAAACTAATTTCCGATTCATTATTTCCTCCTAAAGGAGAAAAGCTTAAACTATCTAAAACAATTAGTTCCTGAGTTTCCCCTGCTCCGGAACTAGTTAAATCTTGACTAATTCCATTAATCGCATTACCTTGAGTCTCGGCTAATTTAATCGTATTATCATCAACAACAATTACATAGTAAACTTGTTCGTGGTTTAAACTGCCAACACTGCTTCCACCGTCATTGTTGTAAATAACAGCATCTCCAGTAGTTAAACCATGACCTTCAAGAGTAACTGTGTCATTATCTACATCCACGTTTTGTTGGGCATGGAAGGTTAGGGTGTTTAAACTACTACCCAGCATTGCTTTAGTGGTGCGTTCGAGAACATTAATACTGGCAGCAGCACCAATACCTGCATTTTCTCCTACAGCAAATCCTCCCGTAAAGTTATAAGTGTTGCTATTATCGATAGCGTCAACTGTAATCGACCCAGTGGATTCAATTTCTGCCAAATTAGAAACATGAGCCGTAACTGTGTCATAGCGATCGACTATAGATAAACTCATATTGACAGCAGTGCTAGCTGTTCCCACAATGCTTCCAGTTGCACCAATAGAAATATCCGTATTAGTTAACTGTGCATCAACATCAAGTTCATCAGTATAAATAGTTGCACCATCTTTTATAGTCGCCTCAATTGTATTATCTGTATTGGCATAAACAGCACCTAAACCAATACCAGTGTCTGAAGTATCTCCTTTACCAAATAGTGTGGTGTAACCACTCTTGCCCCTTAAAGTGTTAAATGCATTACCTAGGAGAGTTGTTAAATCATCGACTGGATTGAAATTTCCAGCAAAATTGAGGGTAAAAGAGTTACCGTGGCTATAAACATCAACGGTTTGATTTCCCGAACGATAGGTTTCATCTTGATTAATTTGAGCGTTTTTACCAATGTAAGCTTGACTCACATTATCCACATCAAAGTAATTGATTGAACCAGCAAAAGATTGATCACCAGTAGCTTTAGCTTTTGCCCAGGAGCTAAATAAAACACTGATACCAGCATCTTTTTTCAGGTGAGATTGAATATTTGACATTACATGTCCTATCTCATCGTACCAGGGATCGGCTGCCTCATGTCCCACGGGATCGGTAAAAACATGTGTAAAATCCTCATCGAAGGGCATATCGACCTCAGATTCAACGTTCATTGCCCCCGCTGCGTCAACGGATGCGCCATCACCAATATAAGCTTTTGCTGTATTTTTCAGGTCAGCAATTGAAGTCGCAACTGTTGCTCCTTTAGTATTTGTTTTTTTAGTACTTGAATCAGAATCTTCTGAATCTTCTGATTTAATTTTGGCTTTAGAAGCAGAGGCAAACTCCGGAAGTTCGGTGACTTTAGCTTTGACATCAAGAGTTCCACCGGATGTTACTGTTGCACCACTACCAATTCTGGCTTCTGCGGTATTATCGCTATCTACATAAAGAACCGAACCCGTCAAAGCCGTCTGACCAGAATCCGAATTACTGTTGAATCCAGGTATTTTTGATAAGAGAGTATTAGCACCGCCAATAAGCATTTTGGAGATAATAGATTCTGGTTCTCCTACTACAACCGTCGAAGCAGCTTCATTAGTTGTTGTGATTGCTTGGGCATCAACTTCAAGATTTCCCGTAGCATCTGCATTTCCATCTAAGAACGCTTCTGCTGTCATCTCTGCCCAGGAAAGATTTAATCCCAGACCATAACCTCCTTCGGAAGTTATACTCATCAGCGACAGAGATGTACTGTGGTCTTTATCGGTGGTGGAATCGATATCTAAATTACCACCTATGTTAAGGGTTGAGCCACTAGCAACGTTGACAATTGATTCAATATCGGCATTAGTTACGGTTGCTCCAAAGAAAATTGTACTATTTCCTTTTACTTTTCCTAATGTGGTAGCAGAAGCAGCAATGGCGAGATTACTATCTGCATGGGAAGAAAGAATCAAATCTCCAGTGGTATCAATCTGGGCTCCATTGCCAATATTAACTGTAGCTGTAGGAGTAGATTCCCCATAAGCAGCAGCAAGACCTAACTGTAAACTAAAAGGGTTTACTTCTGCATTGGCAGTAGCATTAGCGTCGATAGTCAGATTGCTAGCTTCAATCTTGGCACTCGTACCAATATCGATGGTAGCTTCTGCACTTGCTTTGGCATAACCAAGGACTAATGAAGTGGTATCAAGAAATCCTTCTCCAGTATTAAAGTAACCATTAAACGCTTCTTCTATATTGAGGGCAATACCTTCTATGGCTGAATCTTCTTCGGTAAAACCGTCATAGGTATTAGAACTATTTGATTCTGCATCGAGAACAATGTCACCACCCTTTAGCTGAGAGTTATATTGTAAATCAATACCCGTACTGGCATTATCAGAACTTCCTGTATCGCTAACGGAGAAAGTTATCGAGCCTGCTGTATAGTTACTAGCAGTTTCTACATGACTTAAAACAGAGGAGTTATTATCTAAAGTAATTGTTTGACCTGTAAAGGAAATATTGCCCGAATTACCTGTTGAGTTGTCGTTAGTATCTACTTGGCGACTGGAAATAATTACACTTTCATCAACGGTTATGGTTTCCGCGTTAATAGTGAGCCCACCACCATAACTATAAAAATTTTCCTTGAAAGTAACAGTATCTTCTCCCGATTGGCCATCAATCAATAAAGATAGAGTTTGACCATTAAAATCTAATCCAGAAAGGGAAATACTATCATCACCATCACCAGTATAAATTTCAATTCCACTCGTAATCTCACTGATATCAGTAGAAATAGTATTGATATTACCGTCTACTACATCCTCGATAACTAAATTGCTACCTTCAATAAAAATAGTTAGATTATTAACTTCATTGGATGTTGATGCGTAGGTTAAAACACCATTGGTTATTGATGTACCTAATACCGAATGAAAACTATTAACAATTAGAGGTGTAGTTTCAATATCTCCTGTGGCATATTCTAAATCCCAGTCACCACCTAAAACACTACTTCCTGTTAAGTCTTCAGAAGCAGCAACATCTGCACCAGTTAACTGACTGAAACGATTAACAAAATCCTGCCCTGCTTCTCCAAATGCCACATTACAACCATAAAAGAGGAAATCCGCGTCTTCGGTTAAGGCATCACCCCATCCGATCAGGGGATCGTTATAGGCATCTAAATTTGACCCATTTAATTCTGTTGCCCCTAATTGTAAACCGCCTGAATGCCCGTGAGTAATCAGGTGAACTCCAGTTACATTATCATACTGGGCTAAGACATTACTAATTTGCTCAATACCATTACCAGAGCTATCTAATACATACTGAATAGCATTTACATCAAATCCAGCAATTATACTCTGGTAATTTTCAACGGTTTCATCAACAAAAATAATTTCTGAACCCTGAGGATTTGATATTGTGGGTTCTAAAGGATTGATATCAAATAGTGAGGCTTCGGATGTGAAGGGAAAATTAGATTCAGAAAAATTAAAATCTGGTAACATCATTTTTGGGACTCGAAATATATTTTTTTATAAAAATTTAAAAATGTATTTTTAAAAAAGTAATTTTGATAATTAACAGATTGTCGATGCTTAAAGCTTTGTCTTCTTGATGATCATTACTAAAAAATGATCATCAATTTAAAAATAAAAAAATTATATAGCGTTGATTATAGCTATGAGGTACAGAGGATTTTTTCCCTTTTCCCTCACTTGCCCTCTTGGGAGGGGTTAGGGAGTGTCTTCAAACTCGGAGATCCCCCTAAATCCCCCTTAAAAAAGGGGGACTTTGAGTATCGCTCCCCCCTTTTTTTAAGGGGGGCTGGGGGGGATCATAATCTTGCGGAAAACTTTGAAAACACGCCCTAGGGGTGGGTTCCTGCTCCGAAGTCCCTGCTCCGAAGTCCCTGTTCCCTGCTCCGAAGTCCCTGCTCCGAAGTCCCTGTTCCCTAAAATCCAGAAATTGTGTACCTCATAGTTATGATAATTGCTATATTGTGATTAATTATTTTTGATCAAGTACGTCCCATGCAGATACACAACTTTTCTCGGACTTTGTACCCGCAGGGGACGAATAATCAGGCAAAGAACATACTGTTCTTGGTTGCTAATTGCTGGCAACGGCAAATAGGTTGGTGCTTTCACTTTCTGCTGTGGAAATTGCTGCCGTGGCAAACTTAGTGTTAATTAGTTCCTTGTAGGTTTCTAAGTCTGTCTGCCAAGCTGCTAGGTATTGCTGGAGTTCTAGTAGTTTTTCTTGTTGAGTGTCTTTGGTGAGATTATGCTCAACGTTACCAGAAAAGAGAATTACTGATTCTTGTTTGTCTTCTGGCTGCTGCAATTGTCCTTCTGTAATGTTGAGGTTTAATCGTCCTGTTTCTAAGGTGTAGTTGAGGTTGAGTGAGGCTGTCATCGGTTCGCTGCCAAACTCTTGCCAAGGACGATTTGCTAGTAGCTCTTGACGGTAGTATTGACGAACTGCTTGATCATCTCCCCCAAAGCTAAAGTAACCTATGGGATTGATGCCCACTGCTTTATATTCGATATTGGGCAGAGTTTCTACATACTTGCGAGCCACATTAGGAGCAATGATTTGTGAGACTTGTTTATCTTTGATAGACTCGGCAAAAATGATGCGATTGCTTTGGGAGGTAATGGTTAACTTGTTTTGATAGCTAATCTTAACTAGTTGATTGTTGTACACTGGCTGACGTGCCAGTTCCCATTCATCAGCTACGATACCACTGTATTTGAGGAACTCGGGATTGACTACACGTGGATTGTGAGCTTGAGCAACAATAACAATTACTAAGTCTGTGACGTGAAGAATTTGTTGATTCATCATATATTCATTAATGATGAGTAAGTAAATAAATAAGTGACAGAGATGATCACTTTTTGCCTGAATACATCATGGCTCATATTTTTAGTTATGTCAATAAAAAAACTGATAGTTAATCTCTTCCATAATAACTATTGACACTGGCTTTCTTTTGTCATAAAAAACGCTGTTTTTATGAATAATTTAAGTTATGTAGATTGACTGATTTGATAATAATTTTTTTATTTATAAACAGGAATAAATTTAAGTAAAATAAACCATATTATTCCTGTTTTTTTTTTTACAAACTGCGTGATAATACGGAAAGGTAAACAATTATCATAGGAAACAATGATATAGCTATTATCATAGCTATGAGGTACACAATTTATGGATTTTAGGGAACAGGGAACAGCGGATCACCGGAACAGCGGATCAGGAACCCACCCCTAACCCCCTCATAGGGCTAGGTTTTTTACATTTAGGGTCAAACGGGGAGTGTGGGGAGTGTGGGGCGGCGCGGGGAGTGTGGGGGGAGAACAGAGAAGAGAACAGAAGAGAACAGAAAAGAAGTTTTTTTGTGTAAGGGCGATTTCGTCAGATCCGATAGAAGGGAAATGGGTAGAAGGGGAGAAGGAAAGAATTGTGTCGGTAATTATTGTCTAATATAATACATATGATGAAGAGTTTATACGTAATGAAAGTAAGTACTCGCCCCAAAGTAAAAAATCTACCCTTGTGAGCTACTCCCTACTCCCTACTCCCTAAAACCCCAAGGGCGTAAGTCCCTTACCCAATTGATGAAAACTGCTATCTATGGAGAATAGGGGATTCGAACCCCTGACCTCTGCGGTGCGATCGCAGCGCTCTACCAACTGAGCCAATTCCCCTTAGTACCTTTGTTTCTTGTGTTTATTCTAGCACCGGGACTGATATCCCTGTGCCCTTGTATGGTCTAGATTTCTGCTACTGGCTCAGGTGATACCCCAGAATAGACCTGCTGAACTCGTTCTAATTCCAGCTGATTCAAATAATCCACAGTCCAGTTAGCATGACGCTGTAGCATATGAAGGGGATAGGTACTAGCCACTCCTACCACTGGCATGCCAGATCGCTTTGCCGCCTCAATTCCAGCCAAAGAATCTTCTATAACTAGACATTCCCCAGGTTTCAAGTTGAGGTTACCATAGGCTTGATTGAGCCGCTCTACCGCTAGCAGATAGCCATCCGGTTCCGGTTTACTAGTAGTAATATCATCACCAGCAACAATCAAACTAAAATAGTTAGCTAAACCAGCGCGATTGAGCACCACTTCTACCTCATTCCGCAATGCTCCAGTCACCAGAGCCATTGGTATCTGAGCACCCTTGATCTGAACCATTAAATCCTCCACACCAGGATAAATGGGCAACGTTTCGATACTTTCTAGCTGACGTTGATAGGCAGCAGCTTTGCGGCTGATTAGCTGGTTTAAGTAATCCTCCGTAACCACCCGACCGCGACGCTTAAGTAACTCTCGCAGACAAGAGCGATCGCCTCTACCTGTACAAACCTGTCGAAACTCTTCGGAATCCGGACGCAAATTTTCCCCAATAATAATTTCCTCAATTAGTTTTTCGTGAATCGGCTCATCATTGATTATTACTCCGTTAAAATCAAACAGAACTGCTTTTAAACTCATAATTACCTAGAGATAAATTCTGTTACTCTTGTTGAGTAACTTAAAAAACATAACGTTACTCAACCCTCTTTTGCTCCCCGTTACCGGTTGCCTATTCCCTGATTTTAACAGTAAACTTTACTAATCTTAACAGTCAAGGTTAATTGTGTCCAAGTGCTTACTGTAAAATTGCCCTATACCGCTGGAACCGGCACCCCAAGTGACGCAATATCATTAGGTGCTGTTTCCAATGGGCGAGTAAATCGCCCTTGGGTCGCACCTCTGGAAAACTTCCCTGAGATAGAGGTTCCCAAGGAGTTGATTTACCTACTGACAAAGGTTTTAGACCCTGAGTTATTTGATGCAGCCACCACCATTGCGTAGTCCGGACTGCTTCAAAACTAGCTGCACCCATCCAAGCATCAACGCTACCATTAGCGTAAGCCTTAATATAGGGTTCTTCAAAAACTTCCGTTAGCCAATTCGCCTCCCGGATCGTAGTCTGATTCCCGTCTAGAATCAAAACTTGTCCTCCCCCTTGCAGCAGTCGGAAGGATTCATGCAAAATCGACTGAGTTACCTTAGGTGGAGTTTCGTGAAACAACAGTGATGCTGTAACTAGATCAAAAGACTGATCATCTAAACCCGTCTGTTCAGCCATACCATGAAGCCACTGAATATCGAGATTAGCCTTGTTAGCTTTGTAGTCATCCATGACCAGCATATAAGGTGACCAAAAATATCGGTTTCAAGCCTGGCCTTGGCCAAAAGGCCACGCGGGGCGCGTTTGGCCACGCTACTTGAGGTGCCCATAAGCGGGCGAATTTTTCAAAAATGATGTGTTATAATCTAATTAAGTGTGTAGCCTAGCACAGGCAGGATTCGTCGGTACTGCCCTATTCCCCAACGACGTAAAGCGATGCTAGTACACGAGGCGCGAAAAACCTCGCTATACGCATGGATCTTAACGGATACCGAATACCAGTAAAATACGATTGCAAAATATTAACGTACCGTGGGGCACACGGAAACGGGAAATTCCAACGCTTAGGGAGATAAGCCCACGCTCGTTTAGTTAAATTAGGCTAAAGACTTGGTTTTTAAACGGGTATTCGGCTTAAGTAAGGCATTTCAGGATAGCTAATTTTAGCGATGCAGCGCGGTCTTGGGGGTCTCCCCCGGAGACGAAACCTTAGATAGGGTCGCCTTTATAGTTAGCAGGTTATGCAGAAAAGGGTTAAATATTTGTTAAGAAGGCGACCCTATCTTACGGTAACTTGGCCGTAGGCCACGCTTGGCCGTAGGCCACGCCAAAGGCGAACGCGAACAAACCATGAGCGACTGCCGTGGTTTCCCCCATGACCGCGCTGCATCAAGACAAGGCATGTCGAGGAACTAAGAATCCCCGTCCATAAGCGGGCGGGGAGTGTCAAAATCCGCTCTCCCACTTGAAAAATATATCCTTGAAGGGCTTTATCTGGGTAAAGACAACCGTGTTGAGCCGCCATTTCCGTGCTTGTAACCCAATCACCACTTCCTGACGGGGGGAAAGTTGGATGCGCTGCTTTTCCCCAGTTACTGGGTTTTCAGAGACACTGGTAAAGTAGCTGATCAACCCAAACAAGCCGACTATGAATGCAATTCCTAAACGAAGGATTAGTCTACGCACCGATTATCTCCCAAATTTATCCATAGCAAAATACTATAAGACTATTGTTATGGAAGATATGATTAATGGTTAGAACCGTTATGATTAGAGCTATCATTTAACAAGTATTACCCTACATTGACCAATCTGTATTAGTCCTGAAAACTTACATAGGTGCCCTTGACCCATTAAGAATTAAATTCGCCACGGGTCGCACCTCTTGTTTGGCCTAGACACCATTAAGCTATGACCCACCATATTTTAGTTGTCGAAGATGAAACCAAACTAGCCCAGTTTATTGAACTGGAACTGAAGTACGAAGGTTATCAGGTTAGTGTTGCCTACGATGGATTAGCTGGTTTGGGAGCAGCGCGGGAATCTAATCCAGATTTAGTAATACTCGACTGGATGCTACCGGGCATATCAGGACCAGAAATTTGCCGACGCCTGCGCAGTACTGGTAATCAGGTGCCCATTATCTTATTAACCGCTAAAGATGAAGTAAGCGATCGCGTTAGTGGTTTAGATGCTGGTGCTGATGACTACGTAGTCAAACCCTTCAGCGTAGAGGAATTATTAGCCAGAGTCCGAGCTCATCTGCGACGCAATCAAACCGAAGACCCGAACATCCTGCAATTTGCCGACTTAAGTTTAAACCATAGCACCCGTGAAGTCTATCGAGGTCAGCGATTAATTGAACTGACTGTCAAAGAATTTGATCTACTCGAATATCTCCTAGCCCATCCCCGACAAGTCCTCACCCGAGAGCAAATCCTGGAAAGAGTCTGGGGTTATGACTTTATGGGTGACTCTAATATCATAGAAGTTTACATTCGCTACTTGCGCCTGAAGCTAGAAGCGAACAACGAAAACCGTCTAGTCCAAACCGTGCGCGGTGTTGGCTACGTCTTGCGAGATTAGTCCTGAGTGGGTCAGTCCAGAGTGCATTAGTCCATCCCGTCCATCCCAACTCCCGATTCCCGATTCCCGATTCCCGACTCCCTAAAACCATTGAAAACTGCTATACCTAATAGCTAATACCCAAAACTCATATGGATGCGGGGATGCAGTTTTGCGCTTACTAACTTACCCCCTTGGAGATGTTCTTCCACAATTACCGGCACATCTTGTGGTTTGACTCGGCAATACCAAGTCTCCTCTGGAACAATCCGCACCGTTGGACCAGAACTACACTGTCCCTGGCAAGTTGTACCAATTACGCTAAAGTCAGAAACCTCAGCTTGCTCAAAGGCAGCCAGCACCTCAGCTGAACCGGCTGCTAAACAAGACTTATGTTGGCATACTAAAACACAAGGCTTTTCAGTTTTGGCACTGTGTTGAGTAAAATCTGTTTCCACGTTGAGTTCAGTTAATATTAAAAATTGTTACTACTTTGATCATAACCATTGACTTTTCTGCATAGTTCACTGTCATTATCCCGTAGGATGCTAAATAACTGTTTTCAGTCCTGAGTTGGTTTTGAGGAAGCACAGTCTCCTGTTATGCACAAATGACCAATGAATAATTACCAATAACTCATTGCTCAACCATCCAATTCAATCGGACAGCAGCTTAACATTAGAATCAAGAGCACACTTTGAACCCAATTGTCCCTGAATCCGTCATGAATGCAAAACTCTTAAACAATCGCTACCGTGTCCTTGAGACTCTAGGTTCGGGTGGGTTCGGTGACACCTTTCTCGCCGAAGATATCCATATGCCCTCAAGACGGCGGTGTGTGATTAAGCAACTTAAGGCATTGGCTCATAATTCTAAAGCTTACAAGCTCGTCCAAGAGCGATTCCAACGAGAAGCAGCTGTTTTAGAAGCCTTAGGGGAAGCACATGACCAGATTCCGAGACTTTATGCCTATTTCTCTGAAGCCGAAAAGTTTTACCTGGTTCAAGAGTGGATTCGAGGAAATACCTTTACAACACTGGTCAGACAGGGAAAAAAATTTACTGAGATTGAAGTTAGGGAACTCCTAATTAGTTTGTTAAAAGTTCTAGAGTATGTCCACTCTCGCCGTATCATTCATCGGGACATTAAGCCAGATAACATCATTATCCGCCAACGAGATGGAGTACCAGTTCTAATTGATTTTGGTGCAGTCAAAGAAGCAATGAGTACCGTAGTCACTAACTCTGGCACCCCCCACCCAGCATCAATTATAATTGGCACTCCTGGCTATATGTCTTCGGAACAGTCAGCAGGACACCCAACCTATAGCAGTGATCTCTACAGTTTGGGGCTGACAGCAATTTTCTTGCTTACGGGTAAAATACCACAGCTATTCCACACAGATGAGAGGACTGGTGAGATTTTATGGCGTGAAGATGCCCCACCCCTTTATTCAAACCTAGGAATAGTGCTCGACAAAGCGATTCGATTCCATCCACGCGATCGCTTTATTAGTGTCAGACAAATGCTTGATTCTCTCCAATCTGACCCTTCATCACCTACGGTAGCCACAGTTCCCATTTCTCCCGGTGCCCCATCAACAGGCAACAACGGGACGGTAGCAACAGTCCCCATTTCCCCGGGTGACTCACCACCAGCCAACAACGGTTCAGTCTCCACTATTAAAGGCCCAAGTCCCGTCACAGTAAAACAAAACGATAGTTACAAAGCAGTTTTAAAGGGAGGTTTAATCGGAGGCGGTATATTACTGATTGTGGTGGCATTTGGTTCGCGATTCAACAAATTCTTGAATCCCTCTACGACCGTCCCATCCTATGAGCAATCTACATCAACATCATCCACGTCAAGTTCTCAAGAACAGCAAGATAAAAACCTATCATCACAAGACTCATCAGCAGAAACACCTTCATCGAGATCACAATCCCAGACCAACAGGCCATCACAACCAGAAACTAAATCAGAGACTACCATAACTGATCCGGTCACACCATCATATCCATCAATACCAGACACTACCGTAACTGATCCGGTCACACCATCATATCCATCAACACCAGAGACTACCGTAACTGATCCGGTCACACCATCATCCCCATCACAACCAGACACTACCGTAACTGATCCGGTCACACCATCATCCCCATCACAACCGGAAACTACCGTAACTGATCCGGTCACACCATCATCCCCATCACAACCAGACACTACCGTAACTGATCCGGTCACACCATCATCCCCATCACAACCAGACACTACCGTAACTGATCCGGTTACACCAACATCCCCATCACAACCAGACACTACCGTAACTGATCCGGTCACACCAAAATCGAGATCACAACCAGAGACTACCGTAACTGATCCAGCACCGACACCGAAACCTATCACCGAACCTTCACCCATCGTAGAAAACAATACCAATAACCCAAATCTTGCTCAGCTAAACGCTATTCCCAAATTTCCCCCAGGAACTCAGCGAAGAGTAGTGGAATATGCTTTAGGCAAGCCCACAAAACAATCAAACGGCATGTGGAGGACTCGCGCTTTCCTTTATAAAAACGTTGTCCCCAATCAAGTAGACCTAGGATATTTGTTTGATCGGAGTTCTGGGCGTCTGCGCCAAACGGAAGTTACCTTTTCCCAATCCGTTGATCTAGAAATCATGTCACAGACCTTAGACAAGCTGCTCAGTAACAACATCTCCACTGACATTAAACAGGGGCTTAAAGATGTATATCAGGGCGAGTCTAAGACCTATAAATTTTCCAGTGGTAACAATAACAGCTTGGAGGGTGTGATTCAACGAGACAATAGCGATCGCATTTACATTGGTGTTTGGGAAGCGGATTTAAAGTAAAAAGTAATCTTAATTCCCTGAGCAAGACTGTAGTGCTAAAGGCTCCCCGGCTCATAGCTGATAGCTAAGGGTTGTTCGCTTAGCGTGCGCGTAGCGTATATGCTTACCTTTTGTCTATTTCCTTTATCATGAGAAAGATACTAATATTCGGCAACTCTGGAGCGGGAAAAACTACCTTAGCCTTAAAATTACAGGTTGAGTTAAACTTACCCATATTAGATCTAGATACTATTACTTGGATACCCGATATACCAGGAGTAAGACGGGAAGATACGGAAAGTGAGAGATTATTAATCGACTTTATTCAAAAAAATCCTGGATGGATAATTGAAGGATGCTACGGGAGTTTAATTGAGATAGCCGCCAACTATTCATCAGAGATGATATTTTTGAATCCTGGAGTTGAAAAATGCCTAGAAAACAATCGACTCAGACCATGGGAGCCTCATAAGTATAAGACTCCCAAAGAACAAGAAGCAAATTTTGAATTTTTACAAACCTGGATTAAAGACTACTATTCACGTGATGATGAATATTCCTTTAGGTGCCATGATAGACTATTCAAAACATTTAGCGGCAATAAAATAGAAATAAATTGACTATAGCGGTTTTAAATTATGTGGTGTCAATTTTAGTTTGGACATGCTAAATTAGGATACAGAGGTTCACAGTTTACTCGCGAGGCAACCCTAAGGCTTATAGGCAAACGAGTTTTTGTTACGTTTGCAAAGAGGTGCTTATAGGTTACTGATGACAGCGACCTTTGCTCGAATTGTTTGAGCATAAATGCACGTAAAATATAGTTCAACGTGAAACACACGGCACAAAAAGCGAGCATCTAACGTTTAGCTGAAGACACCGATACAGCTTTACTGAAATGATCTGAACTGATCTATTAGTTCAAGTCGGGTTAATCACTTCCAATATAGTCTCTAGATTGTTGGGTCACCTTAATCGGTAATGGGTAATCCTCAACTACCAATTAGCAATTCCAAATCAGCAATTCCAAATGACCAATTCCAAATTACCTGATTTCGGATATGATAATTAGTCAATCAGAGATGATATTATATTTTTTGACTAAGATATTTAATTAGTCAGAGACGCGCTACCCTGATCTGATAATTATGAGGGTATAATAAGATGCTTTGCCCTGAAATGATAAATTAAAAGACTTGGCTGACTAATCTTATAACTTTCACCAATAATCATTATTATCGATTTACTTAGATAAAGGTGTGATATCAATCACATCAACCGGTGAAGTTAATTACTGCATGGGGTGACTGGATAATGAAACGGGCAAGATGCCCGTTCCACGCCTGATGCCCGTTCCACAAAACTATTCAAATCGTTTCATTATTAAGCAACACCAAAAAAAAGGAGCCGATTGTGTCAGCTCCCCAAAAATTGAGGTTGATTCAACTTATATCAAGTCCGGTTAATCACTTACCAAATAGTCTCTAGTCATCAGCTATCAGCTATCAGTCTATGGGCTACGCGCAGGCTACGCCAACAGCCTGTGGCGACGCTACGCCAATGGCTGTTCGCGCAGCGTGAGCTAAAAGCTCAGGGCTGTTCGCGCAGCGTGAGCTAAAAGCTCAGGGCTGTTCGCGCAGCGTGAGCTTTTAGCTCAGGGCTGAATGCTTATGGTCAACCAGACATGATAGTAGATATTACTTGACGGTAACTTTAGCACCAGCCTCTTCCAGTTGCTTCTTAGCGTCTTCAGCCGCCTCTTTAGCAATGGCCTCTTTAATCGCTTTAGGAGCAGATTCCACCAACTCTTTGGCTTCTTTGAGACCCAAACCAGTGATGCCTCGCACCACCTTGAGTACAGCAATCTTCTTATCAGAGGGGAACTCTTCTAGAACCACATCAAATTCAGTTTTCTCTTCCTCTGGCTCAGCCTCAGCAGCTGGAGCACCAGGCATAGCACCAGCCATCATCATCATACCGCCAGCAGGAGCAGCAGCGCTGACACCAAAAGCCTCTTCGATCTGCTTAACCAGCTCAGACGCTTCTAGCAGAGTCAGAGATTTTAATTTTTCGAGAATTTCATCAGTTGTAGCAGACATTGATATAACTCCTTTTAGGTGAATTGTTTAATGTGTTGAGTGTTGTACTTAAGTGTTGTACAAATCTCAGAAAGGGGGAAAACCGAGTACTAGCTGTCGCCTTCTTCCTTGGCAGCAATGCCTTGGATGCATCGACCCAAAGAAGCTGGCACCTCGTTAATACTACGACCCAAGGAGGCTGGTACCTCATTAATCCCGACAGCAAGTTTGGTAGCGATAGAATTAATCGCTCCAGCAACTTGCGCGATCAGTTCCTCCTTAGAAGGCAAGTCGGCAATTGCCTTAACTTGCTCTTCATTTAAGGCTTGACCTTGCATCACGCCGCCGCGAAATTCAGTCTTCTTGGCGGCTTTCTTAAACTCCTGGTAAGCTCTGATGGCACTACCAACATCGTCTTTGACCAGGAGAAAAGCTGAAGTACCACTCAGGAATTCTGTCATCGGCTGCCAGTTTTCGTCTTCTTCCACCGCAAGCCGCATGAAGGTGTTTTTGGTCACCTTGCAAATCGTGCCAGTGGGACGCAGACGATTCCGTAAATCGGTAATTTCAGCAACCGACAGCCCCTGGTAATCAATAACTACAGCCAGCTGAGACTCACTCAAGGTTTGCTTGAGCTCCGCCACAATTGTCTTTTTCTCGTCAAGTGTTCTACCCATTTTGTTAAGTGTTAACTGGTTAATTGTTAATTGAAAATAAATAAAAATAAATAATATTTATTTTTAATTGACTCTCAACCAAGAATGATAAGTATTGAACGGTCGGTCGCGTAGCGTGTGCGTAGCACATAGATCTGACGGATAACAAATAACCAAACTAAAACCCCGGAGACTTGGCCGGGGTTAAGGGTCGTATCATTACCGCGTTCGCGTAGCGTGTGCGTAGCACAATCGCACTCACTGTAGGATCAGTGCCTGGGCAGATGATACATAGTACTTTAACCTCGGCAGGATATTAAGCTAGTTACTCCTGCTGTCTTCAGCGCAAGCCTTCTTCAATTGTCTAGTTTGTGTTGTCGAATTTTCCGGTAATTTCTAATCTCGGTTTTACGCAGCACCCTCAAGCTTGAGTTCACGCAGGATAGCGATATCCACTTCAATCGATGGACCCATGCTAGCAGACACATATAGAGTGCGCCAATAGCGACCTTTCGCGCCAGATGGGCGATTGCGGTCGATAGTTTCCTGCAAAGCCTTCAGATTCACCAGTAAGTCTTCGGGGCTAAAGGATGCCTTACCAAACATAACATGAACAATGCCAGTACGGTCAGCCCTAAATTCTAGTTTACCAGCTTTGAATTCTTGAATTGCCTGAGCTATGTCATTAGTAACTGTACCACCTTTAGGAGAAGGCATCAAGCCCCGTGGTCCGAGGAGACGACCCAATCTGGCTACTTTGGGCATCATGTCCGGCGTAGCAATTAGCCGGTCAAAATCCATCATCCCATTTTGAATTTCTGCAATTAACTCCTCAGAACCGGCAATGTCTGCCCCTGCATTAGTAGCTTCCGAGACTTTTTCACCCCGAGCAATCACTGCTACTCGTATCGTCTGACCTGTTCCCTTCGGTAAAGCCACTGTAGTGCGCAGTTGCTGGTCAGTATACTTTGGGTCAATTCCTAAGCGAATATGGGCTTCAGCCGATTCCGAAAATTTGGCCGTGGCTGTTTCTTTGAGGAGTTTGAGAGCTTCTATGGGTTCATAAGGTCGCTCTTCAACCTTCTTTTTTAGTTCCTGTAATCGACGCGATGGTTTCTTGGGCATCTGTATCTCCTGGGGTACTTAGCGAAGTAAAACTCCTCCCCCTCTATGGTTTACGTTAATACATTGGAGTTGAAAGTTGAAAGTTGAAAGTTGAAAGTTAAAAGTTGAAAGTTGAAATTTCCAGGTTACAGCGTCAATTCATCTTTCATCCTTGATCCTTCATCCTTGATCTTTCATCCTTACTAATCGGTTATGGCTACACCCATGTTTCTAGCTGTGCCTTCCACAATTTTCATTGCCGCTTCTATATCATTAGCATTGAGGTCAGGCATTTTAGTTTGGGCTATTTCTTGCAGCTGGGAGCGAGTAAGGGTGCCAACTCTAGTGCGGTTGGGTTGTGCTGACCCTTTCTCAATACCAGCAGCTTTCTTGATCAGTACAGAGGCTGGTGGAGTTTTGAGGATAAAGGTAAAGCTTCGATCCTCAAACACCGAAATTTCCACTGGTATCACCATACCAGCTTGATCAGCAGTTTTGGCATTGTACTCTTTACAGAATGCCATAATATTTACCCCGTGCTGACCGAGTGCTGGTCCGACGGGGGGAGCTGGGTTAGCTTTCCCAGCTGGGAGCGCTAACTTAATCAATGCAACAACTTTTTTAGCCATGATCTAGGGTCTAGCTTGTTTTTTCAATCTGATTGAACTCCAATTCTACTGGTGTATCCCGCCCAAAGATCGATAGTAAGGCTTTGAGTTTGCTCCTTTCGGGGCTAACTTCAATCACTTCCCCTTCAAATTCTTTAAACGGACCAGATAGCACCATGATTTTGTCCCCTACTGCCATATCTACTTTGACAATCGGTTCTTGCTCTTCGGTTTGCTTGAAGATCCGCTCTACTTCACCATAGCTGAGGGGTACTGGTTTGACATGTCCTCTGCCACGCCCGTAGCGGCGTTTTTGTTCTGCCCCAACAAAATTAATCACATTTGGTGTGTTTTTGACAACTTGCCAAGCTTCATCATCCATCACCATCTGGACTAACACATAGCCAGGGAAAACTTTTTCTTCGCTGTGTTGGCGAGAACCATCCTTACGGATTTTCACCGTAGGTGTTTGGGGAATCTGCACTTTCAAAATCCGGTCCCCTACATCCATCGTCTGGATGCGCTGTTCCAAGTTCGTCTTAACCCGTTTTTCACAGCCAGAAGCCACCTGAACTGCGTACCAACGTGGACTTGCAGGTTTTGATACCTCTTGATCGAAATCTTGGGATTCGTCTGCAGCAAAACTCATCAAAATACCTGTCCTGATGCCCAGGAAAATAAACCATCTACCAAGTAAATTATGGTGGCAGACAGAATGACCATCAACAATACCGCTGCTGATTCACTAATTAACTGTTGCCGAGAAGGCCAAACGACTTTAGCGAGTTCTTCTTTGGTTTCGTTGAAGAAATTACCTAGGTTAAACCCAGATTCAGTTTCTTTAGTCTCTGGTTCAGCTTTTGTTTTCTTTGCCACAACTTCTCCTTTCCCCCATCAACGCATTTATATCGGTCTACCATGGTCGGTGCTGAGTGCTATGTGCGCATCGTGGTGAGTCAATCCAGCCAGGGATTAGATGACACAAGTCAGCTTTACTGGATCTGCGACCCGTGGCCAATGTAATTCGCCAAGTAAGAGCGCACCTATGTCAATTTCCTGTTCCTTGCATCGGGGATAGTCTAGCTGGTAATGCCCCAGCCACAAAAATCCACTAGTCCTGATGCTTGAGTCAAACTGTTCTACTCAGCCCCCTCAACTGAAGGAATCCCACTGGATTTGCTCAGCTAAACCCTGGCATACCACAGGTGAGACCCGTAGGGAATCCAATCCGCTAAGGAAAAGCGCACCTAACTTTTGTATTCTACCAATTTTGAGCGCGCCCTGGAGGACTCGAACCCCCGACATCAGGTTTTGGAGACCTGCGTTCTACCAACTGAACTAAGGACGCAGATGGAGTAGAGAGGTAGAGGTTAACCTCTCGCTTGATCTAGTTTACCCTAATTTTGGCATTTACACCAACCAACTTGATGCTAGGCCAGAAAAAGGTTATAAACTACGGTCAAAGCGTTGTTTGATGCGAGTAGCCTTACCAACGCGATCGCGTAAATAGTATAGCTTAGCTCGACGCACCTTGCCTCGACGGACTACTTTTATATTAGCAATTTTTGGAGAATGGAGTAGAAAAACCCGTTCCACACCAACCCCTTGGAAAATCCGGCGTACTGTAATCGTTTCATTAATGCCACCATTGCGCATGGCAATCACAGTGCCTTCATAGGGTTGAACCCGTTCCTTATTACCTTCTTTAATCCGTACCCCCACCCGCACGGTGTCACCGACGTAGATGGTAGGGACGTTTTCCTTTAGTTGTTCCGCTTCAAGGGAACGAATGATTTCTTGAGCATTCATGGTTTTTGCTTATGCCTAAAAGCACCAGTTTTTGATTATATCCGAAAGAAACACTTGAAGTCTAGATTTTTTTGGGAAAACGTAGGACTTCAGCACCACTACCTGTGTCTGTGTCTGTCTATTTGGTGTAAATAGCTGATCTGGTAGCTGTATCTACTCTCTGTTGCTTGCTTTTTTCCCTTGAGTACTCAAACGTGTAGCTATCATACCAAGGGCTAGTAAACCTAATGTAGCAGTAGGTTCATTAACACTAGCCTCAGAGGCGCTAGGCTCAGAGAACACTGGATACAGGAACTGGCGACCAGCGTAGTCATCATTAACCAATGGGCTAAGGTTAGTGACTGGGTTGCCTGGACCTATGCCTAGTCCCCGGGATTCCATCAGAATATCTACGCCTGGGGTGTCAACACCCGGATCCTGATCTGGAACTGTAAACAATGAAAATGGCGAAGCGGCTGGATTGAGGGGATCGATTAGTTGGGCGATCGGGTTGCTTAATGTTGCATTAGCTGTGGCGCTAGTACTGCCATCATAGTTGTCGTCGATAAATCTATTAGCACTGATGTCTCCCTCGATATCCCCTAATCCAATGGCATGACCGATCTCGTGGGTCAACAATCGCCTAAAAAAGTCGAGGGTATATACTGTTCCGGCATTATTGTTGAAGGTGATATCTGCTCCGACAATGGCGCTTGAGCCTGCATAATTTTCCGTTCCAGAAGTGAGAGTTACAGTATCGTTGATGTAATAGAAAAACGCTTCACCTTGGGGTGAGGTATTTCCAGGATTCCAGAACGTTGCATTGGTCGAGGCAAACAGGTCAATCTCCGCACCATCTGGGTGAACGTCTCCTCTACCGGTGCCTATTACTTGTGTCTCTAAATCTGCTACAAATGATAAATCGGTACCTAAACCAGATACTGGATCAACTACAGTCCAGGCGTTGAACGCAGCCTCAATGGCATTTTGAAACTCATTGACACTAGGAACAATATCCCAGGTGAATAAATCCCGGTAAGCTTGATAGGAACCGCCCTGTAGTGAGTATCGCAATCCGCCCTCCAGGGAACGCTCTCTTCCATGGATAGTCCTTGGAGCTGCATCCCATCGGGAGCCACCTTCGAGTGTGCTACCAGACCGGTTAAAAATTACAAAAGCCTCAGAGCGTGCTGGGTTAGCAACTTCAATCGCGGCAAAACTCAAAACAGACCCTAGGATGGCTAGTGATAGGTTTTGTGTCAGTTTGAGTAAATCAATAGGTTGTTTGTTTTTGAAGTTTGTTTTCATAAAATTGTTAATTTTAATATCTTAAAATCTATGGGCAGGTTAGTTTGAAAAACATCAAATAACCTAGGTTTTTATAGGCTTTAATTAAATTAAATATAAAATTGAAGTAAATTACCTCAATAAAAATACTGAAAATTTTCAAATAAATATAGTAAATTTGATGATAAATATTAAGCGATCGGGATGGGAAATTGGTATGACTAACGACAAATACGCAAAGAACACGAAGACTAAAAAGAAATAGTCCTTTTGAGCCATTGATTCACAATGAAATAATATTAGCGATCGCGTAGCGTGGCCGTTCGCGTAGCGTGGCCAAAAGGCCAAAAGGCCATCGCTTTAAAGTTCTAATCCCTGAATAACACTCCAAGCTTTGAACACATTACCTTGCATCAAGGCAGCTATACCAGATAGGGCTTGTAGTTCGGGAATAGTCGGGTTGATTTTAAGGGCAGGTTTTAGGGCATTTTCTCCATCTTTTCCATCCCAATCATAGAGATAGACGAAGGCAAGATAAGCGTGAGCATAGGGATTTTGGGGGTCAAGTTGGGTGACTCGCTTTAATGCTGCGATCGCACCTTCTACATCTTGCTGCAATACCCTACTCAAGGCCAGAGCATAGGCCAAGTCTAGGTTATTCGGTTCCAATTCCAGCCGATAGCTTAAGGCTAAATCTGCTTGCTCTAAGTAGTCCTGAATCGGATCGTACTGGTTAATGCGGGCAGTTTCTTCAAACACCGGTTCTAGGCCATTGAGTCCTTTAGGTAAATTAGTGGACAATATCCGCATTTGGGTGATTAAATCTAGTTCTGGTGCAGGTATGGGGGTAGCGGCTGGATCGATGGTCAAGGTAACGGTTGGTACTTGTATCGGATAAGTTTCGCGAGTTTGTCGATTGAGGTAAGTTGCTTTCAGGGTGTAGCTTCCAGCTGGGATATCTGCTGGGGGAAACATCGCCATCCGTTCAATGACTTGAAATTGGGAATTGGCACTTGGTAATTGGGAAGAGTGTAGTTCTCCCATGGCAATACCATGGTCGTGTAACCATCCGTGGGTTAAAGGTTGCAGGTTAGTATCGGTTGTTCGCCTTTGGCGTTCCCGAAGGGTAGGTTGCCAGGTGAGGATAACGATGCCAGATTGTAATTGCTCCCAAGAACCAGTCCACTGATAAGTTACTGGTACAGGTACTCCAGCAGGAGATGTTTCTGGTATGGTGACTTGGTCTAATTTAACTCTGGAACTTGAGCTGAGAGTATTGCTGTTCGCGTAGCGTGGCCTTTTGGCCAGGGAAGTATTGCCATTGAAACTAGTGGGTTTTATGGATGATTGGTCACCCACAGGCTTTATCGATAATGGTTTTACGGCTATTGGTGGCTGCCGCTTGTGATACAGTTTCAGTTGGCTAGCATCGGGTAACTCCCAAGTCTGGTGTAGCTCAAATTCTGACCCTTGCTCAACTTCCTGAACTATAGCTGCTTGGGATTCTGGGATTGACCCTTGGGCACCAGTTTTAGTGAGGAACCAAGAAAGCGATCGCATATCCTGTTTCACTTGTTTGGCTTGGGTTCCCACTTGACGCCCGTATACTTGGAAATTGGCTAATGCACCATAGTAATTGAAGTTGTGTTGGTTAATGTCTGGGGTTGATGGTAATACTCCTAAGTTAGAGCGCAAGTAAGGTTGAGTCTTGATGATTTCAGCAATTACCTTCCGATGAGGCCATGGCTGTCCTAAGTAGGGCAAATGTTGTACACGGGGACTAAGTAATTGAGTCAATCCTCTACCTCCTAATGGAAATAGATTCAACATCATCAGTACAGTTGCTAGCCCTACCGTGGTCCAACGCATCGGTTTACCCCAACGATTAGTCCAGCAGGTTAAACCATAAGCCAGAAACAGTGATAGCACTGGAACTAATGGCAAGATATAGCGAGCATCTTTATTAATATTCAATGAACACAATAGATAACCACCCACTATGAAGACCCCTAGCCAGGTTAGTGACCAGATGGGGGGATGGGGAGATGGGAGATTGTTCGATTTTGCGATAGGGGATTGCTTGAGCCAATACTTGAGCCCATAAATTAATAGTCCTACTATCGGTATTAACAACAGCGGCCAAGAGATCAGGTAAGGTAAGATTTTCCAGTAGTAAACCCAAGCATCAAGGGTATTGAGGGCTGGGTCTCCTTCTGCGATCGCGGAATCAATGGTTGCTCGCTTGCCAGAGGTCAATATCAACAACCAATTAATCCGGTACCATGGACCAAATAGCAAAACTGATACCAGCAAACCCCCGATTAACTGAGCTAACCTTTGCCATTGCCTCTGCCACAGAACCCTGATCCCAGCCCAAACGATTGGCACAAATAGAAAAAATAAGGCGGTTTGCTTAACTAGCAACGCTAATCCTAAACAAACCCCAAACCCCAACCCCCACAACCATCCTTGTCTTACTGTGCTTCGGGATAAGGGTGTCTTGGCTCTTCCCAAACTCCACCACACTGTCAGAGACCAAAAACACAAACTGACTACTGTGGTTAATGGATAATCCAACAAAAATTCTAAACGGTAGCGATATAGTCCTGGTAACAACATTACTAAACCAGCAGCCCATAACCCTACCTGGCGGTTAAATAACACCAGCCCTAATCCATAAACTGAAGCAATTAGCACTCCACTACATAAAACTAGCGCTATCGTAGCTAGCTCTGGTCCGGTTCCAAACAGTTGCTGAACCATTGCCGCAATAATATAAGTCAATGGCGGGACTTTTGAGGAAATTGCCCAAAAACTGCTCCACCACTCCCCAGAGAACCACTCAGGATGCTGCAACGCCTGCCAGTAATTCAAGGAACCAGTCAAATAATCCGCCTGGTCCCAAGCTGGGGCAGAGTGATCTAGGGCAAACCAAATGCGATCGCAAAATCCACTCCCTAGCCAAATTAGTCCTAGAATTACTGGATCTCTAAAGCATCTTTTCATAGTGGTGATTGCTAGGTGCTCAGATGAATTAGCTACAAGAATCTTACCTGTAGTCAGATTGACTTATTATAACAATATTGTTATATTAGGATGGTGTGCTGTGCCGGAAACCCGTGTTGTTTTCTACCAGGAGGAGGATGGGGAAGTTCCAGTCCTAGAATGGTTGACGCAACTTTTGCAGTCAGACCGTAAAGGTTATGCCAACTGTGTTGCCCGAATTAAGCTACTTGCGGCATCTGGACATGAACTGCGTCGTCCAGTGGCAGATTATCTGCGCTCTGGTATTTATGAGTTGAGGGCAAAGCATCGTCGGGTCCAGTATCGTATCTTGTATTTTTATTACGGACAGAATGTGACGATTCTCGCCCATGCTATGACCAAGGAACAAGCAGCAGTACCGGACATTGATATTGAACGGGCACTCTTGAGAAAGGGTTTATTTGAACAAAACCCAGATGTTCATACCTATGTAGAGGAGGAAGAAAATGACTAAGACTTCTGATGCGATTAAAATTCTTAACAAGAAGACTCGTACCGACCCCGAGATCGAGGAAATGATAGCAGAAGCTTCTCTTAATGCAGAGGTGGCACAGTTGATTTATGAAGCCAGAACAAAAGCGGGGTTAACCCAGAAACAGCTTGCAGAACTTGTGGGTACAAAGCAGCCTGTGATTGCACGACTCGAAGATGCTGATTATGAAGGACACTCCCTTTCTATGTTGCAAAAAATCTCTCGCGCTCTCAATCAGCGGGTAGCGATCGCGTTTATCCCTACCGCAAATCTGATTCCATAGACCATTTGCAAATATAGCAATTCTCAATTCGATGACGTAATTTCGTGTTAGGGTTTTAGGCAGTAGAGACTAGGGCGTGTTTTCTGGCCTCGTTATATCCTAAAAGTAGTGTGTTCAATGGGTGCATTCATGGATCGAGGGGACGTGAAGTTTTGAAGAGTGGGAGAGGTGAAAACCGTTATTACCACCACAACAACCCCATACAGGTAAGCCCAATCACGACCGGAGAGGAAACCAATGAAGAGGGTCGCCTTTATAGGCGATAGGCTATGCATAAAAGGGTTAAAACTCATGAAATAAGGCCGGAGATGAAACCTTAGAATAAAGAAGCCTTATTTGATATAACTTAAACTGATGATTCACAGACTGTCGCCTATAAAGGCTTCTTTATTCTTACGGTAACTTCGTTCCCACTCTTCTTACGGTAACTTCGTTCCCACCGACAAGTGGTCAACGGCATTCAAAGGATACTCCGCAACTGGAGCGCCGTGGCGAGACCTGCCAGAACGTTATGGTTTGTGGCAAACTGTGGCAACAGGTGCGACCCGTGGCGAATTTAATAATTAGATGCGGAAAGCGCACCTAACGGTTTTATCGGTGGCAAAAAGCTGGGTAGGGCAAGCAAATTGAGCGAAAATCTCCAAGCCAAAGCAGATGAAGATGGAAAACTCAATTGGCAGGTCCATTATGTAGATGGAACAGTGATACGTCAGAGACGGGCGCCTTAGAATAAAGAAGCCTTTACAGGGGACAAACTATGGGTAAAAGGGTTAAAACTTATTAATTAAGGCTTCTTTATTCTTACGGTAACTTCAAACCCATCAACATGCAGCCGGTGGGAAAAAAGGGGTGAAGAAGACGAATCACGGTAGACGTTCCCGTGGTGGGTTCAGCTACCTTAATACACATACGCTTGTGTTGGTGCAAGGGAAACCCCTAACCTTTCTTCTAAGTCCAGGTCACAGAAACGAGTCAATTTTTTTTGAACAATTGATGGAACTTCGAGCAGTAAAGCGTTCTGGCAGAGGTCGCCCACGTATTCGCCCCAAAAGAGTAGTTGGAGATAAAGGTTACACAGGTCGTAGAATCCGTAATTACCTCCGTCGTCGTGGTATCCGTTTTACTTTTTCCAAGACTCAAGGGATGAACTACATCGTGGCCCCTTTAACCCGTGAAATTTATCGACAACGGAACCTGATAGAGCTTGCTATCAACCGACCTCTTACAGTTTCGCCCCATCGCTACCCGATAGGAAAAACTTGCTATAAATTATACAGCTATGTTAGAAATCGGATTAATTTTGTTGTGGTTATAGTTTGAAAACACGCCCTAGGCAGTAGCGATGCATCACGATTACCTATTTATTGTCACCTTTTTAGCTCAATCCTATTAACTGCTTCACCATCTTCACATGAACAATACCAGCCTCCTCAAAAGAGTCTCCCATTACTTCAAAGCCTAACTTTTCATAAAGCCCTTTCACATACTCTTGAGCATGAACCACCACTACCTTAACTCTAGCTTGCTCAGCCAACTCTAATGCCTTAATCATTAACTGTTTCCCAATGCCCTTACCTCTAGCATCAGATAAGACGGCTAACCGTTCTATTTTAGCTGTTTTATCATCTAGATATCTCACCCTACTTGTTCCTACCGGCTGATTATTCCAATAGGCTAATAAATGCTTAGCTATTTCATCCTTACCATCAAACTCTAAATCCGATGCTACCCCTTGTTCAAACTGAAAAACCTGCACCCTGATTAACTTAATTTCTGATAATCGTTCAGTATATCCAACAACTTTAATAGTTAACTCATCCATTTACCTATTCCAATTATGTAAGCATATGCGCTACGCGCAGGCTAAGCCAACAGCGGTCAGCGGTCAGCGGTCAGCTTAAAAGAAACCTCAGCACTTCAAGTACCGTGGCAGAGGCTTCTAGCCTGTGATCCATAAGCTGATAGCTGATAGCTGATAGCTGATAGCTTACCCAATTATTAACTGCTTAAATTATAATATAGCGGTTTCTATCCTAATGAGGTAAACATGATTTTTTATCTCTTCCCTGATGGAAAGTTACCTCTTCTCTCTTGCCTCTTGCCTCTTGCCTCTTGCCTCTTGCCTCTTGCCTCTTGCCTGTTCCCTGTTCCCTAAAACCCAAATATTTGTACCTCACCTAATTGAAAACCGCTATACTTAAAGCCTTAACTTACCGAGGGGCTTGACACTCGAATCATCAAACCACTCTATCTTAGTACTATACTTTTCCTCAAGTCCTTGTTGCAAATGATCAGAGGGATAAAATAGAAATATATCACTAAATCCTTGAGGAATATCGGGAATAGTAGGGGGAATGACTAACTGAAGTTTTACCTGAGGATTTAATAAATAACTAAGAGAAATCACATCTCCAGGATTCACTGAAGAAACATTACTAATTACCAGAGGTCGCTCAGTTTGATTAATGATCCTAGCGATGGTAGGATTGTGATGGCCAACTTGCTTGTTCCACCATATTTCTGTTTGGGAACTAATAGCACAAGAGATAACTCCCCCTGTAAGCAGCACAGCTACTATTCCTTTCCAGACCTTCTGTGTTCTTAAATTAGCCTTTATTAAAGTAGCCCTGGATAGATACCCAGTTATATACATACTAATTACATAAGCAACAGCCAGCTGCACTCCGATATAGCAAGGTAGGAAATACCGAGTACTTACTGAACGTCGTCCTCCCCAAATTAAGTCGGGTAAGATTAACCCTAATGCAGTAATAACGATTAACGTTAAAACCAGTAACCAAACTCGCTGGGTAGTATAACGACAGATAAAATAAATGGCATATCCCACAAAACTCACTAAAATTGGTGGGATTATATAGGTAAATGGATGCTCCAGTGGTATTCCAATATCAAAAAATATCAAACTAAGGTTTATCCCCCAGATTTTTACCAAAAATGATAAAGGGACTTGAATGGTTGTCCAATGGGTTTTATGCTGAATGACAGCTAAGTTAGTAACCACTACAACTAACCAAGGGGAAAAGGCTAGAAACCCGGCACCAGATGCTATAAAATAAGCAAAACTAGTTTTATTAAGGCGAAAACGTTCTAGAATAAAGACATAAATTCCATGTCCAATAGCCACAAATATAGAAAAGAGAAACGTGTAAAGACTAAGTGTCAATGTGACACCATAGATTACCCATGACCAGAGGTAGTGTGTTACTTTTCGACTATTCTTGGTTTTTCGGATAGCTCGTAACAGAGACGCGCAAGATAAGATAATAGTCAATGTCCATAGACTATATTCCCGTGCTTCTTGAGCGTAGAGCACATGAAAGGGAGATACCGCTAAAAGTGCCACAGCTACCCATCCCACTAAAGGGGATTCAAATAATTCTAAGCACAGCCAATAGATAGCTGGAAAAACCAGCAGGCTAAACAAAACAGATAAACCCCTAGGGTTATTGACAGCAGGACCAAATAGCTGCCGCCAAAACCGCGCCATTAAATAATAGAGGGGTGGATGTTCTGGGTTTTTAGCTAAGGCATTAATAGTATCCCCTAAGTCTTTTTCAGGATTGGGATGCTGATACTTTTGTAAGTCTTCAACCCCAATCACCCTACCATCAAAAACTTCCTTAATTACTTCATCTCCGGTGTAGCCAGAACTCCGAATTGAGGTATAAACCTCATCGTGCCAGTAGATTTTATGGTTTAGATTGAAGCAGCGGAAGAAGATTCCTAGCAGTAAAAGGACGATAATTAAAAATCGCCATCTTAGGGAAAAATACTGCTTAGATGGTTTCGTCATATATTAAATTTGTGCTTGGGATTCCATTCACCAGTATTTTAGATAGAAAGGTCTTAGGTTAATGGTTTTTTGTATTTAATCCCTACTCCCTACTCCCTACTCCCTACTCCCTACTCCCGCTCAACCCAGGGCTTTGTACTTCACCGAATTGAGAAATGCTATAATCCTTGACTACCTCGTTTTTTGTGCAAAATCTGGATCGTTTGGACTGGAAGTAGTAGCTAAAAATAGCTGTGGTAGTAGTAGTCCAGAATTAGCTTTGTAGTCAGCAAACTCTGGATAGCGGGAGAGAGACTTATCTTTTTTGAGCATATTGGGAATAAATATACCTGCGATAAAACCTGCCAGAATCAAAAAGGGTAGCCAGTGCTGAGCTAGCATGGCAAAAGCAGAGTAGATCAGGATTTCTCCCAAGTAGTTTGTGTTTCGACAGCGAGCAAAGAATCCTTCTGTGATTAATCCAGAACGATACTTGAGAGTATAGTATTTCTGGGCATCACTGGCATAGGGTCGAAAAACTCCCATGACATTAATCGAAATGGCAGCAGCTACCAGGGGTAAGGGAAGCTCAGAACCACTGCTAATCAGAATAAAGGGAGCAACCCAGTAGAGCATTATTATTCCGGAGCCAAAAATTCCCATGCCAATAGGTATTTCTTGCTCCCACTGCTTGTCTGGATAGATACGGTCTTTGAGTAGCCACATCACCCCATAGGTACCATGGAGGGCTAGGTAAACCCATGGCCCAAGGGTGAAATTCTGCTAGACAACCATTAATCCCAGCACTACTGGAGCGGTAAGTGCTTTGAAAAGATTGATGAAGTGTTTGATTTTCATAGGTAGGGTGTCTTGTAGATTAAAGGCTTGCTAAGTCACTACCGTAATTCTACGGAAATTTGTGATCGTTTTTCCAGAATTAACGGCTCTATCAGTGGATTGAAATTAGTGTTCAGGAGTAAGTGAGTAACTACCTGGACATACATTATAGTAACTGTGTTAACTTTTTTAAAGTGACTCAATCTCTTACTGTTCAAAGTTTCCAGTTTTATAGTTTCTAATTTATCTAGTCAACATTAATTTAATACGTCTACTGATCTTTAAGGTTATATTACTACCGTAATTATACTTAAAATAGTCATTGCTTTCATAAAAAATCACAAATAAATTAAGTATATTAAATACCTTAAATGTATCAATAAATACTTGCTTATTTCAGGATATTTTCTTAAAACAATTCGCGTAATACTCAGTATTTTGTCTTAAAAATAGTCTAATTGATAGAACTATGATTTATGATCAACTAGAACGTTTACATTTGATTTGTGAACAAAGAACCCTCTTTAAATAAGAGTTTTAGCTAGTTTGGCGTTCACAAATGATTTAGAAACGCGCTTAGCAGTTCTCGATCGGGTGAGGTACTTTCCTCTTTAGTTTTAGGGAGCAGGGATTAAGGAGCAGGGAGCAAGTCATAAAAGGGTGCATCTCATTTTTGAAAATTTTGCGTAGGGTGTGTTAGGGGGCCTTCATTTTTCGCCTCGTAGTCAGGGTTATGTTGCTGCCCGTAACGCACCACCGTGTCAAACAGCAAAAATGAGATGCACCCTCATAAAATTTATTTAGATGTACCTCACCCTTACTATGAAACCCTATAGCTCAGGTTTAATCAACGAAAGCACTTTAAAACTATTATGTTGATCATTGATAAAGAAGCAGCTACTCAACAAGTTGACTGGCTGGATAACTCTACAATTATTTTCCAAAATCAACTATTCACTAGAGGTTTTGATATTTTTCCAAATGCTTATAAAAAAGCATTCAAGTTTTGTTTGTGTAAAATATCTGAGAAATCTCAGCCTCTGTATTTGCTTTTAGAACATCCACATTTTTTGACAATTTGGATTGAGCAACAAAAAGGAATTTTATCCAAGAAAAATTTGAGTTATCCAATAAATATTGTTCAACCTAAATCCACTGATTCGTTATCACTCCAAGCAGCTAGATATAAAGCGGAAACTCCTAGACATCTTGATGGTGAAGAATCCAGAAATCATAACCAGTTTTCTACGGCAGTTTTACCTGATTCACTCCCGGAAGATATTTCAGCTTCCAAAGCTTCAGTAGTTACTGAAAACGTCGGATACTGGTACAATTCAACAGAATCTGATTCCCCGGAAAATTCAAAATTAGCTACTGGTCATCTCAATCAAGACCAAGAGATTCCGGAATCTGAATTTCAAGTGCATCCTAGGTGTCAGCAAATTACTGAGCAATCTCTTAAACGGCTGTCTAAAAATAAATATCGAGGAATTTCTTACCAGGACTAAGATGTCTTGATCAAGCTACGGCAATCGGAGTTATAGCGCTACGCGCAAGGGCAAGAGGAATCCCCCCTAACCCCCCTTAGTAAGGGGGGCGGGCAAGAGGCAAAAGTTTACTACACAAGGTTTTGCTGCTTGTATCAATGTCCTAACTTTAATGCGTAGTGCTATATCTCCCAATTCTGAGGCATTGGATCAAAAAGGCTCTAAAAAAACCTATTGAGGGGTTCCTTACTAAGTTTGATTTTAGACAATTAGATGGTTGAGGGACTTTCGTCCTGGGCTGCGCGGGAGTAGGGAGTAGGGAGTAGGAAGCTTCGGAGCCACCCTTAACCCTTCCCAACAGGCACCGGCTTTAGCCAAGAGGGACAAGAGATCCTCAGTTTTATTGTGCATTAAAGACCATACAGGTTTACATCTTAAATACAACCCTATATCATGATCGGCAATAAATAGAATAAAGTTTTTCCGGTATTTTCCGAAAAAACTTGGTAAAGTCTGGTAGGCTTAAATAAGCGACTAAAATACTACCAAGATCAGGTATAAACCCCCAAGAAAAGCCTGCGAGTTACTGGCAGTCTCAGAAAAGACTCTCAGGAATTGGGAAAAAGCCGGAAAAATCAAGAGTATCAGAACTCCCAGTAACCAGCGAAGATATGACGTTGACTCAGTTCTCGGACGAGTCAAAGATAAGCCAACAATCATTTACGCTCGAGTGTCAACCAGAAGGCAAAAAGAAGACCTTGAAAGACAAGCGGCATTCCTCCAAGGGAAATTCCCGGAGGCGGAAGTCATCAAAGATATCGGTACAGGACTCAACTACCGCAGAAAAGGTCTTAAAGCCTTATTGGGACGAGTTTTGTCAAGAGACGTCAGCGAAATTGTGGTCGCTCACAAAGACCGGATGGCAAGATTTGGATTCGAGCTTATCGAATGGATTTGTGAACAGAACGGTTGCAGAATCGTGGTTCTCGACCAGTCAAATCTATCTGATGAACGAGAGATGGTGGAAGACATCCTTGCCATCGTCCATGTCTTCAGTTGTAGACTCTATGGACTCAGGAAATACAAGTCAGTTATCAAAGAAGATCCGAGTCTACCCGGAAACTGAATTAAAGCTAAAATGGAGAACTTGGATTAATGCCGCGAGATGGTGTTACAATAAGGCGATAGCAACTCTTAAAACCACAAAAATAGGGAAATACGACCTTAGAAAGAAAATAATGTCAGACGTCCCTGAATGGGTTAGTAAAACACCTTACAGCCCAAGAGAATCTGCAATATTTCAAGCATTTGGAGCTCATAAAGCAGCCAAGAAGGTAGACGGAGAAGCTAAGTTTAGGAAGTTTTCAGATCCAGTTCAATCGATCAGGTTCAATAAGGTTAACTTCAGGAAAGGAACTTTTTACCCAAAAGAGACGAAAGGTAGGGTTTTTCACAGTAGCGAATCAATGCCAGAAAAGATCCTTCATGACCCTACTCTGGTTATTGATCGAGGACGTTGGTTTATTACTTTTGCCATAGACGAAAAACCTGCTAAACCTTCTCTGCCAGATAGAAGTATTGCTTTAGATCCTGGAGTAAGGACATTTTTGACTGGATTTGACGGCCAGAGGTTTTTAGATATAGGTTCAGGAGACATTGGACGAGTTTACCGCCTTTGTTGCCACTTAGATAATCTAATATCTCGTGCCTCTCTAGCTAAGGGGTCTAAAAATAAAAGAAAAAGATTCAAGATCAGGAAGGCCGCTCAGCCCATGAGAGTAAAAATTCGCAATCTTATAGACGAAGCTCACAAAAAGGTTGCCTGTTTCCTCACTTCTGAGTATCAAGTTATTTACCTTCCCAAATTTGAGACATCTCAAATGGTGAGTAAAACCAAGAGGAAAATAAGAAGCAATACCGTTAGAAAAATGATGTCTTGGGCACATTATCGATTCAAGATGACATTGAAGCATCAGGCAGCCAAAAGAGGCTGTTTTGTAGTAGACGTCACTGAAGAATACACATCCAAGACTTGTACTAAATGTGGCCACATTCACAGCAAGTTAGGCAGTTCTAAACGATTTAAATGCCCAAATTGTGGCCACACCATTGACCGTGATCATAATGGCGCTTTTGGGATTTACCTGAAAGCTTTGAGAGATACCTCCTCGTCGATAATCGATGTGCTATACACGGTTTCCGGGTCTTGCCAGGAATTACCGGGTTAAATGTATCCGGATAGCGAATTACCAAGACATAAATCTAGGGATTCCTGGAAGCGATGCAGCGCGGTCTGCCGTGGTTTCCCCCACTCGCTATTGCATCAAGACAGGGGAGACAAGAAAGGTTGGGTTAATTGTCAAACTAGCTACATTTTATGGTTTACAATTAAATTTATTTATGTTATAATATTAAAATTTACTTAATCCACTCTAACTACTTTGTGTTGACCCACATAGGCGTGAAACCGTTAATTTACTGGGCAAGACTCCAGCTTGATGCCCAAAATCCCAGTATTAATGACATAAATTTTTAGTATATTGGGTCAAGGATGTAGCCAAATCTGTGACGCAATTGACTACATTTTTCCGTTGACACTTCGAGAGCAAAATTGCCACAATCTCACCAACTATTTCCAAAGATAGATCAAGTCGGGAGTAAACTACCCAAATGTTAATAATTGATCAAGAAAAGAGTAATCCAGAGATTCAGTGGTTGGATGAATGTACAATTATTTTCCAAAATAAACAATTCACTCGAGGTTTAGATATTGCCCCAAATGCTTACCAAAAAGCGTTCAATTTTTGTTTTTCTAAACTATCTGAACAATCTCAGCCTCTGTGTTTGATTTTGAAAAATCCCCATTATTTGACGGTTTGGATGGAGCAACAAGGGGTGAGTTTAACCGATGAAGCAGAAGCTTCACCAATCAATAGCCCCCAACCGGAAGCGAGATTTCCTGACACTCTTGATGGTGAACCAACCACAAATCATAACCAACTGCCTGTATCAGGTTTAGCTGATTCACTGTCAAAATCTGAAACATGTTCAGAAACTCCAATCATCACTCAAAACCCCCGATACTGGTACAATCCGACAAAATCTGAGTCTCTGGCAACTCCAAAAGTACCTACTGGTAATCTCAATCAGGAGCAAGAGATTCCGGAATCTGAATTCCACGTGCATCCTAGGTGTCAGCAAATTACGGAGCAATCTCTTAAACGGCTGTCTAACAAGTAATATCGAGGGATTTCTTACCAAGAGCAAGATGTCTTGAGCCAGCTACCGAAATCACAGTTATCTCCCAATTCTCAGGCATTGGATCAAAAACGGTCTAAAAAACCTATCGAGGGGTTCCTTTCCGTGAGAGACTTACGCCCTGGGTTGCGCGGGAGTAGGGAGTAGGGAAGTCAGAAGTGGGAAGTCAGAAGTGGGAAGTCGGAAGTGGTAAAAAATCCTGTTTACCTGATTAACTAATTATTTGAATGGAGTATATCATGATCAGATACTTAATTACCAATAGAGAAATGTAGGGATTTCTGGAAGCGATGCAGCAAGGGCACAGGGGAGGCAGCGCCGACCTGCGGGGGTTTCCCCCACTCGCGCTTTGCTCAAGACAGGTGCGTCGCAGTGTTCCGCACACAGACCCAAAACCACTCGCGCTTTGCATGGCTGACAGGGGACACAATCAAGCTTGGGTTAATTGTCAAACTAGCTACATTTTATGATTGACAATTAACTTTTTTTGTGTTAATATTATTAACGTTATTTACTCCATCCTAAATAATTTGTCTTTACCCACATAGGCGTGAAACCGTTAATTGACTGGGCAAGACTCCAGCTCGATGCCCAAAATCCCCGGATTAATCAAATAAATTATCAATAGATTGGGTCAAGGATGTAGCCAAATCTACGACGCAATTGACTACATTCTTCCGTTGACACTTCCAGAGCAAAATTGCCACAATCTCACCAGCTATTTCCAAAAATAGATCAAGTAGGGGGTAAACTACCCAAATGTTAATAATTGATCCAGAAAAGATTAATCAAGCGATGCAGCGCGGTCTTGGGGGTTCCCCCCATGAGCGACTGCATCAAGAAGAGATTCAGTGGCTGGATGAATCTACAATTATTTTCCAAAATAAAATATTCACTAGAGGTTTTGATCTTTCCCCAAATGTTTATAAAAAATCCTTAAAGTTTTGTAGTTGCCAAATCTCTGAGGAATTTCGGCCTCTGTATTTAGTTTTAGAATATCCCCATTATCTGACAATTTGGATTGAGCAAAAAGAAAGAAGTTTAGCCAACAAAGTTTTTAGTTCACAAATAAATAGTGCTAAACCTAAATTCACTGATGTTTTATCACTAAGAACAGCTATATCTGAACCGGAAACTCCTAGACATCTTGATAGTGAAGAATCCACAAATCATAACCAGTTTCCTAGGCCAGTTTTGCCTGATTCACTCCCGGAAGCTGAAACATCTTCCGAAGCTTCGATAGTAACTCAAAACCTCGGATACTGGTACAATTCGACAGAATCTGATTCCCCCGAAAATCCAAAAGTACCTACTGGTAATCTCGATCAGGAGAAAGTGGTTTCTGAGACAGCAGTCAGTGACCAGAACAATAAACCAAAAGCTGAGGGCGACCTGAATCCTAGTGGTCAGCAAATTACTAAGCAATCTTGTAAACGGGTGTTTAAAAAACAATATCGAGGGATTGTCTATGAAGTGGAAGCTATCTTAATCCAGTTACCGACCGATGCTCAAGGGTTTGTTATACAACGGTCTAAAAAGAAATATCGAGGAATTTCCTACTAAGTTCATAAGTAAGCGGTCAGCGGTCAGCGGTCAGCGGTCAGCTTGAAATAAACCTCAAAAGCGAGAATTTAATATTGATAGATTAATGAGAATTGAAAGTCACCAGAAAAGTCTATCAGCTTTGTGGCACAGGCTTCGACGCTGGGACCTAACCAAAAGCTGATAGCTGAATGCTGATAGCTTAATGCTTACCTAGAAACTATTCCATTCCTTCAATGGGTGCAAAACCTTGTCGTTGGATATTTTCAGTAATAGTGCGGGGTTCGAGGAATTGTACTAGATAATCGGGACCTCCTGCTCTTGACCCTACTCCAGACATCTTGAACCCACCAAACGGTTGCCGTGATACAATCGCACCGGTAATATTGCGGTTGATATATAGATTACCGACCTCAAGCTCCGCTGAGGCTTGTTCTATATGGGATGGAGTACGAGAATATAAGCCTCCGGTGAGGGCATAGTTGGTACTGTTGGCTATATCAAGGGCTTCTTGGAAATTCTTTGCGGCCATTACCGCTACTACTGGACCAAAGATTTCTTCTTGGGCAATGGTGGCGTTGGGAGAAATATCGTTAAAGATCACTGGACCAATAAAGTATCCGGTGTCAGGTGCTGGCATTTCTAATGCTACCTTAGCTTCCTGACGTCCTTTTTCAACGTACTCCCGAATGCGATCGCGTGAAGTAGCATCTATGACTGGACCGACCTGGGTACTGGGTGCTTCTGCTGGCCCAATGTTAAGCGATCGCGTTGCTTCGACTAACCGTTTTAGGAAGCTCTCATACACTGGCTCTAACACAATTACTCGGGAGCAAGCGGAACACTTTTGACCACTGTAACCAAATGCTGATTTCACGACTCCAGCTACCGCTTGGTCAAGGTCAGCACTTTCATCTACGATAATGCCATTCTTACCTCCCATCTCCGCAATGACTCGCTTGAGATGTTTTTGACCGGGTTGCACGATGGCGGCATCGGCGTAGATACGACAACCGACTTCTTGGGAACCGGTAAAGGCAATTAGATGGATATCGGGATGCTTGACCATATGGGCACCGACGGTTGAGCCTTTGCCTGGAACGAATTGAAATACTCCTTTGGGTATCCCGGCTTCTACTAAAATTTCAGCTATTTTCGCGGCAATCACTGAGGAATTTGCTGCGGGTTTGAGTAGCGTACAATTTCCTGCCACTAGGGCTGCTACAGTCATGCCTGTAGTAATAGCCATGGGGAAGTTCCAGGGAGAAATTACTAGAGCAATACCTCGGGGTTGATAGACATAGCGATTGGTTTCTCCAGCAATGTCGTAGTTATATCCATCGCTGAGCCGTTCCATCTCTGATGCGTAGTAATAACAGAAGTCAATCGCTTCGGTGACTTCTCCATCGGCTTCTCGTAATGGTTTCCCAACTTCCAGACAGACCCATGCTGATAATTCAGCACGGCGTTGTTCCATCAAGTCTCCTGCTTTACGTAAAATACCAGCACGTTCCCTTGCAGGTGTACGTCGCCAACTGGGAAATACTGCTTTAGCTTTTGCGATCGCTAATTCTGCTTGTTCTACAGAAATTAATCCAATTTTCCCGATCACGACCCTAGGGTTAGAGGGATTAACCGAATCTACTGTGTCTGTTGTAGACTGATAGTCCCCATTGATTAAGGGTAAATAGGTCTTACCCAGTTGTTGGCGAACGGTAAGTAAGGCTTGTTTAGCTTTTTCTCTGGCGTCTAGCTGAGCATAGTCTGTATTTGCAGCATTGGTGAATGGGTTAGTAGGTTGTTCGCGTAGCGTGGCCTTTTGGCCAAGGTTAGCAGGTTGTTCGCGTAGCGTGGCCTTTTGGCCAAGGTTTGTTGGTTGTTCGCGTAGCGTGGCCTTTTGGCCAAGGTTTGTTGGTTGTTCGCGTAGCGTGGCCTTTTGGCCAAGGTTAGCAGGTTGTGAACTTTCAACTTTCAACTTGCCAACCTGCAACGGTTCGTTGTTCAACTTTCCAACATTCAACGTGCCAACATTCAACGTGCCAACATTCAACTGTTCCTGCAACTGTTGTGGTGGTGCAATCAATTCCTCTACGGGTCTATCTTCTAAGCTTTGTCGTAGGAAGGAACTATTTGCGGTATTTTCCAATAGCCGCCGAATCAGGTAAGCCATTCCTGGCAGGAGCTCTCCATAGGGTGCATAAACCCTGACCCGATGACCGTGATTGACTAAGGCTTTGGCGAGTTGGTCTCCCATGCCGTAGAGGACTTGCATCTCAAAGCAGCGACGGGGGATATTGAGATTTTCAGCAATTGCGATCGCATAAGCTTGGGAGCGCACGTTATGAGAACCGATAGCGCTATAGACATACTCGTGGTTTTCTAGCAGCAGCTTGGTGATACGCTCAAAATTGGCATCCGTAGCGGCTTTCTGGTTATATACTGGTTGGGGCCAATGGTTTTGCAGTGATGTTATGGTCTCTTGGTCCCAATAGGCTCCTTTGACCAAGCGTATCGTTACTGGATTACCCCGCTGTTTTGCCCAGGCAATCAAGTCTTGACAATCTTGTTCCGAGTCTCGCAGATAGGCTTGCATGGTAACACCGATATCGGTGCGAGAGCGAAACTCTTCTTCCATCAGCAAGTCTTTGAGTATGGAGAAAGTAATGTCTTTGTACTCATACTGCTCCATATCAAAATGAACCGCCGCTCCCAATTCTTTGGCACGGCGGAGCAATTTGCGGATGCGATCGCACACCCGATTTTGACTACCCTGAGGATCAAGAGAATCAAATTGAGAGTAGAATGCTGTCAGTTTAACCGATACTTGGACTAATGGCAAGGATTTACCATCAGCAACGTCAATTTCCTCTACTTTAGACCACTGTTTGGCTGCCTCAGTGAGTTGTTCGATCAGTTGTAGATAGCGGTCTAGATAAGACTGAGCTTCTACTTCTGTAATTACGGCTTCCCCCAATAAGTCTAGGGTAAATGCCATCTTCTGGTTTCGCAGGCGTTTAATGGTTTTAAGAGCCTGGTTGAGATTTTCCCCAGCAATATACTTTTGGGCTAGGGTGGCTACAGCAGCAGATATGCTTTTGGCTGCCAGTTGTCCTGGTATGGAGTCAGGATTGGTGAAATTGAGCATTCCCTTCAGGGCAGCAGGCAGTTCTACTGACTCATCCCCTAGGTATTCTTGAAAGTGACGAGCAACTTCGGTTTGGCTACGCAGTGCCGGTAGGGTATCGATGAAGCGAAATAGCTGCACCCGTAGTCCCGGATTACTCATTGCCCAGGCTAGTAACTTATCATCCCACCGCATTTGGTCTCGCATTTGGGCAAGAAAGGAACCTTTCTCCCGAGTTGCGGCTAGAAGTTCTCTGGCAATTTCCTGAGTTTTAGCTTCGTAAGTGCTTTTGGGGATTTCTATAACCACCGGTAGTAGACTCCTGTTCTAGACTATGGCAGTTTTTGATAAAACAACCATTATATTCTATTTTCTCTAGTTAAAGCAATATCTGACCTGAGCCTTTAGAGGGATTTGAGGGCTTGGTGGGATTTTATATAGCGCTACGGGCAAGGCAAAAGGCAAAAGGCAAAAGGCAAAAGGCAAGAGGCAAAAGGCAAGAGGCAAGAGGCAAGAGGCAAGAGGCAAGAGGCAAGAGGCAAGCGTAAGCACTCAGGTATCAGGTAATGCGCTACGCGCACGCTACGCGAACAGCTATCAGCTAAGTACCTGGACATAAATAAACGAAACTGTGTTAACTTTTGTAAAGCTACCAAAAGTCGCTCTGTTCCCTGTTCCCTGTTCCCTGTTCCCTATCTCGACAGTTAAACCTATTTTGTCCGACTACTTATCAGCTATCAGCTATCTCACTTTTCCACAGTTACTATGGATAAAACGTGATAGCCATCACCTTGGGGCATACATTGCCCATCTACATCTAGGGGACAAGCAGTTTCTTTAGCAGAAGGACGGGTGCCGTCACGATACACTGCTGTGATCTCAACCTCTTGATTATGAAAGGATTGTAATTGCTGATCGGAAACGTTTTTAGACGCACGCAGTAGTAACCGACGGGGATTTTGGGGATTAGTAATTAGAAAAAACTGATCTCCCCGATAGGCTCTAACTGACCTGACGGGAGGAAGAGCTTCATAAATTAATTTTCCCTGGATTTGTTGTGGTTTTGATTCCTTTAAGTTATCAGATGTCATTTCAGATGTAATTGGGGAGTTAGGGGAAACAGAAGAATTATTGCTATCTCCATCAGCAGTACAACTCGCCATACACAGGGTACTGACTAAGGTTCCAATCCAGAAAACTTGTCTTAACCCTTGAGTAAACATTAGTGGAAAAAACGATAGTGGTGATGTAAGCGGTCAGCGGTCAGCGGTCAGTGGTCAGTGGTCAGTGGTCAGTACTCAGCAGTCAGCAGTCAGTGGTCAGCTTATTTTATTCAAAAGTAGCTCAAGTACGGTGGCACAGGCTTCCAGCCTGTGAGCTAACCCATAAGCTCATAGATGATGGATGATGGCACCTCAAGTAGCACCATCTGTAGCGCATTAGCTGATAGCTTACTATTCCCAAGGGAGATAGAGTAACTTGCTGAAAAGTCAGGCTTGATGATTATGATTTGTTTGTCATTATGGAACTAACTCCTATTTAGGTGGGAGGAAAACCGCGCTGGTCGCTGGTTAATGATTACAACCAGCGCGGTTATTAGTTTCAGTCGTCACCTTCTATACTATAGATAAATTCTCGAAAAAATGCAAGGGCTAATTAAAACTATTTACATTTATTTCCAAATAAAAAAAATAGAAATTTTTAAACTCATTTTTTTTTAAATCTAGTTTTTTTTGAGATAAAAATTTTAAATTAATTGTAATCATTTTTGTTCCCTGTTCCCAGATCCGCTGTTCCCTGTTCCCTTTTACTACTCCCTACTCCCTACTCCATTTTTAGAACAGAAGAGGGATATTGATGTAGGGTCGGCAGTGCCAAAGATAAATTAAGAGTAGCTGGCGATAGCATTAGTAGGCACTGCCCACCGGGCGAATCAATCACAAAGCGAGAATATTAATGTAGGGTGGGCAGTGCAAAAGATAGATAACAGCAGCTGGCGATAGCATTAGTAGGCACTGCCCACCGGGCGAATCAATCACAAAGCGAGAATATTGATGTGGGGTGGGCAGTGCCAAAGATAAATAACAGCAGCTGGCGATAGCATTAGTAGGAATTGCCCACCCTACTAACTTTAAAATAGCGAATCAATCACAAAGCGAGAATATTGATGTAGGGTGGGCAGTGCAAAAGATAAATAACAGTAGCTGGCGATAGCATTAGTAGGCACTGCCCACCCTACTAACTTTAAAATAGCGAATCAATCACAAAGCGAGAATATTGATGTGGGGTGGGCAGTGCAAAAGATAAATAACAGTAGCTGGCGATAGCATTAGTAGACACTGCCCACCCTACTAACTAACTCCCTAAAACCCAGACATTTTTACCTGACCGAATTGAAAACCTCTGTATACTGAAATTGTGAGTCATCTCCTTCAACAATGGAATTATTCGCTGCTGCCGTTTTCGCTATTGCTACTGTGCTCGCCACTAAAGCCTTAGAAAAAACTGGGAAAAATGTCGGGCAAGTTGTCTGGGACAATACTAGCCAGTTTGTGGAATCCCTGAGAAACCAGTATCCAGATACAGTAACTGCGTTCGCTAGCCAACGCCCTTCGGGCTAATCGCAAAAGCTCCAGACAATCTCTTGATTATGCCGAAGTGGTATTAGAAGTAGAAGCAGCAGCGAAACAAAATCCGGAAGTTGTCCAAAGTATCGAGCATTTAGTGACTACTAGTGAAAATTACAACATTGATAATATGAATAACCAAACTCGATTCAATCAAGCTCCTCCACTACCTCCTTATTATGTCAAACGCCCGGAAGTAAGCGAACAACTAAAACAAATCCTTTTATCTGAAGAAACAGCAAAAGCTGGTACTTTAGTTGTTAGTGCTATCTATGGCTTAGGAGGCATTGGTAAATCTACCATTACTGCGGCGTTAGCCCATGACGAGGAGGTTCAATCTCATTTTCCTGATGGGATTTTTTGGGCAACCTTAGGTCAGCAACCTGATATCTTATCCTTTCTAAGTAGCTGGATACAGCAATTAGGAGATTATGATTTCAAACCGATTAACACTGAGGCCGCTTCTTTACAACTAAAAACATTATTATCCGATAAAAAAGCCTTACTAGTAGTGGATGATGTTTGGCATCCTGACCATGTTGAACCCTTTCGAGTGGGAGGGGATGGCTGTGGAGTTTTAGTAACTACCAGAGAAGCCCAGCTTAAAGATGCTATTCCCTATGATTTAGATGTGATGACTCCAAAGCAATCCTTGGAGTTATTAACCTCTTGTTTAAGCAATGAGTTAACTAATCAAGAACTCGATTATGCTGAAAATTTAGCCAAAACCGTCGGCTACTTACCCCTAGCATTAGAATTAGCTGCTGCTCAAGTTAGGGATGGTATGTCTTGGCAGGAGTTACTGGGTGAGTTAGAAGATTTAATTGTTGGTGTAGAAGCTTTAGATCGATTGAAAGCGGAGGAAGAGCCAAGTGACGCTAAGCGTAAAAACTACAGTCTAGTGGCTTCCTTTAATCTCAGTTTAAAGGGATTATCCGACGACGAGAGGTTGAAAAACTTTGCTTGGTTAGGGATACTGCCCGAGGATGTTTCCATTACTGAAACCATGGCGACAACCTTATGGGATTGTAATTTAGTTGAAGCCAAAGATACCTTAAGATACTTACGACAAAAAGCCTTATTACTACCAGGGTTATCTACTACACCAGAAACTAACTATCGCCTCCATGACTTGTTACATGATTTAGCCCGTAGTCTGGTACAATCAGAGCTAGGATTATCAATACCCTCAGCTCATCAACAATTATTAGAACGTTATCAAACTAAAACCGATAAGGGATTATGGCATACCTTACCCGATGATGGTTATATCTATAACTACTTAACTTGGCATCTAGAGAAAGCTAAAAAAATTAATGACATTCATCAACTCCTGAAAGAAGAAACGCCAGCAGGAGATAACGGTTGGTATTGGCAGTGTGATAGACAGGGAAAAACTGCCAATTTTATCAAGGATGTATCGAGAGCTTGGGCAATAGCAGCAGATAATTTTACAGAAAATCCCACAGAATCCATTAGTCTACAGTGTCGGTATGCTCTGATTACCACATCCATCAACAGCTTGGCTAGAAATATTGCTCCAAAGTTAATGGCAGCATTACTGGAGAATAATATCTGGACCCCAGCTCAGGCACTAGCTTATGTGCGACAGAATAAAGATTCTAGTAGTCAAGTAAGGGGTTTGGAGGCAATTAGTGAGTATCTTCCCCCTTCTTTATTATCGGAAGCTTTAGACGTTGCTAGAGCCATTCGCAATAGATACCATCAAGCTAATGCCTTAATAGCTTTAGCCCCCCATTTTCCAGAAGTGTTACCAGAAGCCTTAGATTGCGTCAGGAGGATTGGGGATGAATACTACCGAGCTTTAGCCTTTAGAGCCTTAGTCCCCCACTTACCTCATGTGTTGTTACCCCAAGCCTTAGATTCCGCCAAAGCCTTTGAGAATGGAAACCAGCGAGCAATAGCCTTAAGAGCCTTAGCCCCCCACTTACCTCATGTGTTGTTACCCCAAGCCTTAGATTCCGCCAAAGCCTTTGAGAATGGAAACCAGCGAGCAATAGCCTTAATCGCCTTAGCCCCCCACTTCCCGGAAGTATTACCAGAAGCCCTAGATTTCGCCAAAGCCATTCTGAATGGAAACCAGCGAACAAGAGATTTAACAGCCTTAGCAGGCCACTTCCCGGAAGTGTTACCCGAAGCCTTAGATTCCGCCAGAGCCATTCGGGATGAACCAGACCGAGTCGATGCCTTAGGAGCCTTAGCTGTTCACTTTCCGGAAGTGTTACCAGAAGCCTTAGATGGTGCCAGAACCCTTGGGAATGAACAAGACCAAGCCGATAGCTTCGGCTATGCCTACAACCTCTATCTCTTTCAATTAAAATTGAACCACAATATAGACGTACCGGAGCGACACAAGCGAAGAGCAAAAGTCTTAAAGAACTTAGCCCCCTACTTACCGGAAGTATTCTTAGCCCAAGCCTTAGAGGTTGCCAAGGGGGTTCGGGATGAATACTGGCGAGCCGATGCCTTAATTGCCTTAACTGCCCACTTCCCGGAAGTGTTACCAGAAGCCTTAAATGCTGCCAAAGCCATTCAGGATCAAGAATACCGAGCCGAGGCCTTAAAAGAGTTAGCCTCCCATTTACCGGAAGTGTTGTTACACCAAGCCTTAGATTACGCCAGAGGCCTTGGGAATGAACAAGACCGAGCTGAGGCTTTAATCCTATTTGTCTTTAACTTACCGGAAGTGTTCTTAGACCAAGAAGTCTTACGTTACGTCCCACGGATTGGGCATGAATACTTGCAACGCTATGCTTTAATCGGCTTAGTCCCCCACTTCCCGGAATTGTTACCAGAAACCTTAGATTACTTCAGAGCCCTTGAGTCTGAATCCGAGCGAGCCGAGGCCTTAATCGCCTTAGCCCCCCACTTCCCCCAAGGGTTATTACCAGAAGCCTTAGATTGCGCCAGAACCATTCGGGATGAAAACCAGCGAGCAAGAGCCTTAATCGCCTTAGCCTTCCAGGTACCGGAATTGTTACCAGAAGCCTTAGATGGGGCCAAAGCCATTCGGGATCAAAACCAGCGAGCTGATGTCTTAATCGGCTTAGCCCCTTACTTACCGGAACTTTTACCCCAAGCCTTAGACCTTGCCAGAGGGATTCGAGATGAATACAAGCGAGCTAATGCCTTAATCACTTTAGCTCCCCACTTCCCGGAAGTTTTTGAATCCCTCCGAACCGAAGCCTTAGACGTTACCAGAGCCATTCGGGATCAATTCCAACGACCCCATGCCTTTATCGCCTTAGCCCCCCACTTACCGGAACTGTTACCAGAAGCCTTAGATTTGACCAGAGCCATGGCAAATCAATACAAGCGAGCCGAGGCCTTAATCGCCTTAGTGCCCTACTTACCCGAAACGTTGTTACAACAAGCCTTAGATTGCACCAAAACTTTTTGGGATAAATCCCTCCGAGCCAATGCTTTAATCGGCTTAGCTCCCCACTTACCCGATGTGTTGTTACAGCAAGTTTTAGATTACACCAGAACCTTTGATTATCAATCCCTCCGAGTCGATTTCTTAATCGGCTTAGCTCCTCACTTACCCGATGTGTTGTTACAGCAAGTCTTAGATGACGCTAGAGGGATTTCGGATGAATCCTACCGAGCCAATACCTTAATCGCCTTAGCCCCCCACTTACCTGATGTGTTGTTACAGCAAGCCTTAGATGACGCTAGAGGGATTTCGGATGAATACTTCCGAGCTAATGCCTTAGGAGCCTTAGCCCCCCACTTACCGGAACTATTACCAGAAGCCTTAGATTCCGCCAGAGCCATTCGGAATCAATACCACCGAGCCTATGCCTTAATCGGTTTAGCTCCCCACTTACCGGAACTGTTACCAGAAGCCTTAGATAGCATCAGAGCCATTCCCAATCCATCCTCCCGAGCCTATGCCTTAATCCGCTTAGCCCCCCATTTTCCAGAAGTGTTACCAGAAGTCTTAGATTGTGTCAGAGCCGAGTATGACTACGAACGAGTTGATCTCTTAATTGACTTAGCCCCCCACTTACCGCCAGTGTTCTTAGGCCAAGCCTTCGATTGCGCCAAAGCCATTCAGCATCGATCCTGGCGAGCCAATGCCTTGGGGGGCTTAGAACCCTACTTACCGGAAGTGTTGTTACCAGAAGCCTTAAATGCCGTCGGATTAGATAATTTGCTGAAGAAATTAAATCCTTCGTTGGTTGATTTTTCTGATTGGCAACAACTTCTTAATTGTTTAGCTCGTCTAACCCGTCCCCAATTTGTTTACCATCTTCCTCAATTAGCTCCTTTAATCATCGAGCTTGGAGGTATTGAAGCCCTAAGAGAAACGGTGGCAGCGGTTGAAGATGTTAGGCGATGGTGGAGGTAGGGAATTTAGAATTTAGAATGAAGAATGAAGAATGAAGAATGAAGAATGAAGAATGAAGAATGAAGAATTTAGCATCGTGAATTAGGCTTCGATGCTGGGACTTAACACTATCAATTCAGATACTTACTCACAAATTCTGCTGGAGTTAAGCACTCAAACTCTGCTGTTTTTTGGGCTAATACTTTAATTAACTTATGATTAGCAGATATAAAACATTGAGATTGACCAAGTTTCGCTGTCAGATAAACCCCAACATCTTCACGAGGTATTATCCCCAAAGCTTCAATTTTAGCTAATTCAGATCTAATTTTACAGTATTTCTCAATGGGCTGAGGTACTTGGTTTTAGGCAACAGCGAATAAAAGAACAGCAGATCTGGGAGTAGCGATGCCGCCTGTTTTCTCCCCCCTGGCGCTAAACCCGATAGCAGTTGTCAATTGGTTGAGCTACAAAACCCCATTGACAACTGCCTGCTGCCTGCTGCCTGCTGCCTTCTGCCTTTTGCCTTTTGCCTTTTGCCTTTTGCCTTCTAAATTCTCCATTCTTCATTCTACATTCTTCATTCTACATTCTGCCTTACTGTTACTTCCATAGAATTTTAGGGAACTATCTAAGTATCACTTAGAGATTGCTTAATCTAGATTGCTTAATCTAGACCAGCAAATATCTCTAAGTAGGTAAGCATAATTATTCACTCTGTGAGATGTAAAACCCAGTCAATCTTTGCTGTATAAAGTTATGATGGCTGGGTTGATTTTTTTATATAATTATCTCTGTAAACAGTTGCGTAGGGTGCGTAAGGGTAGCGGGTGGGTGGTGCGTTACGGGACGGGTTCAGGGGCTCAGAGGCATGAAATCAGAGGCTTTCCGTCCCTAACGCACCCTACTGTTTCCTGTTTACTGTTCCCTGTTTACTGTTCCCTGAAATAACTCTAATCTTACCAAGATAAGCTGCTATGAAAATAATGTACAACGGTCTCCAAGACCTACTCCTGATTAATTTTTACGCTCAGGAAACTAAGCTCGATTTTTTATCTATTGAAATTCCTATACCTGATGCTATAAAAAATTTGACTAACCTGTTTCCCTATAGGATAGGATTACACTTACGTCGAGAATATCGTCATATTGCGATGGCGCTCAGGTCTTTGACGAGTAAAGACCGTCAAGACTATGATGGACTTTTTATCTTTGAAGTTTATCTACAAAATATCTATTTACTTCTCCCCTTACTGGCATGGCATCGCAAACCTGTTTGGATTTGTCTTCACTGGAATCAACAATTAGCCATGCATAGTACCTTAAAGTTTTTTGGCTTACTGTATCTAAAGTTTTTCCTGAACTATTTTAAGGTTAAGGCAGTTTTATTTGAAATTGATGATGATGTTTTACGCAAACGGTTTAGATTACCAGCATCTGCGAAAGTGAAAATACCGATGCCAATCCGGAGCGATGCTTACCCCAATTTAAAGCCAGGAGAAAGGCTGCTTACAGATAATAAAATTAAAATCGGTGTAGTTGGCATGATTCGTAAAGATAAGCCAATAACTAAGCTAATTGAAATCTTGAAATACTATGCTAAATCATCTGACCAAAAATGTGAACTAGTGCTTGGGGTACCATTTTTGCAGAAGCCTAAGGATTTAGATAACTTGGGGGTAACGATGTATGATACAACCACTGAAAAACAATATCTTGATTTGTTAAATGAGGTAGATATTTTAGTAGCTTATTACGAAAAACATCGCTATTATTACCGTACCAGTGGTGTATTGAGTGATGCGGCTTGCTGTGGTTGCTATGTGATTACTTCTGATTATCCAGTACTCAGGCATCAAGTTAATTGGCCAGTCTCTGTAGGTTCAACCTTTAAAACTTTTGAGGAAATTCCATCCTTACTTGATGAAGCTATCTCTTATATTCGGGAGCATGGTCAGGATAACCAGTGGCTTTGGCGAGAAAAAAGAACAGCGGAGGAAATAGCAACTGTTTTTAGCAAAGGGAGTAGGGAGTAGGGAGTAGGGAGTAGGGAGTAGGGAGTAGGGAGTAGGGTGGGCAAAAATAATTTGGTTGTTGTGAGTATTCTAGATTAGATTAGTTTGCCCACCCTACTTTACTTCAAGAATTGCGCACTCGTGCCAATATCGCTTCTATCTGTTCTAGGGGAACGGCACCAGAGAAGGATTCACCATTCATAACAAAGAAGGGTGTGCCACTTAGTCCCAATAGTTCTGCTAGCTGCATGTCTTCTGCAATGGCACTATCAGCTACGTTCCGATCTCGGTTAAACTGCTCTAGGTCTAAATCTAGGGCTTCGGCAATTTCAAGATATAACTCTTCTCCTAATTGCTTTTGATTAGCGAAGAGGGCATCATGGTACTGCCAGAATTTGCCTTGTTGAGTGGCGGCCCAAGCTGCTTGAGCGGCTGGCAGGGCTTGGGGATGAATTCGGATGAGGGGGAAGTGTTTGTAAACTAAGGTGACTTCATCCCCATGGTTTGCTATAAACTCCTTGACGGTGTCGTGAGCTCTGGCACAGAAGGGACACTGAAAGTCTGAGAATTCTACTAGCACAATTTTATCTTCAATGGCGCTAGTGGTGGGGGAGGAACCAATGAAGGCTTGGGGATTGGTTTTGAAGCCCTGCAAGATTGCTTGCTGTTGCTGCTGGCTTTCCCGTTCCAGTTGCTGCTGGTATCTCTGGACCGATTCTAGGATTACTTCTGGGTGGTTGCGGATGACTTCGAGTATTTGTTGTTCTAGTTGAGGAGTAATCTTGGCGGCTGCTGTCGCTGGCAGTGACCAGGTTGAGAGGGACAGGAGTAGTACTAATCCTGTGAGTGATAGGGCTTTCTGGAGAATAGTAAGGAGCTTAGTGACCATGATTTTCTTAAATTTAACCAAGGCATAGGGTATCTCACATCAGGCAACATCGGCAACGGATCGGTAACGGATGGATTAATCGGTGGGATTGTCGGGAATTTGAAGATGTTATTATAATTTTTGCCTAATTCCATGCATTGTGATTCATCATCAAGACGTAATCCTGGCATCCCATAAAAGAGGAAGATGTCTTCCACAGAGGAAGACACCTATAAATGTCTTGATAGTTTTATTATATCTCAATAAATCTATTAGACATCAGGGTTATTTGCACCAGTTATTTGCACAAAATGTATTGATGTTGGTGGTCACTAAAATAGCCCCAAACACGACGCATGTCATTAGTACCAGTGTTAAACTTCCAATCGATATCATTAACTCCTGTGACATACCAGCCAGACCATGAACCATTGAACCAACGAATTTTATAGGCAACAACATCACCGCCCAAAATCTGATGGTCGATCTCTGTATTTAGTCCTTTATACCATCCAGGAGTTTTTCCAGTTGGAGGTAAACCAGACTGGTCAGATCCTTGCAATGTACAAGCAGCTTGAGTGCGAAGTTCATGTTGAATGCAGTCACTTCCACGACAACCATTAGCTGCAAAGGCAGGCTGGGCTGGCAACATGGTTATTGCTGCAACAATCAAAGAACTTAAAACGATCAAGATACTCTTTTTTAGCTTACTCATGCTCTGGTTTACTTTTTACTTCAATTAGGTACTTAGGGCTGGAAATCAGGTGAATCAATCTCACTGACCTTGAACCCTTTTCTAATATCTAAAAAGTATTCCTAGGTCGGCAGTACCCTTAAGGGTACTATTGCCAGGACAGAAAAATTCCTGAGAAGACCACAGGCGGGAAATGAAACAGGCAAGATGCCTGTTCCACCGCGAACAGCCGTCAGTGGTCAGCGCTCAGCTTATTTAATTCAAAAGCACCTCAAGCACTGTGGCACAGGCTTCCAGCCTGTGACCTAACCCATAAGCTAATAGCTCAGAGCTGATAGCTGATAGCTGATAGCTGAAAACTGATAGCTTACGGCTCAAGTCATACTTTATTCCGATTGCAACGGTGCATCCAACACTTTAGTAATGCGATCGCGTGCCCCTTCTAAGTGGGCTAAGCTGGCAGTATCAAGGTTTTTCCCTTGTTTGTTCAAGGTCTTTGCGATCGCATCCCGCAATTGACGGAGTTTATACCGGGCTAACACCCGAGCATCCTCGGGAGTATTAAAGGTTTGGATAGCAATAATAAACTCAGGGAAGGTGCGGGCACTTTCTAGACTATTGGAATTGCGCAGTGCCATGTTCACTAAAAGACTCATATACTGCCGTTGCAATCCCCGACGCAAGCTAGAGATTGGCTCAATCTTAGCTTTAGTATCTAGTTTCCAGATGCTATCTTGAACAGTGTCAAACACTTCTGCCATGGTCAAGGCTTCCCCGGAACTAGTTTTCAGTTGAGCATCCCGCAAACGAGCCAACCGTTCTGATGAGAATAAATCCCCGAGCACCATAGTTTGAACTAACATCACTCGGTCATGAATGGGATAATCTAGGGGGAAAATAGTGGGAAAAGTACCCCAGTGAGTCCAGCGAGATGGGGCTAACTGGTTGAGGAGTTGGGGTGAGAAGTTAAAGGTATCTTCTGCAAACATATACTCCCCGAGCATGGCTAGAGCCTGACGCTGTTTTTCCACAGGGATGGGTTCAAAGGGGAGTGTGCCAGTCTTGCCACCAGTGTAGTTTCGATTAAAGGTTTGTCCCCCAATATAACCAGTAAGGGACATAGCGTTTTCAAAGAAATAGGAGAAGACCGTATCAAAGCGATCGCGTAAATCCCCAGCACTTTCTTCAGGCAGAAGGTAACTGGTGTTCAACCGTTTCCAAATTCCCTTAGCATTCTCCATTTGCCACTGAGAGTAGCGCAATGGATCACCACTAAGGTCCCAAACCTTAGCTTCTGGGTCAATAAAATCGAAAGTATCCTCATCTGTAGCATAGGATAGCCCTATTTCAGACCCTTCAGCCGCTATTTTGCGCAGTGTGCGTAATTCTTGTTGAGGAGTCAGAGCATCAATAGGAGTGTAGCCATACTTAATCACCCACTTATCATAGGGACCAACCACTGTGGAGAAATAATCTCCCTGTTCTATTCCCTCTGGCGCTAGATTAACTGGGACATAATCCATGACTGACGCCACTAGCCCTTGGTTGCGGGTAATCTCAGTATTATTCAATTCCTCTGGACTCAACATGGTGCTGCCCCGGAAATTGTGGCGCAATCCCAGAGTATGCCCCACTTCGTGAGCTGTCAGGTAGCGCAAATACTGCTCGATGAAGGTTTTCATTTCCTCACCACTGGGCAACTCGTGGTTTACCATCGATAGAGACAATGCTCCAAACTTAGCTTGCTGAGCTGATGCCATGGCAAAACAGAACTCATGGTCTGGGACTTGGGTTAGTCCGCTCAGGAATTGCCCAGCTGGTAGGCTCAACTGAGCCGCTTTGCCAGGATTGCTCTTGAGGATTTCCTGCCATTTGAGGTAAGGAACTTTCATGCCATTACTACACAGGGAACCATTCAACGGGAATTGGGATAACCCAGATAATGCCTGGGATTGAGGCTGGGAAGCAATAGCCTGGTATTCCGCTTTGATCCAGCGCACCGCATTAGCATCAATAATCACGTCTGCATCCAAGATTTCCCCAGTCAAGGGGTTTACTCGGGATGGGCCCATAGCGATAATTCCTGGGAATGACGGAAAAGAATTGGACCAGCGAATGGTGTTGTAGCGAATATCAGCCGGGTCCCAGGTGGCATCATCTGGCATTTGCCGCACTTCAATGGCATTATCAAACCCTGCCTCCCGAAACGCTTCATTCCACATTAAAATCCCCGCCCGAATTGCATCTCGGTACTCTAGAGGTACAGTATTTTCAATCCAAAATACAATCGGTTCTTTTGGGGGGGATACAGTAGCAGTAGGGTCTTGTTTTTCTAAATGCCAGCGCCTGATATAACGGATAAAGGGCTGTTTCCGGTTTTGATTGGATAAATTTTGATAAGCACTGATGAAATAGCCTACCCGTTCATCCGCGAGTCGATGACGGTAACCATTGTTAGTCGGTAGTTGAGAAAAGCTATAGCGGACACTAAGATTAAATGCCCGTTGATCTGGGAGACTCCTCAAGGGAAAGAATAAATCTCCTCCACCAGAAAAGCCATAAACCGACTCAATCTCTATATTCAACGGAAATGCTTGAGCGTCACTGACATAGGATTTTTGAGGGTCTACTCCATAACTGCCTCCTAATATCCAAGGAAAAGCCGATGCTAGTCCAGAAAAAGACCCATCGCTGACGAGGAGTGGTGTTAAATCCACCAAGAGAGTCTTTCGTTCTGGATGAATACTGGTAATGGGCAGGGAATATAGCACCGAATCACTGAAGGAACGCTTAACAGAACGCTCTTGGGGGTCACCGGGTTGAGTACGGAAGTAGATATTTGGTATAACTAAATCTATGGTTTTCTGTCGGCGGCGGAATTGGAACAAAAAATCATTAACTGGCCAACCGGTTTGGAGCCCCAACTCCCCAATTCCCGAAGAAAGGGTGACAACACATAGGAAATTTTGATTTAGTTGATCGGGCTCAATTTCTAAATAAATTTTGTCTTTTTCTTTATTGCGGTAGAGGGTGAGTAATCCTGCTAATTCTTCGGCATCTTCTACCACCTTATCAAATGGCTTTAACTTGGAATCACTACTATCTGAATCGGATAACTCCTCTGAGGGTGCCTCTGAGGGGCCTTCAGCAATTTCTGTAGTTTGAACTTGGTTATGGGCTAAGGTTAGCTGGGGCGAGTAAACAATCTTTTGATCCAAATGTTGACCCAAACTCTTGGGGGTTGGATTAGATACAGCTATGGTTTGGAGGTACAACGGGGATAGTACCAAGACGAATGCACACAGACATAATATCAAGAACTTTAGTCTTTTCATCGATTAATCACTAATTTTGTGTTCCCAAAAAAAAATATAAATTATGAATTATTATCGTTACGAATCATTAATGATTAAAACAATAAAATTCAGTTCATAATTACCAAACTTTTCATTTTTACTATTCTAGGGGTTTTTTCCCTTATAATTTACCTTCAATTTTATGACAATTACTCCCTACTTTCCAAGACTAAAGTACCTTAACTAATTGATAGCTGCTAGAGTGACAACTTTTTAGTTGTTAATTAGTTTAATTGTTTTAGCTTCTGATTCGTAAGTCTTACTATCAAGAACCCAGAGCAGAGCGATGGGTTGAGATTTTCTATTTATTGTTAGTCTAAAATGGTGTGGTTTTACTATAGTGGTTTTACATAAACAAATCTATTGACTAACCCTTCAAGCACCCCGAAATTTCCACACCTTGGGTTAGTCTATATCTATTGTTCCTGTACTTTGAGCCTTGGCAGTTCAAAAAAACTGTACAGTAACTTTAAGTCAAGCTATACTTTCAGCAGTCAGCTTTCAGCTATTTACTAGTCAGCCCTTGCAGCTGAAAACTTAAGCTCAGAAGTATAGTTTATTAAAAGTAGTGCCAGCTAAATTACGTAAGCATTTAGTTAATGCGCTACGCGCACGCTGCGCATTAGCTGAATGCTGAATGCTGATAGCTTAAACTTGATTAGCAGCGAAGCTATTGATAACACTAGAGACCAAAGTCAGAACGATGGCTCCGAAAAAAGCTGGCCAGAAACCGTTTACCATAAACGCCGCAGGAGTGAAATAGGATGCCAGGGATAGGGTGATAGCATTAATCACCAACAGAAATAGTCCCATGGATAAAATTGTGATGGGCAAGGTCAGAATCACTAGAATCGGTCTAATGATGGCGTTAACTAAACCAATGACTACTACCGCTACAGCAGCTGCACCAAAACCACTAATGGTAATTCCTGGTACCAGGTAAGCAGTAATCATTAGTGAGATAGCACTTAGCAGCCAAGTCAAAAATATATTAAGCATCGATCTCACAAAAATATCGCTCACTATGATTTTAGCGATTCTGGCGAGATTAGCCTGTAAGCATTCAGGCGTCAGCTATCAGCTATCAGCTATCAGCTATCAGCTATCAGCTATCAGCTATCAGCCATCAGCTTATGTGCTACAGATGGTGCTACTTGAGGTGCCATTGGCGGTAGGCCAAGCTATGGGACAGCTTTTGAATAAAATAAGTTGACCGCTGACCGCTGAGCACTGAGCACTGACCGCTGACCGCTGACCGCACCTCAAGCAGCGTGCGCGAGCGCGCATATGCTTACCTTTGGTATAACTCAAGTGATTATGCATCACAGTATGATTGAGTTGAACGATTCCAGCAATAAATCTTTATGTTTTTCCGGTTACTGGTTACATTCTTATTTGCGTGCTCTGTTTTTTGTTATCCCTTACCTGTTCACGCCAAGAGTATAGCCTGCGATGGGAAACAACTCGTGGGAGCAGACTTATCCGGTCAAGACTTACAGGAAGTCAAAATTACCTATTGCAATTTGGACCAGGCTAACTTAGCCGATGCCAAATTGATCAAAGCATCTATCCAACATACTACCCTGAATAATGCTAATCTCCATGGAGCAGACTTTACCAACAGCGACACCTACAACATTAGCTTCAATGGTGCAGATTTAACTGATGCCATCTTTACTGGTTCCTTACTGCAACGTGCCAGTTTTGATGGGGCTAACATCACTGGTGCTGATTTTAGTAGCACCCTGATCCAACCGGTCAGAGAACGGTTAAAACTCTGCGATGTAGCAAGTGGCGTGAATCCTACCACTGGTGTGGTGACTCGTGACTCTTTAGGGTGTTGGTAACCTGTAATATCAAGTTTGGTTGAATACCTATCATCTAGGGGAGGGTGGGGAGATGGGGAGATGGGGAGATGGGGAGATGGGGAGATCTCATAAGGGTAGGTTTTTAACAAAGACGTGAGGTGTGGGGTGTAGGGGGTGGGGTGTAGGGGGTGGGGGATAAGAAAGCGATGCAGCGCGGTCTTGGGGGAAACCCCCTGTTCCGAAGCTGCATCGCTCTTCAATCATCATTGTCTTGATCCCAAGCGCGAGTGGGGGAAACCCCCGCGTGAAGGTAATGGTGCGCTTGTCTGTACCCCCACACCCCACACCCCACGCCCCACACCCCACACCTGAGGTCAAAGTAAAAAACCTACCCTTATGAGGATGGGGAGATGGGGAGATAGAGCAGATTTTTGTTAAGGGTAATTATCCTGACATGATATAAATTGTTGACTGTTGACTGTTGATGGTCAACGGTCAACAGTCTTGATTGATCGGGCTGACTTGAGCGATGGTATGCTGGATGGTGTTCAAATTTGATAACTGTTTGCTAGAGGAAGGTGCACCTGAAAACTGGTGTTGCGCTTGCGAGTCTTTGGGATGTCTATTAAACGAGTAGGTGTAATTGGTGGAGGACAACTGGCCTGGATGATGGCAATGGCTGCCAAGTCTTTGGGTATTCGGCTAGTGGTTCAAACTCCTAATATTACTGATCCAGCTGTCCGTGTTGCTGCTGAAACTGTCTTTGCTGCTATTGATGATGGGGTCGCTACCGAGCAAATGGCATCTCGCTGTGATGTGATTACCTTTGAGAATGAATTTATTAACCTGGATGCTCTGAAATGTCTGGCAAAGCGGGGAATTTGCTTTTACCCTAGACTAGAAGCTTTAGCGCCACTGTTGGATAAATATGACCAACGCTGCTATTTCGAACGGATTGGTTTACCCCAGCCAGAGTTCATCAGTCTGGAGGGGGAGGTGGGTAAGCAGGAATTAAAGTCCCTAACCTCTTCTCGAACCCCAATCAACCTGAGTGAGTTAGATTTTCCTCTAGTGCTGAAAGCTCGACGCCAAGGTTATGACGGCAAGGGTACGTTTATTATTAAAGACAGTCATAGCTTACAGGAAATTTGGAACCAGTTAGGGAATCAGCCTGTGGTGCTAGAAGAGTTTATTCCCTTTGAACGGGAGTTGGCAGTAATGGCTGCCCGTTCTGTAGATGGGGAGGTGGTGGTTTACCCGGTGGTGGAAACTCAGCAGGAAGAACAGGTGTGTCGGCGAGTGATTGCACCAGCCCAGATTAGCCCAGATACCGTGGCGGAGGTGAATGCGATCGCAAAAACTCTGCTGACTAGTTTAGAGGTAGTGGGAGTCTTTGGAATTGAGTTATTCCTCACTAGCAATAACAAAGTTTTGGTTAATGAAGTGTCCCCTCGTACCCATAATTCTGGGCATTACACCATTGATGCTTGCCAAACTTCTCAATTTGAGCAGCAACTGCGAGCCGTGGTGGGTTTACCCTTAGGTAGCCCACAGATGCATTGTTCTAGTGCAGTAATGGTCAATCTTTTGGGTTATGAATCTTCTCTGGATGATTACCAACAGAAACGGCAGACCTTAGCCAGTTTACCAGGGGCGTTTGTCCATTGGTATGGTAAGACTGAATCCCGTCCAGGACGTAAGTTAGGTCATGTCACAGTTTTGAGTGATGGGAATTCGGTACAAGAGGTAATTGAGAGGGTTGAATCGGTTTGGTACGGTTAATATCCTGTTGAAAGTTAGCCGCTTGTTTGTCAGAATTAAGAATTAAGAATTAAGAATTAAGAATTAAGAATTGAGACTTCTACATTCTGCATTCTGCATTCTACATTCTTAATTCAAAAGATAATTAATAATGATGACTATGCTCAGGAGTAGGGTGGGCAAAGTAATCTAATCTCGAATACTCATTGGAACCAAACTGTTTTTGCCCACCCTACAAATTCCCTGTTCCCAGATCCGCTGTTCCCAGTTATAGAAGTAGGGTGGGCAAAGTAATATAATCATTAATACTGATTGGAACCAAACTGTTTTTGCCCACCCTACAAGCTCCCTACTCCCTACTCCCTACTCCCTACTCCCTTTGCTAAACCTTGATGTTTTTCAAAGCAGTAGATAACTGGCGTAAGCGATCGCTAACTTCTAAATTTACTTCGTGAGCCTTTAAATGATCGGGCATTTCAGCCATTAGTAACGGATTTTCTTCTAACCATTCATTCTGGGCTACTCCTCGCCACACAGCTTCATATCGAATAAAGCGATCGCGCAATTCATCCAGTTCTTGTAGGCAAAATTGCCCAAACCCTGCGGCCTCAAAAATAGCCGAACGCAAATAGGTTTCAAAGGCTTTGAGATCGGTTTCAAGTTCCAATATCACTTCCTCCGCTGAATTGGTAGGTTTTGGTGGCACATCCCCAGAGAGGTCACGAATACCTAATAGCTCATGGCGAAGCTTGGGATCATAGAGCAACTTTGACCCACGATTTACATATCGTCTTAGGACACTGAAAGCCTTTTCTTCACCATTGTAGTAATTATCGACTAGTTCGATATCCGCTCCCAGTCGTTTGACAATACGCTTACGAGTTTCACTCCCTAAAGGGCCAGGAATTAAGGAGTCAGCAACCGGACGGGAAAAACGAAGAAATAACGCCGTCAAACTTCGACTTAAGACTTCCACAAACTGCTCTGGATTACCAATTAGTCGCTGCTCTAATTCCTGAGTTTTCCAGAGTAACGTGGTCAGATAGTCAACTAACGTTAATGCTTCTTCCTTAATTTCCAGAGCCAGGTTATGAGCAATATCTCCTAAGAGGGTGCTAATGGTAGCAGAAAGTTCTTTACGCCAGCTATAGTCAGTTACTTTAGCATCAAATACACCAGAATGAGTTTCTTTAAATATTCGCTGTTTTCTTTGTTCGTTATCGGTCTTGATTTCTTCAATTTTGGTTTCAATATCCTGGAGATATCGAGACCGAAATTTTTCTACGACATCTGAGGTGAGCGATTCTTCCTCTTCTGCCGTAGACTTCCGAATATTATCATTATAATAGTCGCTTAGGTCTGCTTTAATGGTTTTCCACTTTTCTTCCCACCACTGGGAAAACTCAATACGACGTTGATTTTCTTGTAATCGCTGGGCTTCGGCTGGATTATCTGGATATCGCTTACTAACGATATCAAAAATTTCTTTTGATGTTGTTAGTATTGTGGTGATTAAAGCATCACAACGTTTTTCTAAAACAGTAACCCGTTCATTATTAATATAATCAGTAATGCGAGCCTTGATTTCCTGGATACCAGTCGCTTCGTGTCTTAAGGCTTCCTCATCTTTGATACCTGTCAGAGAGTTAAGCTTATTTAAAATTGATTCCGGACTCCCAACGCATTTGAATGTTTGTTCATTAGCCAAACCATTTAAGACTAAATAAGCTCCGGCTGAACCATGGACAATTCGCTGAGGAGGTAATTGTGCTCGTCGATACCAATCTTTTGATGCTACATCCAGATGGTCTTGAAGAGCTGCTGGACTAGCAAACTGATCAATCCGACTCAAGAAAACAAACAGTTTATCTCCAAGGTTTACATTCTTGTCACCCTGCTCAGTAAACTCAAGAATTTGAAGTTCTGCACCCCGAATACTAGAAAATTGCTGCACCACAATCACAGCATCACAATCTGAGAGCATTTCTCTAGATTCCTCTATATGCTTGGCTAAACCTGAGTCTAATCCAGGCACATCATAGAAAACAATACCTTCAGCCTGGGCTAGTTTATTGGTATACAGTCTAGCTTCTAATACTGCATGGGCGTATTGCTCATCAGCAACATACTTGTTAAGGTCTTTGTTAATGTCTTCAAGGCGAGTAAATGGGATAGTTTTCCGACCTTCGCTACGAACTTGTCTTAAGGTGTCTTGATATTTTAGGATTGTCTCTAAATCTTGTTTGGCTCCATCTCTATGCTTAGAATTACTCTTAGACTCTGACTCCAGTTCATGCAACAGACTAGTAAATTGTTCCTCGGTTTTAGGCTCAACTTCTAGCCTTTGCTGAGAATCTTGTTCAACGGAATAAATTTGTGTCGTTGTAAAAGTACAACGTCCTGCTTTTGCTGGCAGTAAATCACAATCTAACCAGGCATTGACAAAGGTACTTTTTCCGGCCTTTTCCAAGCCCACAACAGCAATGCGAAATTCTCGCTTCTTCAAGCGTTCAAGCTGACGACGAGCGGGTTTTTCTTCTTCCAACAGAACCTCTTTGAGGTGAGCAGGAACTCCCGCTTGAGGAAGCTTGGCTAAATCAAGGGCGTGTCGCAACACAGTTAAGGCGTCACCCAAACGAGTTTCATAATAGGATGAAGCAGTTTTCCAATCCATTTTTATAATCTATTTTATAGCGTTTATTGCATGTATGAGGTACAGTAATCAACCTCAAAGTCCCCCTTTTTAAAGGGGATTTAGGGGAATCTCTTGGTACCTTATGGGAAACAGAATTGCTATAATTCCTTAGAGGATATCTGAAAAGTTTTTTTATACTGAATTTTGCCCCCCTAGCCCCCCAATTCTGGGGGGAACAAGAGTCAATTTGCTTCTAAAAGTCCCCCAAAATTGGGGGATTTAGGGGGCTTGGATGTAGCAAATGAGACTTCTCAGACAACCTCTTAAGCACAAATGAAATTTTCTAAACCATCTAGGTTGATAAGACGTGCAATTTTATCGATTTGAGCACCACCATCAGGTAGCTTCTTCTTAAGACTGTATTTGGCCTTCTGACGAATCATATCTTCACCTTCAGGAATTCTCAGCTGGATATAAGCATATTCTTCACTGGCATAATTGATATTTCCTGGATTGAGATTTAGGTTGACTTTTTTGTCAATAGCTTCGATTGAACGATCACATAAAAAATAAGACGCAGAGGAGATAAGTTTTTCAACACGATTTGAGGTAATCGGATAACCTTGATTCAAGCCACTTAATTGATGAGAAGGAACCACTAAGCACAAAACAGAAGGCTTTCTTGGTAATTCATTAACCCTAGGTTGAGCTTGCTCTAAATATCGGTTTCTACCTTGTTCTTGAGGTGGCCTTAGATTTTGCCTTTGATTTAATTGCCGTCTTTGCTCTGATTGTTTAACTGCAATATATAAGGCAGTAAGTATAAAAGCTACAATAATTATCCCTGTCAAAATTTCGGTATTATCTTTAACTGGGGCAAAAAAATTAGCAAATTCCACTGCTTGACGCTCCGCTTGCTCTATCATTTTGGCGATTCCCTCTAGTAAAGGAATTTGAAATATAGATAAATCCTTAATTGGACTGAATAAGAAAGATTTACAAAACTTGAATTCATTGTTGAGAGTCGAATTTTTATCTATCCCAAAATAGTGACAAATATCTTCACTATTCTCTGGGTCTATATACTTTATCGCTGCATATAGATACCCCCGGTCACGATTTTTAATAGCCGCATAAATTTCCTTGAACTGCTGTTGATAGGTTTCTAGGGGGTCTTGGTAGTCTTTCCAAATTTCATTGCCGTACTCATCATTGTGCATAGTATCGAAATTATTAGCTTAAACAGGTTAGTTTATTCCCTTATAAAATCAAGATAAACTACCTCAGCACTTTTCCAGCTTTTTTAATATTATCCTCAAGTTGTTTAGCTTCTAGTTGTAGGGGATTCCAGATCGATAAGTCTTGTTGATGAGACAGTGTAGCTTGATCGTGGGCTTTGTCGAGCCGCTCTTGATAACGGTCTACAATTTCTTTTTGAGAAGACTCAACCCCACTTATAAAGCTATTGATTTGAGATATAAACCAATGGGCGACCTGACTATAAATTTCTACTTCTGCCTGATTTTTTTGTAGTAGCCATCCTTTGAGCATGTCTTCGGTTTTTGGTAACTGAGCATTATCACTAGAGCGTTTTTTAATTTTTGTCTTATATACTATTCTTTCATAAAGCCAGAGAGACCACCAGTCTCTTTTATATTTCGGAACTTTAACATAGTCTAACCATGTACCTTCTACAATTGGAAATCCTGCTTTAAATTCAAACCTTGGCTCAAGTTCAATGTCGATTTTTACCAATTGTAACCTGGAAAAGCTAATCCCTATATTAGGGGCAATACTGCTCATTCCTTCTTCCAGAATAGATAAGTAAGCATTCAACAAGGTTTCTAAAGCATCACGCACTCTCCTCATTTCTCGCTCTAATATTTTTTTTACTGCTTCATTGATCAAAAGCTTTAAGATATCAGCTAATTGATTCAAATTATCATTGAGGTTGCTGAGATTACGTTTTTCTTGGTTCGTACGTGCTTCGATCTCCTTTCCATTCTCAGCTACTTCAGGAGAATATCCTAATTCAATTAAATTTTTAATTGTTCCTTCTAAAAGATTGAACATGGTCGGATTAGCTGCTTGAAGGGTTTTACTGTCTAAGCATAGTTTTCCGTTATCCAAAGACTTAATGACAGGTTCCAATATTTCCTCTACCCCTTCTGTCATGGCTTTTCGCCATCCATAAAGGGGCACTAAGCTGTCTGCACGCTCTTGATAAGAGCCTGCTCTTAGTTCGTTAATAATACCGACAATAATCTGATCGGCTTTGGCTCTAGGATCGGTTGATTCCTGCTCTGCTGAAGAGCTTTGGTCACTTTCGTTTTCGTTAAGGATACCTTTTAGAGCATTTTCAATTTGTTCAAAAGGGCCTCTTAGTTCTTTAGCTTTTTGTGAAATAAACTGACTAATGTGTTGCTGAATTCGGAAAATATTGTTACATTCTTTTTGGTAGTCTTCTTCTGAGCTATTAATGAAAGCATAAGTTGTTTGTATAGCCCACTCTGTTACTGCATTACCTGCTTTAGCTTTAAAGCGGTCTATAATTTGTGGAATAACTAATTGTGGAAAATGTTGATCGATATGCTCTTTCAGATATTTGTGAAATTCTTTTGCGTAAGAGGCTTCCCAAACCGTCTTGGCAACACGGTGGCGCTCATGGTGTTCCCATCGTTCTACTTTTCTGGGTAAATCTTCTATAATATCTTCTGGAATTAAGAAGTTAAACATACTGTCAATTTTTCTACAGGCTTGAGTACTTTTTTGTTGATTAGCACTGTTCATTTGTATTGACAATAGCGCTGGTAATGCACTCATTTTTATAACTTGTAAAGCACTAATATCTTCTTGATACTCTTCCAGATCCTTAGTTAACTTCTGTTTGATATCGTGAACAGTTCTTTTGAAAAACTCTCTTTCACTATCCGGCCAATTTTGGTCTTTACGAAACTCATCAATCCGATTCAGCACAAAGAGCATCCGGGCTGGTGAGCCTCCTAGTTCTTTGACCTGATCAACCACTTCTTGGAGTAAGTTACTAACTTTTTGTCTATCGGTTTCTGCACTATTATAGGTAACTATACATAAAGCTTCTTTACATTTTCTAATCACAGAGCCATTCCCTTCATCACCCACATGAGCTAAACCGGGAAGATCCATGATTCGCACTTTGGTTTTTTCAGGCAAATCAAGCAGGTTAGGATTGGCTACAAGCCGGAAAGGGTAATATATCGTTGTTTGTGGACAAGCAACACTGGTTTTTCCGTCTCGATTAGCTTGAAGATAGGACTTCATGACTTGGTCTAAACGGTAATAAATGTCTTCGTCGGTAAGATTGCGCCATTCTCCACATTCCCAACGTGCCCCTGGAGTTTGATCAATTTTCAGAGATTTGGTTTCACTGTATTCTACAATCACGACCCCTGCACTCATTTCTTGTACAGCAACTGGAACAATTTCTGCCCCACACAAGAAGTTGACCAGGGTACTTTTACCACTGCTAGTTGTCCCGGTTGTCGCTAAGGTAAGAACCGGTTCACTAAGTTCTTTCACTAATGCACTTACCGCTATCTGGAATTCGAGGTTTAAACCTTCGAGTTCAGTATGGTAGTCTGGGGGTAGCTGCTCACGGATTTTATCTTGAAAACTACACCATTCCTTATTAATATTATTGATTGATTCTTCAACAGCTTCAAAAATATTTTTGATGTTGCTTCTCATTATGCTCAAAGCCTTTAGTGTTGAGTTGTAACGATGGTATAGAAACTACTCTGACCTTAAAAGTAGCCGAAAACAGTCTATAGGGGTTATTTCTTTTTACTTAAGCTTTTAGTTAGTTTTTAAATAGCTCTTAATCTAAGAGTAGCCTAACTTAATATAAGACTGTCAAGGTAAATGGCTAAATGAAATATTTGTGAATCCAGGTAAGGACAATGAAGAAATTACTATTGGATTATTGGTGATGATAGAGTATAGGGTTTCCTGTACGAGATGTAAACTTGTATGGTCTTTTGTTATTGGACAATAAAACTTTACCCAGGCGTAGCCTCTCTCAGGAAGGGTTACGCCTGGGTTTCTTTTGCATGAATGCCTATTGCCTTTTGCCGTCTTGATGCAGTCGCTCATGGGGGAAACCCCCAAGACCGCGCTGCATCGCTATTGCCTCTTGCCTTTTTAAGCAATACCTATGTTTACAACCGACATCCAAACCTGCTGATTATGTCTGTGATGGACTGGTAGTTTCAGGGTCTAAGGGAGTATCTGAAGTGGATTTCTTGCTAACCCAAGCGGTAATAATATGAGAAAGTAGTCCGATGGGTCCTGCAAATAAGCACAGAATTAGGGAGTGAATAGTCCAAATCCCAGCCTGTTGCCCTTGCCAATAAATCCAACGCCCTACAAACAAGTCCAAAACTAGGAAGTGTATCCAGCCAGTAGCAGCAACGGTTTCGTCAGTGACATACTCCTACACTGAATCAAAGATTACAGTGTGGGCTTCTTTCCAACTCCACCTATTGGTTCGGATACTCGGGAAGCTTTACTTCTGACGGGATGCCCCACCGCCAATTTCAATATATTGATCGCCGCATTTACATCTCGGTCTTCTGTGTATCCACAGTGAGGGCAACAATGGATGCGGTCTTTCAATTTTTTAGGTACTTTTGTTCCACAATTAGAACAGTTTTGACTGGTATTATGAGGATTCACTGCAACTGTAATCAAACCAGCATTTTCGGCTTTGTTTGACAAAACACACAGGAATTGACCCCACCCAGCATCAAGAATAGACTTGGCCATTTTAGTCTTAGCCAAACCCTTAATGTTTAACTTTTCATAAGCGACTAAATCATAGTTTTCTAGTAGATTTTTAGCAGTTTTAAAATGAAAATCTTTTCGGGTGTCAGCAACCTTTTTATGAGCTTTCCCTAGTTTGTTTACAGTTTTTTTTCGATTATTGCTTCCTTTTTTAGATCTACTAACAGCTTTTTGGATTTTCTTTAAACGTTTTTGAGCTTTCCGATAGTATTGAGGAATTGGTATTTCAGTGCCATCGGATTTGGTTAAGAAGGACTTGAGGCCCATGTCTATCCGTCTATCCGGGAGCATGTCACTTATGCAGAGCATTTGTACTAGAGGTAGATTATCTGTTGTCTGCTTTATCTAAATAAAACATAAAAGAGACTGTTGATCGGCACTTATGTCCTACACTGTGAAGTGCGGAGCGATGTGCTATTAGTATTTTGAATAGAGTTGAATTTAATGGGCGAGTTCTATTATAATCCCTCAACTAGGCCAAATCTGTGAATAATTTCATGAGTTTTGGGATAATTCACAGGTCCGATAAGAGTGAGTTTTCTCGTTAGTTAATGAAGCGTGTTTTTACTGAAAACCTGCTTAAAGATTGTTATTGAGATAAGCACATCGATGTTTGAGAACTTGAGGCACATTTTCAGGTTTCCACTGTGCTCCAGAAATCTTCAGTCGTCGGTCAATTTGTTTAACTGTAGATTCAACAGCTCCTGAAGCAATGGAACAAATTGAATTCTCTTGATAGTATTTATAGTTAATAATACGCTCTCGATGATTCTGTAAATAATTACAGAAGTTTTCGGCTTGTTTTTTAGTCAAAGCAGAAATCAAGTTAAGAGTTTCATCAACGTTACCTAACCACAATAAACTTTTAGCTTTTTTCAATCTTTTCAGTGAACCACCGACCTTATGTAAATTTTCAACTAAGTGAAACCAATCAATAATTTCCCGTTTTTTTCCTGGACAATTAAATTGTTTAACAATATTCCAAATCCCAGGATGCCCGTCTCCCAGGCAATTCAGTGGGTTTGATAACCGTTGCTGATTCACCCAATTTATTAATTCCTCATTTTCTAAAAACCAAGCTTTTCTCGTGGATTTATTCACACAGATTGCCTTATAATCTTTCCAGAGACAAGGTTCTCCTTTTTTTGGCGTTCTTAACCTTACTTTTCCTCCATCTACACTCACTTCTTCAATATCTTTACTACAGTCATTGTCAGGAAATTTATAGCGATGTACTAGCCTTTGTTGTGTTTTGGCTGAGATTTTAATTCCTGTATAGTATTCAATATCTCTGGCAGCATTCTCATAAGATACATTGGCGCTTGCTCGAACACAACACTGCTCTAAACAGGGACTTATTCTTTGGTTAGTTTCGAGATTTAATCGGATGGCTTGCTTTTCGGTTATTGGTAGTTTTCCAATGATACTCTTTAATGTTCTCAGTCTTCCGGCCTCGGTTTTTGTCGTTTCTTTGATAAAAAAAAACCGATTTTTGGTGTGATCTAATCTAAAGTTTTCTCTCTCACAGTTTCTTCTATTCCCGCCATTGTGTCTAGTTTGGTCGGATCAGAGTCCTCATAAAGAATCTTGGCAATTGCTTGAAGATACTCGTTGAGCTCTTTTTGCTTTTCAGGGGTCATTTTGGGATTAATTCTTAATTTTTTAGGTAGCCAGACATAGATAACATCAATTTCATCATTTTGTCAAGTAGTTCATTTGTTCTGCAAGTTTGACCTGCTCCCTGTCTATCCCGACAGGATTAGACACGCTATCTACTGGCATAACATCCGGAACAGATTCATCTTGGATAGACAGCGTGACATAGTACCCGTCAGCTTTTCGGGTTATTGTAGCTGTCTTAACCTTGAACCCTTCTGGAATAGGTCGGTGATAAATTATTTTGACTTTTCCAAACTTAGGAAGAGTCAAAATGTTGCCATTTATAGGATTCTTGCTAAGAGAGGGAAAAGTAAAAGACTTGTATCTGTTTTTGCCTTTGAATCGAGGTCTCCCGCTCTTTTTCCCATTACTGTCGCCCTTAATAAAACGCTTAAAAGTCAGATCAACTCTCTTCACGCAGTCTTGTAGGACTTGAGATTGAACCACCTTGTACCAAGGTCTGTCTTTCTTTAACTGAGGAAGAGTTCTCTTTTGAGAGAAATAATCAGGATTATTCCTTAGATTCGGTAGATGACAGACAAGAGGACAGGAGTTAATAGAGCAGCGATTCTGTTCGTACCAGTTGAACCTGTCAGCAAGTAAATAGTTATATTGATGGCGAAGCATATCCAACCATCTTTCTACTTCAGCTTCTTGTGACTTAGTTAATCTTAGTCGGTATTGGTACGCTGATCTCATTGTTGCTGCTTCCTGTTTCTCGACCTATCATTAGGATAGCAAGCGTATTTACGGATGTCAAGGCAAAATGAAAGACAAAAATTTGATGATTAGACTTACTAGTTTTGAAAAAATGCAACTTCAACAGGAAGCTGCTCGTAGAGGGATGACTTGCTCCGAATTGCTGAGGAGTTTAATAGCTCGTTTCCCTGAGCCAAAAGACTCTGTGTAAAATTCATCCCGGAGATGAAACCTTAGAATAAGGCAGCCTTAATCATAAAGTTTTAACCCTTTTACCCATAACCGACCAACCATAAAGGCTGCCTTATTCTTGCGGTAACTTCGTTCCCACGCTCATCCTTGCGGATTGAGACGTGGGGCTTCTTTTACCGGACAGCTAAAGAAACGGGCAATATCGGCTAACTGAGGATTCGATAAGGCTTGGGCGGATTCTGGTGTAATGCTATTAATGAATAGGTAAATATATAAACCTGCTAGAACAACGAAGGGAAGATAGGATTCCATTACTCGCTTGGTAATGCCCCAATTTGGAAATAAAATCATTAGGAGCCAAAAGGGCAAAACGAAGATATTGGCAATATTAAACAGTTGAGTGATCACCATATTTCTGTGTTTAAGATTTCAACTATTTACTATAGCAGTTATAAATTGGGTGAAGTTTTTCTGGGTTTTAGGGAATAGGGAATAGGGAGCAGGGAGTAGGGAGTAGGGTGAAGAGCATGGGGATTGGGAAAAAATCCTGTTCAGCTAATGAGTCTTATAGCGTTTGCATGTATGAGGTACAATTATCAAGCTCAAAGTCCCCCTTTTTAAGGGGGATTTAGGGGGATCTCTTTGTACCTCATGAGAAACAGAATTGCTATATAACTTCTATCAGTTTTACCCAGAGCATTTGAGATGATGGGTTCGGATTAATCTGTTGTGTTAATCTGTTATGCTAATTTGTTCAGGTTCATTTTCCACAGTTGGATGTTGGTTAGACCAAAAAGATTACCATTGCTCCTCCGAAACCCAATCACTGGGGAGAGTTTAATCTCAGGTCGCCCCTGGGGATAATTTTAAACAAATTCCACAAGACCTGTGGAATTTACGCTATAACTATTCAACGGTGAAGGTTCAACACTTAATAAATTATAATAAATCCGATGATTAACAACCATGACGGCTCTCTAGCCACTACACTAAAGCAACGGCGTCAAAAATTGGCTCAGCTGGTGGATTTTCCAGTAATTCTCTGGTCTGGACATCCTAGTCCTCGGAATTTCCGAGCCAATTCCTTCCCGTTTCGCGCTAGCAGTCACTTCTTGTATTTTGCTGGTTTACCCTTAACTAAAGCGGTAATTGGCCTCAATGATGGCAAACTGGATTTATTCATGGATAAGCCAGCCCCTGGTAGTGCGTTGTGGCACGGAGAAGTGCCTTCACCTGAGGAAATTGCTGAGATGATTGGGGCTAATCGGGTTTTTCCCCTTTCAGAATTGCGTTCGCATTCTCAGGGAGCAGCAACCATTGCTGTTCAAAATCCCACTACTTACAGCCAACAACAGGAAGTATTAAGTCGTCCTGTCGGACCCGCTGATGCTCCAGAAGGGATTGACTTGGATTTAGCGAAAGCAATAATATCCCTACGGTTATACCATGACGAGGGGGCATTATCGGAGTTGCGCCAAGCCGCTGAAGTTTCGATAGCTGCTCATAAAGCGGGAATGGCAGCTACTCCCAAGGCTAAACGGGAAGCGGACGTGCGGGGAGCGATGGAAGGGGTAATTATTGCCAATAATATGACCCGTGCTTACACAAGTATTGTTACGGTTCATGGGGAAGTGCTCCACAATGGTGAGTATCACCATTCCCTGCAACCGGGAGAGTTACTGCTGGCGGATGTAGGAGCAGAAACCCCTATGGGTTGGGCGGCGGATATTACCCGCACTTGGCCGGTGAGTGGTAAATTTTCTCCTACTCAGCGGGATATATATAATGTCGTCAAAGAAGCCCATGATTTCTGTATCAAGAATCTTTACCCTGGGGTGGAATATCGAGAGATTCATATGACAGCAGCAGGGGTGATGGCCGAGGGATTGATAGATTTGGGGATTCTGCGAGGAGACATCTCGGATTTGGTAGCAATGGATGCCCATGCTTTATTCTTTCCCCATGGTGTTGGTCATTTGCTGGGATTGGATGTCCATGATATGGAAGATTTAGGGGATTTGGCAGGGTATGCACCAGGACGGGAAAGAAGCGATCGCTTTGGCTTGGGCTTCCTGCGACTAGACCGACTGTTGGAACCAGGAATGTTGGTCACAATTGAACCAGGATTTTATCAAGTTCCAGGGATTTTGAATGACCCAGAGCGACGGTCAACTTACAAAGATGTGGTGGATTGGGATAGATTGGCACAATTTGATGATGTGCGGGGGATTCGGATTGAGGATGATGTGTTGATTACTGAGACAGGAGCAGAGGTTTTGACCGCTGGCTTACCAACTAATCTAGAGGCAGTTGAGGATTTGGTTAGGGGAGAATAAGTTTTAAGCTAAAACCTTTTACCAAGGCAAAAGGCAAAAGGCTTGCATACAAAAGGCAAAAGGGGTTAATGGTGCTCTTAAGTTGAGAGACATGATTTTGAAAAGACCTGATCTCATCAGGTCTTTTTTAGATCTTATCTAAATCAGAAGTGCCCTAAATCAAGACAAAGATGACAGCTCTTGCCTTTTGCCTCTTGCCTCTTGCCTTTCCCAAGCGCGACTATGTTCACAACTAAACTAAAAATGTCTATCATAACTTGAATCAATAAACAAGATCCGGGTGCGATCAATTTTTTTGCTGGTATTCACTACACTGTCTGAGATAGTGTTAAGTTTGAACAATTTGCCTTGGCTTACGATAACATTTGTAAATACTTAGCCGAAGAATACCCATCGGAGTTTTTTCATTGGCTATTGGGTGAAGAACCTCGGGATATTCAGGTACTTAAAACGGAATTAAGTGCTGAACCAATTCAAGCTGATGCTCTGAGTTTACTCCAAAGTACAAACCAAATTCTGCACCTAGAATTTCAAACCTTACCCCCATCCGAGCCACCACTACCATTTCGGATGTTGGACTATTGGGTCAGACTACACCGCAAGTACCGATGTCCCATTGAGCAGGTGGTTATTTTTCTAAAGTCTACGAGCTCAGATCTGGTATTCAATAACGAATTTAGGGATATTAATACCTGGCATCGTTATAGAATAATTCGTCTGTGGGAGCAAGACCCTCAACCACTGTTGGCCAATCGGGCTTTGTTACCCTTGGCAACTTTAGCTAGGAGTAATCGGCCTAATCTATTGTTAGAGCAAGTGGTTGCTGAAGTCGATAGAAGCGATGCAGCGCGGTCTTGGGGGTTTCCCCCATGAGCGACTGCATCAAGACATTGAAGAACAAGGTCAACGAGGAACCCTAGCGGCCTGTGTGGATGTACTGGCTGGTTTGCGGTTTGACAAAGATTTAGTCCGTCGATTTTTATCCGAGGAAATTATGGAAGAATCAGTCACCTATCAAGATATTATCCAAAAGGGACGCCAGCGCGGCAAGCAGGAGGAAGCGGTATTAATTGTTATCCGTTTGCTAACCCTGAGGTTAGGTTTACTTGACCCTGTGCTCCAACAGCGGATTGAGGGATTATCCATTACTCGATTGGAGGAATTGAGTGAAGCGTTGTTGAATTTTGAGACAGCAACGGATTTAGCGGTTTGGTTGGATCAGCAGTAGTAGTGGGTCTGACCACAAACTATGCTTGACTATACAGAGTTTTTCATAACTATTAAGTGCCCTTGACCCATTAAGAATTAAATTCGCGCTTTGGTGCGCGCCTCCAAGGGCGCGAGCAATCCCTCGCGCCCTTGGGTCGCACCTATCGGCAAAGCCCTTCGCGTTTCGCCGTAGGCGAAAGCGTGGCCAAAGGCCTCAGCTACGTGAACGGGTCGTACCTGAGGTACACAGGATTTTTTTCTGTTCCCAGATCCGCTGTTCCCAGATCCGCTGTTCCCTACTCCCTACTCCCTACTCCCTACTCCCTACTCCCTACTCCCTACTCCCTACTCCCTAACATCCACAACTTGTGCCCTTCACCCAATTAAGAACTGCTATAGAATAACTAAAGACCAATGACCAATGACCAATAACTAATGAATACATTGCGTCGGTGCTTAATCTTAGGTCTAGCCACCCTACTCACAATCTTTGGAGTGATTAGCTGCCAATCTCACTCCCAAAGTCAATCACCAACATCCAGTAACCTCACCCTAGAAACAGCAGGATTAACCCTAGAAAAATTAGGATCTGGAATTTACGGACTAATCGCTAGTACAGACTTTCCCCCCCAAGACCCTAACGCAGCAATTTGTAATGCTGGGATTGTGATTGGTAGCGATGGAGTATTGGTAATTGATCCATTTCAGAATGAAGCACTAGCTAACTTAGTCTTCTCAACTGTTGAAGACTTAACCGATAAACCCATCAAGTACGTTCTCAACAGTCATTATCACTTTGACCACACTGGTGGTAATTCCGCTGCCGAAGCTAAAGGTATCCCCATCATTGGGCGGGGACCAATTCGAGAATTCATGGAAGATCGTAACAAACAATACGACCCCAATCCCACTCCACCCAACGTAATAGTTAATAGTGAGAGTAAGATTTGGTTAGGCGATCGCACCGTAGAAATTGAAGAAGTAGAAGGGCATTCTGGGGGAACAGATATTGTGGCCTATGTTCCCGATGCCAAAATTATGTTTACCGGTGATATATTGTTCAATCAGCGATTTCCATACACTGGGGATGGTAATATTCGCAAATGGCAGAGTACTTTATCTGAGCTCAGGGCAAACTATCCCGATGCGCGTCTATTACCTGGCCATGGTCCGATTACTGATAGTAGTGGCTTAGACACCTTAAAGACTTACTTGGATCAACTGGAAAAATTAGCATTAACGTGGAAAGAAAAGTCTCTGACTCAAGAACAAGTTCTTGCCAACTATTCCCAAATTCCTGCTGCTTATAAGAATTATAAATTCCAAGGATTATACAAAGATAATCTTGAAACAGCTTATAAGCAAATTACCGCTGAGCGTTGAGGGTTTCAGGGGTAAAGTTGCTGAATTATTCCAGGATAATGGAGGATATTACAATAATGTAAGCTATCAGCTATTAGCGAACAGCTTATGGGTTAGGTCACAGGCTGGAAGCCTGTGCCACATTACCTGAAGTGCTTTTGAATAAAATAAGCTGACTGCTGACTGCTGACTGCTGACTGCTGACTGCTGACACAATAACAAATCCTATTATGATATCATGACTAATCAAGAAGAAGACCCATTGAAAAGCAAGCTAGAGAAAAATTTGCAAGAGTCCCAATGGCTACAGAAATTTAAACAACTGAGTCAAGGACTAAGCCAAATTAAGACAGAAATTCCTCTAACTCAACTCTGTAAGCTAGAGTGGGTTACTGCTACTGACAGCTTAATCATTCACTGTCCAAATCGAGAAGTCAGGGATGGATTGTGTAAGCTTTCATCCCAGATTGCCCAAATCACTATTGGCGCAAAATCCTTTATTATTAGACATCCAGACTATCAAGATATTACTATTAAGCCGTAAGCATTCAGCTATCAGCTATCAGCTTCAGTCTATCCTTCATATCTTTCGCAGCTACGGCGTAGCCTCCGTCTGCACCATCCACAAAATGTACTTGGCGTCCATGGCGCTCAAATACCAGACAGGTCATCAGTGCTCGGTCTGAAATATGGAGACCATACACTAACTTACCTTGTTTATAATTATTTTCCAAATAGTCTGTTAATTGTTTTCGTTGTGCTTCATTGCCAGCAATCACCATGCGTAACAGATCATCAAACTTTCTGTAATCCGTTGCTGCGATCGCATTTCGTTTATAGGCTCCCCAGTCTCCATCTGGAAATTTCACCTTCAACGTCATCAACAACCAGCCCAAAAGATTTTCAAACCAGATTTTCGAAAAATAGAGCATCCTATGGCTTAGCTTACTCGACTGGGCGCACAGCCGAGTTTCAGCACTTAAGTTATGATAACTAAACCCTAGATTTAAATAGTTTTCATCAACGGGATTTAAAAGCTCTTCACTTCCATATATAGTGTCAATTTTTTCAATAATTTTTCGATAAGTTAAATTAGCTAAATCAGCTTGATTAGACGTTGCTTTCACAATCAAGCTGATCGTTTCACCATATTTACTTGGAATGTCTTGCCAGCGACACTCTAAATTAGACAAATCAGCTTTAGCATTATCAGTAGGGTTTTGGTAAAGGTAGAGGTTACTCGTATTTGGATGTTTAATCAATTCAGTAGCATAACTCAAACCATCTCCAGTAAATATAGCCTGATAATAATTTTCAGATACCTTGAGCTTCGCTAATTTAACATCATAATCATTTACTCTGACATCAGACATAGGTACTGCACCCACCCGCAATTCCATCCCAAATTCTTCCTTGGCTAGCTTACTAGTGGCTAATAAGGCTTCCCGAGCAGGGGCAAACAGAGAAGGAGGAATCAACAGAGTTGCTCCATCTCCCCCAAACACAAAAGGAATGTCTAAATTACCTGCTATATTTAAAACAGCGACAATGGAGCAGGCTCCTAATAGGTTAACCTCTTTGTAGCGTCCTGATTCGATAGCTTGAGTCGAACCAATAATATCGCTAATCACAATATACCAATCCCTGGGAACTGATTTAAAATTCCGAGAGTCAGTAATATCGATGAAGTTTTCTAAAAGGGGTAAATTAGCATAAAAAAATTCTGTAGTCATGGTTTAATCTAAAGGAATAACAAACCTTTTTACTAGGGTGATATAGCACTACCCATTAAGGTGTTTGACATTGATAAAAGCTAAAAAAGTGCGACCCGTGGCGAATTTAATTCTTAATGGGTCAAGGGCACCTAAGCTGTTATAGTAAACTTTTGCCTTTTGCCTTTTGCCTTTTGCCTTTTGCCTTGCGCGTAGCGTTATAACACCCTGAAAGGCACTTAGATAAAACCAAGCTAGCTGCTACACCCTACCAACCGTCAACTGTCAAGGGTCAACAACAAGGGATCCCTTAAAATAAGCAAGTTAACTATTGATTCGATTAAGGATTTGTGTCTGAAAACCAGAAAACCACTCGTTCCCTAGCTGGCATTGCCGGGATTGTCGCAGTAGCCACCATTATTAGTAAAGTATTTGGCTTAGTCCGCCAACAAGCCATGGCAGCAGCCTTTGGAGTTGGTCCGGTTATCAACGCCTACAGCTATGCTTACGTGATCCCCGGGTTTTTATTAATCCTCCTCGGTGGCATTAACGGACCGTTTCATAGCGCCTTAGTTAGTGTTCTCGCTAAACGCGATAAATCAGAAGCCCCACGGCTGGTGGAAACAGTAACTACCTTAGTAGCTTGTATCCTATTATTGGTAACCATTGGTCTAGTGCTCTTTGCTCCAGTCTTTATTGATGTTCTAGCACCAGGGTTTCAGGATACCCCAGAAGGGTTACAAGTTAGAGCGATCGCAATCCGGCAATTACAGATTATGGCACCCATGGCAGTGCTAGCCGGATTAATTGGCATTGGCTTTGGTACCCTCAATGCTAGCGATCAATACTGGCTACCCGCCGTCAGTCCCTTATTTTCCAGCATCACCGTCATTGTTGGCTTAGGAATATTAGCCCTACAGTTGGGCAAAGAAATTAGTAATCCCGATTTTGCCATGATCGGTGGGATTGTCTTAGCTGGGGGTACCCTTGCTGGAGCAACTCTTCAATGGGTAGTGCAGCAAATCGCTCAGTGGCGCAGTGGCCTAGGTAAAATACGCCTACGATTTAACTGGGGTATCCCTGGAGTCAAAGACGTGATGCAGGTCATGGCTCCGGCCACCTTTTCCTCTGGGATGCTGCATATTAATGTCTACACCGACTTATTCTTTGCCTCCTTTCTGCCCCAAGCCGATGCTGCTGCTGCTAGCTTAAACTATGCCAATCTTTTAGTGAATACGCCTCTAGGCATTATCTCCAATGTCATTCTAGTCCCTCTACTACCGGTATTTTCCCGACTAGCTGCTCCTGAAAATTGGCCAGAACTCAAGCAACGGATTCGCCAGGGAATTCTGCTCACTGCCTTGACAATGTTACCTTTAAGTGCATTGATGGTGACCTTAGCCATGCCCATCGTGCAGGTAGTGTATCAGCGTCAAGCCTTTGATGCTAATGCCTCTCGGTTAGTAGCATCAGTGCTCATGGCTTATGGGATGGGCATGTTTGTCTACTTGGGACGGGATGTGCTAGTGCGGGTATTTTATGGTTTAGGAGATGGACAGACACCCTTTCGTCTGAGTGTGATTAATATTCTTCTCAATGCTGTACTAGATTATTTTCTAATTGATGCCTTTGGCACACCCGGTATTGTATTTGCCACCATTGGTGTGAATGCCTTTTCCATGGTAGTCCTGTTATGGCTATTAAACCGCAGGCTAAATGGCTTACCTTGGCAAGAGTGGATGTTGCCAATTCTAGGTTTAGCAGTGAGTAGTGTAATAGCTGGTGCCGCAAGTTGGGGAGTCAGTTGGGGGTGTGAGCAAGTATTAGAAACCAGTATTATTTGGGTGCAGTTGCTACAATTGAGTCTAGCTGGATTGGTAGGCTTAGGCGTGTTTGGTTTGTTAGCAACTCAGTTGAAGTTACCAGAAGTCGATATGTTTGTAGCTCGTGTGCGGCAGAAGCTGGGTCGTTGAGAGTATTTATCCTGTTACCAGTTTATCTTTGCTAAGAGAACTGGCATCAAAGCCTTATATAGTAAGCTTTTCAGGGCTCATGTCACCCCTGATAATATATATCAACATGTCACCCTCTCTAATATATATCAATTAGAGGGGTTGACATGAGTAAGCTGGTATGATACAATCCACATTTACTGCAGGACTTACGACCCAAGCAAGCTAATCTCGAATTCAAAGAAACCACCTATTGCTTGTGCCATTTTGGTGTGGAATTTTTTGAACAAACTAGCTTATTTGACTGGGTTTAGTGTTTATAAACTTAAGTATCAGGGCTGATCGGAGTATTTGACCGAGGAAGCTTCAACAACCTTCTTTAATTATGAGTTTAGTCTGATTCCACAATACTCCATATCTAGTGTCTTTGCGTAAGTCCTGTTAGTTACAATTCTTACCGTAGACGAGAATAAACAGATTAAACACGCATTGGACAATAAGATCATGCCACAAGTAGTAGCGCAACTGCGGTGGTTTGATAATGTTGTGCCCTTGCTCTGCCAACACTTTCAGTTAAACCAAGTTACCGAACAATGAAAAAGTATTATTTTATTGTAATCTCAACCTTAGCCTTGTTGACTTGCATACTCACATGCCAGCAAGTTCTAGCGGACGAGGTTTGGACAACCGCAGAATACAATGTGGTATATCATCAAGACCGCAACAACACCGCTATCTGGCACTACGATAAAGATGGAGTGATCTTTATCGACGGTTTAGCAGGAGTGTACACTGACCGAGGTTCATACAGTGGCTATTGGGTACAGGATTCTTCATCAGTGTGTTGTGATACCTATAGAGAGGGAGCTGATGGAAGACCCACTTACCACTGGGGCAGATTTGAAATCAGGTTCATCGACCCAGATTTCCCCTCCCGTTGGCAAGCTGACATTAGTCTTTGTGATCGCGACCCCAAGTTTACCTGGAATGGCACACCCGTCACGCAATAAGTATTATTCCAAAAGTCCCAATAAAAAACAGAGAAACATCAAGCGAGAGTCTGTCAATTTGGGTAACAAGCGATACAACGTATATGATTAGATAACCCTTCGCTTAAAAAAGGGTGACTTTTAGGGAACCATAAACATCGTAACTGTTTATTCAGCTATGATGTTTATGGTTCTCCTGTCTGGATATCAGTCATGGTTCATAAACGAAGAGCCAGTGTTTATTTAGCATAACAAGTACCGAAGAGCCACTTTTTGAGCTTTTTGGACCGAAAAGCTGGCACTTTTGTAGACCCAAAAAGGCTAAAAACTTTATCTGTCAATGCTTTGAGAGTTAATCAGCAAGCCCTACCTAAAACTCCTATCTCATCTGCTTTCTGCCTTCTGCCTCCTGCCTTAAAACAGCCCATTTATTTTACGAATCAGATAGGATTACTATAATATATAATTTCCTCTCAATATTGCGTTGATTGTTGAGTGTTGAGTTTAAAGCTTTAACCTACCCTACACGGAACGCCAAAGGCGAACAACCTTCAACCTTCTAACCTTCAACCTTCTAACCTTCAACTTTCAACCTTCTAACCTTCAACCTTCAACCTTCAACCCACTTTCTCGTATCCACTGCAAATGCTGGGATAATAACTGATTTAAATCATAACCCTGTTGAATAGTTTCCCTGGCCTTAGCGCGAATACCAGCCATCTGTTCTGGATGGTCGAGAGCTTCCTCAACCCGATCGGCGATTTCCTCTGGCGAGAAAAAGTCTACTAACAAACCATTAATCCCATCTTCAATCACCTCTGTCACTGGGGGAGTATCAGACGCTACTACCAAACAACCTGTAGAAAGGGATTCTAGCATCGACCAAGACAGAACAAAAGGACGGGTGAGATAAACATGAACAGAGGAAGCTTGAAGAACTTGTAGGTATTCTGAGTAAGGAAGTAAACCAGTAAAGTGGACTCTGTCTAGGTCAAGGGGTACTTTTTCTAACATCAAGTCTTTGTAAGTTTTACCATCGGGTAGGGTTTTACCATAAGCCACCCGATTTTCCCCGACAATCACAGCATGACAGTTAGGACGTCGCTGCTGAAGGATGCCGATTGCTTCGATCAATTGGGGAAAACCTCGATAAGGTTCCATGCCCCGTGCCACATAAGTGACTAGTTCTTCCACCTCAGACAAATCTAAGTTTATCTGTTTTAGTACTAACTTTGCCCCTGGGTTGGGTTTAAAGAACTCGGTGTCCACCCCATCATGACGCACGGTAATTCTGCTGTGGAAGTCGGCTGGAAATTGCTGGCGCTGCCAGTAGGTGGGAGACAATCCGCGATCGCAACTGGCTAGGTCTAACAGAATCGGGGCATTTTTCATCCGAATCCGGGCTTCATCGTCAGCGTTTAGGGGCTCTGATGGATCAAAATCAGCATCTGTCCCATGGGCATGATAAAACCACTCGAAGTAGCACAGTAATGTTGCTTGGGGGAAAGCGTCTTTGATAAATAACGTTGGTCCCCAACCCGAATGACCATAGACCACATCAGGAACAAATCCCTTAGCCTTGAGCTGATTGGCTAAGCGATATACGCCTTGACCCTGAAGTACGGCATTTTCTAAGGGTCTAACATAGTGGTGAGTTTCTGGACGTGCTTCCCTAGAGGGATTGTAAAGAGCTTTGAGCACTCCAGGGAGTTGCCCTTCCTTGCGCCTGGTACCAAACACAACCTGGTTGCGGTTATCTTTAGCTAAAGCAGTTGCTATGTGGCGAAACTGGGCAGGGAAATTGGGATGTAGGAATAGAATACGCATTGAGAATAGCAAAGGGCAAATTGTATGTGGCAAATGGTGAATCGATTTTTTCTTTATTAACCATTAACCATTAACAATTTGCCATTAATCTACTAGCTGTTTTGTGGTTCTGGAATCGTAATATCTAAGACGGTGATGTCCTGGGAAAGGCTAGTCAGGGCTGGTTTGATTTGGGAAGCATTGCCCACAACTACCGTAACAATCTGCTCAGGTTTGAGATACTGTTCGGCAACCCGCTGTACATCCTCAATGGTAGTAGCTGTGACTGCCTTTTGATAACGGAAGATGAAATCCTCTGGGTAGCCATAGTATTCATAGCGCATCAGCCGAGATAGGGTTTGCTCTGGCTTCTGGAAGTTGAACACAAAGGAGTTGAGAACACTTTCTTTTGCCTTAGCCAATTCTTCTGAGCTAATCGGACTAGTGCGAAGTTTCTGGATTTCATCTAGAACGGATTTAATAAAGGGTACCGTGGTTTCAGAGCGAGTTTGTCCCCCAGCAATAAACAAACCCGGATAGTCATAGCGAACACTCCAAACCCCGTAGACCGAGTAAGCTAGACCTTGACGCGATCGCACTTCGTTAAATAGTCTGCCCCCAAATCCATTCATCACCTCATTTAACACAGAAAGGGCGGCGTAGTCAGGGTTATTGAGTTTGCCCCCGATATGTCCCATTTGAATATTACTTTGGGTCAGTTGAGGTTGATCCACAAAAAATATACCCCCTAACTGAGCCTGGGATGCGTCTGGCACCTTTGGCTGTGCTGGGGCAGAGGCAGATTTCCAACTCCCAAATTTCTCCTCAATTAGCGATCGCATTTTTTCGGAATCAAAATCCCCCACAATACCCAGTATCATATTTTCTGGATATACATACTTCTGTGAGAAACTGATCAAATCATCACGAGAGATATTATCTAGATGCTCATACTCTATCGTGCGGGCATAGGGGCTAGTGTCACCGTAGATCAGTTTCCTAAATTCACGAGAAGCAATATCACCGGGATCATCATTGCGGCGGGCAATTTGTCCCGCTAGTTGCTGTTTAGCTAGGGCCAGCTTAGCTCGTGCAAAGGCGGGCTTTTGAATAACTTCAGCAAACAAATCAAAGACCAAGTCCAAATCTTCGCTCAAAGCACTAAAACTTGCACTGCCAGAACTAGTATCAATACTAGTTTCCACCGAAGCTGCCTTTTCTTCTAAGAGCACATTTAAATCATTGCCTGAGTGTTCAGTGGTACCCCCAGTACGCATGACAACTCCCGCCATAGTGGCTAAGCCAATTTTGTCAGCAGGCTCAAGGCGATCGCCCGTGCGAATCATTGCTGTACCACTCACCAAAGGCAATTCATGGTCTTCCATCAAATAGACCACCATCCCATTATCTAACTGATACCGAGTGTAGTCCGGTAGCTGAATTGGTGGTAACGGGTCAAAGTCTAATTCATCGTAATGGCGTGGGGTATCAGCTATTGCTGGTAGACGAGAAACAAGCACTACCACTAGCATTGTCACCACTAGTAGCCCGATCCATTTCAGGTATTTGGGATTTTGGCTTTTCGATTTTAGATTGGTCATTGGTCATTCGTGATGGGTAATTGGATCAGTAGTTGTTGGTTACCAAGTTGTTCGCGCACGCGTGGCCAATAGGCCAAGGTTAGAAGGTTGAAGGTTAGAAGGTTGAAGGTTAGAAGGTTGAAGGTTAGAAGGTTGAAGGTTAGAAGGTTGGAGGTTGAAGGTTAACCAGTTGAAGGTTAACCAGTTGAAGGTTGAAAGTTAACCGGTTGAACGCGCACGCGTGGCCAATAGGCCAAGGTTGAAGGTTGCCGATGAGAACCTTTACCCTTCAACCAAACCACCTACCCTACATCAGACCCCTGGGCATGAACAACAAAACAACATTCAACCTTTAACCTTCAACCTTTAACCTCCTAACATTCAACCTTCAACCTTCAACTGATATCAACCTTCAACTGATATCAACCTTCAACTTTAAAATGAGATCAACCTTGAACCGTTGAGTTACTGACTTGGTAAAATCCGTCCAATCGTGCGATTTTCTGGTCGAAAGGTTGCCTGAGCCACCCGCTGAATGTCTTCTGCACTCACTTTCTCTATATCTTCTATTTCCTTAAACAAGTTACGCCAATCACCGGTTTGGACCTCATAGGTTGCCAAATTTCTGGCCATACCCATATTGGAATCAAGCGATCGCAATAGGCTAGCCCTTGCCTGAGTTTTTACCCGTTCCAATTCTTGGGGTGAAACTAGTTCAGTTTTGAGCTTTTCAATGTCTTCTTCCAATGCACTTGCCACCTCTTCTACCGTGTGTCCTGGTGCAGTTAGGGCATAGAACAACATTAAATTAGGATATTTATCACCAGGAAAGCCACTAAACCCTGCCGCCGAGAGGGCTACTTGTTTCCCTTCTACCAGAGACTTATATAGGCGAGAGGTTCGACCATCACTGAGCAAATTGCCCATAATTTCATAAACCACATGGTCAGGATGGGTAATCCCTGGTCGATGGTATCCTTCCAAATACCAGGGTTGCGAGGGTAATTTCAAGGTAACTTCCTTGGTTTCGGCCTGTGGTGGTTCTACCGTAGTGACTTGAGGGATTTCGCTTTGATGGTTGTAGCGTCCAAAGTAGACTTTAGCTAGGCGTTTCACCTGCTTTGGGTCCACATCTCCGGCAATAGCTACAGTTAAGTTATTCGGACTATAGTAAGTGTCAAAAAACTCCTGGACATCTTGGCGAGTGAGATTGCGAATGTCTTTGTTGTAGCCAATCACCGGACGCCGATAAGGGTGCTTGGTATAGGCAGTATCCAAGAACGCCTCAATCATTTGACCGATCGGAGAGTTATCAGTGCGCAGACGACGCTCTTCGAGGATTACTTCTTGTTCCTTATAAAATTCTCGAAATACTGGCTCAAGGAAACGTTCCGACTCTAGGGACATCCACAGCTCTAATTTGTTCGATGGCAAGCTGTAGAAGTACACCGTATAATCTGTAGACGTTGCCGCATTCAAGCCCACGCCTCCTGATTGCTCAATAATCTGACCCAACTCGTTTTGCTTGACATACTTAGCTGCCTCAGCTTCGACTTCGGCAAACTCTTCCTGTAACTTAGCCACCTCTGCCTCATTCCCAGTGGCTTGATACTCTTTAATTTGTTTCTTCAACTCGTCCAACTTGTCCAGCAGACTTTTTTCTGCCTCATAGTTGGTAGTACCAATCCGGGTGGTACCTTTAAACGCTAAATGTTCTAAGAAGTGAGCCACACCGGTTTTGCCATCCGGTTCATCCACACCACCTACATCGGCATAGGTAAGAAGAGAAACTACTGGTGCTTCGTGGTTTTCCAGGACAATGAACTTCATGCCATTATCCAGGGTAAACTCAGTTACCCGTTCGATCACCCGGTCTAGATAGGGTTGGATTGAGGTTGAGGGTGATGCTGGGGTTTCAGTACGGGCTAATGCAATAGTCGAGAATGTTCCCCAGATTAGGATTGCTGCCCCCAGATAAGATAAAATCGATAGGGACTTGATAGATCCTGTCTTGAATAAGCACCGAAGTGGTCTTAAGTGATCCGCAACACGCTGGAGAAACACGACCAATCCATTCTTTTTAGTCATACAAGGGTGGCAGTAACGAACTTACAGAACTCTCCCACAACGCCCACCGCTTTCTAGGGTGGGATGTAGTGGTACCGCCTTTAGGAGGCGTGAGGTTAACAACTAATAAGCTAGCGTCTCTTCATCAAGTGTTTGACACTCCCCGCCGAAGTAAGAACGGGGATTCTTAGTTCTACGACACGCCTTGTCTTGATGCAGTCGCTCATGGGGGAAACCCCCAAGACCGCGCTGCATCGCTAAAATTAGCTATCCAGCAAAGGCAATATTCAAGCCAAATACCCGTTCAATCAGCAACCAAGCATCAAGCCTAACTTAACTAATCCCAGTGGGCTTATCTCCCTAAGCGCTAGGTACTAGGAGTGTCTAATATAACTGTTTCTCCCTTCCCTCGTTCCCGTGTGCCCCACGGTACGTTATATATTTTGAATGTGCTACTTTACTGGTTTTCGGTATCCGTTAAGACCCATGCGTTTTAGCGGTGCGACCCGTGGCGAATTTAATTAGCCGAACGCGCCCCGCGTCTCCGTAGGAGAACGGAAAGCGCACCGGCGAGGTTTTTCGCGCCTCGTGTACTAGCATGCGCATTACGCTCGTTATTGAATCAGGTAGTACCGACGAATCCTACCTGTGCGCTTTCTACACAATTATTGTATTATAAACCTTTGCCTTGACAAATTCCGGAAAAATCGCCCGTTTATGGGCACCTCAAGTAGCGTGGCCACAACCAACCCCCGCGTGGCCAATAGGCCAAGGCCAGCTTGAAACCCAAATTTTTGGTCACAATCAAGGCATGATTACCATCACCTACTACTAGAAGCTCAAGCCAACTCTGTCTCAAATTTGACAATTATGGGGTGAAGTGTTGGACAATTTGGATAATAGCGCTACAAGTTTCATTTTGACACCCATGGGAATAATAAATCAGCCAACTCAGTCAGAGACAGAGACCAGGCAACGTATCCTGACAGCAGCACGACGTTTGTTTGCCAGTCGAGGTTATAACGGGACAACCACCAGGGAGTTAGCCAGTACTGCTGGGGTCGCTGAAGGTACCCTATTTCGTCATTTTGAAAACAAAAAAGCCATCCTGATTGAAGTCGCCACCCAGGGTTGGGTAGACATTCTCACCGATTTGCTCACAGAACTCAGTGAAATGGGCAGCTATAAAGCAGTAGCACAGATGATGCGGCGGCGAATGATGCGTATGGGTGAGAATGCGGATCTGATGCGAGTATGCTTTATGGAAGCCCAATTCCACCCAGAATTGCGCGATCGCATTCAGTCAGAAGTAATTATTAAAATGACCGATGTGGCTGAAGCCTTTTTTGAAACCGCCATTGAGCGAGGCATTTATCGCCCTATGAACCCCAAGATTTTGGCTCAGGTGTTCTTGGGCATGTTTGCCGTTGCTGGTTTCAGTCACAATACCATCCTCGATTCAGATGCCTCCCCCAAAGAGATTCAAGAAATGGCAGAAGGCATTGCTGATATTTTCCTCAATGGAGTGTTGGTTAAGGAATAAAGCAGGAGTGCCTAAATATGGCAAATAACAATTAACAATCAACAAATCACCAATGATGATAGAGTACCATTATGAATTGTGATAATTTTCGTTCCCTGTTCCCTTTGCTATAGCTAAATCTCGTGCTTGTTTAGTCCATCGTGCCACCTGATCAACACCAGGACAAAGGTCTCGGCGCTTCATGGTTGCTACCTGTAGGCGTAAAATATTTTGGTGCAAGCGGTGAGGGGGAGTCTGAGCTAGTTGGGTTAAAGAGCATATTCCTGCATGTAACACTAGTCCACAATATTGGCAGCCAATGCTAGGGATACGAGCTAAATCGGCTAGGGCGACCCATTTATTGACGTACTGAGTCTTAACCTTTAACTGGTTAGCTAGCGCTTGTTTAGCTTGGCCTGTGCTTGCCTTGTCGAGCAACTGCCTAGTGGTGGTAATGCCCAATGCTTTGAGTTTTGATTGATCGTGAATACTTAATCCGGGCAACTGCTCAATTGACCAGTCACTGACTTGGGTAGTTCTCGGATGAATTTTGGATTTAGTAGACATCTAGACTACCGGGAAATGATGCTTCTACATTAATCTAGCCTACACCGAACCGCAACAGGGAATCATACCCTAAGGTGCGACCCTAGGCCGCGAGGGATTGCTCGGGGCCGACGGAGGTGCAAACCTTTAGCAGTTTTCAAGGGGGTGAAGTACCTCGCCCTTGATCAACCTTCAACAAACCACCATACATCAGTATCCGGATCTCGGTTCGGTGGAAATGAATACTGGCTTAGTGTCAAAACCGGCCAGATCACATTTGTGCTTCCAAGAAATCTGATGCAACATATATGGACTTCTGTGGATAAGCTTGGTAAAGCTTTACTAGGGGATATGTGGAGAAGTGTATACCTGAGCCTTCAGGATGCGATCGCTCTGCTGGTAATCCTCTACATTCCTAGTTTAATCGGGCAGTTAATTCTCACCAACACCTTCTTAGATTTTAGTGTTTGTATGGAGAGTGCCATTGGGGTCCAATTTTATGCCAGCTTAATCATCGGTGCCGCTAATTTTTTGCTCTGGATCCTGATGGCTGGTCGCATAATTGGTCGTTTATGGGCAGATTTCAATAATTTTTAATTTAGTAAATTTTCGATATAGCAGTTTTCAATCGGTAATGGTATTTTCCTTGTTGGTTTTAGAATGAAGTTAAGCCGTAACAAACTGACTTTGGAGCAAGAAGCCAAAGCTGGGTTGAATTCCCTACTCCAGCAAACGGCTCAACTTGGTAGTTTTTTTTTCGTCTTGCTATTACTCAGTCTTGGTAATCCTTCAGGATTATTCGTCAGTTTGAGTTTTTTGTGGGGAATTTGCTTTGTGGCTTGGCAAGAAAAGCAGCGACTGACTGGCAACGGCAAAAGGCAAAAGGTAAAAGGCAAAAGATAATAGGGAAAGGAAATTTCTTGACCTGATCTCAACCTAACTCAAAGCTCTTGACTCCTGGATAACGAAGGCTCATGTCGAACTGACGAAACTTAGTTTAAAAACGCTCGATAGATTCAAATTCCTTTGTTTTTCCGGCATTTGCTGCCTCTCCACAAGTCCGGGGTGTCGGAAATACCTTGCCTGGATTGGCTAAACCCTTGGGATTGAATACCTGATTAACCCATTTCATTGTTTCCAAGTCCGTATACGTGAACATATCTGGCATAAAGCAGTTCTTATCCGCACCAATGCCATGTTCCCCAGATATACTCCCCCCTGCTTTTACACAGAGTTTGAGGATTTCTCCACCAACATTTTCTACCTCTTCTAATGCCCCAGGCACCTTTTCATCGTACAAGATTAGGGGGTGTAGATTTCCATCACCCGCGTGAAATACGTTAGCTATTGTGTACCCAGATTTCTCGCTTAATGCCTCAATCTCCCTTAAAACCCCTGCTAACTCAGTGCGAGGAATCACCCCATCTTGGACGAAATAATTGGGGCTGATCTTCCCTGCGGCAGCAAAAGCTGCTTTGCGACCTTTCCATAATTTCAGGCGGGTTTCTTCGTCACTAGCCGTGGTGATATTTCTTGCCCCATTCTGTTTACACAGTTGGGCAACCCGCTGTTTATTAGTGTCCACTTCTACCTTTAAGCCATCCAGTTCTACCAGCAATATTGCTCCAGCATCCCTCGGATAACAACCTGTTGCCACTACGTCTTCTACCGCATTGATGCTGAGATTATCCATCATTTCCATACCCGCAGGAATGATCCCAGCACCAATAATGTCAGTAACCGCAGTACCAGCAGTTTCAATGCTAGTAAAGTCCGCTAGGAGGACACAAATTGATTCTGGTCTCTTGAGGATGCGCAGGGTAATTTCTGTAGCGATCCCCAAGGTGCCTTCGGAACCAACAAATAAGCCGGTTAGGTCGTAACCAGGCATTTCTTGAACTGATCCCCCTACATCCACGATTGAACCGTCAGGAAGAACCAATTTTAACCCCATGACGTGATTAGTGGTCACGCCATATTTTAGGCAATGGACACCACCAGAGTTTTCAGCCACATTGCCACCAATGGAACAAATAATTTGACTGGAGGGATCAGGGGCATAATAGAAACCCGCACCACTTACCGCTTGGGTCACCCAGTTGTTGATTAAGCCTGGTTGTACTACGATTCGCTGATTTTCCAGGTCAATGTCCAGGATCCCCTTCATTAGGGCAGTGACAATCAACACACCATCTTCTATAGGTAGAGCACCACCGGATAATCCGGTGCCAGCACCCCGTGCCACCCACGGGATAGAATAGCGATCGCATATCTTAAGCACCTCTGAGACTTGTTCGGTAGTGCGTGGTAGCACTACTACCGCTGGTCGTTGGCGATAGCTGGCCAGACCATCACATTCATAGGTCAGCAATTCTTCACGACGTTGAACCACACCATTTTTGCCTACTATCGCAACAAATTTCTTAATGATTGGGGTCCAGTCAGTCTTATGATTCGTCATATTTCAATAGCGATAGAATAATGTGAACTACCTGACGTTGAAGACTTTCTAGTTTAAGGTGTGTGAACTACCTGACGTTGAAGACTTTCTAGTTTAAGGTGGTCGGGAATCACGCTTTGCTAATCCCGTCAGCGGATTTTGATCAAACTTCTCAAAAAGGTATTAATTATGAAGTATAACGTTTAATGTCTCCTATTTACCTTAATATTTACCTGGCCTGAAATTGGGTAATTAGTTTCGAGCTCAATTGCTCATACCTCCTTGCTGAGTTTTTAGCCATATACCTTCTGGTTCCTTGAACCTACGGGAAGCTAGGGGGGGGGAACTTAGAACCCCTTCGGCGTATAGTCTACATACTTTAGTTAGAGTTTACCATTCCCAAATAATTTTAATTTTGTAGTTGTGGATTCCTGCTTTTCTTTCTTAACCCTTCATAAATCTGTCCCTACTGGTCAAGATACCTTGGCTGGTGGTATATCTCAAGTCACTATACGTGCTGCTCAATCTGAGGATATTAGCACCTTAGCAGATATTCTTGCAGATAGCTTTCACCCTCAAAAAGGGCTGATCAGCTGGGTTCACCCTCTATTAAGACTGGGTATTTACGAAGATTTGCGCCACAGACTGCGATCTAGTTTACCCCATTACCTGTGTTTAGTCGCCGTCACTACCGTTCCCGATTCTGCTGCTACCAGTCAGCTGCTAGCTGGTACTGTAGAGCTAACACTCCGTTCTCGCTATTGTTGGCCAAAGCCTAACTGCCAACATCTTTACATCTCCAATCTGGCTGTCAGAAAGTCTTGTCGGCGGCAAGGAGTCGGGGAAAATTTGCTATTGGCTTGTGAGCAAACTGCCCTAGAATGGGGCTTTCAAGACCTCTACTTGCATGTTTTGGAAAACAATTATCAGGCCAGGCAACTTTATCTCAAGAGGGGATATGAACTGGATCGGGTAGAACCAAGCTATACCGGAGGATTGCTTAGGCTTCCCAAACGCCTGCTCTTACACAAGCAGATTAATCCTGCTGGTCTTAGTTTACAGGGTCAGAGTCTGTCTCAGTAGGCTGAATTTCGTCATAATGGAGTTATCAAGCTGACGAATAACAGATATATTTTACATAAGGTGATTTATCACATTGACAAAACAAACAAAATATGTTTGAATAACTTATTTTTGTTCAGACTATCTGTAGCAGAGTATCGTTTTTGATAACAGATCAAAAAGGGGGTTATTGATAAAGCTTTCAAGAAAATTAGTGTTTGAAGACCTCGCTGGTGGAGAAATTTAGTTGATTTGTGCTACGGTCTACTTGTAAATCCCATCAGATCTACCGTACTAAACCACAAAATTTGCTTTGTACCGATAAATTGTAGCTATTGATACCAATAATCTATAATCTAGTATCTAGCCATACAAAGTTTTGGTGTCTTGAAGCCATTTTGAGGTGTTTTTTGATAACTATAAACTTAGGTTAAACCCAAGTTTATAGTTGGAAATGGTAGTTAAACAAGACTTGACTCTCCGTTTTGTGTATTTTAAAAAACTTACAGTTATTTAAGGAAAGTGGATCGGGGCTTTTAGCTTGGGTGCTTACCTGCTCGCTCGATATTACGCCATATAGTTTGAGATGGAGAGTAAATACCAACACTATTACCAGATAGCTTTTTACCCAAAGGAGGTGGTTGCTCACAACCAGGGTCTCGCCAATCCTCAACCCCTAAGTGGCATGAACCAGGAAAGCCTGAACCCCTGCAAGAACAAGATGAGAGACTCACAGCCATCAGAAATTCTCTCGCAATTTCGGGATAAACAATTGTTAATTGTTAATAGTAGGCGTCGCAATGGCCTAATCATATATAAACACTACCATGCAGAATTTGCAGGACCAGGTTCGGCTGTAGGAGGAATATTTGATCTTGATTGTCAGGGAGTAGTGCCAGTGGGCAATCTATCATTGATTTCTCCAGAATCAGCTGAGGAGCGACGGCGTGCTTATTTGATTCGGCGGCAATGGATTCGACTGACTAAACAAATTACAGAATATCCAAGTCCTATACAACGAACCCAACAGATTCTTGAACAGTTTGAGGGATTTGGTTTTGATGCCAACACTATTGCCCAACTGCCAGATGAAGCCTTTGCTCTGCTGGTAGGGGTTTTGCCCTATACAATCAGGAAGGTACGTAATGCCCCTCACCATGAGCATTAAGTCTGGAATCCTTTGGCTGATGCTGATCGTCTCAATTGATTAGAAAATTTATAAATTTAGATTTAGATCTCCGGAATCTCCCCAGCTCCCGGTCTCACGAAGCATTATTTAACAGAGTTCAATGATTAGAGCAACTAGCGCTATAGTAGGTAATGGGTAATGGGTAACAGAGAATTCTGCTAAACCCCTACCTATCACCATTTACTATCACCATTTACTATCACCATTTACTATCACCATTTACTATCACCATTTACTGTTCACTATGGATTATCCTGGGTGCCATCAGATCAGCCTCTGTAGTTGGCGAATTGAGCAATTTCAGCTATAACAGCCCATAGCGATGCCTCAGGTGCGACAATAAGCGCGAATTTAATTCGCCTACGGTTAGCGCACCAAAGCCCTACCTGCGGGGGTTTCCCCCACTCGCGCAAAGCATGGCTGACAATGGAGAGACTTGATTACTAAGCTGATGTGCATTTAAATTGGTTATTACCTGTTCCCTGTTCCCTGTTCCCTGTTCCCTTTGAGTAATTTAGGTATCCCAATCTAAATGCTGAACAGCTTATCTATGGAATTGTCGGTATTTAGCTAGTTGGTTACTATGAATGATTTTGACATACTTAAAAAAACTATCGATCGCCTAAGAAGCGAACGAGATGATCTCAAGAAAGAACTAGATACCTACCGAAGTTATCTGGATAAGCGCTCTACAGATATCAGAGCTTTAATTTATACAGAATTACAACTATTTTCACCCAAAATAGCTGAGGAACTAAGGAAGGAATTCAGAACACAATTTCACCTAGTGATTGGCTTGTTGCTTTTCACTACCCTATTCACCACAGTCAGTGGTTTTGTAGTTATGTCTAGTCTTGTTGATAGTTCGGTAAAAGGACATATCAAAGATCAACAAAAACAACTTGATAAACTCAACAAACGTATAAATAACTCTCTATTTGATAACCGAGTTGATCTGCAAGTTCTTCAGCAACAAACTCAAACTATCAAAACCCAAACTCAAGATTATCAAAAACAAGCTCAATATCTAAATAGTAAGGTGCAAAGCTTAGATATCAACGCTTCTACTATAGAGAAAAAACTTAATGCTCTTATAGAATCAGACCCAGTCGCCTTGGGAGATATAGTTGAACGGATCAATAACTTAACTCAAGATAGTAATCAGTTGATTACTATCTCTAGAAGTATCGAAGAAGTGGCTAGTTCACAGATTAAACTGGAGAGTGGAGAAATTTCTGTTAGGGAAGGGAATTTATCAAAAGGTGATGGCAGACGAAGAATATCAGGTGAGAAAAAGTTTAATACGAACTTTTCTTCCGATCCTGTGGTTTATATTGCTTTAAACGATATCGATAGTGATAATGATGAAAATCTCCGATTAAAAGTTGATGTAACTCATGTCAATCGAGAGGGGTTTCATTATGTATTGGAAACCTGGGGAGACACGCGGGTTTACAGCGCTAATGCAAGTTGGTTTGCCTATGGCAAATAAATCAGATCGATTTCAGTTGAATACTTATAATTTAATGCTGTCTGTCAAGGAAAATCGATTCAGCGCTGCATCGCTATACCCTATACCCTATACCCTATTCCCTATTCCCGGCTTGCAGCGCTATAGTTTGTCGAGCAACGAATTCGGTCAGGGGAAATAGTTTTGCTTATCCCCTTTCCCTTTGTCTAGCCTTAACCTGAAATCAATAGACTATTGGTTTTCTTCTGTCTTCCCCTTGCTGTTACCGGGAGAAGAATTGTATATAGCGTCTAACTGTTGGCGAGCGTCTTCAACGGTCATTGACCGCATCACTAACAGGGGTTCATTAATAGGGTTGCCACTATCATCAAGCAGTTCCGGGTGCGGTACTGACTTAGCAGGAGATGGATTGGCATTCACTTGATTCCGTCCCCATTGGGTGGGTGATTTTCCCGATGCTGAGAAAGAACGCTGGGAATCAAAACTCAAACTTAATAGGTTGCGAATTAAATTTCCAATTGCTAAAAATGCTAGAACAGTAAAGGCAACTAGATAAATTAGGTGTAACATCGTATTGTCCTCCCGACCGAATAGTTGGTCTTTAACTCCTTGTCTTGCTCAGGGATAAAAAACGGCTTTTTATAGGTGGTTAGTTAACTTTAACAAACGGTAGTCCACTATATCCTCAATCATTTCCTGAATCTAGGCGCGTCAAGATTAGTCATTCCCTGAAGCCGCTGACTCGGATGCACCGGATGCCAATGATCGCCACCGGATTGCCACTCCCCAACATTCTCTCACTAATTGGTGCCATGGCATCATGGTAGAAAGTTCAACTCCTACTTGACCATCGGTAGCGTTAAAAAGCATTTTAGCTGTATTTACCTCCTGCTGGGCTTCCTTTACCCGCTTGACTAGGTCAGATTGTTCCTCCTTGGTCAAAAAGGTGATATCTTCAGTTTCTAACAACGAAAGCGATCGCTCAAACCAGTAGTCAAAATCTACTAGTAGCGGTTCCAATATGGTTTTGAGTAACTCCGGTGTTGATGGCTGGGGTTGATTCATGATATTAAAACTGTTTATTTTTTCATAGTCTACCTTAATTATATTTACATTTTTTTACAATTTATCACATAACCCTTAACACTTGTGGGAGACTACTACTCCCTCAAAATTGAATTGAGGGGTAAGCTCAAGTCCGGTTTAATACCGATCATCAAGACGATTGATGCTCAGATGGTCAGATGGGGCAAATTGTGATATAGGGGAATTATCCGGACATGATCTACAATGGACTTTAGCCAATTAGGCACCCTTGTACTATGCATCTGTGTTATCCATTAAGTACCAAAACCATTAAGCCAACCCGTAACCCCTAACCCCTTGCCCTAACCCTCAACACTAAATTGATAGAGTACTACACCAGAAACATGTACTGCCCCAAAAACTAGCGATGCAGCGCGGTCTTGGGAAGGCAGTCGCTCATGGGGGGGTTCCCACGGGGCTTACAAGGTGCGGACGCAGGTTCCGCACACAGACCCATGCGCCATGAGCGACTGCCGTGGTTTCCCCCACTCGCGCTTTGCATCAAAACAAGGTTTGTATCATAGAGGGATAGCACAAAATTGGTGTTACGGTCATAGCGCGTTACTCAATTCCATAGAACAGTCACCGATGCTTAACTCAGAACCCTCCGAACAGCCTGAAAAAATTCATTTGCCCCGTACTAGCGAATCCGAGACCCTACAAAGAATCCGTCATACGACCTCCCATGTGATGGCAATGGCCGTCCAGAAGCTATTTCCGAAGGCTCAGGTGACTATCGGTCCTTGGATTGAAAATGGTTTTTATTATGATTTTGATCAGCCAGAACCGTTTACTGAGCAAGACCTAAAGAAAATCCAAAAGGAAATGGTCAAAATCATTAAGCGGAAGCTTCCGGTAATTCGAGAAGAGGTGCCACGGGAAGAAGCTCAACAGCGGATCAAGGAACTGGGTGAATCCTATAAACTGGAAATTTTGGCAGATTTAGAAGACCCGATCTCGATTTACCACTTGGGGGATGAGTGGTGGGATTTGTGTGCTGGTCCCCATGTGGAAAATACCAGTGAAATCAACCCGAAGGCCATTGAATTGGAAAGTGTGGCTGGGGCTTACTGGCGAGGGGATGCGAGTAATACTCAACTCCAGCGCATTTATGGTACAGCTTGGGAAAACCCAGAGCAACTACAGGAATATAAGCGCCGTAAGCAAGAAGCCCTGAAACGGGATCACCGTAAGCTGGGTAAAGAACTGGGACTGTTTATCTTTTCTGACCCGGTGGGACCAGGATTACCCCTGTGGACCCCGAAAGGAACGGTTTTGCGTACCCTTTTGAAAGATTTCCTCACGCAAGAACAGCTTAAACGAGGTTATCTACCAGTGGAGACACCCCATATTGGTCGAGTGGACTTGTTTAAGGTATCCGGTCACTGGCAGAACTATAAAGAGGATATGTTCCCGATGATGGCTGAGGATGAGGAAGCAGCAGCCGCAGAACAAGGATTTGTCCTAAAGCCGATGAATTGCCCCTTCCATATCCAAATTTATAAGAGTGAATTGCGCTCCTACCGGGAATTGCCCATGCGCTTGGCAGAGTTTGGTACAGTGTATCGCTATGAGCAATCTGGGGAACTGGGGGGGTTGACCAGGGTGCGTGGTTTCACGGTGGATGATTCTCACCTATTTGTGATGCCAGATCAGTTAGATCAGGAATTCCTCAATGTGGTGGATTTAATCCTGTCAGTGTTCAAAACTCTGCAAATGAAGAAATTTAAAGCACGGTTGAGTTTCCGTGACCCGGCCTCGGATAAGTATATTGGTTCGGATCAGGCTTGGGAAAAAGCCCAAGGAGCAATTCGCCGTGCTGTAGATACCTTGGGCATGGAATCCGTTGAAGTACCAGGGGAAGCGGCATTTTATGGCCCGAAACTGGACTTTATCTTCCAGGATCTCCTCGACAGGGAATGGCAGTTAGGAACGGTACAGGTGGATTACAACTTGCCAGAACGATTTGATTTGGAGTATGTGGCAGAAGATGGCACTCGCCAACGCCCGGTTATGATTCACCGTGCCCCCTTTGGGTCTATCGAGCGGCTAACTGGGATATTGATTGAACAGTATGGGGGAGACTTCCCCTTCTGGTTAGCACCAGTACAAGCACGATTGTTACCAGTCGGGGACGCACAGTTGCCTTTTGCTCAGGAAATGGCAACAAAAATGCGATCGCATGGGATTCGAGCAGAAGTCGATACCAGTGGGGAAAGGCTTGGTAAAGCAATTCGTAATGCCGAAAAGGCTAAAATCCCGGTGATGAGTGTGATTGGTGCCAAGGAAGTCGAAGCAAACAGTTTGAATATTCGTACCCGTGCCGCTGGGGAATTGGGAATGATGCCCATAGACCTGGTTGTAGAAAAGATGGAGCAGGCAAATCGCAATCGGGAGAATTTTTAGACTCTAAAGGAAATAGGGAGTAGGGATGCACCGCGTTTTGACTCGGTGCATCTTTTTGTTGTCAATCTATAACAAGCATGATTTATCGCTTCTGCCTTATGCCTTGCTGTTAGGCATTAAAAATGCCTAACAGCTGATCACCAAAGGTATGGCAGAGCCTATGTTTTTAGCAATTTTTCGGTTTCTAGAATTCCTATAACTATTTATATTAAGTTTTGTGAAGCGACTCAATACTTTTGCTTCTCCATCCTCCCCATCTTGCCTCTTTTATGGCGATCTTAAGTCTTTTCCAACTTTTAAGTCAGTGCTATTCCAGTTAAGAAGCTGCTTCCGTAAACATGATGATGTGTAATTCACGGATATCACCCATTTAAAATTGTTAAATTTCCGGTGAAATTTCAGTAATTATCTCTAGGCAACAGCAGCTTGAATAAAGCAATCTTAGATTAGAACAATAACAATAGTTTAACTAGGCAAGTTAAAACTAACCGAACATCAGGGTGCGTTCGCGTAGCGGCTCGTACCGAGCATCGCTTTGCCAAAATGGCACTAATTCAGAAAAAATCTGTGTTCTCACTAACGATCCAGTGGCCTCACGGGGATTTCCCCCACTCGCCCTTTCCATCAAGAGAGGGAGATTTACTGACTAACTATAGTGGGTTTTCACCTGGCCTTTAACACAACCAATTGGGCATAAAGCATACGGCTATAAAGTTAATTTATGCTTCAGGTAATTATAATTAAATGCCTATGGTCTCAGTAATCTCTCAATACCCGATTTGTTCTTAAAAACTTGTTTAGCTTAATTTCCGTATTCTAATTATTCATCGCGGCCAGTCATGAAATCTTTATTGAACTATCTCCAAGCGATCGCACCCGATTTGGGATCAAAAAGTCTACCCTATCCTCTAGGAAAAAGTTTTCCTTCCCAGTTTTTTCCCCATACACTGATTGGCAGTTTGATGTTAGTCAGTGCGATCGCAGGTTACGCTACTCCAGTATGGGCGGTTTCCGAACTCCAGTTGGTGAAAGACGCTAATGATAGCGATGGTAATCTCGTTAGAGAAGTTCCATCAGGACAAGAATTTATCTACACCATCCGGGTCTCCTGTAGTGGAGATGAAGACTGCCAGGATGTGGTGATTACTGACCAACTCCCTCCTCAAATTGATTGGTCTTCTGAGAATGTCAGCATCCTTCCTGGACGTCCTGCTACTTTCACCTATGACGAGGATACAGGACTGGTTACCGTTGAGTATAATTCACCGATTCCAGCAGGTTCCCCGGTCAACTTGGAGATTCGAGTCCAGTTTCCCCCCGGTACGACTGTAAACGATATAGAAGCAACTAACCTAGCCGAAGGGACGAGTTCTAATGCCGGGAATGCCACCTCCGAGGCTCTAACCGTTACCTCTGATGTCGATTCAAACGCTGCGTTAAATAAGTGGACATTGGAGAAAAATCGGGTGATTCCTAGCAATGGTGATCCCGCTCTTGATTCACCAGTGACCTATGAGCTTGAGCTTTGCCATGCCCGGAATCTTGAGAGTGGTATCAACCTAGAAAATGTAGTTGTGCAAGATACTCTTCCGGTTGGGTCAACTTTTGTTAGTGCTACCAATGAGGGTACCCATAACTCAGGGGTTGTCACTTGGAATGTCGGTAACCTCAGTATTCAGAGTGGCAGAAATTGTTTCAACGCACAAGTCTCTGTTGAGTATCCTAGTGGTACCTTCAACACTAGTGGTGCCAATAGTACTGTGATTAACCCAGCTACTGCAACAGGAGAACTGATTGATGGCACCCCTTTGTTGAACTTAAATGGTGAGGCTGAACATGGTTTTGCAGACGCTAACTATCAAGGCACATTGAGTTCTAAATCATTCTCGGGTCAGGTGGCTATTGGCAATGAATTTGAGTTTCGGCTTGACCCAAGAAATACCGGTAATGTACCGATGACTACTCTAACAGTCACTGACGACCTAGATCAAGTCAATGACGATGGGATTAACCTCTTAGATCAGGTGCGGGTCACTAGAATTCGCACAGGCAGATACAACAATTACACTGGGGATGTGATTGTCCGCTACAAAACTAATCTCAACCCCTTGACAGCCGGTACCTCACACCCTCAGAACACCACCCTCACCATTGGGACGGACATCACCTTAGGAGCAGGGGAATACATTACAGGGGTTGAGTTCGAGTACACCAATGTACCAGTAGGTTTTCAAGCTACAGGAGGCAGTAATAGACCAAAACTGTTTGTAGAGGTTCAGCCTGACCGCTCGATTGGGGAGACGATCAAGAACTGTGCCCAACTGACTTGGACGCCCAATTCACCAACAAACCCCCTGGAAAAGTGCCAAGAGACAGAAATCTCGGCATTACAAGCGATCCTAAATCCAAACAAAACAGATGAAACTAGTAGTGGACCCTATGCTCCTGGTGACACCATAGAATTTCGGCTACAGTTTCGCAACGAGTCGAGCGCTACCGCAGATTATGTCAATCCCATTATTGCCGATTTACTGCCAGCAGGGCTTGACTATGGGGGTGCCTGGAGGTTTACCAATGGGGGATCGAGTAGTTTGCCCGCTGACCCTCCGATCAACTTCGAGGCGATTCCCAACTACAACGGCACCGGTCGCACGTTGCTGCGTTGGGAAATTACAGGAACCCAAATACCAGAGAATAGGTGGCTGAGAATCTATGTCGATACAGTGGTTGAGCAGGGCGTGAGTACAGGTTCGTTGACTAATGAATTATTCATCATGTCCAACGATAGTGTGTTCGATTGCAACAATAATAACCGCAGAACTCAGGATACGGTTGATGTGGATGGGGATGGCATCACCGATGAGACGATTTGTCGCAGAACAGCAAACGTTGACGTAGCTGCGATCGCAACCCTCGATTCAGAAAAAGTAGTTCAGGGTGAGGTCGATACCAGTTTTTCCACTAGTGGCACCACGGTTCCGGGGGGACAGGTAGATTACCAGCTCACTATCACCAATCAAGGCACGGTACCGATGACTAATATACTAGTAGTCGATCTGTTGCCTGCCATCGGCGATACTCAAGTGCTCAATACTAGTTCAGCCAGGGGTTCCCAATGGCGTCCTAATCTCGCTGGTCCGGTTACCGTGGCCATTCCTGGTGTTACGGTTGAATACACCACCAATTCCAATCCTTGCCGTCCTAATCCTACTGATGGTCAAGACCTCAATTGGCCTAGTGGCTGCGTCAATGACTGGAGTACTACCTTTCCCAGTGACCCCAGTGCGGTCACCGCTCTGAGGTTTAACTTGGGTAACCTGGTTCTCGACCCCCTAGAGTCGGTGGTCCTCAACTGGCCAATGCGAGCACCGGCTGGAGCACCAACCAACGGCGAGATTGCCTGGAATTCCTTTGCTTTCGTCTCGACACGAACGGATCAATCCGGTGCGGCAGCTACCTTGTTACCCGCAGAACCCCCCAAAGTCGGCATTGTGATTCAACCCCCCACCCCTGCCATCATTGGAGACTTAGTCTGGGATGACCAAAATGGTAATGGGATTCAAGATAATAGTGAACTGGGTATCAATGGGGTGCGGGTTGAGTTGTGGCAAGACGGAGGTGATGGTCAACCTGGTACCAGTGACGATAGTTTCTATGGGTTTACCTTAACTGCTCCCGATGGTACCGGTAATGATGGGGTTTACCTTTTCTCGAACGTGCCAGCGGGAGATTACTTTCTGAAATTCATTCCCCCAGACAACCTAAATCTCTCTCCTCAAGACCAGGGTGGTGATGAGACCGCTGACTCCGATGCGGATCCCAATACTGGACAGACAAATGTTTTTAGTGTTAACCAGACTACAGACACCAGTGATTTCGATGCTGGACTAACTTCTGTAGACCCAGCTACCGCTAGTTTAGGTGATTTCGTTTGGTTGGATACCGATGGCAATGGTAGTCAAGATGGGGGTGAAGTTGGTGTCAATGGCGTCACTGTTGAACTTTATGATACTGCTAACACTCTGATCGACTCGACCCAAACCAGTAATGACTTCAATGATAATCCTGGTTTCTATCGCTTCCGGGACTTGACACCAGGTACCTATTATGTAAAGTTCATTGCGCCCCCTAGTCATGCTTTCTCTCCCCAAGACCAGGGTGATGACACTCTAGACTCGGATGCTGATGCTACTGGACAAACGGCTAACATTACCCTCAGTGCTGGAGACAGTAACCAGGATGTAGATGCAGGGATAGTACCTCAGCCGATCTTAGGTGATTTTGTCTGGATTGATAATAATGGTGATGGACTCCAAAACCTTGGTGAATTGGGTCTCAATGGTGTGACGGTCAAGGTTTATAACCCAGGTGCTGATGGTGAAGCTGGTGGCGGGGATGATAGTCTAGTTGCCACTACAGTGACTACCAACGATGTGGCTGGGAATCCTGGTTTCTACTCCTTCTCTGGCTTAGCAGCAGGAAACTATTTCTTAGAGTTTATCGCTCCCTCTGGCTATGAGATTGGTTTCCAAAATGTGGGCAATGATGACACGATTGATTCTGATGCTGACCCGAGTACGGGATATACCGAAGTCTTTGCTCTAGCTGCATCGGAAGACAATCGAGACCTCGATGTGGGGATGATTGCTCTTCCGGTTACATCTACTGGTGAAGTATCGGGTACTCTCTACCAAGACAACAATCCCCAAAACGATACTTTCGACAATGGTGAATCTACCTTACCTGCCAACATTAGGGTAGTACTATACCAAGACGTTAACAGTAATGATGTTATTGATGCTGGTGATACCCAACAAGCCACTACTGATACTGATAATAGTGGCAATTACAGCTTCACCAGCTTAGAGCCAGGAAAATACATTGTGCAAATCGATACCAACGATCCTGAGATCCCCGATGAGTTCATGTTAGGAACCTCTAATGATATACCGATTGAGGTGACTACTACTGCTGTGACTGATATTAACTTTGGGTTTGATCAAAGCCTCCCCAACGTGATCCTGGTCAAACGTATTACCGCTATTAAGCGCAAAGACAGTAACGTTTGGGAATCTTTACCCACATCTGGCTCACCTTTTGTTGATGGTATTGATAGTCCTGGTTCTGAGAATCATGTCGGAAGCGATCGCGCTCCTGATGATAATGACCCTAACTGGCCCAATCCCAATATTTATCTGCGGGGATTAATTAACTCTGGCACAGTGATGCCAGGGGATGAGTTGGAATACACTGTGTACTTCCTTTCCAATGGCAGCAATTACGCCAAGAGCCTGCGTATCTGTGACCGAGTTCCGGCAGAAACTACTTTTATTCCGGATGCCTTCAACCAAACTGCTGGTTTCCCAGCTAGTGATGTCGGGATTGCCTTGTTCGAGAGTACTGATCCTTTACCCACCAGTGGTTTAGCTGAACCGAACATATATCTAACTAATATTCCCGATAGCGATCGCGGTCGGTATTACTCACCAGGGACCTCAGTGCCAGCGGGATGTAATGTACCTGTCAACCAAAATGGAGTTGTGGTGGTGGAAGTGGGAGATGTGCCCGAAGCTACTGCACCAGGAGAGCCACCGAATTCCTATGGGTTTATCCGATTCCGGGCTCTAGTGAAGTAAACTGTTATCCCGTCAGTTGTCTGGAATTGCCTGACTATGATAAAAAGAGCAGGCTCGCAGAGGAACTAAATTATGATAGCTAGTACAGCTACTTACGAAGTTACCTGGGAAAAGTTACCTGATGATTTTGTTCTTGACGACGAACCAGTGGATGATATCAATCAACCATCTCTGGCTGCTGCTCTGACACAAAGTTTGGAAATTGCTGGCAAACTACCAGCTAATGCTCTGACTACGACCAATTATGGCATCTGTGCCACTTTGAATGGCAAAATCGTGGTAAAAGCCCCAGATTGGGGATATGTCCCATCGATTCGAGTGCCCAGAGAAGAAGTGAAACGCAGTTATACCCCAAGACTTCAAGGGGATATTCCTGCTATTGTCATGGAATTTCTCTCTGATACTGAAGGTGGGGAGTATTCCAACAAGCCAACCTATCCTCCGGGCAAGTGGTTTTACTATGAGCAAGTGTTACAGGTTCCCAACTATGTCATTTTTGAGCCAGACACTGGAGTAATAGAAGTCTATCGGTTAGATGATTCAGGACGTTATCAACTCCAACCACCCGATGGGTATAACCGTTACTGGATTGATGAAATCAGCTTATTTTTGGGTATCTGGCAAGGAACTAGGGAAAACCGAACTGGTTACTGGTTACGTTGGTGGGATCAGCAAGCAGAACTTTTGCTATGGGGTTCGGAGTTGGTCATCCAGGAACAGCAACGAGCTGAACAGGAACGGCAACGAGCCGAGAAATTGGCAGCGCAGCTAAGAGCAGCAGGCATCGAGCCAGAGGCATAATTCCTCAACTGGAATATCATATCCATTCCGGTAGCATTGCTCTTTTCAAGCTTGGGTAATTGGTCATTGGTCATTGTGATTACTCTCAATCCATGACTTATGGCCGATAAATGGAAAAAAGAAACGCCAACCAAAAATTATTTAACACTTAACCAACTAAACATTTCGGCAACGGATAATTGCCAATCTTTAAGACTATCTAACACAGGTAAAATTTCTTGATCTGATTTAATCTCTGGCAATTGATTCGGTTGAAATATCATCACTGATTCATCGTCAGGATCAATTAACCAGCCTAATTCTGTTCCCTGGTTCAGACAAAACAGTATTTTTTTGATCACTTTATTCGCAGATTGTTCAGGAGACAGAATTTCGATTACCCAATCAGGATAAAGCTCAAATTTATTGGCAATTCTTCCTTTTTCTGTTTTCGGAATACGATTCCAACTAAATACTGTAATATCTGGGACAATAGAACGTCCCCCAAAAGTACATCGTAATTCCGGGAAAGCATGGGCGATTTTTTTCGGTAAAACAACGTCATTTATCGCTGTACCAAGACGAATTTGTAAGGTACTATGTTCTCCTTGAGGCATAGGTTTTTGTTCAATTTGTCCATTGACATATTCACTAGCAGGTTTCGTTTCAGGACGTTCTAAAAATTCTGCCAGGGTCAACGTTTGTCTAATTTGATTTACAGCAACCATTTATGACCTCCTGTTTCTTAGATTTTAACTGTTGCTGGATTCAGTTCCAGTCATGCCCACCAGAAAAGCGATGCTCGGTACGAGCCGCTACGCGATCGCATCCTACACGATCCCTTTACTTTTTCAACCAATCAAATATCTCACCAACCTTAAGCTGCACCGCTTTGGCAAACTCTGGCACGGGCAACACCACTTCTAAGTTCTCAAACAGTTGCACGGATTTATCGGCACTATAGACAAATATGAAGGACTCTTCCGGATCCAATAACCACCCCATGTTAGTACCGTTGTCGAGACAATGGAGAATGTTGCGAATCACTTTGGTTTGGCTCTGCTTGGGGGATAAGATCTCGATGGTCCAATCTGGATGTAGATTGAACGAATTGGCCACTTGGCCATCATGATCACGAGGAATCCGTTCTGTACGAAAGACGGCAACGTCTGGGACAATTGATCGCCCACCAAAGGTACACCGCAGTTCCGGGAATGCCTGGGCAGTTCGCTCTGGCTTTAAAGCGAGTGTTAAAGCAAAACTCAATTCCCCTTGAAGGATGCTGTGCTTTCCTTGAGGCATAGGTTTTTGTTGAATTTGTCCATTGACATATTCACTAGCAGGTTTCGTTTCAGGAAGTTCTAAAAATTCCGCTAGGGTTAACGTTTGTCTAATTTGATTAACAGCAACCATTTATGACCTCCTTTTAAGAATTTCTTCCCTAAAATCAAGCAATACCTTGCCATGGCAAAACCGGTGACGATAAAACTGCTAGAAATTTCTTAGGCTCAATTGATCTCGCTGCTGCTGTTGTTTGGCTTAACTAACGACACGCCCTAGGTTTTAACTACATCCGAGGTTCCAGTAAGAATTGGCAACTTCATGATTCTGGGGTCCAGACAGTTTGATCCCCTTGCCCCCAAAAGCCATCATATTTGGTAACACAAACATCACCTAAAACCTTAGTCTGACAGGCTAAGCGGCGATTTGCCGTCGGAGAATGGGGTGGAAGCGATCGCCTAGCTTTATCTTTCCAATTTGCCTCAGATACTTCCCCGTCTATCTCAACCGCACAGGTACCACAGCTGCCTAATCCTCTACAGTTAATTAGTTTAGCGTTGCCGTTGTATAGGGCAACCCCATGGTCTAGTAACACCTTCCGCAGATTACTGCCCTGGTCACATTCAAAGCTTTTTCCTTGTGCTGTTACTTTAGGCATTATTCAAGATTACTCCTTATCTGTAGCTTATTTTTTAATACAATTAGATGCAGCTATATTTAGTGTTGTGAACAAAGCCAATCTGGCAATACACTAAGGTGCTCTTATTGTTTGATGGTTCTAGATAAGCTGCGTTTATAAATATCTAGAGGTCTAGTCCTCTGACTAAGCTTTAGTCCATCAAAGCTTACCCTTAACTACAATTTACATTTCTTTACGATAAAGTAAACTATTCTAACTGCCCATGACTTCAACAACTTCTCACCCCATCTGGATTTACGATACAACGCTGCGGGATGGTGCCCAGCGTGAAGGAATCTCATTGTCTCTAGAAGATAAGTTACGCATTGCTCGGCAACTCGATGAGTTGGGTATTCCCTTCATTGAAGGAGGATGGCCAGGGGCAAATCCGAAAGATGTGCAATTTTTCTGGAAGCTCAAAGAAGAACCTCTCAAACAAGCAGAAGTAGTAGCCTTTTGCTCAACTCGACGGCCAAACATGACCGCTGCAGAAGACCGGATGCTGCAAGCTATTTTAGCTGCAGGAACGCGCTGGGTGACTATTTTTGGTAAATCCTGGGATCTTCATGTCACCGAAGGGCTGAAAACTAGCCTAGACGAAAACCTAGCCATGATTCGGGATACCATAGAATACCTCCGTAGTCAAGGGCGTCGGGTGATTTACGATGCAGAACACTGGTTTGATGGCTATAAAGCCAATCGAGAGTATGCCCTCAAAACCCTGAGAGCTGCTAAAGATGCGGGTGCAGAATGGCTAGTACTATGTGACACCAATGGTGGTACCCTACCCGATCAAGTTAGTCAAATTGTTAGAGATGTAGCTAAAGAGTTGAATGTTAAAAGGTTGAATGTTGAAAGTGAGTTGAACGTTAGAAGGTTGAATGTTGAAAATCAGTTGAAGGTTGGAAGGTTGAATGTTGAAGGTTCTAATCTTGAACCGGCTAACCTGCAACCTGGAACCGAAACTAACCTACCCTACGGGAACGCCAAAGGCGAACAACCTGCTAACCTTCAACCCATGTTAGGAATCCATACCCATAATGATTCCGATACAGCCGTTGCTAATGCCTTAGCTGCGGTATCTGAGGGAGCGTGTATGGTTCAGGGAACGATTAATGGTTATGGTGAACGCTGTGGTAATGCTAATCTCTGTTCTGTGATTCCTAACTTACAGTTGAAGCTTGGTTATTCCTGTATTCAGGATAATCAGCTAGCCAGACTTACCCAAGCTAGTCGTTTAATTAGCGAGATTGTCAATCTTGCTCCCAATGACCATGCTGCCTTTGTGGGTCGTTCAGCCTTTGCTCACAAAGGTGGCATCCATGTTTCAGCGGTGGCAAAGAATCCTCTGACCTATGAACATATTCAGCCAGAACAGATTGGTAACCAACGTCGGATCGTAATTTCTGATCAGTCGGGACTGAGCAATGTATTAGCAAAAGCCCGTAGTTTCGGTCATGACCTGGATAAAAAAGACCCCGCCTGTCGCGAAATCCTGGAACGGCTCAAAGATCTCGAAAATGAAGGGTATCAATTTGAAGCAGCGGAAGCTAGTTTTGATTTGTTGATGCGGGATGCTTTGGGCTATCGAGAACATCCTTTTGAACTCAAAGGCTGTCAGATACATAGCGATATGCTACAAGGGGTCAGTAAACCCTACAGTAATTCTGTGGCAACCATTAAAGTATCTGTTAACAACCAGGATATTTTGGAAGTAGCAGAAGGCAATGGACCAGTTTCAGCCCTTGATGCAGCCTTGCGCAAAGCCTTAGTGAACTTTTACCCAGAGATTGCTGATTTTCATCTAACTGACTACAAAGTGCGGATTCTGGATGGTGCTGCTGGCACATCGGCTAAGACAAGGGTGCTAGTGGAATCAAGCAATGGAGAACAGCGCTGGACAACTGTGGGGGTTTCTAGTAATATTCTCGAAGCGTCCTATGAAGCTGTGGTGGAAGGCATTGAGTATGGTTTGCTGTTGGAATCTTCAGCAAAGACACGATTGAGCCATGCCCCAGCCCTTAAAGAGCGGTAATTAGAGCGCTAATTAGTAATTAGTAATTAATTTTTGCTATTTGTGCACTAAGGTGATACCCAAAGTAGACTATCTAGCTTAGCCTTGGTGAGAACCTCACGGGGAGGTAACTTATGATAAGGTCCTTCCCAGTTAGGGGGTTGGTAGACGTAAAGGATAGAGGCATTTTCGTCAAAGCTACAAATTACTTTACCAGTGGACCCTTCCTCACCTGGGAAGCAGTCTAGTTTCTCGTGTCCAGGAGTGGCTGAGTAGGCTATTCCTACCTTTACATCCTTTGGACCAGGGATGCGATCGCTTAGTATTGCCATCCTGCCGATTTTTTGCTGGGAGATGTCGGCATCGATTTCTACTACGAGGCTATCTTGCCAGTAGGCTCTGAAAATATTGTAAGTTTCCCCTTCCGCAGAGGTGGTTTCTTTTTTTACGGTATAACTGGGCAAAGCATTCTTGATGGTATCAGCATCAAAGTTGCTGGTTTTGTTGAGTGTGCCCAAACCTTCTGGAGTCAGCCTGAGACTGGACTGAGTATCAGGCGGGGAAGGTGCCTTGGCGCAAGCGCCCAGGATACTGGTGACTAGGACGATGCTGGTTAGGGTAAACAGTGTTTTTCTATACAATCTTCTTAAAGAGTTTATGTCAACTAGTAATTACATTAGTAAAGATTAAGGATGAAGGAGGAATGTCTTCATAAAATTTTACAGTTTTATCTCAAATATATTTGATTTCTATTGTGATCAAGAACTGTCAGTGATCACTATTCCAAGAAACTCGTGTAAATTACAAATATCTCCAAATTTGTAATACCTTCAACAAACCTAAATACCTAAATAACCTAAATAACCTAAATATATATCTGATTTAGCAGATCTTGATCTGATTTAGATTATGATTGAAATCATCAAAAAAATCGTTTATGTTTTAGCATTTTTATCTATAGGATTCTCCTTAACAGAAGTCTACCTATCTTCTAACAAACTCTGGAAACGTAAGCATGATAATCAAGTCGCTGAAAGTGTATCGGTAATGGCTGAAATCATGGCTATTATACCTGGTTTTTTCTTTGCTTTGAACTATTTATTTGAGAAGCAATGGCAAGGTTTTTTGGACACTATCATCTATATATTTATGAGTATATTTTATGTGTTCGTGGGAATAAAATTCTGGGTAGATGGTGAGAGAAAAAAAGGGTTATGGAGGCTAATCAAGCAAGCACTAAAGTCTGAAAAGCAAGAGGTAGGGGATTTGGCAAAATCATTTTTTAAACCTTCCGGAGCCCAAAAAATTATCTATATCCTTAGTCAAATAGCTCTAATTGATGAAGAATTAAATCCTCAGGAAAAAGAGTTTATCCAAAGCTTTGCGAACAATTGGAACATAGATTTTTCCTGGAAAAGTTTAACCGAAAACCGAAAAGAAGGTGCCAATAAAAACTTCATAAAATTGCGTCAGGATGTAGTTGATTATCTAGCCACTTCACCCCCAGATAAACAAGTATCTCAACTCAGGGATGTTGTCAATGCATTAATTAATATTGATCAGGAAGTTTCTGAACAGGAAAAACTAATTGTAGCTGAACTGAATGGTCTTTTTTCGCGATATCTAGGGGAAAAATTAGATAATGAAATTTATCGGGTAGTGATTGTGCCGCAAACTGAACAGCAAGAGGAAGTGATTGAAACGTCTTTACCAGAATTATCGCGGTACGACACCACAGGAGGATTTGCCTATCAGACAAATTCTTTTTACTCTAAGCAATACGCAGAGATAATTTGCGATCAGTATCGCAGTCTCAATCTGATTAGCTTCGTGACCACAATTGACCAAATCCTTGTTTCTTCATGAAGCTTACTCTCGGTAAAAATAAGCAATCAGTAAGTTAGTAGTGCTTCTTGATCTATCGAGGGGTGTGAACAGCCAATTTATTGACGGTGATACAGACTTTTTGTATTCAAGCAGGGTCTGTGATTGGGTTTTTTGAGCAAACCATCAAAGCATTTGTTTGTAATTCTAAACAAGTGCTTTAATTCCTAACCTTTCAACCTGAATCCTTACTCAAAAACACCATTAGGCAACCAGAAAGGCGATCGCCAACTGCGTACCTTTTGTTAAGGCTCTTTATCGATGGAAAAAACACAGAGTGTTTCAAGGGTAGGCTATGGGATATGTATGATGCCGATTGTCGTGGCAGTACCCAGCATTTGCTGTTGGATAGACAAACCCACCATGGGCGTCTTGAAAAGGTTAGACTTAAAGAATAACATTAAACAATAATACTTGTTCTACTTAGCCCAAGACACTATCATGGCACTTTGACCCCAGCAACGGTTTTTGAGCGCACCCGTTGTCCAGGCACAAGGCGATGGGTTCCGCCGACGATGACAAGATCCCCTGGTCGGAGAGTACCACGAACCAGAATGCGGTTACTCTGTGTCTGCAAAATTTCCACATCCCGCCGTTCGACACTGAAGACGTGAGCTACACCAGAACGATCCGATTCAGCCAATTCCCCCAAGACGTAGCAAGACCACAAACCACGTACTCCTTGCACTAGAGCGGTGGTGGGCAGCCAGTAACCAGCAGTAGGAATAGTTTCAGCTAATTTCCACCTCGCTACCTGTCCAGGGGACACTTGCCTTACTGCTTTGGGATCCAGGGTGAGGACAACGGTTAAGGTACGGGTACTAGAGTCTAGTTCGGGCAAAATTGAGGAAACTCGGGCTCGATAAGTCTTCTGTCCGATTTGCAACGATTGCTGGCTGTTGAGTTGGAGTTGATCAGCGGCGCTTACCGGCACACCAATCCGGGCTTGAATTGCACCATCCTCCACGAGGCGCAGGATGGGCTGACCAGGGGAGACGACGGTTCCTTCGTCTAAAAGGCGGGCAGAGATAGTGCCAGAAAAAGGGGCTTTCAGGATGCTGTTTTCCAGTTCAATTTCGAGACTGGCTAGTCTGGCATTCAGTTGTTGGATTGATGCTTGTTGGGCTTCAATGCGTTCGGGGCGTGTCCCAGCTAGTAACTCATCTACCTGGCTTTTGGCTTCCTCCAGGCGAGCTTGAAAGACACTGGTTTGACTAGCTGCTTCATCGAGTTGCTCACGGGAAATTGCCCCTTCCCGATACAGAGCTTCCCGCCGGGACTGTTTCTTGCGAGCGAGTTCGAGTTGGGAACTCAAATCCCTAACTGAAGCTTGTGCTGCCGCAATGGTTTCGGAACGCGGTCCAGCAAAGAGTTCCTTGAGCTGGGCTCGCTGTTGGGCAAGAGTCGCCAGTAATTCTCGCTGTTGGGCTTTGAGATTCCTAGTATCTAGGTAAGCCAGGGGCGTACTAGCTTTAACCCAGTCTCCTTCATCCACTGTGAGGCGGACTAATTTACCAGAACGCTCAAAGCCCAAGTCGCTACTGCGGCGGGTTACTAGGGAGCCAGTGTAGGAGCGCAACAGTTGGTATGAATCTACGGGCTTGACGCTGATTGTCTCAACCGGGAGGATATTGCCAGAAAAGGAAGCTTGGGGCTTCGATTCCTGATCGGGTTGGCTAGCCTTAAGGTTGGATAAATTTAAGCGCCAGTTAGATCCAGGGGGACTGAGCAGAAAAATACAGAATCCAGATAGTAATAAGATAGTCCCACTCTGCCATAAGCCAAATTTATTCAGTGTTTGGGTTTTTTCTCTTTTGTTGACAGTTAACGAAGGCAAGATTTGCTCTTGCTCAACAGCAGGAGGAGATTTATCCAATTTTTCTGTCTGTTCTCGAGTCAGACTAGTTTGATGGCCAGCTGAGTTATTATTCATAGTGATGACCCCCGACAGTAGGCGTGCTATTGGCATTGAAATGTTCTATGGTCAGAGTTCGATATTGCCTGTCCCTAACTCTCGGACTACGACCGAAAAGCAGCAAGTAAGCACAAGGCACGAACAACAGAGCGAGGAGAGTAGCACCACCTACGCCACCAGCAATACAGATAGCTAGAGGGGGCCAAAACTGACCACCATCAAGTAACAGGGGTACGAAACCAGCTACTGTAGTGATGGTGGTGGTGAGGACGTGGCGAGTGGAAAGAACAATTACCTCTACCATGGCTTTTCGGTTTCCTTGACGAGCCATTGAGTCAGACCGGAGGGCAGCTAGGACGACGATCGAGTCGTTAATCGCCACACCCACTAGGCCAACGGTGCCGAGGATAGCCATGAAACCCAAGGGATAGTCGAACATCCACAAGGAAGCGAGTGCCAGACCAATGGAACCAATACCCACTAGAGCAATGATCCCAGCAGACCGGAAGGAGCCAAAAGACAGGACTAGGGTGGCAACCATTAAGACTACCAGCACACCGACGGTGGACAGCAGGTTGCCTACGGCTTCATTACGTTCGGCGGATTCTCCTCCCCATTCCAGAGAATAGCCTGGGGGCAGTTGGAAGTCACTGGTTTCTAGGCGCTCTCTGAAGTCTGCTAACACCGTTGACGGTAGGACTCCTGCCGTGATAAACCCTTGGACTGTATTAACCCGTTGGCCATGGCGTCGGGTAATGGTGGCTAGTTCGGGAACCAGTTCGATTTCACCGAGGGCGGAGAGGGGAACGGTCGGGGGATTTTGATTCGATGGGATGGTGGTTGGCAGCAAGTCAAGGGTGGCAATTTGGTCGAGGTTGCCGCGATCGCGTTTGCCCAGGCGGACTCGCACTGGCAGTTCTTCGGTGCCCTCTAGGATAGAGCCACCGAGTGTTCCTTCCAGGTTACCGTTGAGTTGTTGGGCAATCTGAGTGTTGTTCAATCCGGTGAGTCGGGCTTGTTCTTCGTCTAAGCGCAACCCTAGTTTGGGTAAGGCTTCCCCTAAACTGCTGCGGGTATGAGTAACGTTAGCTACACCAGCCAGTTCTTCCCGGACCTGGTTTCCCAGTTTTTGTAGAGTATCCAGGTTGGGACCGTAGATACGTAGTTCAATTGGCGCAAGAATAGGTGGTCCCTGTTCTAGCTGTCTTACTAACACCCTGACTTTGGGAAAGGCCTGGTCTAATTCCTCTTGCAGAGCCTTAATCTGTTGACGAGTTTCGGTGGCTGAGGCGAGTTGAACCAAGCCTTGGGCATAATTGGGTGAATTTTGTCGATTTTGTGCTAGATTGTAGTAAAATGATGGGGCGCTTTTGCCAAAAAACCAATGAACATTAACTACTGAGCGATGGCGACGAAGAATGTCCCTCGCCTGTAGCGCCACAGACTGAGTTTCTGATAAGGAAGCGGAGGAGGGCAGTTCTAATTCAATGTTGAACTGATCGCGCTCGGCTGGGGGAAAGAATTGCTCTGAAAGACTCGAAGCCATCACAAAGCCTGTTATCGGCAGAATTAGAGCCAGCAGCAGCCCCAGCACCGGTCGCGCCAACATGGCATCCAGGCAGCGGCGATATAGTCGTGTCAAGGCTGGTTGGGATAAGCCTGTATTCCACCAGCCTCCTGAGTGTGAGTTGTGAATAATCAATGATGAATGAACTTCTCTCAATTCATCATTGATTATTCGTTGTTCATAATTGAGATTGTGTATCCTACCGATCAGGGCGGGTATGATTGTTAATGAAATAAGCAGGGAACTGAACAGAGCCAAGATCACGCATAGGGCTAGAGTTTTGACAAACTCACCCGCAGAGCCAGGAAGCAAGGCAATGGGCATGAAGGTCAAGGCGGTGGTTAGGGTGGATGCTAGCAAGGGCACTGCCAGGTAGCTCACGGTTTTAGATATAGCTTCAAAGGGCTTGATACCGCTTTTGAGCAGGGTTTGCATTTCATCCACAACTACGATGGCATTATCGATCAACATCCCCAAGGCAATTACCAGTCCAGTCACTGAAATCTGATGCAGGGGAATCTCTAGCAGCCTCATAGCCCCAAATACCATCAGCACTGACAGGGGTAGGGATGAACCCACAATCAAGGCTGATTTCCATCCCATCATCAAGACAGTGCTACCGACAACGCACAGGGTTCCCAGGATCAGGTTTTTGAATAGGTTATTGAGTCGGTTATTGACGTAATGGCTTTGGTCGAAGATAAGTTCCAACTCAATGCCAGGGGGTAAGCTTGACTGGAATTTCTCTAGGTTTTGGTGTGCTGCTTTTGTCCATTGGTCAATGCGTTTTTTTGAATCCATCAGTACGGCTAAGGCTATTGCCGGTTTGCGATTGATGATGGCTAATTCCGATGGTGGCTCCAAGATACTTTTTTTGACATTGGCAATATCCCCTAAACGAGCAAACTGTCCTGATTTATTGGCAACGCGAATGGGAATTTGTCGGATGCGATCTAGAGAGTCTAGCTCAGTTTCTACCTCCAGCAAGAGATTATTGGTACTGTTACGTATCTGACCGGCGGCAACTTTAGCATCACTGAGGCGGATTTGTTGTGAAAGCTCTTGGGGAGTCAGACCGAGTGTAGCTAAGTCGGTTGGGTTAATCTCGACTACGATTTCCTCAGTGGGAGCCCCAAATAATTCCACTTTCTCTGTGCCTGGGAGGGTGCGAAGTTCACTTTCGAGGTTCTTGCCCTGACGGCGCAAAATGGCATAGTTGGCTGGTGTTTCTAAGTCCCAGGTTAGTGCAACTATCAGTGTATTAGCGGTTCTTAGTTCTTTATATTCGGGTTCCAGGACTTCTTGAGGGAGCTTTGGGGTAACATCGGCAAGGCGATCGCGCACCCGAGACCAAACTTGGTCATGATTCTGAACGCTATCTTCTAGTGCTATCACAACCGTGGAGCTCCCTAGGCGGGAGGTAGATTCGAGGTATTTAATTTCTTCAATCTCTAATAGCTCTTGTTCGACTTGATCCGTTACCAGGGATTCTACCCGTTCGGCACTGGCTCCAGGAAACTCTGTATTCACTAGACCAAACCACTGACTTTGTGTGGGGTCTTCCATCCGGGGTAGGATACCGAAGGAAGAAAGTCCCCAAACTAGAATCAGGCAAATAGTTAGAATCAGTAGTCGAGAATTGCGGTAGAAGAGATTCCACATTTTTCAGCATTCATCTTTCATGGGACAAAAATCAGACTGAAAGCAGCTAGCTGCCCAAAGTCGGATAGACAGTTGTTGCTGACGATGACTAACGCGCAGTTTCTGCTGCGATCGCATAGTCAGTATCGTCATGGGTTTAGTTAGAGTCATTTTTCACCTCAAATGCTTGTCCAAAAAGGGTTTCATGTATTATCTATTGGTTTTTTCCAGGAGTCGCACATGATGCACAGTGCCTTGCCATAAAAACTGACGATATGAGTCAGAAATCGCAGTTTTTGTGGATATCGGAAACCAATGTGAGGTATCGTTTCATTTATTTTTTAATTGGATAAAAACTGAACAACCAAGCAGATGCTAAAGCAAAAAGTCCTGCTACAGGAAAAGCTAGTTGTACTCCCCAAGGTTGTCCTGGTGTTTTACCCAACATTAAGATTAAACCTGCCAACAGCAATACGCATTTTTTATACCTACGTAGACAAAAAGTACCTAAATATAGGCGTTTCAGGCTGTTTTATTTCTCACGAATGATTTAGGACTGCTATATTTTTCCTCTCACGGGGTGACAAGCTAATTGAAAATCTTACAGGGGTTAGGTTTTAGGGGTTAGGTGAAGCGCGAACATCGTCATGGCGTAGTAGTTGATTAAAACTATCTATGCAGTTGGATTGGTGAAAATTGCTTCAACTGCTCGGAATTACAACAACACGAGTCGCGCTCATTAAACCCAAAACCTAAAACCTAAAACCTAACACCTGCCTAGGTTTGAGCTTTGTTGTCACCCCTTGAGATTTTTCCTATAGCAGTTGAGCCTTTTAGCAATCCGCTTTGTGCAACCCATTCCTGTGTACGTCCCATTCCCTCTTCCAGATTTATTTTGGGCTGATAACCGAGCTGGCTTTGAGCTTTAGCGATGGAATATGCATAGGGGCGAGTTATGTAATTTACAGACTCTGGTAAAGTATCAGGTGTTTGACCGAGAATGGACTGACTCAAGCAGCGCAGCTGAATTATAAACTTGAGTACACCTGCCGGTACAGAAAAGGGAGCAGGGATATTTCCTATTTTGGCAAGGTGCGTAAAATACTCTTTGCAGGAAGTTTCTTGGCCATCAGTGATATTAAAGGTTTCTCCATAGGCTTCTTTTTCTACAGCCAGAAATATGGCCTCGATTAAATTGTCCACGTATACGTGGTTCATGACTCCTCGCCCGCTATTAGCCAATGCAAATACTCCTTCGTGCATTAATTGCAGCGGTCGAACTACCCAGGATGTACTTCCAGGTCCGTAGACATCTCCTGGCCTAATAATGATGATGCCGAAATCGGGTGGGGTATTCAGCTTTAAAAGTTCTTTTTCGCTTTCTATTTTTGTTTGGCAGTAAGGATTGCTCTCTCCACAAAGTGGCCCCTGTTCGGTCACTCCTTTAGGAAAGTTAAAGCCATAAACCATAACGCTTGAAAGATAAACAAACGTTTTTACACCAGCAGTCTTAGCAGCAGTAGCCATATTGACACTTCCACCCACATTAACTTCCTGGAAATGCTTCAGCGAGCCACCTTCCTTCACAACGGCAGCCGTATGTAGGACTATGTCCACTCCCTGGCAAGCTTTTTGAGCCGCTACGGGATCGGTTATGCTGCCCACTATAACTTCAGCACCTAGTTGCTGTGCTTTTTTTGCCTTATCTTCAGAACGTTGCAACCCTCGAACTTTCATCCCCTGAGCTAGGGCTAGTTCGGCAGCACGCAAGCCGATAAATCCACCAATTCCAGTGATGAGAAGGGTTTTCTTTTTTAGGTTCATAACTCCCCCGTACGCACTAAAGATGAACTAGCAACTACACTTTCCTTAAGGGAAGCGAAATGCTTTCCACCCAATTCAATTTGTCCTTGTTGAATTCCGGCTTCTAACTTTGTTAATAAATATTCCAAATTGCTGGTGATGATATTTGTTCCATGATCTGGTTCGACGAGACTAGCTAACTTGACATTGTCCCCATGCTGTATGGCGAGGTCATGCATTGCCAAGAAGTTTAATACTCCTGACTCGTAGGTTCCACAGGGTAGCGATGGGTTCTTTATACCAGCAACGTATTCCCCGAGGTCGAACCACTCGACGGATGGATATCCATGAAAGTGAAACATTGGCGAACCGTTCTTTTCGATAAGTTTCGGGATGTATAGAGAAGCACTGAGGACTATGGCAGCCATCACAAAAATATCGTAAGAAGGCTTAATATCCGCTGTTGTCACGTCGATTCCTTTAGGCAATTCCAGGATAAATTTGCCTTGGATCAATCCAACTCTCAAAATATCTCTTCCGGGATTCAGATTTGTCTTGTCCGATCCCGAACGAGCACTTACAAACCATACATCTGGAACTTGCTTAAATGTTGTCTCTTTTCCAAAAATTGTTTTAACATACCATCTTCCCTGTTTATTCTGACGCACTTCATTAACATCGAACCCTTCTACCGATGAAAAATCTTGCCATTCTTGACGGGATACTTCTTTTTCCCCCTGATATTGCAGTTCCTCGGCATAAGCGACAAAACCATAGGAGACTCCTGTTCTGCCATCTACGATCCAGTCAACACAGTCTTTAAGGGGCTTACTTTTGATAGCGCTAGCTAGTTTAAAACCTGGGGGAAGTAACCCTGTTGGTTTTATTCGCTTTCCAAATTCGACTAACTTGTCAGCATAGATAGATTTTTCTACATCAAATACTCCTAGTTTAAAACCACCCATGGGCAAGGGGGTAATTGGCACGTAAATTTTGGGAATAAGCGAGTAAGTCACAAATCGATCCATCTGCTCTATAGAATAGATTGAATCTGAAAGGTTCATATTTAGAATAGATACTTTTTCACTACCGACTCCGATAACGATTTGAGACTGGTTCGCTAGTAAAATTTCTACACCTAGGGGAATCTTTTCCTGATACCCGAAATTAGGATCGTTAAATCTTTCATTAAAATCTGTAAGCGCGATGGTTTGGGTATTAGTAGGATCTTCAGTCATAGTATGTTCTATAGCCCATCCAAGTAACTGAGTGATGCGTGCGGCTGAAATCTTACGCTTGCCCAAAACAAAACGAGAGTAAGCCCGATAGAATGCTTCAGCAAGGAAATATTTTATTTTTTGTACTACTGACGTTTTTTTTTCAACAGTAATAACTGCATTAATAGTTGACCTTACCGCCCTCGTCTTAAATCTTATTTGTCGATTGATGAAAGGAATATCTATTATGTAATCAGCCTCTCTTGTAGCATCGAGCCAGGGTTCGACTCGAACACCAATTTCGAGAAGCTTTAGCTCCAGTTCCTCTCTAAACTTCAGGATAGCTTCTTTACGAAAATTGCTTGGCAATGGTTTGAAGGTAACTCTCAAATTCTTCGCCATCATCAGCGGATCGATAATAGGGGATCGATTTACGGGATCAGAACTTCCTCCAATTAAACGACCTATTGTCCCTGGACTCAAGTGTTGACTGTTGTAAGCCGCGCTCCTGCAAACCTCACGACTATATTTTTCCCGTAAAAACGCAATAATTTCTTCTTTGCTCTCTGAAAGTTCTGCTCGCAGCTTTGTCGTTAGAGCTCCTTTAGGAGCGTTAATTATAAGCTTGTCACCACTAACTTGTAATTGAATGTCTAGTTTTGAGACGTTTACAATTAGTTCAGAAATGTTCATCAGTTTTTCTCTGCTCAAAATAGTATTTAGCTACCTAGATTTCCAGGGTAAACGCATCTAATTTCATGACTCGTATATATAGTGTTTTCTAAATTTAAAAAACACTATATGTCGAAACTACATTGTCAACAAGCACAATCAGGCAGGTTTTATTGAGAACTATACCCGGTTTATTGACAAGATGCGTTTGCCCTGGCTAGATTTCCGAAGTCAATTAAGACATCTAAATTTCTAAGACTTCTCGTTCCTGACTACTTGCTTGGTTCGCAATAAACTTTGAAAGTTGCTCTAAGTTTGAATTTTGCATCAAGTCAAGCGGGGAAATTTTCACACCCATAACGCTACCGATTGTTTGAGCAATACCAACTGCTAAAACCGAATCTATACCGTACCGATCGAAGTCAATTTTTGAGTCTATAGTATCAGTATCAATTCCCAACTCTTTTGCCATTAGGTCAGTTAAGCACCTTTGAATGTTATCTACGGTTAAATGCCCGGTTATGGCGTACCTTTCCTTAAAGCTGCTATAGCTATCCTCTATTTCTTTGACAGGTTCATGTTTTGCGTAGTTCTCAGCAACTTCGATCCAGAAGCGTTTTCTTTGGAATGGGTAGGTGGGCAGTGTCACTTTAGATCTGGGATAGTTTCCCTCAAAGCCTTTCCAATCGATTTGCAACCCACGCACATACAGCTCACCCAGACTCTGGAGGATCTGCTGCCAATCCTCCTGCCGGGGTCGCAGTGAAGGTAGCCATATGCATGTCTTTTTAGAGATACACTGACGACCCAAGCCCAACAGGATGGGCTTGGGGCCGCATTCGAGGAATACTTCATAGCCGGACTGGTGCAAGGTCTCCATCCCAGCAACAAAGTTAACGGGAAAAAAGATATGGCGACACCAGTACTCGGCAGTGGCCACTTCAACAGTAGCTACTTCTCCAGTCACATTAGAGATCATCTTGATTTTCGGTTCAGAATAACTTACCTGTCGAGCTACTGTTTTAAACTCCTCAATCATCGGCTCCATCAATGGAGAATGAAACCCGTGGGAAACTTTCAACGGCTTGGTCTTGACTCCCTCGATCTGGAGTTGGTCTGCTACTGCCTGCACCCCTGCTTCTAGCCCCGAGATAACGGTACTTTCTGGAGCATTAATGGCCGCGATCGCCACATGATTAGGGCTGGGGCTAGCACCAATGTTTGCCCTGACCTGCTCAACCGAGGCAATGACCGATACCATGGCTCCATCTTGAGGCAAGCTGTTCATCAGCCGAGCTCGTTCAGCAATCAACTTCAAACCATCTTCCAGGCTAAACACTCCTGCCACACAGGCTGCCACATATTCACCGACACTGTGACCCATCACCACATCCGGTTCAATGCCCCAAGATTTCCACAACTGGGCTAGGGCATATTCGATGGCAAATAGAGCTGGTTGAGTATAGGCAGTCTCATCTATTGGTGAAGTTTCCCCTGGTTCTGGATACAAAACACTAAGCAGAGGCTTTTGTTGATACAGACGTAGAATGGTATCACATTGCTCAAGAGTTTTGCGGAAGATAGGCTCTTGTTCATAGAGTTCCCTTCCCATATTCACATACTGTGAACCTTGGCCTGTGAATAAAAATGCCACTTTGGGCTTAGTCGTTGTACTTTGTAGTTCTTTTTGGTATAAACCTGCCACTTCTTTTGAGATACTGAAGGCGGCAAGTTTTTCTTTTAATTCGACAGATGAAGAAGCGACTACTGCCAGACGATGTTTGAAATGGGTACGCCCTGTATTCGCACTAAAGCAAATATCTCCTAGAGCTAACTCTTGATGAGTCTCTAGGTGTTTCTGATAGCGAGTTGCTAATTCAGTGAGCGCTTCTCGACTCTTAGCTGATAGAGTCAGAAGATGAAATGGACGCTCACTGAAGTCTTCACTTTTGACTTTTGAATTACCTCCGTTGTTAAGGGGGGCTAGGGGGGATTCGGCAAAGCCGACGCTACGCGAACGACTTTTGAATTGTGAGGGTGCTTCTTCCAACACCACATGGGCGTTGGTACCACTAAAACCAAAGGAACTGACCCCCGCGAAGAGTTTTTCGGAACCAGCTGACCAAGGAGTAGGTTGGGTTGGCACATTAAGTGGCAGTTCATCCCAGTTGATATAAGGATTGGGCTCCCTCAAGTGCAGATGGGGGGCAATTTCCTGGTGTTGCAGTTGTAAGACAACTTTGAGTAGACCTGCTATACCCGCCGCTGCTTCTAGGTGACCGATATTGGTCTTCAGTGAACCAATGATCAGGGGGTGTTCTTGGGAATGACTTGCACCGAATACTGCCCCGATTGCCCCCACTTCTATCGGATCTCCTAGAGAAGTGCCGGTGCCGTGGGCTTCGATGTAGCTAACCTGGACTGGGTCTACTCCTCCATTCTTTAGAGCCTGACGAATTACCGCCTGCTGAGATGGCCCATTGGGCACTGTCAAACCCCCAGAAGGACCATCCTGGTTAATGGCAGAGCCTCGAATCACTGCTAAAATCTGGTCTTGGCTTGCGATCGCATCCGATAGTCGCTTGAGGACAATGATGCCACAACCTTCCCCTCGCACATAACCGTTAGCCGCTGCATCGAAGGTTTTACAACGTCCGTCAGGAGCCAACATCCTCCCTTGGGAGAAGGTGATACTGGCTTCTGGAGAGAGCAGCAAGTTCACCCCACCTGCTAATGCTAGATGACACTCTTGTTGACGTAGGCTTTGACAGGCCAGATGAACCGCTACCAAAGACGAAGAACAGGCAGTATCCACGGCCATTGATGGTCCGGTTAATCCCAGAACATAGGACAGCCGTCCTGCAGCAGCACTAAAAGCATTGCCAGTGCCAAAATAAGCATCGGGAGCCTCAGTGCCCAAGAGTCGTTTGGCGTAATCATTGGTGCTAATACCAACAAATACTCCTGTTAGGCTGTTATACAACTGTTCGGATACTTGATGAGCATATTCTAGGGCTTCCCAACTTACTTCCAGTAATAACCGCTGCTGGGGGTCAAGGCTGGTAGCTTCCCGAGGTAAAATTTTAAAAAATTGCGAGTCAAAGGTATCTACCTCCGTCAAAAAACCACCGTCACGGGTATATATTTTCCCGGTTGTATCTGGGTCAGGGTCGTAGTACGAATCAATATCCCATCGGTTTTTTGGCACTTCAGTAATAGTATCTACTCCATCGTGCAATATACGCCAGAAGGCTTCTGGGTTATCAATTCCTCCAGGAAATCGGCAGCCTATACCAATGATGGCAATTGGTTCTGTCTTGGCACGTTCTAAAGCATCCAGCTTAGATTGCATGCTTTCTAGCTGAAGTAGAGCATTTGCCATCAAAGAACTATGGTCTATAGTTGTTGAATTTCTGTTCACTATAGGTTTCCTCCTTTTAGAGTTGCGAGTTTTTGGGCGAGTAAGTTTGCGATTTCATCTTGAGACATTTCTTTTAAGTCACCAGCTGAAAAATCAGCCTTCTGCTCTACAGCTTGTGACTCTGAATCAGATGAAACGGAAAGCTGATAGCAAAGCACATCTTCCCCTAGATAATCAACCAGTGCTTCCAATGTCGGATAATCAAACAGGACAGTTGAAGGGATTGAATGACCTAAACTCGATTCGAGACGATTTTTCAACTCCACTGCCATCAGGGAGTCTATTCCCAAGTCAAATAACGGTTGGCGTGGCTCTATCTGCTCCGGAGCTGTTAACCCCAAAACTCTGGCTAGTTGTGAACTGACATGAGTCATTAACAGCTCCCGACGTTCATGGACTGGCGTCGCATCCAATTCCTGAATAAACTCTGATTTGCCTGGCTGTGACTGCCCCAATGGGGAAGTGAAAGCCTGCAACAATGGGATATTAATATCACCAGGGAATTGTCTGAAAAACTCAGACCAGTTCACAGGCAATACCCCCACCTGGGTAGCCTCCTGTGCCAGCACCTCTTCCAATAGCAGTAATCCCTGATCTGGGGGGATGGGGCTAATCCCCTGAGCTGTGATCCGTTTTTGGCTTTGATGATCCAGACGACCTGCCATGCCTACTTCTGCCCACGGTCCCCAGTTGATGCTCAACCCTGGTAAACCTTTTGCCCGTCGATGATGGGCTAGGGCATCCATAAACCCATTAGCCGCAGCATAGTTTCCTTGACCTGGTGAACCCAGTAATGAAGCCATCGAGGAGAAACACACAAAAAAGTCCAACTGCAGATGCTCAGTCAAGGTATGCAGATGCCAAGCCCCTTCTACTTTTGGTGCCATCACTCGGGTAAAGCGCTCCCAACTCATCTGCTGCAGTACCCCATCATCTAATACCCCGGCTCCATGAATCACACCTCGCAATGGTGGATACGATGAGTCAATTTTTGCCAGGATTCTGGCCACATCTTGTTCCTTGGACACATCCCCTGACACTACTAGTACCTCAGCCCCTGACTGTTCTAGCTGATTAATTACTTCCTGAGCTGCAACAGATGGAGCCCTACGCCCCATCAGTACCATATGCCTTGCTCCGATAGATACCATCCACTGAGCTACCCTCAGTCCCAAGGCTCCATTACCCCCAGTAATTAAGTAACTACCTTCCCTTTCCACAGAAACCGGCTTGGCCATTTCGGCTGTGCTCGTTTCTGCCATCGAAATCACCACCTTGCCCATGTGTTTGGTTTGCTGCATGTGGCGGAAAGCCTCAATGGCCTTTTGGATGGGAAATACTTTGTGGGGTAAGGGGTTGAGCTCACCGTGGTCGAATTTCTCCACCAGTGAGCTCAACAAGGTTTGAATTAAATTCGGGTTCCCTTGGGCTACTTCCCCTAAATCAAAGGGATAATACCGTGCATCTGGTCTTTTTTCTTTGACCTGCTTGTGATCCCAGATGCCAATTTTGCCTATTTCAATGAACCGTCCTCCGGTGGCTAAGACCTCAAAGCTCTTGTCAATGAATTCTCCATTGAAGCTGTTGAGAACAATGTCTACCCCCTCTGACTGGGTCAGAGTGTCCACTTGCTCCGCAAAATCTAAGGTACGGGAGTTCATAATGTGTTGCACTCCCTGAGATTTGAGAAATTCCCACTTGGGGGGACTAGCTGTAGCTATAACTTCTGCTCCCACCATTTGGGCTAACTGCACTGCTGCTTGTCCCACCCCTCCTGCAGCGGAATGAATTAGCACTCGATCTCCTGGCTGAATTTGGGCTAGGTATACCAAACCGTAGTAGGCGGTCAAAAAGGCTAGGGGAATAGTTGCTGCTGCCGTCAGGCTCATTTGTGCTGGTTTTGGAACTACAACCTCCTCCCGAGTCGTGACAAAGCTACTCAAGGCATCAGGAACGATGGTTGCGATCGCTTCATCTCCAACGTTTAAGTGAGATACTTTTTCCCCTACGGCCACGATGGTGCCAGCACACTCAAACCCAAAGGTCAGCTCCGTCGCCCTGGTAATGCCAAGATGTTCAGCGTAATAGTCCTTGAGCAGCCCCAGGGCATTGAGCACATCTCTGAAGTTTAGTCCTACTGCCGCCACTTGGATTTCTACTTCCTGTGGACCTGGAGGACGGCGTTTCATCGGCTGTAGGGTTAGGTTATCTAACACTCCATAGTCCGATAGCTTCAATTGGAAGGGTTGGTGGGCGGGGATTTGAAGTTGTCCCTCTTCCCCTTGGGAGTGGTTTTGATGTTCCACTAGTCTGGCGACATAACGTAACCCTTGACGATAGGCAATTTGGTTTTCGACCTCAGGAGAGTGTATTTCCTTGACTAAAGCGCCAACAGCATCCTCCTCTGTGGGGGCTGGGTCTAGGTCTAGAAGTCGGCATTGCAGTTCCGGGTGCTCATTGGCGATCACACGACCAACTCCCCATAAGGGAGCCTGCTGGACTTGTATCGGCAGTGAGTCAGTTCCAACACCCTGGGCTCCCTGGGTAACAAGCCACAGAGCTGGAACTTTCAACCCTTTGGTTTGCACCAGTGCCTGCACCAGATTTAATACACTGCCACAACCTAATTCTTGGGACTTTTGCAACTCCTGTGCCGATGTGGGTAGTGCTATCGTTTCCTGCCAACTCCACAGGTGGACAATTCCTCGTAATGGGGGTTGTTGCTCTAAGCTTTCTTGCAATAGTCGTGGAAATTCACTTCCCTGGGTTGGGTTGATTTGATAATGTTGAGAATCTAACTGTTGGTAATTCTCCCCTGGTGTAACTAAGATACAATGCTGACCTTGTTGGGTTAAGGATTCTGCCAGATGTTTGCCTATACCTGTGGGTGGGCAAAACAGCAGCCAACTACCGGGTTTTGTTAAATCAATTGATTGGTTGTCAAGTGAAGTTGATTGTGGTTGCCAATGGATTTGATATAACCAATCACCATGATCTACCTGCAAACTTCTCAAAAATGCTTCGCGGGGAGCGCGCCGAAGAGTAAAACCATCAATGCGTCCAAAGGCTTGAGCCATCTCATCGAGCAGATGGATATCATAAGCAAGGGTCTGCAATTGTTCGTTGATGCGAGTGGGTTGATTAACGTAGGCATAGAAGCGGCGCGGCGCTGTGCGGCTCAGGGTCATTCCCTGCACCTTCCATGGAGCCCAAAATACTCCTGCTTCATCTTGAAGAGGGTCTAAAGTTTCAGGAGATAGGCGGGTACACGCATCAAGGAGGACTGGATGGATTGGTTCCCCAGCCAGCTGGGATTCCAGAGCTTCTGGTACTTCAATTTCCAACAGGGAAATTCCTTCTCCTATCCAAGCCTGACGGACTGCCTCTAGCATCGGACCGTAAACCAAAGACACTTTAGCATAAATATCCTTCAGTACATCAGCGTCAATGGGTCTCAACTGTTGACGCAGAGATTTTATGTCTACTTTTAAGGCGGGTATTGAGGGTGGGGTATTTAACAGGGTAATTTCAGCGTGCTGTTGCCATTGGCCTCCCTCAGTGGCATCTCTACTAAAAACTTCCACCTTTTGCTTAGTCTGATTACTATCAGCAGGATGAATCAAAAGTTGTGTTTCACGGGTAGCATTAGGTGTGGCCAGAATTAGGGGTTGTATAAAGTTAACCTCCTCCACTGCTGCCGGTGTGCCCACTGCTGCAAATGTCATGGCGATGTAGCTGACACCGGGAATTACAGCAGTGTCGTAGACTCGGTGGTCTCCAATCCAGGGACAGTTGCTTAGGTTTATGTGCTGGTGGTAAATTGTCTGACCAGTGGCTGCCAATTCTACCTTACTTCCCAACAGTGGGTACATCTGTTGGTTCAGTCGGTTAGAATATCCCTGGGAAGTCTCTATCCAATACCGTTGCCGTTGCCAGGGATAAGTGGGCAATACCACCTTACTACGTGAATAATATTTATCAAACCCTAACCAATCAACTTTAACTCCCCGCACATATAACTGAGCTAAACTTTGTAGCATTTGCTGCCAGTCTTCTTGACCAGGACGCAGAGAAGGCAACCATACTCCGACACCCTCTGGCAAACACTGCGTTGCCATGCCTAATAAAATTGGTTTCGATCCAATTTCTAGGAAGACGTCATAACCAAGTTGGTGCAAGGTCTCCATACTTTGGGCAAACTTCACCGGTTGGCGGACATGATTTACCCAATAGCTGGCTGTAGCAACACTCTCAGAAGATCTAGCTCCTGTAACATTTGAGATCAGGGGAATCTGGGGTTGATTGTAGGTGATTTGACTAGCTACTGCTTCAAACTCTGCCAACATCGGCTCCATCAAGGGTGAATGGAAGGCGTGGGATACTTGTAGCTGTTTGGTCTTGATTCCTTCTGCTTCTAAGCTGTCCTTAACTGTCCCAACCGCTTCTGCTGCCCCAGAAATTACGATGTTTTCTGGTCCATTGATGGCGGCTATTGCCACTGTTTCTGTGTATGGGGCAATCAGTTGATTGACTTTCTCTTTTGATGCCATCACCGCTACCATTTCACCTAATGAAGGTAGCTGCTGCATTAAACGTCCCCGATGGGCAATCAGTTTTAGGCCATCTTCTAAACTAAATACTCCTGCTACACAGGCGGCCACATATTCACCCACACTGTGACCCATGACCACATCGGGTTTTATGCCCCAAGATTTCCACAACTGAAAGAGCGCATATTCGATGGCAAATAGAGCTGGTTGAGTATAGGCAGTTTGATCAATTGGTGAGGTTTCCCCTGGTTCTGGGTACAAGACACTAAGTAGAGGCTTCTGTTGATAGACACGTAGAATGCCATCACATTGCTCAAGGGTTTTCCGGAAGACCGGCTGTTGTTCATAGAGTTGCCGTCCCATATTCACTATCTGTGAACCTTGACCGGTGAATAAAAATGCGATTTTGGGCTGAGCTGTAGTGGTTGGCAGTTTTCTTTGGTATACTCCTGCCACTTCCTGTGCATCATTAAAAGCAGCAAGTTTTTCACTTAATTCAGCTACGGACTTTGCCACTACACTTAGGCGGTGGTTAAAATGCTTACGCCCGGTATTAGCAGTGAAACAGATATCTCCAATCTTATCTGTGGAATTATTTCCTAAAAATTCTTGATACCTTTGTGCTAGCTCTTGCAGCGCTTTGGAGCACTTAGCAGACAAAGTTAATATATGGCACGGACGCTCATTTATCCCTTGAATTTTGAATTGTTTTGGTGCTTCCTCCAGAATTACATGGGCATTAGTGCCACTGATACCAAAGGAACTCACCCCTGCTAGTCGTCCCTTTGAACCAGATGACCACTGAATCGGTTGGGTTGGCACTACCACTGGAAGTTCTTCCCAGTTTATATAGGGATTGGGCTGTTTGAAGTGTAGATGAGGAGCAATTTCTTGGTGTTGCATTTGTAAGACCACCTTCATCAAACCAGCAATACCTGCTGCTGCTTCTAGGTGACCAATATTGGTTTTTAGCGAACCAATTGTTAAAGGATTTTCTGAAGAACGCCCAAGTCCAAAAACAGCAGCTAAGGCTCTGACTTCTATGGGATCTCCCAAGGAAGTTCCTGTACCATGTGCTTCCACATAACTCACCTGAGATGGATTTACCTTAGCTGCTGCTAGGGTCTGCTTAATTAGTTTTTCCTGTGCCAGTTTGTTCGGAATCGTCAGACCACTACTTGGCCCATCATGATTAACGGCAGAGCCTCGAATCGTTGCCAAAATCTTATTGCCATCACTGATAGCATCTGAAAGACGCTTGAGGACGATAACCCCGCATCCCTCGCCTCTTCCGTAACCATCAGCGGCTGCATCAAAGGTCTTACAACGACCATCCGGTGATAGAGCTTTCATCTGGCATAAAGCTGTAGTCACCACAGGGGAAAGAATTAGTTGTACCCCACCCGCTAGGGCTAGATTACACTCACCTGCACGCAGGCTTTGACAAGCCAAATGTAGTGCTACCAAAGAAGAGGAACAAGCGGTATCTACAGCTAAACAAGGGCCTTGCAAACCTAAAAAGTATGATAATCGACCAGAAGCAAAGCAAAAGCCGTTTCCCGTTCCATCATAGGGGTTAATGCGCTCGATCTCACCAGAGCTTAGCTGCAATTGTGCATAATCATTTTGACCAATGCCTAGAAAAACACCTGTTTGACTATCCTTTAATTCATTCGGTGCTTGTCCTGCTCTCTCTAGAGCTTCCCAGCTCACCTCTAACATTAAACGTTGCTGGGGATCAAGGCTAATGGCTTCTCTAGGGGAAATGCCAAAAAACTGAGGTGAGAATTGGTCTACCTGGGATAATAATCCAGCCTGACGGATGTACATTTTCCCGGTCGTATCGGGATTGGGGTCGTAATAAGCATCAATGTCCCACCGCGAGCAAGGAATCGAGCTAATGGCATCTGTACCATCACGCAAAAGTCGCCAGAATGTCTCTGGGTCATTTGCTCCTCCAGGAAATCGGCAGCCCATACCAATTATGGCAATTGGTTCGCTCTTTGAACGCTCAACTGTCTCTAATCTAGCTCTTGCTTCCTTCAGTGCTAAAAGTACCTGTTTAGATGAAGAGAGTTGTTCTTCTTTGTGGGATACCTGGTTCATTAGTGACTACCTCCTAATAGCGTTTTTAGTTCTTCAACTTCCTTGGCAATTAAGGATTCGACATCGTCTTCAGCAATTTGTTTTACTTCTGACAAAGCATTCCCATGTTCTTCTTCAATTTTGGGTAAGTTCATGTCACTCTTCTCAGGTAACCTCCATCCCATTACTTCCTCAGCTAAATACTTGGAGAGTTTTTGAATGGTTGGATACTCAATTGCTAATGTTGCAGCAAGGGGAATTCTAAGATTGTTTTGGAGTCGGTTTTTTAGTTCCACTGCCATCAGTGAGTCCATACCCATGTCAACAAAACCCTGATCTGGATCTAGTAAGTCAGATGAATCAAGCCCTAATACCTTCGCAACTTCAGTTTGAATGTGAGTTATTAAAATGTTTTGGCGATCGCACTCGGGAGCAGATTCTAATCTTTCTAAAAGCTCATGCTGCTTTGTCTTTGTCGATTCGCTTTCTGTTACCAATTCCGCAAGCAATGGCATTTGATTAGCAAAACTGAATTGCTCCTGGAACACTGACCATTCCACTGGTAAAACTCCTACCTGTGGTAAGGATTTTTCCAGTAGTTGTCCTAGAATCTGCAATCCTTGTTCTGAAGCTAGAGGACTGATTCCCATAGCCACCATTCGACTTTGATAACGACTATCCAAGTTGACTGCCATCCCTGCTGTACTCCACGGTCCCCAGTTGATGCTCAAACCTGGTAAACCCATGGCACGACGATGATAAACTAGACCATCCATGAAAGCATTGGCAGCAGCATAGTTTCCTTGACCTGGTGAACCCAGTAATGAAGCCACTGAAGAGAAACAAATAAAGAAGTCTAAGGGGCTATTCTGAGTTAAGGTGTGTAAGTTCCAGGCTCCCTCTAGCTTCGGAGCCATCACACTCCTCAAGCTCTCCCAGGACATCATCTGCAATACACTATCATCTAAAACACCGGCAGCATGAATAATGCCTTTCAAGGGTGGTAGAGATGACTTAATGACCTGTACCATCTGAGCTACATCTTCTGGCTTAGAAACATCAGCTTGGAGGAGAAGCACTTTAGTTCCTAGCTGTTCTAATTCTCTAATTATCTCAATAGCTGTTCCAGATGCCTCTCGACGCCCAGTTAGTACCAGATGTCTTGCTCCCTGGGATACCATCCACTGAGCTACTTGCAGCCCTAAGGCTCCTAGTCCACCAGTAATTAGGTATGTACTATGGTCGTCCCACAAAACTTCTTTTGATTCTGCTAACACCTGCTTCACTAGACGGGGCACATAGGAAAATCCTTCTCGAAAGGCGAGATGATCTTCTCCTTGGGTATTCTGAATCTGTGCCAACAGCATCTCTACCTCACCTTGAGGTGCTGATGGATCTAAGTCCACCATTCCACCCCACAGTTGAGGATGTTCCAGAGCTGCCACTTTTCCTAGTCCCCATATGGGAGCTTGGGCTACTGCGACAGAATCACTCTGAGATGCCACTGGTTGTGCTCCACGGGTAATTAACCACAATCGAGCTGAAGCTGATAAATTTTGCTTGAGTAGAGCTTGCAGCAAATGCAAGACACTGCCACAACTGAGTCTCTGACTCTGCTCTAAACTTGAGATAGTCAACTCCTGTTCGGGAACTGCATCTAAACTCCACAGGTGAATTATTCCCTTTAATGGCAACTGGCTGGTTTTTATAACCTCTTGGAACAAAAGTTCAAAATCTCCCGGTTCGCCAGGATTAAGGCCGTAAATTCCTGTTTCCATTATCTGGTAGGCATCTCTGGCATAGACCAAAGTGCATTGATGACCTTGTTGCTGTAAATTTGCAGCCAAGGCTTGCCCAAGGACCGTGGAGTCAGCAAAAATTAGCCAATGACCCTCTTGAGAATTTTGGCTCGCTTCTAAGGTAGTCTTGACTGGGGAGGATAATGGTTTCCACTGTACTTGATAGAGCCAATCTTTGACAGTTGCTGCTGTGAGTTGTTCTTGGTGCTGTTTGACCAATATTTGCAGCATTTCTGGCAAAACCTTGGTTTGTTCTGGAGTAAATTTCCCTACTTTTTCTAATTGTTGAAGCAACTGTTGAGTATTGCCATGGTTCAGCCAATCCACAATGGTAGTGGTCTTATTTTCTGAATTGGAATAAGCAGCTTTTTGGCTGTCATTTTCTGAAGTTTCAATCCAATACCGCTGACGTTGCCAAGGATAAGTGGGCAACAGTACTTTACGACGAGGATAATCTCGGTCAAACTCTGACCAATCCACCACCACCCCCTGGACATACAACTGCCCTAAACTCTGCAGCAGTTGCTGCCAGTCTTCTTGCCCTGGACGGAGACTGGGCAACCAAACTCCTACTCCTTCTGGCAAACACTGCCTTCCCATCCCTAACAAAATTGGTTTGGAACCAATTTCGACAAATATCTGATAACCTTCTTGACCAAGGGTCTTCATCCCCCAGGCAAATTTCACCGGCTGTCGCACATGACGAACCCAATATTGGGGGGTGGCAATCTCATCATCAGCTTGTTGTCCAGTGACATTGGAAATTATTGGGATACGGGGCTTTGAGTAGGTGAGCTCTTGGGCCACTGCCTCAAAGGACCCCAGCATCGGTTCCATCAAGGCAGAATGGAAAGCATGATTTACCTGTAAAGACTTGATCTTGACCCCGTCCCCGGCCAGGGTGGCACAGACGGCCTCTAGGGCTTGACGCTGCCCGGAAATGACTAAACTCATCGGACCGTTAATGGCAGCGATCGCTACTTTTTCTGCGTAGGGTTCAATCGCTTCTTGCACTTGGTTCAAGGATGCCAACACCGCCACCATCTTGCCGTCTGGGGGTAACTCTTGCATTAACTTTCCCCGATGGGCAATTAGCTTTAATCCATCTTCTAAACTAAATACTCCTGCTACACAAGCGGCCACATATTCCCCCACACTGTGACCCATCACCACATCCGGTTCAATGCCCCAGGATTTCCACAACTGAAAGAGCGCATATTCAATGGCAAATAGGGCGGGTTGAGTATAGGCAGTTTCATCTATTGGTGAAGTTTCCCCTGGTTCTGGATACAAGACACTGAGCAGAGGCTTCTGTTGATAGGCACCTAGAATGGCATCACATTGCTCAAGGGTTTTGCGGAAGGTTGGTTGGGTAGAGTAGAGTTCCCTTCCCATGTCCACATATTGGGAACCCTGACCGGTGAATAAAAATGCGATTTTGGGCTGAGTTGTAGTGGTTGGCAGTTGTCTTTGGCATACTCCTACCACGTCCTGTGCATCATTAAAAGCAGCAAGTTTTTCACTTAATTCTGCTACGGACTTTGCCACTACACTTAGGCGGTGGTTAAAATGCTTACGCCCTGTATTAGCACTAAAGCAAATATCTCCTATGGTCAATTCTGGATGGGTGTAATGGTGCTTTTGATAACGTATGATTAATTCTTTGAGAGCGGCTTCTGTTCTGGTCGATAGAGCCAGCAGATGAACCGGACGGTCTACTTTTCCTTGAGGGATAGGGTCAGGCACAGGGGCTTCTTCTACCACCACATGGGCATTAGTTCCACTAAAACCAAAAGCACTAACTCCAGCTAGACGGCGCTTTTCTGCTCTTGGCCAGGGCAGGACTGTGGTGGGTACTCTCACCTGTAGCTCTTTCCAGTTAATACGAGGATTGGGTTCATTAAAGTTTAGATGAGGGGGAATCTTTTCATGCTGCAAAGCCAGTATCACCTTAATTAAACCCGCCACTCCAGAAGCAGCTTCCAAGTGACCAATGTTCGTCTTAGCAGAAGCTATAGTTAAGGGTTGGTTATCAGGACGATTTTTTCCAAAAAATTCCCCTAATGCCCCAACTTCAATAGGGTCTCCAAGACTGGTTCCTGTGCCATGAGCTTCGATGTAGCTTACGTCTTTTGGGTCTACCTTGGCATTATCTAAGGCTTGGTGAATCAACAATTGCTGAGCTTTCTTGTTAGGTACAGTTAACCCACTGCTAGCTCCGTCATGGTTGATTGCTGAACCCCTGATCAGAGCTAAGATATTGTCTGCATCTGCAATAGCATCACTAAGACGCTTGAGGACTACTATCCCGCACCCTTCCCCTCGCCCATAACCATCCGCAGCCGCATCAAAAGTTTTACACCGACCATCGGCTGATAAGGCGTGAGTTTTGCAGAAAAAGATGGTTGGAGCAGGGGAAAGCATCAAGTTTACCCCTCCAACTAAAGCCAAATTCGACTCTTTGGCTCGTAGGCTCTGGCAGGCTAGATGGACAGCTACTAAAGATGAGGAGCAGGCTGTATCCAATTGAAACGTTGGTCCAAGTAAGCCGAGAATATAGGATATCCTACCAACCGCAATACTTTGAGCATTTCCTAATCCGCTGTAAGCATCAATATTACTAGGGTTGGCTCCAAAAGCCTTGTATTCATAGTCATGGCTACTCAAACCTACAAATACTCCAGTTTGAGTGCCTCTGAGCTGATCTGCTGATAACCCAGCATTTTCAATAGCTTCCCAAACCACCTCAAGTAGTAGTCGCTGCTGGGGGTCTAATTTAACAGCCTCACGAGGAGAAATACCAAAAAATTGTGAGTCGAATCGATCAACAGGTTGTTGTAAAAAGCCACCACAACGGGTGTAAGTTTTTCCTGGGGCTTCAGGATTGGGATCGTAGTATTCATCAAGATTCCATCTTGCAGAAGGAACCTCGGTAATGGCATCTATTCCTTCATGTAGTAAGTGCCAGTAAGATTCTGGGTTATCGACTCCTCCAGGGAGGTGACAACCCATTCCAATGATGGCAATCGGTTCAGTTTGGGCTCTTTTGACTGCGTCAAGTTTAGCGTTTGCTTGCTGAAGTCCAATTAAAAGGCGTTGCTGTGTTGATAGTTGACTTCCATTGCCAAGAGAATAGTTGCTCATCACCAATTTTCCTTTAAAGAAGTTTCTAATTGGGCAAGTTGCTCTTCAATCGAGGTAGTAAGCTCATTTGCAGAGAGCTGAATAACTTGTTCCCAAGCAATCTTTTCTGGGTTATCCTCCTGTTTAGTAGACGTACACTCTGATTGTTCTTCTTCAATATCCCCAGGAATAACTTCATCTAAGTAAACAGCAAGTTCCTTAATGTTTGAATACTCAAAGACGGTTGTGGAAGAGAGAAAAACACCTAAATCGGACTGCAAGCGATTCCCAAACTCAACTGCCATGAGGGAGTCCATTCCCATATCAAAGAAGCCCTGATTAATATCAGGCAGATTAGTGTTGTTCAGATGCAGAACCTTTGCCACCACATCGGTTAGATAAGCGATTAGGAGGTTGATACGCTCCTGTTGATTAACTTGCTTCAACTTGTCCAATAATTCACTTTGCTTGGGAGCAATTTTCTCTGATAATTCCATCTGAATGGCGATTTCAGAAAGAAAGGTTGGAATCTTATTACCCGGAAACTGCTGCAAGAATTGGAACCAATTGACTGGAAAAACAGATACCTGTGTTGCTGGCTGAGTTAACAACCCTTCCAATACCTGTAATCCCTGATCTGGGGGGATGGGGCTAATCCCCTGAGCTGTCATCCGTTTTTGGTTTTGATGATCCAGACGCCCTGCCATGCCTACTTCTGCCCACGGTCCCCAGTTGATGCTCAACCCTGGTAAACCTTTTGCCCGTCGATGATGGGCTAGGGCATCCATAAACCCATTAGCCGCAGCATAGTTTCCTTGACCTGGTGAACCCAGTAATGAAGCCATCGAGGAGAAACACACAAAAAAGTCCAACTGCAGATGCTCAGTCAAGGTATGCAGATGCCAAGCCCCTTCTACTTTTGGTGCCATCACTCGGGTAAAGCGCTCCCAACTCATCTGCTGCAGTACCCCATCATCTAATACCCCGGCTCCATGAATCACACCTCGCAATGGTGGATACGATGAGTCAATTTTTGCCAGGATTCTGGCCACATCTTGTTCCTTGGACACATCCCCTGACACTACTAGTACCTCAGCCCCTGACTGTTCTAGCTGATTAATTACTTCCTGAGCTGCAACAGATGGAGCCCTACGCCCCATCAGTACCATATGCCTTGCTCCGATAGATACCATCCACTGAGCTACCCTCAGTCCCAAGGCTCCATTACCCCCAGTAATTAAGTAACTACCTTCCCTTTCCACAGAAACCGGCTTGGCCATTTCGGCTGTGCTCGTTTCTGCCATCGAAATCACCACCTTGCCCATGTGTTTGGTTTGCTGCATGTGGCGGAAAGCCTCAATGGCCTTTTGGATGGGAAATACTTTGTGGGGTAAGGGGTTGAGCTCACCGTGGTCGAATTTCTCCACCAGTGAGCTCAACAAGGTTTGAATTAAATTCGGGTTCCCTTGGGCTACTTCCCCTAAATCAAAGGGATAATACCGTGCATCTGGTCTTTTTTCTTTGACCTGCTTGTGATCCCAGATGCCAATTTTGCCAATTTCAATGAACCGTCCTCCGGTGGCTAAAACCTCAAAGCTCTTGTCAATGAATTCTCCATTGAGGCTGTTGAGGACAATGTCTACCCCCTCTGACTGGGTCAGAGTGTCCACTTCCTCCGCAAAATCTAAGGTACGGGAGTTCATGATGTGTTGCACTCCCTGAGATTTGAGAAATTCCCACTTGGGGGGACTAGCTGTAGCTATAACTTCTGCTCCCGCCATTTGGGCTAACTGCACTGCGGCTTGTCCCACCCCCCCTGCAGCGGAATGAATTAACACTCGATCTCCTGGCTGAATTTGGGCTAGGTGTTCCAAACCGTAGTAGGCGGTCAGAAAGGCTAGGGGAATAGTTGCTGCTTCGGTTGGGCTGATTTGTGACGGTTTGCAAACCACAAACTCCGCTCGAGTCGTGACAAAGCTACTCAAGGCATCAGGAACGATGGTTGCGATCGCGTCATCTCCAACGTTTAAGTGAGATACCTTTTCCCCTACGGCCACAATGGTGCCAGCACACTCAAACCCAAAGGTCAGCTCCTTCGCACTTGTAATACCAAGGTATTCAGCGTAATACTCCTTGAGCAGCCCCAGGGCATTGAGTACATCCCTGAAGTTGAGTCCTACCGCCGTCACTTGAATTTCTACCTCTTCCGGTTCTGGGGCACGACGAGTGATGGGCTTGAGAGTGAGATTGTCTAACAACCCATAGTCCGATAGCTTTAACTGGAAGGGGTGTTCCGCTGGTATCTGTAATTCCTCTTCTTTTGTTGAAATCCCCTGTTGTTGGACTAATCGTGGGACATAACGCACCCCTTGACGATAGGCGATTTGGTCTTCAACATCCTTTGACAAAAGTTCCTTGAATAAACCTTGGGCTGCTTGGGAAACCTCTAGGGTAGGGTCTAGGTCTAAAAGTCGGCACGGCAATTGTGGGTGTTCCAAGGCAATTACCCGACCTAGTCCCCATAGAGGTGCTTGTTGGAATTGTACCGGAGGTGAAGAGTTCCCCACTGACTGGGAGCCTTGGGTCACTAGCCAGAGTCGGGGAAGTGCTGTATTTTGACTTTGTACTATCGCCTGTACTAGATGGAGTACACTACCACATCCCAATTCTTGAGCGTTTTGTAACTCCTGTAATGATGACGGTACTGCTGTGGTTGACGGCAAACTCCACAGATGCACGATTCCTGTTAGGCTCGGCTGAGCCACTAAACTTTCGTTTAGCAGGCGAGCAAAATCTTCAGACTCAGTAGGGTTGAGCTGGTAATGTTGCGGGTTTAACTGCTGGTACTCTGTTCCTGGTGTCACTAGGATACAGTGCTGACCTTGTGTTTGTAAGAATTCTGCGAGATCCTTTCCTATACCTGTCGGTGAAGCAAACAGCAGCCAGCTACCTGATTGTTTTAAATCCAGGGACTCGGGTTGAGATGAAGTCGATTGTGCTTGCCAATGGATTTGATATAACCAATTCTTTAGATCTTGCTCTTGAGTACGTAGTAAAGCTTGGCGAGAAGTACGTAATACCGTTAACCCTTCTACAACAGCTACTACTACTCCTTGTTTATCCCATAAACAAACTTCACCAGTTAAGGTTTGTGGACTAGCTGTTGTTGCATTTATCTCTACTTCAGTCCACAAAGTGTTACTTGTCCGACGATGAAGTTGTAGGCGTTTTATCTTTACTGGCAAGTAAGTATCCTGATTTTCAGTTCCATCCAAGGCGGCTGCTAACACCTGAAAACTAGCATCTAAAAGCACAGGATGGAGTTGGTAGAACGTTGCTTGGTTTACTAAGGTTTCTGGCAACTGAATTTGACCTAGGGCTTTTTCTTCACTGCACCACAGTTGTCGAACGGCTTGGAAACAATCACCGTAATCAATGCCTCTGTCTTTATACTCAAGGTAAAAGTCTTTAGGTGATATCTGTTGATTGTACTCGCCAATAAGAGTTTTTAAGTCTGTTGTTTTTGGTTGTGTGTCTTTATCCCCTGCCAGTAATTTTCCTTGAACGTGTAGAGTCCATTTTACTTCTGATTGCTGAGAACCTACATCTAAACTGAAAATTTGGAAGTTATAGCAAAGCGTTTCTTGTGGAGTTAATACTATCTGAATAGTTTGGAGTTCATCTTCTGGCAGAATCAACGCTTGTTGAATAACAACATCTTCTAGGATTAAATTTTCGGATTTGAATAAAGTATTACCTGCAGCTAACGCTATTTCCAGGTAAGCCGCTGCTGGCAAGACAGGAACAGAAAAAACACAATGGTGTTTTAGGTAACTTGGTTGGGATGAGCTCAGAAGGCACTCAAAACGAATTTGCTGGTCAAAGCCTGCTAAACGCAATCTTTGACCAAGTAGGGGGTGAAGAGTCTCATAATTTGACAAAAATTGCTTTTTATGTATCAGGGTATTATCTGTTTCTATCCAATACCGTTGCCGTTGCCAGGGATAAGTGGGCAATACCACTTTGCTACGGGAATAATCGCGTTCAAAGCCTAACCAATCTACTTTGACTCCCTGTACATATAATTGAGCCAAACTATGTAGCATTTGCTGCCAGTCTTCTTGAGCAGGACGCAGAGAAGGCAACCATACTCCTAGTTCTTCTGGCAAACACTGTTTTCCCATGCCTAACAAAATTGGTAGTGGTCCAATTTCTAGGAAGACGTCATAACCAAGTTGCTGTAAAGTCTCCATACTGTGGGCAAACTTCACGGGTTGGCGGACATGATTTACCCAGTAGCTTGCTGTGGCAATACTCTCGTCAGCTATAGCTCCTGTCACATTTGAAATCAGGGGAATCCGGGGTTGATTGTAGCTCATTTGACTAGCTACTGCTTCAAAGTCTGCCAACATCGGCTCCATCAAGGGTGAATGGAAGGCATGGGATACTTGCAGTTGTTTGGTCTTGATTCCTTCTGCTTCTAAGCTGTCGAGAAGCGTCCCAATCGCTTCTGCTGCACCAGAAATTACAGTGCTCACAGGTCCGTTGATGGCAGCTATTGCCACTTGTTCTGTGTATGGGGCAATCAGTTGATTTACTTTCTCGTATGATGCCATCACCGCTACCATCTCTCCTCCAGAAGGTAACTGCTGCATTAACCTTCCCCGATGGGCAATTAGTTTTAGGCCATCTTCGAGGCTAAATACTCCTGCTACACAGGCGGCCACATATTCCCCCACACTGTGACCCATCACCACATCTGGTTCAATGCCCCAGGATTTCCATAACTGAAAGAGCGCATATTCAATGGCAAATAGGGCGGGTTGAGTATAGGCAGTTTGATCAATTGGTGAAGTTTCCCCTGGTTCTGGATACAAGATACTCAGTAGAGACTTCTGTTGATAGGCACCGAGAATGGCATCACATTGCTCAAGGGTTTTCCGGAAGGTTGGTTGGGTTTTGTAGAGTTCCCTTCCCATGTCCACATATTGGGAACCCTGACCGGTAAATAAAAATACGATTTTCGGGGGCTTTTTGCTGGGAACTGGACCTCTAACTACTCCAGGAGTATCAACTCCCGTTTCAAACCCCTTTAATTGTTGACTTAACTTTTCTGTAGATTCTGCTACAACAGCTAAGCGATGCTTGAAATGGCTACGCCCTGTATTCGCAGTAAAACAGATATCAGCTATTGCTGCTGTGGAATTATTAGCTAAAAATTCTTGATACCTTTGGGCTAGCTCTTGCAGCGCCTTCTCACATTTAGCAGATAACGTTAAAATATGGCTTGGACGCTCAATAAACTCTTCACTTTTGAATTTTGAATTTTGAATTTTGAATTGTGAGGGTGCTTCTTCGAGAATGACATGGGCATTAGTGCCACCAAACCCAAAAGAACTGACACCAGCCATTTTTGGTTTCTCACCAGCAGACCATTTTTGGAGTGAGGTAGGAATTTTTATAGGAGTGTTCTTAATTTTGATATATGGATTTAATTGGTTGAAGTGCAAGTGAGGTGGAATCTCCCCATGTTGCAGGGATAGCACTACCTTGATCAAGCCAGCAATCCCAGCAGCAGGTTCCAAATGACCAATATTAGTTTTGACTGAGCCAATCCAACAGGGCTGATCGGGCTCACGGTCTTCCATCAGCACTGCTTTTAAGGATTTAACCTCGATGGGATCCCCCAGAGATGTTCCAGTGCCATGAGCTTCAATATAGCTAATCTGTGCTGGTTTGACTCCAGCCTTTTCCAGCGCCTGACGGATCACCGCTTGCTGGGAAGGACCATTGGGTGCTGTCAGTCCATTAGTTAGGCCATCTTGGTTAACTGCTGAGCCTCTTACGATTGCCTGAATATTGTCTCCATCTCTGAGGGCATCGGAAAGACGCTTGAGGACAACTACCCCACATCCCTCCCCTCGGACATAACCGTCGGCACTCGCATCAAATGTTTTACAACGACCGTCAGCGGCCATCATTTGTGCTTGAGAGAAAGTGATAGTCTGCTCTGGGGAAAGCATCAAGTTTACCCCTCCCACTAAACACAAGTTGGACTCAAGGCTGAGCAAACTACCGCAGGCGTAGTGGAGTGCTACCAGGGATGAGGAGCAAGCTGTATCTATCGCTACACTCGGCCCAAACAGATTCAGCACATAGGATAGGCGATTGGCAGCAACGGAAGAGGCGGTGCCCGTACCACTGTATGCATTAATACCAGAGCAGTCTTTGTAGATAAGTCTGTGGTAGTCAGCGTTACTGATGCCGATGAACACCCCAGTTTGACTACGAGCCAGGGATTCTGGCACTATTGCTGCATTTTCTAGGGCTTCCCAGACTACCTCCAACAACAGTCTTTGCTGGGGATCTAGTCGCTGTGCCTCACGGGGAGAAATCCCGAAGAAACTCGGCTCAAACCGATCCACCTGTTCCACAAAGCCACCCCACCGGGTGTACATTTTTCCTGATGTAGCTGGGGAAGGGTCATAAAAGGTGTCAATATCCCACCGCTCTGGTGGTACCTCGGTAATGGCATCCACGCCGTTACGCAAGAGCTGCCAGAAAGCTTCTGGAGTCTTTGCACCAGGCAAACGACAACCAATGCCAATAATTGCTATAGGTTCGATTTCATTCATCGCCTTAGTTATGTTTATTTGTGTGCTAGGCAATTACTTCCGAGGATTCTCAATCCGGCGCAGGGTAAGGCGGGACAAGTTCGTAGTTCCAGTGTGGAAACCAATCATACAAATGGCGAGGTATTTTTCATATCTGGCAACCACTTTCTCACCCACCAGATTTACGGCTTCTTTACGGTTCGCTTTTAACCTTTTTAGCCATACCTTGAGGGTTCGTTCGTAGTGTCCCCTGTCATTCTTCAGGGCTACAATCTCGAAAATTGTCTCTGTTGCTTTCGCAATGTCCGCTAGACGAGGTAAATCAGATTCCGGAAATATTTCCTCAGCAAAAAACTTACTGAAGTCTTCTCTTCGCGAGTTCTCATAGACGATGGTTTGGATTGACATACAACCACCTGGTTTTAGCCACTCATGACAGCGCTGAAAAAATGTCCTATAGCACTCTATTTTTTGCTCTTGCGATAGTTCCAGTTTAGCAAAATGCTCAAAGGCACCGATTGATATAATTGCATCGAAAGGTTCTTCGGGAAAGTAGTCAGACCAACTTTTTAAGTTAACTTCAATTCCTGGCTGGTTGAACGACTCAATCCACTCTGCCTGAGCCTTACTCAATGTCAGACCTACGGCATGCTCGACATTGTGCATTTCCACAAGGCGTTTCAGGGTGCCACCCCAGGCACAACCCACATCTAATACTCTTTTAGCACCCCTAGCTCGGGCTTGGTTGATATGAAAATCAATCTTTCTTAACTGCGCTGATTCAAGGGTGTCATTTTCTTCCCAAAGGGCAGAATAATAGGCGTTAGTACTATGATAAAGCCAAAGTCTATAAAAATCATTACCTGCATCATAATGATGCTGGATTGCCTCAGCCGAGGCTCCCTTGTAATCAATTATATCTGCCTGATTCGAACCATCGGGATTTATAGTTTTCACAGAATTCATAACATTATTTTATTTTTTATAAATTAATTTACGTGAGTTAATATCCTTTTCATAAACTGACTATTTTATATCAAGTTTAGTTGATGGATTCATTCCTTTAAAAATACAGGTACTTACCTCTTTACTTAGCCTTCTATTGCTAGATGCTGAGCCATAGCTTGAATAGTGGGATAATCGTACATTAGGGTTGGATCTATCTCTGAGCCCAGCCAATCTTCAAGGTCACCAGTTAGACCAACTGCTGCAGAAGAATCGAGACCATAGCGATCAAAGGGAATTTTCACATCTATCTCATCTGATTCAATTTCCAGCAGTTCGGCCAGATAGGAGACTAACCAGGCTTGAATATCTGCTTCACTTCCAGGCTTCTTGGGTGCATCTCCATTGCCATTGTTATTTTCAGAAACTGTAGACATCTCCTTAAGTTGAGAAGTTTTGAATTCCATTGTTTTAATCTCCTTAGTAATTTTGATTAGTACACTTTAACCGAATTGTTGAAAGATAAGCTAAGCAGCCTTTTTAGCCTCTATCATTCCTGCTGTAGGAGTCTTAACCTCCCAAACTAATCCAGCGAATTCAAGAGTACGAATTATCCAATAACCCAGGTCAATTTCCCACCATTGCAATCCAAACTTTCCTGAATTCGGAAAAGCATGATGGTTGTTGTGCCAAGCTTCGCCAAAACTGGGGATAGCTAACCAGAGATTGTTTGTACTTTGCTCGCTAGTATCAAAGGGACGGCTGCCATAGAGGTGGGTGATTGAGTTGATGCTCCAAGTGACATGATGTGCCAAGAAAATTCGGACAAGCCCCCCCCACAGGAATCCCTGCCAAGCTCCCATCCACGTCCCTGTCACAACTCCACCCAGAACACCGGGGATGGCAAGTCCCAGAATTACCCAAGTTAGGTACAATTGGTTGACTTTGGCAATGGCAGAGTCTCGCAGTAAGTCCTTAGCAAAGACTGCTGCATTTGTTACCTCACTATTCAGCATCCAGCCGATATGGCCATGCCATAGTCCGCGAATACCTTCGTAAAGGTGAGGTGAATGAGGATCTCCGGACTGGTCACTGTACTGATGATGTCGTCTATGGTTGCTTACCCAGTGAATGACCGGACCTTGAGCAGCCATAGAACCAAGGATGGCAAAGATGATTCGGACTGCAATATTAGTCTTGAAGGCGCAGTGTGCGAAGTGTCGGTGAAAACCGACAGTAATTCCGATAATAGTCAAAGCGTACATGCTGATCAACAGTGCTACTTCCACTGCACCAATCCCGGATCGCCAAAGTAGTCCAATTGCCAGAACCGACCCTAGAAAAGGAATTAAAACAGTGGCCAAGGCAAAACGTCTTTGTAGTTGTTTTAAGTCATCATTGCCTATCGTTATTTTCTTTCTTGAACTTGTAACAGACTCAAATTTTGCTGTGGTGTCCAACTGCATCAACAATACTCCTGATAAGATCTAGTGATTTCCTGTTTCACAACTATTTACAAGCTTGTACTTTCTGTAATAAGGATTCGAAATCAGCTTGTAAATCCCGAAACTTGGTTTTTCCCTGAGGATTGAGACTCCAATCCCCGACCACATTCAAACTACCAGTGAGAAACTCAGCCCGACAGGCCTGACGGCGAATTTTACCGCTAGAAGTCTTGGGAATGCTGCCGGTCTTAACCAAAACCATGGCATAAACCTGTAGAGCATGCTCTGCCGTCACCGCCTGACAGATACTTGCTGCTACCTCTTTCACATCCAGCTTCCGTAGGTAACTTCGTTCTACCTCCTGAACAATCACCAGTCGCTCTGACCCTTTGAACTCCACCGTAAACGCCGCCCCACAATGAGGGCGCAGTGCTGGGTGACTCTTCTCAACTGTCAGTTCGATGTCCTGGGGATAATGGTTTTGGCCTCGGATGATCATCACATCTTTGATTCGTCCAGTAATGAACAACTCCCCATCCAGCAAAAATCCCAAATCTCCTGTGCGCAGAAACGGCCCTTCTTGACTATCTGCATGGTTTGCATGAAAGGTCTCCTGGGTTTTCTGTGGTTTCCTCCAGTAGCCCATCGCCACACTCGCTCCCGACACCCAAATCTCTCCGACTTGTCCTGGTTCACTCGGAGTTAAGGACTCCGGGTTAACGATAATTACTGTTGTGTTCAGGTAAGGACGACCAACACCAACAAAAACTCGACTTTCATCCGAGGAAATTTCAGTCTCTACTACCGAATTTTGCTCAAGTTCTCCTGCTAATACCCCTTGGATCACCGGCGATTGAGTCTTTTCACCACCGGTAGCAAATAAGGTAGTCTCCGCCATGCCATAGCAAGGATAAAAGGCACTGTAGTTAAAACCACAGTTCGCAAATTTTTGGCCAAATTGCTTCAGAGTCTCTGCCCGTAATGGTTCTGCCCCACTGTAAGCTAAATCCCAGCTGCTCAAGTCAAGACTAGCTAATTGTTCTGGTTTAACTTTTTTGAGGCATAAATCATAAGCAAAATTGGGTCCGCCACTGGTAGTCGCCCTATACTTAGAAATCGCCTTTAACCAACGAATCGGCTTCTGCAGAAATGCCACTGGCGGCATCAGAATACTGGGGAATCCTCCATAAATCGGCTGTAGGACGTGACCAATCAATCCCATATCATGGAACAATGGCAACCAACCGACACCAATACTCTGTTCGCTATGACCAAATGCCTGATGGATTAACTGCTGGTTGTGGATGATATTGCCATGGCTCACCATTACCCCTTTCGGTTTTCCTGTGGAACCAGACGTATATTGCAAAAACGCCAAACTCGACTGTGTTACTGATAATGGTGCAAACTCTTGACTATCAGCAACAATGGTATCGGTAGCTACCAACTTCAACTGCGCTAATTCAGCTTCCTCTTCCCACCTTTGCTCAATGTCAGCCAATATCGATGTGGTGGTCAGTGCCACATCAGCTTGAGCATCATTAACGATAGAGAGCAAGCGAGACAATTTCTGATTGCGTCTGGGAGGATAAACGGGAACCGCGACTACCCCAGCATATAAGCAGCCCATAAAAGCGCTAATGAACTCTAATCCAGAAGGGTATAACAGTAAAGCGCGTTCTCCTTGCATTGATTGCAGATGGGCTGCGATCGCTCTGGCTTGTCTATCTAATTCTCCATAGGTAAAACTTCCTGATTCTGTTTCTCCGTTTTGTAGAAAGATATAGGCACGCTGCTCAGGCATCGCTTGCGCTCTGTCGGCTAATAAATCAACTAAACTCAAGAATTTAGACTCAACATTATTGGGGAAATAATTTATACAAGTCGCCACTATGCTCCGCTCCTGCCTTAGTAACCAATTCAAAACTATTGCTTGCTATAATGTCCAAAACTATTGGTAGAAACAAAACTTGGACATTCTTTCTTTTGCTGCCCATTCCCTAGGGCTCCCACGAAAGCGTGGGAGCGCCCCTCTATTGACCGTTAGTTTAGGATATTGAGAATAACATGAGTGTAGCTATCTTTGGAGTAGTTTTCGCTAATCCTTTTGGAGTGGTTTTAACTAATCCTTTTCTATAGGAATTCAGGAATACCGCTGATTTTTATTTACCACTTTAGTTAATTTTTAACCATCACCAAACTCAAGCTTGTAATTACAAGCTGCTAAGCACCTACATAGAATTAATTGCCTACTCCGAATCTCTATAACCCTGACCCTGAAATGCTTTGAGTTTTTAAAAATGTGCAATTAATTTTGTGTACTTGCTTATTATCGCTACAAACTAGCTAGATATTTTTTTGCTATTTTATTCTTGATGCCAAGGGTGATCTTCGGAAACCCCTATCACCGACTGCATCAAGACAATTAGAATGATAATTATAAAGATAAATAGTTATTCGCGCTCTTGGTTCGCGTTCCCTAGGGATCCCAGGAAAGCGCCGGGTCGCACCCCTGCTATTTAAGCTCATGAGATAAATTTTGCCTGCTGGCTAGGCTTTTGTCTATAGAATAACCAAGCCAATAACTTAAAGATAAATAACGACTATTTAGTGCTGGATAATCAGTTTTAGGTAAATACCTTACAACTAACTTGACAAGTTCTAGGAATGAGTATACCATGATTATTAACTATCAAAGATTAATGATTTTCCCAGTTATATCATAACTTGGGATATTTTTTGTTTGAACGTTGCTTTTGTTTCCAACGCTCGACACCTATAGGTTAGTAGCTAATAGTACTCGTACCTTACTAAGTGGCGTCATGATAAGTAAGTGATTGTGGGTTTAATTTTAGAGCATCGGATAACATTATATAGTCAAACAACACGACTTGGCAAGTTAATCGATCAATCTAGCTAGTTTTCACTGCTCAGGGTAGGGGTGCAAGTTAGAGTACACCCATCTTGTCAATCAACTGGGTATAGTTATCAATAAACCTGGCATTATTCTACTTGTTGACGAAATACCAGATAGTTGATACATGTAGTGTTTATTGACTGAAAACAACACAATATTAGGATATATAGGACTCCAAAAATTAGATGGTTTTTTTCTGGAGTAAAAGTTAAACACATCTTATTTGGAAATCCCTACTAGTAGATCGGAAATTCATATCTTAGAGATTATTTCAAGGGAGATTAACTCTATAGGCTCCTATTTGGAGTTACCCATATCTGTAATCAAGTTTTGGAATAACCTAAGACTCTAGGGAGTTTTAAGCACCCTATTTAACCAGGCAACCTCAAACTTGGCAAGCAAGGGTACCATGAACAACGCCAAGACAGATATCTTGACGATGGGGGCAGAATTACACTTACCACCCATTTATTTTGTTGTTCTTTGGATATTATACTAATTGATTTACTCGAAAAAATCAAGTCCTATGAAGCATTAATTGTCAATAATGAAGTCATTATGAAGGATGACAGATGAATTCTAAAGTAACGATTAAGAGATCATATATAATAACTTATACCACATTTTATACTTCATTTCGAAGAATAATCAAGTTACAGAATGGTAAGAGCTAATTTATAAAGTAAATATACAAAAGTAAAATTAACTGTTGAAATAGGGAGCAGGGAGCAGGGAGCAGGGAGCAGGGAGCAGGGAGCAGGGAGCAGGGAGCAGGGAGCAGGGAGCAGGGAGCAGGGAGCAGGGAGCAGGGAGCAGAGGGACTTTTGGCAACTTTACACAAGTTATACCAAATCCGTTTGTCAAAACCCCTTTATAAAAATAGACCAAATTCTTGTATGCCAGGAATCTATGGCTATGCGGATCAGGGGGGTATGGGAACAGGATTTGGTATTAATATAGCGATGCAGAGGTGCGACCCGTGGCGAATTTAATTCGCCACGGGTCGCACCGCTATCTCCCTATCTCCCTATCTCCCTACCTCCCCACCAATCGCATTTGAGTCCGACGCAAGAAACAGCCCTGCTTATTTAAGGGGGGTTAGGGAGGATTCCTTCTACCTTAAAGCAGCCCATTTCTTTCACGAATCAGATAGGATTGCTATATAGCAATAACATCTGTTTTAGCGGCTCTTACGGACTTACTCTGAAAAACTGTTAGTTAAAATCACTCCAAAGATAGCTATACCTGGATTTTATACTTCAAGCTTATAAACTAACCGTAAATAATTTTTAAAACTATTGCTTAGCAATAATTTTCGAGATCATATAGATAATTTAACATATAGCTTTTTTCATACCTATGAGGTACAATCTGGATTGGCGCTTATTGCCTTAAGACCTTCCTAATTCAGGATAGCTGCCTTCTGCCTTCTGCCTTAAAAAGATCAGCTTTGTCATCATGACGCTGAGAATTGCTATAACAGATACAGAAAAGCCTTAAATAATGGGTCTATTGGCTTGCTGTTTAACAATTTCCCACAGATTTGCGCTGCGCTGACGGGAGCTGGCTAGCTGGTCATGGGAGGCTTTCAATTCTGCACGATATATTCCTTCAAGGGTACTGAGTTTATTGTCATATAGTGTTTTTGCCTGACGCTCAATTTCAGCCTTGCTAGCATCTAGTGGCACCTCAATTCTAATCAAAAACGAACCACTGCTCTTCTTTTCGATAGCTTGGATTGATAGGTATTCTTCACCGTATTCTTCCCTGAGCTGTTGAAAGGAAAGCAAAAAAGCTTTCCAGTCAATACCATCACTGAATGTCAGGTCAACAGTTTCCAAGGCTTTCTGAAACAGATAAGTAAAATCTCCTGGGGCAAAGTTCTGAGTTTCATTCTTAGGGCGACGTTCAATGAATTTGTCTTGTGTATAGTCATATTTTAGATAAGCATACTCACAAATCACATGCTTCAGCTTCGTGCCCTGATTAATTTTCCAATCTTCCAGACAAGCTCCGGTAAAGATTACTTCAGTAAAATTACAGTCTAATGCTTGAGTCCTAATCAGGTAAGCTTCCCTCAGGTCAGCCTTGGTAAGGTTAGCTTCGCTCAAATCAGTCCCGCTCAGGTCAGCCCCGCTCAGGTCAGTCTTGGTCAGGTCAGCTTTATGGAAGTTAGCTCCACTAAGGTCAGCTTTGCTTAGGTTAGCTAGGCTCAGGTCAGCTTTGCTCAGGTCAGCCCAACTGAGGTCCGCACCTCTGAGGTCAGCCTGGCTGAGGTCGGCATTTCTAAACTCAGCCAGACTGGGGTTAGCACCACTAAGGTTAGCCCTGCCAAGGTAACACCCACAAAGGTCTGTTTTGCTGAGGTTAACTCTACTGAGGTTAGCCTTGTAGAGGTTAGCAGAGCGGAGCTTAGCTTTGCAAAGGTCAGACTTGTAGAGGTTAGTCTCTATTAGGTTAGCGCCGCTGAGGTTAGCCTCGATCAGGTTAGCCTTGTAGAGGTTAGCAGAGCGGAGCTTAGCTTTGCAAAGGTTAGCCTGGTTAAGGTTAACCTTGATCAGGTTAGATAAACAGAGGTTAGCCTCAAGGAGATTAGCCTCACTGAGGTTAGCCCCTCTTAGGTTAGCCACATTGAGGTCAACTTTGATCAGGTTAACCCGCCTGAGATCAGCCCTACTGAGGTCAGCCCCTCTGAGGTTAGCCTCACTCAGATCAGGCTCTAGGTTAGGATTCTCCCTCCGCCACTGATTCCAGGCATCTATCCCTCGTTTGAGCACAGCCAAATGCTCTTTGTCTGCCATGATGCAATTCGATCCCACGATACAAAAAAACGCTAACAATAGGGCAGCGTCATGGTTGCTTCTGCTTCATCCTAGTCGTGTCAGCACTATCCAGTCCACAGGTATTAGGGTCTGAATATATTTGTCCACACGGATGCTATAGGCACCCTTATATCTAACACCATACCCAGTTATCCCCAATCCTTCCGGAAATTTTTTAGATGAATTACCACAACTTGCGATCGCTTTACTAAGGGCGGGAGTCCTAAGTAGCGCTTGCTTCTGAGCAAAGGGCGATATCTATAGTTATGGTTTTAGCTGATCTGACAAGTTTTTTTCTTGACAGCATTTCTGGTATTTAAAATTTCATCATACTAACTAATTAGTAGTGGCACAATTATGCTGAATTATAGCATTGATAAAATAGGTGAGGTACATAAGTTTGGCATTTTAGGGAACAGGGAACAGCGGAACAGGGAACAGGGAGCAGAGAATAGGGAGTAGACAATCGGGAATATCAAAAAATCCTGTGTACCTCATCAAGATTATTATATAGCATTTTTTTGTGTTGTGAACATACTGCCTTAGGGAAAGGCAAGAGGCAAGAGTCAAGAGGCAAGAGGCAAGAGGCAAGATTTAATCAAGTAAATAGAAATTTTTGCTAGTTTTAAAAACAACTGTAATAATTGTTTAAATTTGATTTCTAAAAACTAGGGTATATCCAAAATAATATAGCATAGCATTATATCAATAAATTAATTAAAAAAAATTAATATCAGAACTTATAATAATCAATTTCAGTCCTAAAAAAAAATATGACTGTTCCCTGTTCCCTGTTCCCTGTTCCCTTTGCTAAAGATTATAATTCAACTACTAATCACCAAGATTTTCTGATGGCTGACATCACACTAGGGGATTTAATCACATTGATTTTCCGAGAGATCACTGACACATTGGAAAAAACAAGTGATCGGGGTAGTGATCGGGGTGCTGAACCATTGAAGTTACAGGTCACTGATGTGGATGTTGAGATTCCTGCCCATCTACGCCTGCAAACTGACCCCCAGTCTTTACCAGAAAAGTCAACTAGAGTGATAGTGACAATGCCATCAGCTCGTGAAACAGAACCAGTTGGTCGTAATGGTCGTATCCGAATCACTATCACTACTGATACCTAGTTGCATTCAAACAGAGCAGATTGGTTGGATAGGGAGATAGGGAGATGGGGAGATGGGGAGATGGGGAGATAGGGAGATTGGCGGAAGAGAAAGTTGTACGTTTGACCGCAACTTGGTATGAAGACAAAAGGTAAAGGATAAACTATTGCATGTATAGCAGTTCTACATTGGCTGAGGTGCTCCGCCCTTGGGGTTGCTCGGGAGTAAGAAGTTGGGAGTAGGGAAGTCAGAAGAGGGAACTTCGGATCGATGAGTACTGATGAGTCAGTAACAGAGGATAACCAAGAATGGCAGCTGGCGGAATTGGTGGATGCGATCGCATCGGAAATTGACCATGCGGCAGATACTCTGTCCCTCAAATCCTATGCTCGTGGTAAGTCTTTGGCTATCAAACAGCTAAACCTGGATTTGGAAGTAACAGTGCGCCGTGGTCGAGATGGGGAAATTTGGTTTCGGACGGTTGTTGATCCCAAGGAAAATGGTGCTACTGTTCTCAAATTGGATTTTACCCAAGTACTACAGAGTCAGTTGGATGGGTTACGTAAGCCTCTAGACCGACCAGTAGATAACCGTCCTCTGGCTACGTTACCAGATATTACTGATGCTGAGATCAAACAACTAAATGCGATCGCAATTTACTCCGTTGATGACCTAGAGCGCTACACCCAAACCCCAGCAATGATCGCCGAAGTTAGCCGCAAAACTGATATTCCCGACCCACGGATTCGGATGTGGCGACAACTCCCATTCTTGACTGAGGTGAAACCAGCTAAATCACCGCCAGGGAGTAGTGTGGTGATTGAAGGGGGTAATTTCGGTTCTGTGCCTTCACCCGATGCTCTAGTGTGGTTTCAGGGTCAGCCAGCTAAAATCATCAGTTGGAGTGAGTCCCGCCTGAGTGTGATTATGCCCCAAGTCAGGGGTGTTGGTGTCCTATTTGCTGTGATTGATGGTCAAACTACCAATACTCTTCCTTGGGAAGCCACTACTATTGATTTATTGGTGCGTGACATTATCCTAAATCCTCCATTACCAGTAGCAGGGGATTTAATTACATTAGAAGCAGATCTAATTAATCAAGGAAGTAGCCCAACCGGTTCTTTCCAAGTTGAGTGGACTATCAACAATCTATCTGACCTTAGTCCCCATGGCACCTTACAACCAAATCAGCGATCGCAAGACAGCAGCATTCGTCATCAACTGAGGTTCAAGGCTGGCTTCCATATGATCCGCTTCACGGCTGATCCACAACAACAACTCCCCGATATCAACCCAAGCAACAGCACCTTTACCAAAAAGATTTGGGTCAAATCGCGCCAAGAGCTTACCATTGCTGATTTTCGTCCGATTAAGACCCTTGACCCTTTGCTTAACCCAACCCTAGGACCAGCGGATGTATTGAGTCTGGTGTTCCGGGGTTTATGTCGTTTTAATTCCTTACGTGGGTTGCTGGTTCCCGATCTTGCGGTCAAGTGGAAGCTAGAAACTGTAGACAAGATCACTAAAATCCTTTATTTCCAGCTTCATGACAACCTACGTTTCCACGATGGCACCCCTCTAACCGTTGCTGATGTTGAGTTCACTTATCAGGTGCTACGGAAAATTGACTCACCCTGGCGCAAACTGGTTTTGACAAGCATCAGGGATATCAAAGTCGTAGATCAAAAAACCATTGCGTTTACATTACAGTCTGCCCCCCAAAGGTTACCCTCTCAATTCCATGGCCTCAGGGCAATTGATTCAATTGAGCCTGTAACCAAACCTCCTATTGATCCCCAACTTTTAACCGTGGGAATTGTACCGCGCCATGGTTACGGTACAGAACGCTTTGGGATAAAGCCGATTGGGACTGGACCATTCCAAGTTGAGACCTTCGGTTCTAGTGGCATCGAGTTGAGTGCTTTTCCAGACTATTGGCAAGGCACACCACGATTTGATCAAATTGTCATTCCCGTCATCTGTGATCACAACCAGCTGCTCGATATGGTGCTAGGCCATAAAGTCACTGCAGCAGTAATACCCTACTCAAAAGACCTGGCCAAGACCTTGAGGGAAAACAAAGAATGGACTGTCGTGCCTCTTCCCCAATCTCAACCACAGTTACTACAAGTACAATCGACTAGGATTCAGGAGCGGATGCCCAATCCTTTCAATACAAACTGGAATGCTCATCTGTGGTACAGCACTTCTGAATCGGGTGAGGTACAAAGTTCTCGGTTGGAAGGAGTAGGGAGTAGGGAATCGGGAGTAGGGAGTAGGGAGTAGGGAGTAGCTATACAAGGACACAGGTCAAGTCTACCGGATTTCACTTTAAAATTTGCTAATCTGTTGAGGTGCAAATCAACTAAAAAACGATCAGAGTGTCTAAGAGCTGTATTATTTTTTAATGTTGCTTGACCTTGAGCTTATTTTGATGGGAATGCCATGACTAACTTGCCTGAGCCTCTGCCACCCAATCAGCCTGAACATAGTAACAACGGTAGTGCCAAGAACTCAGCCAATGGTCATTCACCACCATCTCCTCCCGAAACTCAAGAGGAGCAACATTTATCAACCCTGCCGTTGTCAAACCTGCCCAATAAAGCAACTATTGGATCGGTTACTCCTGCTAATCGCTCCGTAAGCCTAATTATTCTCACTGCGATCGCTATCATGATTTTTGGGATAGTGATTGATAACCTCTGGATTGGGATCTCCGGAGCTACTGTGGCGTTGCTGGTTTCACTGCCAGTGATTTTACCGGTTCTCAAGCAATGGCTTACGGATTTGTTGCCACCACCACAAAGAATCAAAGTTATTGCCTCGATCGGAGTGGTAGCAGCAATAAGTGGCTTACTGAAATTTCTTGGTGTTTACCAAAACATCAGCCATTGGTTGGTTCAAATTAAATGGGATGAATTTGGGTCATGGGCTGAATGGGTGGGTGCTTTGGGACAGATTTTGATTGCCGTCCTAGCAGTATTCATTGCTTGGCGACAATATGTCATTTCCAAAGACCTGACTATCCAGCAAAATATGATTACTCAGCAGCAAACCATTGATGCTTACTTTCAGGGAGTTTCAGATCTAGCCTTAGATGATCAGGGATTGCTAGAAGATTGGCCCCAGGAGAGGGCATTTTGCGAAGGAAGAACCGCTGCTATTCTCAGTAGTGTGGATGCCCATGGGAAAGCCAAAGTGCTCAGATTTTTGTCCCAAGCCCGTTTACTGACTCCCCTCAGACGGGATAATCATTTAGGACGCCCCATGTTGGATGGGTATGGAGGATACCAAGAAGACCGAATTTATGGTATCAGGGTTATTGATCTGAATGTAATGTTAGCTGGATCAGACCTGAGTTATACAGATTTGCGTTGGACAGAACTCGGCGAAGCTAATATGGTCAGAGCCAATCTCAGCTTCTGTGACTTAGTGCAAGCGAATCTATCCCGCACTGTTTTATATGAAGCCAACCTCACTGGTGCTGACCTCAAGGGAGTCCGGCTATTTTATGGTTCAGTAGAAACTGCCAGTCCCCGCAGTCGTACCCATCCTCCTGACTATCGCACTGGAGCTTACACCGGTGCAGTAGTTGAAAATGTTAACTTCACCGGTGTCCAGCGGATGGATGAAAAGCAGCACTACTACTGCTGTGCTTGGTGCGGTGAAAAGTCAAGAAAAACCATCCCGGGTGGTTGTCAGGGAATTCCTAATAAATTAGGGCGCTAGAAGGTCGTTAAGGTTGTTCGCGTAGCGTGGCCAAAGGCCAAGGTTGAAGGTTTTTAAGGTTGAAGGTTGAAGGTTTTTAAGGTTGTTCGCGTAGCGTGGCCAAAGGCCAAGGTTGAAGGTTTTTAAGGTTTAAGGTTGAAGGTTTTTAAGGTTGAAGGTTTTTAAGGTTGAAGGTTTTTAAGGTTTAAGGTTTTATAGAAAAGCTGCAACTTGCCACCTTTAACCTGTAACTTACCACCTGTAACTTACCACCTGTAACTTACCACCTGTAACTTACCACCTGTAACCTTGGCCTTTGGCCACGCTACGCGAACAACCTTCAACTTTCAACCTGCAACCTGTAACCTCTAACTTTAAACCTTCAACCTTCAACAAACGATGAACCCAACCTATTCCCTGGTTATTCCTGTATATAACGAGGAAAACAGTATTTCAGAACTGTACCGACGCATCTGTACAGTAATGGATCAGTTGGGGGAGGTGGAGTTAATTCTAGTCAATGATGGCAGTTGCGATCGCTCTCTAGAGCTGATGCGAGACCTTCATCAAAAAGACCCAAGGGTATGTTACCTAAGTCTTTCCCGTAACTTTGGTCATCAAATTGCTGTCACTGCCGGTCTAAATTTTGTGCGGGGTCAAGGGATTATTGTCCTAGATGCTGATTTACAAGACCCACCAGAGGTCATCCCAGTGCTAGTGGAAAAATGGCAGCAGGGTTATCAAATTGTTTATGCTCAGCGCACCCAGAGACGTCGTGAAAGTTGGTTAAAGCGCTTTCCGGCTTACCTATTTTATCGTTTACTGCGCCGTCTGGCCAATGTCGAGATTCCCTTAGATACGGGGGACTTTTGTTTAATGGATCGACGGGTGGTTGATGTACTCAATGCTATGCCAGAACGCAACCGTTACGTGCGGGGATTGCGTTCTTGGGTAGGGTTGCGGCAAACCTCTGTTTCCTATGTACGTGACCCCCGCTTTGCTGGTGAGATCAAGTACACCATTCGTAAATCCCTAGCCCTAGCAGTAGATGCACTGGTTTCTTTTTCCAAAGTGCCATTGCGAATCGCTACTTATCTGGGATTATTAGCAACAGCGATCGCGCTATTAATGGCAGGGTTAGTGCTTTACTGGCGGATTTTTGAACAGAATTCTCCGGTGACTGGGTTTGCCACCATTATGATTTCAATTTTCTTTTTGGGAGCAGTACAGTTAGTATCTATTGGGATTTTGGGGGAATATGTAGGACGGATTTATGAAGAAGTTAAAGGAAGACCATTGTATGTTTTATCAGAAGTGAGGGGGTTTGGGTCGGAATGAGTATCAAAGTAAGGAATCAGCTGACAGCTATCAGCTATCAGCTATCAGCTATCAGCTATCAGCATAGGCTTAGGCTTAGGCTTAGGTTTTTTAGTCTGTTTTTTCTATATAGCAATCCTAAATCATTTGTAAAATCACTGGACTTCTTAAAAACTAGCTCCAACTCCTGTCTCATCAGCCTTCTGCCTTCTGCCTTCTGCCTTAAACCAGCCCATTTCTTTCACGAATCAAATAGGATTGCTATACCCTTGGGGAAGATGCTATCTTTTTCTTTGAGAGCCAGCCTAAACCTAAAAGAGTAAGTCCTATAACCGTGCCAGGTTCAGGTACACTTGCTGGTGGTTCATTTTCTACCCGCCTAAAACCCACTGTGTCTACGAACTCTCCATCTACATCGAACCTAGTAAATAAGTCTCCGAAAATACTTGGACCACTAGCAGGATTAAACCTAAAATCTTCTGTAGCCCAACTTAGCTGGCCTTGTCCGGCCAGGATTGACCATACAGGCTCTCTCGTAGAATCCGCCTTGGTATAGGTTGTATTGTTGAAAAAAAACTCAATCTCATCGACTGGATACTTTAACTCTACCACGGGCATACCTGACATAGGCTCCTCAGATTCCCTCCTGATTTCATTGGCGTCATCATAGCTGAACTTACCCGAAAATTCTTCTGTTGAAAACTCATAGGTAATGGTAATAGCTTGTGCAGGATTAGTTTCAATAACTGCTAGGCTTAAAGCCGCACCAGTAGTGAGTAGTGCTAAGTGGCAGATACTTGGTACTTTAAACATTAATTGAACCCTGTAAATTAGTTGTTGATATTACTTAAATTTAAGTAACCAAATCAAGTTTATACCAAGGGTCATAATAGTTAAGCAACATTACAGAAGGTTTAAATAAACTTTACTGAAAAATAATTCAATGCTATTGTGCATAACGGTTGATACTATACCAATAGGGAATAGGGACTCGCACCGCTCCCTACTCCCTACTCCCTACTCCCTACTCCCTGTTCCCTTTGCTATATGACTGAATTTACGTCTTTCAAAACTCAACTAGCTGCTTCAGCTCAACGTTTGTTTGAGCTAATTGATGGTTTTAAGCAATCCAAGGTACTAGTGGTTGGTGATTTAACTCTTGATGAATTTCTCACAGGTGAAGTGGAACGAATTTCACGAGAGGCACCAGTATTAATAATACGTCATGAAACCACTCGTCAAACCCCTGGTGGTGGGGCAAATGCTGTTTATAATCTGGCTAAGCTGGGAGCAACGGTTAAGGTAGCTGGGTTTTTGAGTAAAGATCCTCAAGGGCAAGTGCTGCGGACGATGTTTGAAGAGGTGGGGATTGATACTAGTGCGATCGTGATTGATCCAGACCGACCAACAGTCACCAAAAGCCGGATTGCTGGTCATGCCCGTCAGTCGGTGACTCAGCAGATTGTGCGAATAGACCGCAAGTCGGATGAATTGCCCGACCGGGATAAGCAGTTAGAGTTGGCAGCACAAATACGACAACATTTAGGTCAGGTGGATGCTGTGGTTTGTTCTGATTACGGAGATGGTGTGTTTACACCACCAGTGATTGAAGCGGTTTTGTCTCACGACCGCACCATTGTAGATACTCAGAAGGATCTGGAGCGTTATCATGGCGCTAGAGTTTTTACTCCGAATTTGCCAGAAGCCGAGCGAGCAGTGGGTTATGGGATTAAGCGTTTTGAGGATTTGTTGAGAGCTGGTAGAGATTTGTTGGCACTGACTCAAGGGGAAGAAATTCTGATTACTCGTGGTGAACAGGGGATGAGTTTGTTTGGTCGTGATGGTAAGGTTGAGCATATCCCAGCCTTTAATCGCACCGATGTGTTTGATGTAACTGGTGCTGGGGATACGGTGGTAGCAGCCCTGACCTTGAGCTTGTGTCTGGGGGCTTCTTACTGGGAAGCAGCGGTTTTAGGGAATTTGGCCGCTAGCATTGTGGTGCGTCAGTTTGGGACAGCCACTACTAGTCAGGATGAGATGAAAGAGGCTTTACGGGGATTGTTGGAGCTTGAAGAATAAACTATAGCAATTCTCTGTTCGATGCTTTCATCAATAGGTAAAGATTTATTACGAAAAAAATAATTTCTGGGTAAAGTCAACAGATTATCTTGGGGGAATAAATAGGGAGCATCTCACTGCTGTGTGAGCGTGATTATACCACCCACATATAGCAGAAGTCAGAAGTCAGAAGTCAGAAGTCAGAAGTTCAGAAGTCAGAAGTCAGAAGTAATTTGAGAATAACATGTTTTCTCGCAATCTCGCATTTATCACCGGTATCAATAACTACACCAACGGCATTTCTCCCCTCAACACTGCCGTAAACGATGCCAAAAAACTAGTGGAAATTCTCCGCGAGAAGCATGATTACAAAGTCTGGGATTTCCTAGACAAAGAGGCAAATCTATCTGAGTTTAACAAATTATTATCCCATACCTTACCAGAACAAGTCACTGAAAATGACCGCTTATTATTTTACTTTGCTGGTCATGGAGTCGCGCTCAATGAGGATGATGGCCCGGCTGGTTACTTAATTCCTCAAGATGCCAAACTGGGGGATATTAATAGTTATCTGCCCATGACCAAGTTACACGATGCTTTAAGTCAATTACCCTGTCGTCATTTCTTGGGTATCCTCGACTGCTGTTTTGCTGGTGCTTTTAAATGGTCGAGTAGTAGGGATTTACTCACATCCCCAGAAGTAATTCACCAAGAACGATACGACCGTTTTATTACTGACCCAGCCTGGCAAATCATTACCTCCTCAGCTTCTGACCAAAAAGCTTTCGATAACTTTAATTTAGATAGCGAACGCAGTCAAGTCGGCAATCATTCCCCTTTTGCTAGTGCATTATTAGAAGCCCTCGAAGGGGCAGCAGATATAATTCCTCCTGCAAAAGATGGTAAACCGGCTGGAGATGGGGTAATTACAGCCACCGAATTATATTTATATTTACGGGATCGAGTCGAAATTCCCACAGAAAAATGGCGTCTACGACAAACCCCTGGTATTTGGTGTTTAAATAAGCACGATAAGGGAGAATATATCTTTCTTTCTCCCGGACATGAACTTAATTTACCCCCCGCACCACCTTTAGATGAGTCACAAAATCCTTATCGCGGTTTAAAGTCCTTTGACGAGAAACACAGTTCACTGTTTTTCGGTAGAACATTACTAGTAGAAAAGTTAGAAGATTTTGTCAAAGCTAATCCCCTGACAGTGGTGTTGGGTGCTTCCGGTTCCGGTAAATCAAGCTTGGTAAAAGCCGGATTAATTCCCAAACTACGGCAATCTCAGACTGAGAAATGGTGTATTTTGCCACCCATCCGTCCTGGTGAGACTCCCTTGGAACCATTAAATAATGTGCTGACTGAAGCTAAGTTACCTAATGTTGAGCCACAAAACCCACAGCAGAACCTGGCAATGAGCATTGATGTTTGGGCGAAGAATAACCCCAACTCTAAGTTATTACTGTTTATTGACCAAAGCGAAGAAATTATTACACTCTGTCAAAACTTAGATGAGCGTCAGGGTTTTTTCCAACAGATACTCACAGCCATAAATGCCCATCGGGATAAATTACGGGTAGTATTAACCCTACGCTCTGACTTTGAACCCCAAGTCAGGGATGCTGGCTTAAGGTTTGTCCCCACAGACTATAACGTGGGAAAAACTTTGCTTAAAAAGCGTTGGCACAACGGACGATTTATTGTGCCAGGGATGACACGAGGGGAACTAAGGGAAGCAATCGAGAAACCGGCTCAAGCACGGGTGATGTATTTTCAGCCCCACGATTTAGTAGAAGAATTAATAGATGAAGTGGCGGATATGCCCGGAGCATTGCCCCTGCTTTCTTTTGCCTTGAGCGAACTTTATCTCAAGTATTTAAGGCGGCAACGGGAGGCACAATACAGCGGTATTACTATTGACCGGGCGTTGACTCAAACCGATTATAGTGAATTGGGGGGAGTCATGCAATCACTAACTCAAAGGGCTGATGAAGAATATCAGGCGCTAGTTCATGAAAATCCAGCTTATGACCAAGTTATCCGTCATGTGATGCTGCGGATGGTTGCCCTGACTGGGGGTGAGTTAGCCCGTAGGCGCGTACCGTTATCAGAATTGGAATATCCGCCTCAGAAAAATGATTTAGTTAAGGAAGTAATTGAGCGTTTTAGCACAGCACGGTTATTAGTAAAAGGACTTGATAGTGAGGGGAATCCTGATGTGGAACCAGCCCATGATGCTTTGGTGCGGGGTTGGCAAAGGTTGCTGGAGTGGAAACAAAAAGAGGAGGAAAATTTACTTCTACAACGGCGGTTGACTCCTGCAGCCCAGGAGTGGGAAAGCCAGAAAAAGGCAAAGTTTCTTTGGAATGCTAACCCTCGTCTTGATTTGTTGAAAAAGGTACTCAATTCTGAGAATAACTGGTTTAACCAAGTGGAAGCTGAGTTTGTGCAGCGTAGCGTCAGGCGAAAAAGCTTCAATACTCGTCGGAATTGGGTTGTTGCGATCGCAGTTATGCTGGGGTTAGGTACAGGTTTAGTATTATCGACTTATTTTGGCTTACAATCTCGTAAACGGGCAATTAACTCAGACTTACTAGTACAAGCTGCCAATATCAACTATTCTCTATCAGTAAAACCTACTACAGAAGAATTGCTCCAAGCTATTGAATTAACCGCTAAAATTCAAGATCACCAAAAATCCTTGCAACCAACAGTGATCAATGAAGTTAATTCTAGCTTATTGGCAGCTTTAGATAAGGTTAGAGAAAGGAATCGTTTACAAGGTCATACAGATGATGTCACTGATATCGCTTTTAGTCCAGATGGCAAAAAGATTCTCAGTGGGAGTGAGGACAACACAGTGCGGTTGTGGGACACAGAAACAGGTCAACTGCTCTATACACTAGAAGGTCATACAAGTTTTGTCAAGGATATCGCCTTTAGTTCAGATGGCAAACAGATTCTCAGTGGCAGTCATGACTACACCTTGCGTTTGTGGGACACAGAAACCGGTCAACTAATTCATCAACTAGAAGGTCATAAAAGTAGTGTCACTGATATCGCTTTTAGCCGAGATGGCAAACAGATTCTCAGTGGCAGTGACGACAACACCTTGCGGTTGTGGGACACAGAAACCGGTCAACTTCTCCATACATTAGAAGGTCATAAAGGTTGGGTCCATGATATCGCTTTTAGCCCAGATGGCAAACAGATTCTCAGTGGCAGTGAGGACAACACCTTGCGGTTGTGGGACACAGAAACAGGTCTTCTAATCCATCAACTAGAAGGTCATACTTTTGTCACTGATATCGCTTTTAGTCGAGATGGCAAACAGATTCTCAGTGGCAGTCCTGACAACACCTTGCGGTTGTGGGACACAGAAACAGGTCAAACTCTCCATACATTAGAAGGTCATACTTATGAGGTCACTGATATCGCTTTTAGTCCAGATGGCAAACAGATTCTTAGTGGCAGTGCTGACTCCACAGTGCGTTTGTGGCGCACAGAAACCGGTATTCCTCTCCATACATTAGAAGGTCATACAAATGCTGTCTATGATATCGCTTTTAGTCGAGATGGCAAACAGATTCTCAGTGGCAGTGCTGACTCCACAGTGCGTTTGTGGGACACAGAAACAGGTCTTCTAATCCGTACCTTGGAAGGTCATACTAGTTATGTCAATGATATCGCTTTTAGTCGAGATGGCAAACAGATTCTCAGTGGCAGTGACGACAACACCTTGCGGTTGTGGGACACCGAATCCGGTCAACTTCTCCATACATTAGAAGGTCATAAAAGTAATGTCAGTGATATCGCTTTGAGTCCAGATGGCAAACAGATTCTCAGTGGCAGTTACGACAAAACCTTGCGGTTGTGGGACACAGAAACAGGTCTTCTAATCCATACCTTGGAAGGTCATAAAAGTTTTGTCACTGCGATCGCTTTTAGTCCAAATGGCAAACAGATTCTCAGTGGCAGTTCCGACAAAACCTTGCGGTTGTGGGACACAGAAACAGGTCTTCTAATCCATACATTAGAAGGTCATAAAAGTAATGTCAATGATATCGCTTTTAGTCGAGATGGCAAAAAGATTCTCAGTGGCAGTTACGACAACACAGTGCGCTTGTGGGACACCGAAACAGGTCTTCTAATCCATACCTTGGAAGGTGATAAAGGTTGGGTCACTGCGATCGCTTTTAGTCCAGATGGCAAACAGATCCTCAGTGGCAGTTCCGACAGAACATTGCGGTTGTGGGACACCGAAACAGGTCTTCTAATCCATACATTAGAAGGTCATACTAGTTGGGTCAAGGATATCGCTTTTAGTCGAGATGGCAAACAGATTCTCAGTGGCAGTTCCGACAACACAGTGCGCTTGTGGGACACCGAAACAGGTCTTCTAATCCATACCTTGGAAGGTCATAAAAGTAATGTCAATGATATCGCTTTTAGTCGAGATGGCAAACAGATTCTCAGTGGCAGTCAGGACAGAACATTGCGGTTGTGGGACACCGAAACAGGTCTTCTAATCCATACCTTGGAAGGTCATAAAAGTTGGGTCAATGAGATCGCTTTTAGTCGAGATGGCAAACAGATTCTCAGTGGCAGTGACGACAACACAGTGCGCTTGTGGGACACAGAAACCGGTCAACTTCTCCATACATTAGAAGGTCATACTGATGATGTCACTGATATCGCTTTTAGTCCAGATGGCCAACAGATTCTCAGTGGCAGTAAGGACAACACAGTGCGTTTGTGGCTGGGTTTAAATTGGCAAAATTTGTTAAAAGAGGGATGTAATCAGCTGCAATTTCATCCTGACCTCGTTGTACCTAAAAATAATGAAGCAGGAGAAGCTTGTCTTAAGCATGCCAGTTGGGACGATAAAGCGAAAGCAGACTTTCTGGTGAGACAAGGTAGGGCTATTTTACAAAAAGAGCCAAATATCAAGAGTGCTGTTAAAAAATTTAAAAAAGCGCAAAAACTCTATCCTGACATCGACCTCAATCCAGATACAGAGGAAATAGATAAAGACCCTAAAATAGTAGCGCACTTGTTAGCCCAAAACTCGAAATAATCATATGCCTGTCCACAGAAGAATGAAGTAGGTACTCAAGCCATGGCCTAAAGGCCACGCTACGCGAACGCCTCATCGGGTGCCTACCAACTAAATAGATTACCATTACAGCCGAAATCTTGGATAGATTATCGGCTAGTTTGCGCTGCATCAAGAGGTGTGACCCGTGGCGAATTTAATTCTTAATGGTAAGAGCGCACCGGTGGGGGTAATGATGTCAAAGTCCCCCAGAATTGGGGGATTTAGGGGGCAAATGGGTAAGTCCTGATCGGTTACTTCTGACTTGTGGACTTGCGGACTTGCCCGTAGCGCTATACATCTGGCGACTCTCTCAATAATTTGTTACAAAAATTTTAAAAATATGCTATAATATGCGATTTTTTATGGTATAATCAAAGTGTGGACAATCAAATCCACGGGAAGAGCCAGCCTAAGAGTTTTCCTAGGCCACAGGCTGGCTCTGGGTACCCCTTAAAGTAAAGGAGATAACTTCAATATTATGTCGCATCGTCTAAGCCTATACCCAGTGATGCAGCGCGGTCTTGGGGAGCAGGGAGCAGGGAGCAGGGAGCAGGGTAAAGAGGCAGTATTCAGAAAATTTTATTAGTTAAATTGCCTTATAACCCTTATTCAGCAAGCTTTATGAGTTTTTTTTACTGGAAATTTGGCGTTGCTGATTCTGGGTATGGTTTCGCCCCCCTAGCCCCCCAATTCTGGGGGGAACAAAATTTTCTTGCGTCCCCCAAATTTGGGGGACCCACGGGGGCTTTAACAAAACCATATGATCGCGCATTCATTCCTTAATTCAGCAACGCCGGAAATTTAGCATAGTAGGTACTGAAGAACTATATATTCAGATGCGAACGCGCCCCGCGTGACCATTCGCGTAGCTTGGCCCAAAGGCCAAGGTCAATCGCATTTACCGTATTTTTTTTCTTTCATCACTGAATCTTTTAGCTAAGTTTACTGACTCTTCAAAATCAAATTCAGGAATGTTTGATTAAATATTGATAGTAGTTTTTTATATCAATACATATGAAATTAACTCACATTAGTGCTTCTTTAGTATTCCTGGGAGCGATCGCAGTTACTCCAGCTTATGGAGCCTCCGTATCATTCACTCCAATTGGGTCGCAATTAGACCAAGATGCCATCAATGACCTCCAAGTCAATGTTGGTGACACCATTGATGTCTTTTTCACTTTAGATACTAGCGGTCTCACTGCTAATTTACAGTCATTGGACCTTCTTTTTCAACAAGATCCTACTGAGCTTCTTACTCTAGACGTATTTAGGACAGATGCAGATCGAGCTGCTTTTTCAGACTTTAGCGGGAGCCCAGTAGAAAACCCACCCTTTGGAATACCTACAGTACTTTTTCAACGTAGTGATTCAGTTGGAGTTTCTCCAAACTCTACTCTAGAAATAGTTGGGGCAACTTACGAAGTACTGCCTGGGTTTAAGAATGATGGATTGCCTGACTTAGCAGTTACCGTTAGCTCCGCAATTGATGCCAATGGTATTGATGTAACCAGTCTATTTCAACCAGTTAGCCAAAGTCTTGATGTTCAACCCGCTCCTGTTCCTGAAACCACATCACTGTTAGGTTTCTTAGGATTAGCTGCTTTGGGGACTAGTTCATTACTAAAAAACTGCTCAAAACGGGTTTAATTGTTTCAGTAGTCTTTATAGTTTCAGGTTTTGTGGATGTAAGCATTCAGCCGTCAGCGGTCAGCCGTCAGCGGTCAGCCGTCAGTTTATTTTATTCAAAAGCTGTTCGGTTTAGCTTGACCTAGGGTTAATGGCTGATAGCTGATAGCTGAATCCTTACAATTATTCAGTACTCATTACCCTATTTTTATGCCGAACTTCCAGTTCTTTGTAGCCGGTTGTTTGATCGAGTGTTCTAATAAAACTGAATTCTTCACTGGTTCCGATTACTATCTCGGCTGTTGTATAGATGATACAATCTTCAGCTAAGTGACCACCTATCACTTTACCATTTTTATCAGCAAGGGAAATGTGTAAATGGACACCGTGGATCGATAGAGTTCCAACTAAAGACACTATCTCGAATTTTTCGATCAATAATTTACTGGTATTTTGATTAGCGAATCGAAGGTTAGCTTGTTTGAGACTACCAACGGCTGTCAAAATAAAACCAGCTTGAATAGTATTTTTTTTGACAACATTGATTAAGCTAACTTTTAAATCCTGATCCGGTTGTATCCTAATCGCAAAGGCTTCAATCATATAGCAAAGGGAACAGGGAATCGGGAATCGGGAATCGGGAATCGGGAATCGGGAATCGGGAATCGGGAATCGGGAATCGGGAATCGGGAAAAAATGCTTTGTATCTCATTAATATGAAAACCAATGGTGATTGATCAAAACACCAAAAAATTTGCCCATCTCCCCACACTTCCCTACTCCCTACTCCCTACTCCCTACTCCCTACTCCCTAAAATTAATTAGATGATGCTACGGATTTATTAGCAGCGTGAGCTTCTACCATCCGGGAAATATCAGGATTATAGAGTCGTAAATAATTCCAATAATTACCAAACACTGTTTTCACGTAACCTTTGGTTTCTCGAAAGGGGATTTTTTCAATAAAGGCGTCGGGGTCACTAAAACCGTATCTATTCACCCATTTTGATACATTACCGGGACCGGCATTGTAACTGGCAACGGCTAATAAAGAGTTGTTACTGTTCTGTTGGTGGGTAAAGCTTAGATACCATGTCCCTAATTTAATGTTGTCATCAGGGTTTTTAAGATTGTATTCTTTCAACTGGATTTTTTGGGCAACCCAACTACCTGTTGCTGGCATCACTTGCATTAAACCCATGGCACCAGCAACGGAACGGATTTCTGGTTCAAATCTAGACTCTTGGCGAATTAGGGCAGTTACGAGTAAGGGATTAAGCTCCCGTTGACCAGACCAGTTAACAATTGAATTTAGGAAAGGGAAGGGAAATAGAGCATGCCAGTACTTTGGGTCGTCACGCAGTGCTGCCCATTCGGCTTGTTCTTGGGGAGTCTCTCGTCGTTTTAGGCTCCAGACTTGGTTAATGCCTTTGAGATTATCCCCAATCCCTAGGCGCAATAAACCATCACTAAATTGCTCTGAGACACTGAGTTCCTTACGGTCTCCTAATTCCACTTGCCACAGAGCCCAAGCATCCTGATCTTGACCAAGCTTGTACAGTTCTTTGAGGGTTGCAGAACCGTCGGTTAGTAAAGGTCTAGCTTGGGGTCTGACCACTTTTGGCATTAAGTAGCGCACGGAGGTGAAGTCCCCTACATTCCAGCCTAAATAGTTGGCCGACCGCCATGCATAGTAGGATTCTGGATAACGAGCCAGTACATGCTCAAAGGCAGCTTTAGCATCATTAGGACGCCCCAGCTTACTTGCCCATCGACCTACCCAGAACCCAGCTTGGGCAGCGATGTCACTATCGGGATTGTTGGTGGTAATCGGTTGCGCCCATTGCCATGCTTGTTGTAGCTGGCCTTTTGCTGCTTTTTTTTGAGCCATTTGCCAACGATAATTAGCCGCAGCATCAGAACTAGCATATTGGGTCAATACCGACTTACGAGCTTGGCCAGCAGACACTTTGCTGTTGAGCTTTTCTAGGATTTTGGCTTTGTCGAGCAAGGCTTGAGGAGCTTCATCGGGATAATTCTGGATGACTTGATCCAGATAAGCTAAGGCTTCTGTTCGCTTAGAGATACTAGCAAGACGCCTCAAGGCTAATCCGGTTTCTTTGGCATTGGGATAGGCGCTGATCAACTGTTCATAAAAGATTTTGCCTTTGCTGGCTTTTGTATCTAAATGAAGCCCTCGACCTGCACGGTAGAGATTGCGGGGAGTACGGGGAGCTTGGGCGTAGGCTTTACCCGCTTTGCCATATTTCCAGGTTTCCCAGTAACCATTGCCAATCATTTCCCAGTCTTCCGGGGTGAGTTGCTCAGCATACTTGTCAACGATCCGGTCTCGGATCTCCTGCATTCCTAAGGCTTTAGGAGTGTGCTTGGCTAAGAGTAATAGTAATGGGAGTTGGTTGGGATTGGCTTTGAGGCGCTGTCGGACAATTTCTAGAGTACGGGGATGGCTGGGAAATTTTGCGATCGCATCGTCCCAGTGCTTAGGATTAGATTTTCCTAGATGATAAAGGGCTTCTGCTGCCACTGCTTGGTTGGGGTACTTTTTCAGGATAGTACCCCAGGCTGCTGTAGCCTTAGCGCTATCCCCCATGGCTTGGTAAGCTTGAGCACGTTTGAGGACAACGTGGGATGCTAAAACCGGATAATCTGACTCAAGTCCTTCGAGATGGTTTAGGGCTTGTTCTGGCTGATTTTGTTGAATTAAATCCGATGCCAACAGATAACGGGCGCGATACTGTTCCCGAGACTTCGGACCGGAGGCAAAAGCATCTAGGTTAGTTGCTCGTTGTTGAGGTGGCAGAGAAACCAGCCGTGCTACAGCGGATTTGCCTGTTGACTCTGTTAACCCTTGGCTGGCAGTCTTGTTTTCCTCTTTTTCCTCTAGTTGATTGGCTACGGTGACACCTAAGAATACTGCTCCCAGGGACACTGATACCAATAACACTATGGCTCCAGCCAATAACAGAAATTGCTGTCTACGCTCTTTTAACATAAATCCTTACCCAACACGGTCAGCAGTTGAAACTCTCTTAGCATATGACCCATCATCAGGGTCATCTGGTTTCCCTCTTGAGTTATAAACCATAATATAAAGTTCTTGGCTAAGAACCTCGAACCGGATTTAGTCAAACTTGGTCAAATTTGGTCAGAGTTAACAGAGCACGAAGCCAGCAATAACTAGATAACTATATTAACTATAATATCTATATTTTTATCACCCTGATGAAGCACATTTTTGCCACCCTTAGCGCGCCCCATTCCATATCTTAGAACTAGGTTACCTTGAAATTGTGACGATTTATGGTAGGATTGCCTATAATTTTGTTATTTAGCGAAGGGAACAGGGAGTCGGGAGTCGGGAGTCGGGAGTCGGGAATATAGAGTCAAAAATTATCACAATTCATTAGTTGCGTAGGGTGCGTTAGGGACGGGCTCACCCTGATTTTCCGCCTCTTCACGTCTGGGACAGCCCGTCCCGTAACGCACCACCAGGTCAAACAGCTTTAATGAGATGCACCCGTTGTTCACAAGAGTGAACTTGAAAACAAGTCATGACTGAAACCACCGTTGATAAGATTCGATTCACCACTGCGGACCTAGATCTGTTACCAGAGGACGGTAATAGATATGAAGTTATCAATGGAGACCTGTTTGTGACCAGATCCCCCCATTGGAACCACAACAAGGTGGTGGGAAGACTATATAGTGCCCTTGATTCCTGGTCTTTAAGTGATAAGGGCTATGGTGAAGCTGTCCTAGTTCCAGGGATTGTTTTTGACCAAGAAAATGCTGTGGAACCTGATGCTGTCTGGGTTTCCGACAAGAATCGCTTGCCACAGATGCTGGATGAAGCAGGCCATTTAACTGAAGCGCCAGACCTGATCATAGAATCTTTATCACCAGGAAGTCAACATGAGCGTCGTGACCGAGAGGTAAAACTGAAACTCTACTCAGTGCGGGGGGTTCGGGAATACTGGATTGTGGATTGGCGCACCACTAAACTTGAGGTTTATCGGCGACAAACTGCCAAGCTTACCTTAGTCGAGACACTGTTTCCTGGAGATATACTGCGATCGCATTTGCTTCCTGGTTTTGAGTTACAGCTTCAGATTGTGTTTTTGTGACTATCCTAAATTACCCTATCCTATTTAATTATAGTTAAATTTGCCATTATGTGATGCTATTTTTTTCAGCCAATACAGCCAAACTAAGGAATACTATTAACCCACTAATCAAAATACTCAGAGTAAACCAAGCCAACCCACCAGTTGGTTGGATAACGAATAAGGCTCCAACAAATTGAGCTAGCAAAATAAAATAGAGAACATTAGTAATAAACTTTCGAGAGCGATTGCTAATAAAATATGCTCCTAGGGGAGCACCTAAAATCACCACAGGAATGCAAACTAACCAGTAGTTAAATTCCTGAATTCCAAAATCATTAAGAAAGAAAAGATGCAAAACAAATCCGACAATAGTATTTCCCGCCATCAGGCAGACGCTTGTAGGAGTAGCAACTTTTTCTGAGAGGCGATATCGAATTGTCACCACTGAAAAAGTTAAAATATCAATTCCACTTCCCACAATTGAAACTACTATTCCCCCTACGAATCCCAAAAAAATAAAAAGTTTTTTTTCTCCTGATGAAAGAGGCGGAAGTGTCTCGAAAACTGAACGAGATCTCTTCATATTTAAATAAAAAAGAGCTATGCCAAAACTTAACCATAGAGAGACAAAGAACATTTTGGCATAGGGAGGGGAAATCAGAGGAGCAATATAGTAACTTCCTAAAATAACTCCCCCAATTCCTCCCCAACTACATAATAATAAATAGTTTTTTTCAATGGGTATTTTTCTCGTCAAAATCAGATAGGCGGCTGAGGTCATGCCAATACTTTGAATCGCCAAACTGAAATTACGGGCTACTTCTGGTTCAATCTGAAAAATTATAGTCATAATCGGGAAAGCAACAGCCCCACCTCCCTCCGCTGTAGCTCCAGCGATAAAAGAAGCAAACATCATGGTCACAGACATGAACCAATTGTGGATAAATAAATCCCATTGATTGGTATGTACCATATAGGTTAGCCAGACAGTAAAAATTGCTGCCATTGGAGCTATTTGATGGGATTTAAAATTTAGATTTTTCATCAAATTGTGATAATTATATTGTCGATATAAGTAGTCGGACAAAAGTAAATTTAACTGTTGAAATAGGGAGCAGGGAGCAGGGAGCAGGGAGCAGGGAGCAGGGAGCATAGGGACTTTTGGCAACTTTACAAAAGTTAATAAAGTAAGGTTTATTTTTGTCCAGGTACTTATCAAACTATTTTACATCAAATAATTTTTAAAATTCAATTTTTTAAATTAGTAAAATCATTGATTCAATGATTTTACAATTACCATCCCACTCTTTGGGACAAAATATTATTAATTTTTTGATTGATCACATCTTCTATTGATTCAGTTAAGGTTTTGATAATTATTGTAGACTCTTTTTCAGCAATATTTGCAATTAATTCAGTTTCAATTTATGGTAGATATTCTTGTAATGACTCTTGACTAATCTGATTCAAACGAGAGTTAAATATGTCTCTTACTTCTGAAGTATAAATGTATTTTGGCAATAAATTCATGACCTATTTCTACTTGATACTAAGGGGTTGACAACTGGCCACTTAGGTTTACAGTTAACTAATTAATTGCTATTCCTTCAAGCTCCTGGGATAAAGTATTCTGCTTTTTGAGAGTCCTAAGAGCGTGTTTAATAATCCAAATTGTTTCCTTGGTTGGAGATTCTTTTTGCCACCGCAAACAGGTATTGATTACCCAATCTGGATTAGATTTGCTAGCATCATTCAACCAGTTACCAACCGAACGCTGCACATAATTACTGGGGTCTGAACGAACAAATTCTAATATGGTCAAACCTGGCTCGGGGTTTTTCTTTAAAGTCGGAATATGTTGACACCAAACGCCACGAGGACGAGTAGCTTCTACCGCACAGCGTCGAATATTGGGGTCTTCATCTTTAACCCACTCTGTTAGTAACTCGAAGCTATAAGCTAAATCCTCTACAAGATAGGAGCGAAGGGCATCCCAAGCGCATTCTCTGACAGAGAAACTACGATCAGCGGCGAACCTACGCATTATTTCTAACCTCTCGGGTAAGGATAAAGTCTGGTCAGCGGCTATACTAAAAGTAGCCCAAGCTCTAACCATGTCAGACCTATGACTAGCCAACGTTTCAAAAATTTCCGTTGGGTTTTCTTCGTCTTCTAGAGCCTGAAAGAGTATTTTTCCAATGCCTTTGAGTCGCTTGGTAATGCCTTGGTCTTGAAGTTTCAAGCTCTGATCATACAAGTCATCAATTTGTTTTGTCCAACCTATTTCTGTAAGACTATTCCGAAGCAGCAAAGGCATATCAATGGCTAACCATTCGACAAGATTGACGGTTTCAATTTTGCCTTGATTGAGTGCCCATAAGACGTCATTAGGAATTTCAGAACGCTTCCTTGCTCCTTTTCTCGCTTTTAGCCTTTCAAGTTCAACTGTGTGCATAAAGTTGCTTTTTTTGACATTTTGCACCACAAGATTATTGAAACTATTTTAACTTATAGCGGTTTGCAATTGCTGTTAGGTACTTTCGTTCTGGGTTTTTAGGGAGCAGGGAGCAGGGAGCAGGGAGCAGGGAAGAGAACGTAGAACAGAAAGTAGGGTGGGCAAAATGTTATGATCTAGGACTATCAAAAAAAACCAACGGTTTTTGCCCACCAATAGGGAATAGGGAATAGGGAATAGAAAGTAGGGTGGGCAAAATTTTAGGCTCTATAATTATCAAAATAACCAAAGGGTTTTTGCCCACCCTACAACCTGATCATTTTGATAGCCGATGAATAATGCGATACACAATTAACCCAGCGAACGCACCAAATCCAACATGAAATAGCACAAACACGACACTGTAAGTCAAGCAAGGTGTAAAACCAGCCTTGGGGCAATCTAAGGATTGTTTGGGGTATAGTTGGGTGATAATAGACTCTACCGGTTTAGCAGCGGTTTGGGAAGAAATACCACTGACCGCTAAACCAATACCGACGGAAGCAATCCAACGTTCTAATCGTTTCTCCTGTTGTGCTTGTTCAGTCTCTACGATGCCTCGGATACTACCAAGCATCTGGTCAAATAGTTGCTGACCGGGTTTGAGATAATTCAGGTTGGTTTGAATCTGACGTTGAAACAGCTTGGTTCTTTGATTGAGGAAGTCTTCTAAAAACTCGATATTATCGTCTTTGAGACTAGATTTACGGATTTTTTTTAGCCAGTAGTTATAATTTTTGGCATTGGTGGCGATCGCATTTTTGTGATCTTCCATGTCTCGCAGATGACCAGCATACTCAAAGGTCTGGGATGGCATCTCCGTCAGTTTCTGCTTCAGTTGCTCTAGCCGTCTTTCTGGGCGTTGCTGAATTGAAGTATCAATGGGGGTAGGTTTGGTTTTGCTCAAGCCCCCTAAATCCCCATCTTTAAAAAAGCGAAGCATCCGATAATTCCCCCCAGAATTGGGGGGTGAGGGGGGCGGGGGACTTAGAGAGTTTTGTTCCCCCCCCGGTGCCCTTTCCGTAATGCCTGTTTCTCGCTCTGTTGGCAATTCCTTGAAGCCTTTAACCTCTTGTTCCAGTTCACCATAGAGTTCCCTGGTTTGGCGATAACACCAACGGGCTTCATGATAAGCAAACAGGATTTTACTGCGACAGCACAACAAATTGAAAAATGAACGGTAAGTCTTTTGAGCCAGGTTTAAGGTTTCTGGGTGACGGTTTAAGCAGACCAGAAGGTGACATTGCTCCGTTGGTTTCTCCTTACCGTTGTCATAGGCAAAAATGGGGCTACCAAATAACTGCCCAGATGCACTAAATTGGGGTTTTTGGTCGCTTCCCTGGAAAAAAGCATCCACACAGGCATCTGCTAACTTTCTATCTTGATCGGGAGTGCCCACGGGTTCCCCATAGAGCACCAAGGTTTGTCCCAAGGAAGCTTGAATGTTGCTGGCTAGGAGGCACCCTTGGGGATTTAACCGACTAAATTGACTGGCTGGAACAGTGACATTTTGGTAATACAGAGTTATATCAATGGCATAAGTGTCATGAATTTGAACCGGATACACCTCGACTGTTAGGCCAGAGCCTTCTATTTGCAATGGTGGCGTATAGGTTAAGCGACCATTATCAGGCAATAGTTCTATGTAACGGTTTGTGATCGGTGTTTGGGTTGGAGGGGATTGTAATTTTTCCGGTAAAGATTTCAGCTCTGGGATCCCAAAGGGTTCGCTGAGCTTAGCACAGTCTTGCCACAACTGATCCGCATCCTGTCGCAACTGTCCCAGTTCTTGGCTTAAATCTTGGCAGAGATGAAAGGCATAAAGGGTGACGCTGGGGTTTTTGATTGGCAAGGCGGTGTCAGTCATCAGCCTTTGGGAGTGTTGGGTTTTTTGGTTTCTTCCGTAGAACTCTTGCGGACTTCATTATCCAGGGTTTCCCTTTGGTTCTTTTCATCTTCGGTTTTAGTTTCACGAGTGGAGAAAGTGCCTGCAAGTCCCATCTCACCGATTGGTTCGCTAGCAATTAAAAAATTTAGAGCATCGCCAATCACTTCATGAACTGTACACCAGTTATCAATCTTATCTGCTAATCCCTCCAGATCATCATTACCCAGGGAATTAATTATCGCTTCGATTTCATTCTCATCCTGTTCATAAAAAAGTAGTCCCGTGTTGATTAGGGGATTAAATATCGCTTCGATTTCATTCCGATCCTGTTCAGAAAAAAGATCGGGTTGGGTTTTGATTAGCTTTATAAAATTTTCTATTACTTGAATCTCAGCTTCCATAGTCTTAACTCCTATTGACCAATTGCACAAAATGCTGCCCAATGATAGGGTTCTTCAAAAGGCTTATCGCTGGGGCTTAGAGCCCGAAAATTATCATTCTTCAAAAGCGGAGCACTCAAAAACCGCTTTTGATAACCCTTTATAGATAACCTCTGAATCCAGAGCAATAAATTTTCCTTAGTCACATCCCGCAGCCAGAATTGCGCTTTATTAAGGGCAACTGCTAAGGACATATGGCAGTTGATAAAATTATCATAAAATTTTATCATCAACAACACTGTAGACAATTGGTATACCGTCCACAGGCTACAAACTACCGCTGGACTACCCGCAACTAGGAAACCACTGGGTAAACCAATGTATTCATCGCTGATGTTGGTGTGATCAATTAATCCCGTTTCGCAAGCAGAAAGGGTAACAAGGCGACATTGTTCTAATTTCAGGGCAAAGACTCCATCTAAGGTGAGGCATTTCTCTAAGTCAATTACTTCACCGTTATCCAAAACTAGATGTTTTTCTGGATTGAGTTCAGCCGGTACATTGCTAAGGGGGGCATCTGCCAGGATTAAGGCGGATTTCTGAGGCTGGTTAAGGTTAAAGTAACCGTGACAGCTAAAATGGGCACAGTGGAATGTGTTGAGAGGTTTACTATTTATGGGTACTTTGCTGGCAGGGTTTTTATTATCTATGGCTACTTTGGTGGCAGCATTTTTAACGAGGACTTCTGTATCTGGTGGTGGATTAAAGTAGCCTTTAATCACTTCTACTTGGATATTAGTGTAAGCTAAATCACTCGTGGGGTTTTGGACAGCAAACAGGTGGGTAAAGTCGGGGCGTTCTCTGGTTTGAGCAAGTTGGAGTAGTTGACAGCTAGGGGCATAACTTACCCCTGCTGGAAAGCGATCCATTAGAATTATAGCTTTACCTTTTCCCTGTTTACTGGTAATCGGTAAAGCATGAAGCGGGAATAAATGTAAATACTGATGGGGAATTAAAATTAAGCGATCGCACTCTGGGGGTATTTGCTGAATGATGTCATCAATGTGCAGAATTTGTGCCAGCAAATCTAGGAGGTTACTCAGATTGTTTTGCCAATCAGCTTTTTGGTTGTTGTAGCTTCCTAGATATTCATTTCTCCATTGTTCCAATTTCTTTAAGTCTTCCGGCTCAGACTCCAAAACGATAGGCTGCTGGGTTTTCTTGGTAAAGATAAAAGTGAGCAGCTTATCCTCTGTAATGTAAAACTCTACAATGGCAGTGTGGTTATATAACATCTAATTTTTTCTGAAATTCCTCAAAATTAAAGCTAGAACCGATACGTAAATATTGGTCTTGTAAATCATTCCGCTGCTGTCGCCATTCTTTGAGATGTTGTATCAGAGCGGTGGGATTGTCAGCTTTCCCCTGTTGAATTTGCTTCTGAGCTTCTGCTATTTTCTCCCTATATTTTTCTAGTTGAGTAACAACTTCTGGGGGAAATATGGTGTTTTGATCACGGCGGAGAATCTCTTCAACTAAATTGCGGGTTTTGCTCCGTTCAACATATTCAATCGCTTCGGTGATTTTTTTCTGTTTTAGGCAAACTTCTACCATCCGTTGATAAAGACTATTCCATTCTTCTGCGAACTTCTGCTTTTTTGTGTCTATTCCTTCAGAAACTGAACTGTTTTCATTTGCTGAAGGAGATGAAATAATTTCAGTTCGTAATAGTTCTACAGTATTTATCGCACCTTTAAAATCGTCATAAGCCTTGACAAAATTACTAGCATATAGATAGGCCAAACCTCGGTTAAATAAAGTGTCTAGATGATAGTGAGGAAAGCCTTCAAGAGTATAAACCTCCAAGGCTAATTCATAAGCCTTGATTGCCTTTTTTATATTTTCCGCCTGATTTTCTCTGATGCGGCGACGGTAAGCAGTTCCTAGATTATTCTGAACCATTGCCCAATCTTCGCGATAGTCTTCAGAAGATAAGACTTCTAAAGCCAATTGGAAAGCAGTAATAGCCTTTTCTAAATTCTCCGCTGTGTCTCCTTCTATACTATCGCGGTAAGCAAGACCTATGGAATTGTGTGTCTGAGCCCATAGATAGGGATACTCTTCTTTAGAAAAAACTTTTAAAGCTAATAGAGCTGCTTCAATTTCTTTTTTAAAATTTTCAGTCTTTTCTCCAGATATCCTTTCAGCATAGGCATGATTTAAATTGTATTGTATTTGTGCCCATTTGTAGGGATAGTCAGTTTCGGTATAGACTTCCAAAGCTAAGTGATAACGCCTAATTGCCTCTTCTAGATTATCCTCTTTATTACCCCTGACTCGCTGGCGATAGCCTATCCCTAAATTCTGTTGACTTCTCGCCCATTCATAAGGATATTTTTTTTTGCTAAAGACTTCTAGAGTTAATTCAGAAGCTTCTCTTGCTTTCTCTATATTTTCCTCTTTTTCTCCAAGGATTCGCCAAAGATAAGTTAGAGCTATATTATGCTGAAGAGCAGCCCATTTATCAGGTAAAGTCTCACGAGTGATAACTTCGAGAGATACTTGATAACCAGCAAGAGCTATTTCTCTATTAATTTTTTCTTTTCCTTGATAAAGGATACAAATTATATTGCTAAAATTAGCGATAGTTTTAGCAATTTCCTGGGCTTCTGATAATTCAGTAGTGTTAAATTTATCAGTCGCCCAGTTTTTCAGGACTTTAGGAAAGTCATCATATAATAATTCTAGATTATCGGTAAGCAGTGTTTCTACAGTTTGCGGAAGTTTATTTCCAATTAGCGGGTCATGGTCACTCTCTTTTGTAGCTTGTAATAATTGTTCTATTAACTTAGTTTTAGCACTTTCGCGATCGGGTGTTTCTGTCATTGCTTTAATTTCTATGTTTTCAACTACTGCTAAGGTTTATTTCTGCACTTTGATTGAGGGTAGAACAGAAATTATTTGATATAGCCAGAACTGGTAGATAAAAACAAAATATAGCGTTTCTAGTACTTATGAGGTACCGTCAATTTTATTGCCTGCTACTCCCTACTTCCTAACACCTAGGACTTTTTACCTAACCGAATTCAGAAATGCTATAAAGTAAGATGCACTAAAACCTGTTAACGCTAGTGGTCATAATTGGTGATTTGAGCTCCCGAAACCTTGACGCTTACCATAGCCAAACTACTAGATTTTTACCACTAGGATGATTTTACCTAGAAATCAAGCAAGCTTGATATCATTTCAGGAAAGTTAATTAAACTATTAACTATGTAAATCTTTGATTAAAAATCTACCAATTTTTAATTGTTTGAGGTAAGCAAGTTTGGTATTTTAGGTAGCAGGGAACAGGAAATAGGGAACAGGGTCAACAATAAACCAGACCGGGTAATAACATCTAACAAACGAGTACCCATTATTAGAAGTCAGAACTCTGAAGTTAGAAGTTAGAAGTTAGAAGTCTGAAGTTAGAAGTTAGAAGTCTGAAGTCTGAAGTCTGAAGTGGGTAGTACTGTAATAACATCTAACACACGAGTACCCATTAACCTAAAACTAGTACTGTTGTATGTTAAACATGTACTGTTGTATAACAAACGAGTACTAATTTCTCATATACTAGTACTCCTTTGCCTTAACTAGTACTGTTGTATAACAAACGGGTACCCATTTATGGTTAACTAATACCCGTTTCTGGTTAACTAATACCCGTTTATCACTTACCAGTACTCGTTTCTCAGTAACTAGTACCGGTTTGTTCTTAAGGAGTACTATCTTATCACATGGAAATAGGGAGCAGGGAGCAGGGAGCAGGGAGTAGGGAGCAGGGAGCAGGGAACAGGGAACAGGCAATAGGCAATAGTCAAGAGGGTTGTAAGCGATGCAGAGGTGCAACCCGTGGCGAATTAAATTCTTAATGGTAGGAGCGCACCATTACTTTTGCCTCTTGCCTCTTGCCTCTTGCCCTTGCGCGTAGCGCTATAACTGATTCAACCAATTGGTCAAATCCACTTCGGTTTCAAAATCTAACAACGCTACTCCTAAATCCTCCAACTGCTCAAAAGATAATTCCTCAATTTGACTGTGTAATTGGGGATTGATTTCACCTAAGCGACGGCTAATTTGACGGATAATTAAATTAAGCTCATTGCGCTTGCCTTGTTCTAATCCCCGTTCTAATCCCTGTTCTAATCCTTGTTCTAATCCCTGTTCTAATCCTTGTTCTAATCCTTGACGAATAATCCGTTGATAAACTACTGACTCTTGCATCATATCCTCCCGAAAATAAGCTTGAATTAACTGCTCATCAAATTTCACCCCAGCCAACAGTTGCACGCAAGCAGATAGGTTACGCTGCTGTTGTCTATCTTCAATCATATCGATTTTGGCTGCTACCTGGGATAGCAGGTTTTCTGGCACTTCCGCTTGTGCTAATACTGCCAAAGGTAGTAACCCTGGGGTGGTAAGTAATGGTTGTGGATCACATTCCCAAATCCGAATCACCCGGTAGCGGAAGGATAGGTTTCTTTCGGTAAATTGATTGACAAATACTCCGGCTAATCGGGTTGGTTTGAGAAAAATTATTACCTGTTCAATATCACAACGATACTGCCGATATAACCTGACCCAATAATCCAGCATCCGCAGGGGTAAGGGAGGTTCAGATTGGGGTAGAGTTTGAAATTCCAAATGCAAAATAGCATCAGCAACTCGCACAAAAAACAAGGCATCTGCCCGAATTGGTTCTGTGCTTAATTCGGTGTTTAGAATTTCGATATCCTCTGCTGATTCTTGGTTAAACAACCAACGAGTAAAGGCTTGGGGATATTGTTCAACAAGATATTTTAGAGTACTATCGTAAGTCATTACATATAAAAGACAACTAAGTCAATTCTGGTTAACTAATTGAAAAGAGGGTTAAGAGCCACAAATTCGACCACTCGAACCTATCCCAAATCATCTTCAATAAATCCATGGGAAAGTATGTCGGAAATATTAGCCACTTAACTAACTCTTGAAATTCCCAGTAAACCCCGACAATCATTAACGGTATATCGGGGTATAAAACCCATATAAAATGATTGCTATTGTTGGGTATTATTATTCAATAATAACACATTTATAACTAATAAATAATCGAGATATAGTTAATATTTTTAACATTTTATTTGAAAATATTAGAAATTAAATAAACTATAATATATGATTGATTAATTCTATGCAATAACTTTATTTAACGAACTATAAAACCCCAAAAAAAACTTTTAAAAACCCTTGACAAATAAAAATATAATCATTACAATAATCAATATAAACCAAGTTGAACTTTTTCACAATGTCAGACAAATTTACTCGCAATTTCAAGAAAAAACCCACTCAGCACACTCTCAAAGGGCCTCGTGAATCAGTAATCAATAGTATGCATATGCTGTATTCCCTAGGTTATGCAGAAATAGCTGAGTGGACTCCTCTAGAAGCGACCGATATTCCAGGAGAAGTCATAACTACTATGACCAAGTATTGGTTATTGCCATAACACCTTAAATTTTGGGGGGGGTTTTCCCCCCTTGGCCAAGGGTTTCGGAAATTTCTGACATATGTGATTGAAATAGCCGTGGATAGTATTTCTACGGCTATTTTTTTTGGGAATTAAAAATTAAGAATTAAGAATTAAGAATTAAGAATTAAGAATCGGGAATCGGGAGTGGAACTGGCATCTTGCCAGTTTCATTTTCAGGCGGCCAGGATCCTCACTCTACTCCTATTCAGGGCAAAGACTAACTATATGGCGTTGCTGATTCTGGGTATGGTTTTGCCCCCCTAGCCCCCCAATTCTGGGGGGAACAAGAATCCATTTATTGCTAAAAGTCCCCCGAGCGAGGGATTGCTCGCTCGGGGGATTTAGGGGGCTTGAATGTAGCAAATGAGACTTCTCAGACAACCTCTGAGAACTGCTATAAATAACAGCTAGATTCCCAACCGTTGATAAACCTCGTCCAAATGTTGCAAATGCTGCTCGGGATTAAAACATTCCTCTATTTCTGAAGGGGTTAGCTTACTCGTAACATCAGGATCCTTAGTAATCAAATTGTAGAAATCTCCCTCAGGTTGATTCCAGGCTTGATGAGCACAAGACTGAACAATACTGTAGGCATCTTCCCGATTCATGCCCTTTTCTACTAAAGCTAACAACACCTTTTGGCTAAATACTACACCACCATAAACATTCATATTCCGCTTCATGTTTTCTGGATAAACCAACAAGTGTTTCACTAAATCTGTGATTTCCACTAACATGAAGTGAGTTAAAATACACACATCTGGCAGAATGACTCGTTCTACAGAGGAATGAGAAATATCCCGCTCATGCCATAGGGCAACATTTTCTAAAGCAGCCACCGTATGACCTCGCAGGATTCGTGCCATCCCGCTTAGCCGTTCAGAACGAATTGGATTACGTTTGTGTGGCATAGCAGAAGAACCTTTCTGTCCTTTAGAAAAGAATTCTTCTACTTCTAAGACATCGGTTTTTTGGAGATTGCGAATTTCTACAGCAAACCGTTCAATGGTTGCCCCTAACAGAGCTAACTGCTGGACAAACTCACCATGGCGATCGCGAGAAATAATTTGGGTTGAGGCAGTATCAGGTTGCAGTGACAGGTTTCGACATGCGATCGCTTCCACTTGAGGGTCAATATTGGCATAGGTTCCCACAGCACCAGAAATCTTGCCCACAGATATGTTTTCACGCAGAGCCACTAAGCGATCGCGATGGCGGCAAACTTCTGCTAACCAACCGGCCAGCTTAAAACCAAAGGTAATTGGTTCAGCATGAATTCCGTGAGAACGACCAATCATCACCGTGTAGCGATGTTGTTGTGCCTGGTAGCGAATCGCTTGAGCAAGCTTCTCAATATGTTCGAGGATAATATTTAGACTAGCAACCAGTTGCAGTGCCAAGGCAGTGTCTAAAACATCAGAACTAGTCAAGCCTAAGTGAATGTAGCGTCCCACATCCCCTACATACTCATTCACATTAGTCAGAAAGGCAATCATGTCATGGCGGACTTCTCGCTCAATCTCTTGCACCCGCTTAAGGTCAAAATCCGCCTTTGCCTTAATTTCCTCTACTGCTTCACCAGGAATCTTACCCAGTTCCGCTTGTGCTTCACAAACAGCTATTTCCACCTGAAGCCAGGTTTTGAGCTTGTAGGTGTCTGTCCACAATTCCCCCATCTCGGGTAGGGTGTAGCGCTCAATCAATTCCAATATCGCAGAACACAACCTTACTATTGTAGCAGTTATGAATCGGATGAGGGACTTTCGTTTTGGGTTTTAGGGAGTCGGGAGTCGGGAGCGGTGCGACCCGTGGCGAATTTAATTCGCCTACGGAAAGCGCACCGAGGGAGTCGGGAGTCGGGAGGTAGCGTGGTCAAAGTGTTTCTGCACAAGGCTTACAAGGTATTGAATCTAGGGCATCATGAGGATAAACGCTATATAATTGATTAATCATTCCTCAAATCCCCTATTGCCTATTGCTAGCATGCCTATTGCCTACCTATTGCCTATTGCTAGCATGCCTATTGCCTACCTATTGCCTATTGCCTACCTATTGCCTATTGCTAGCATGCCTATTGTCACCTACCATGACCAATTTTCCTCTCAATGCTGGGTCTATCCAAATATCCGGGAACGTGAGAACCCCTCTCTTTTAAGGAGGGGATGAAACGGACACGACGGGTTTTAACCCGCCGTGTCTATAATAAAGGATAGGAGGTGATAGAAAGTTGTATAGAACAATTCCAGTTAAAGCGTCATTTACTGATGAAGATAAAGCTTTTTGGGTCTTTCAGTGTGAGCAAGCAAATAGCTTGATTAATTGTGCAATTTATTACACCAAACAAAAACACTACAGTTGGCTTGAACAGCAAGAAGAATCATTCACTACTTACTGGAAGGATGATGAGCTTAGGTATGGCTGGAAGACCTATAAGTGCAGTACAAAGTACCCAGAACTAGATAAAACTTTAAAGTTAACTCCCCATTACAAAGCAATGGCTGCCCAGTCGGCTCAACAGACCCTAAAGACAGTAGGTGAGTCCATTGCCAGTTACAACCAATTAGTAAGTCTTTATTACAAGGGCAAAGTTGACAGACCAAGACTGCTTAGGTACAGAAAAAAAGGGGGATTGGCTGCTGTAACTTTTCCCCGACAAGCACTCAACTACAAAAAAGGCTTGTTTTATCCGTCAATAAGCAAAGAAACTAAGCCTCATTTAATAACTGAAATCGCATTAGAACCACCAGATTTTATAGATCCCGACTGGGTGAAAGAGGTTACTGTTCGCCCGTATTTAGGAGAGCTATGGATTGATTGGGTGATCGACAACGGGAAAGAAGCGATTGCTAGCAACCCAAACCTTGACTACACTCAAGCCTGGAGCTTTGATCACGGTGGAACCAACTGGTTGACTGGAGTTTCAACCTGTGGGAAAAGCTTGATTATTGATGGTCGTAAGCTTAAGTCAATGAACCAAGGTTATTGTCGTCTGGTAGCCAAGTACAAACAGGGCAAGCCAGAGTTTTACTGGGATTCTAACCTTGACCGGGTACAACGGAAACGCAACAACCAAATCAGAGATGCGATCAATAAAGCAGCTAGGTTGATTATTAATCGCTGTTTGAATGATTGCATTGGGAATCTGGTAATTGGTTGGAACGAAGGGCAGAAGAATCGTTCCAATATGGGCAAGCGTGGTAATCAGAACTTCGCAGTTATCCCCACCGGAAGATTGATCGAACGGTTAAAACAACTTTGCTATGAGTACGGGATTAAATTAACAATTACCGAGGAAGCGTACACGAGTAAAGCGTCTTACCTTGACGACGACAGCCTCCCAAAACATGGTGAAAAACCCAAAGGATGGATACCGTCGGGCAAACGGGTTAAGCGTGGACTGTATAAAACTTCTGAAGGATGGCTGATCAATGCAGACTGTAACGGCGCTGCAAACATAGCCCGAAAAGTAGCCACACAGTTAGGTCTAAACCTGACCAAGGTGGGTAGGGGAGCTTTGGCACTCCCAAAGCGATATGATCTGTTCACCTCACTGAGTAAATCATATCGCACAAGAAGTGTTCGCGTTCGCGTAGCGTCGGCGAAAGCCGAAAGCGTCGGCGAAAGCCGATAGTGGCACGGTTTCAACCCGCCACGTAACAACCTTGTAGAATCCCCGTTTTTTAAAGCGCGGAGATGTCAAATTAAGCTTTAGTACCAGATCAACAATCGGAGGTCACACTTGACTAATACAGGTATGATTAAACACCTAAAATGGGCTAAACGGGCTCTAATTGCTTTAATAATCCCAATTTTAATACTCCTATCGGCCCCACCAGCCCTTGCCCAAGCTGATCTCACGATCACCCCTAAAAGTATGACTGTGGCAGGTACCAGGGGTTCTAGTACCACCCGCAGCTTACTCTTGCGCACGACTAACGCCGTCAAGGATTTACAAATAATCTCCCTAGACCTGAATACTCAGGATGGCCAAGAAATTTTCCCCGCCAACTTGATTCAGCCTACTTTATCAGTCGAGGAGATTGAGGACAATAGTATCCTATCTCTCCCGATCGAGTTTCAATTAAACAATGCCCCCAAAAGTGGAGAATTTAGTGGTGAATTACTGATTAAGTTCTCAGAAACTGAACTAAGCGTACCATTAACAGTCCGAATTAAAGACCCCTTCCCCATACCTCTGGTAATCATATCCATTGGGGTTATATTGAGCATAGCTGTGTCCGGCTACCGTAGCCGAGGGAAACTACGGGACAAAATTCTGGTGCGGGTTGGTCAATTGCGTACCCAACTACGCAGTGACCCCCAGTTAGCTAATACATCACTAGCCGATCAATTCGACTCTATACCAAATCCCTTCAAGACCCGAATTGAAGGCCATCTGCTAGATGTCGAGATGGCTTTGCAGGGGGAACGTTGGAACGATGGTAATCAGGCAATTACCCAAGCCGAGTCAGTGTGGCTGAAATGGCGCAAAGGTCGTGAGGACTGGCTAGCACTCCTGAACTATGGTCAGACCCTGGAAGAAAAAATACCCAGCACTCCGGATCTTGACCCCCGTTATCTACAGTCAGTACGCCGTAATTTGCAACAGGCAATCCGAGAGGCACCTGAGCAAAATCCTCAAGACTTGTATGAGCAGTTAGATGAGTTGGCAAAACAGATTAATCAATACCTGCAACTGGATGCTAAACTCAGCGACTTGGACAACCTGCTGGTGGAAACCACAATATCAACACAAGAGTTACAGACTTGGCAACGTCAGGAAAAGAATTTGCGCAATAAGTTGAATAATCTCGAACCTACCGATAAAAAAGCTGCTCAGGAGTTGAATGGTCAAATCGAAAAAGCGATCACTCTACTAGTCAAACAAATACCACCTAACTCCACTAAGTTAGGCTTCCTGATCAGCCAACCTGATTTATTGCAGAGAGCACCAGGGATCGATACACCACGGATAGTTATCCAAGAGCCAAGACTAGCAAAAATTCGCCTTTGGATTTTCTCTGCAATCAGTTATGCGATCGCAATCGTCCTGCTTGCTGGTAGTGGCTTCATTGAGCTATACACCTATAAATCCACCTTTGGCGCTAACCTCTGGGGTGACTATGGAGTCCTCCTGGCTTGGGGGTTTGGTGCCGAAGCCAGTCGGGATGCCATTGCAAAAGTCGTGGCAAATTTGGACTTACCAGGATTGACATAATCACTCGATCAGGTTAGCAGGTTGAAGGTTAGCAGGTTGAAGGTTAGCAGGTTGAAGGTTAGCAGGTTGAAGGTTAGCAGGTTGAAGGTTAGCAGGTTGAAGGTTAGCAGGTTGAAGGTTAGCAGGTTGAAGGTTAGCAGGTTAGCACGTTGAACGCGATCGCTGAAAGCGGGACTTCGTCCATCGCGTTCAACCAAACCACCTTGGCCTTTGGCCACGCGCTTCGCAGCAAAGCGGGACTTCGTCCATCGCGTTCAACCAAACCACCTTGGCCTTTGGCCACGCGTTCGCGTTCAACCTTCAACCAAACCACCTTCAACCAAACCACCTTGGCCTTTGGCCACGCGTTCGCGTTCAACCTTCAACCTTCAACCTTCAACCTAAAAACCTTCAACCTTCAACCTTCAACCTTGGCCTTTGGCCACGCGTTCGCGTTCAACCCCCAAAGGCGAACAACCGAACATAAGGAATTAAATTAATAGGTACCAATAGGTTGTTAAATGGGTGTTACTTGGGCAAATTGACTGGGAACTATATAACTGTAACCACATTGGATTTGTCAGTCAATCAGGATTAACGTGTCAAACACAGAATCGTTAAGTGTCGAGATAAAACAAGCTTTTCTTCGATTAATTGCCCAGCAGACAGGATTAGTTATTAAAGAAGCAGACCAAGACAATTTAATTGAAACCATCCTTGTGAGAATGAAATTTCTCAAATTTGGTTCCCCAGAAAGTTACTATCAACTCTTAAGATCTCCCACTATAGAAAGTCATCAAGAATGGCAAAAGCTGGTTATCTTACTGACTAATACTGAAACTTACTTTTGGCGAGATAAAGGTCAGTTTAATACCTTAAAAAACTACATTATTCCAAAAATAAGTGAACAGCAAAATAACCACAAAACAATTCGGATTTGCAGTGCAGGTTGTTCAACGGGAGAAGAACCTTATTCTCTGGCCATTTTACTCCATAAACTTATTCCTGACTTAGAAAAATGGAAGGTTAAAATTTTTGGTATAGACATTAATAAATATGCCCTAGAAACTGCAAAAAAAGGAATTTACAGTTCTTGGTCATTTAGAAATATCCATCCAGACATAAAGCGTGACTATTTTCGGATCATTAACAATTCCTATCACATCGATAATCGGATCAAAAAAATGGTCACGTTTAAAACGGTTAATTTAGTCAAAGATTCATTTAATAAGCAAAACTATGATCTAAAAGACCTTGACTTACTTATTTGCCGTAATGTTTTCATTTACTTTGAAGATTCAGCTAAAGCCAAAGTTTTAGATAAATTTTATGATACCCTCAAACCCTTAGGATATCTCCTCACAGGTCATGCTGAACTATATGGTCATAATTTAAGCAAGTTTCAGACAAAAGTATTTCCAGAATCCCTAGTCTATCAACGTAGAGCCGATAATTTCATCCTTAAAACACCTCCTCTGGTATCCCTCACCAGTGAGGAAAAGTCTCCTCAAGTAAAAAACTTATCATTAGAGGTCTTGCAGAAGTCACCACCTTCGGAACGGCAACCGATAACAGCAGAATTTAGTAATACACAAAAAACTAATGTTGCAAGAGATATATGGTCGGTTGATGATACCCCTATCAACCTAATCAAGTCTCAAGAAAATACAAAGTTACAAAAAACTGCTAAGGAGGTGATCATAGAAGTAGAAAGACTTTTACAAAAAGAGGCTTATGATTTAGCAATTCAACAATTAAAAAACTTTCTAAAAATACATTCTAATAATTTTCATGCTTATTACCTGATGGCTCAAATTAACGCCAATCTCGGTAAATATGAAGAAGCAATTAACTATTGTCAAAAAGCTTTAGATATAGATTACCTTTCTGTTAATCCCTATTACTTGTTAGCACAAATTGCTGAAGAACAAGGAAATCTAGTAGAAGCCAAACGAATTTTTAAAAAAATTATTTATCTTGAACCCTCTTCTATTAAGCCTTACTTAGATCTGAGCCATATTTATCAGAAGGAAAGAAATCAAAAACAAACCCGAAAAATGAAGCAAGCAGTTATTAATATACTCAAGCAATTATCTCCCAAAACTATAATAAAAGACTATGATAATCTGACGGCTGCTGAACTAATTATCAAAATGGAAACAGAATTAAACGATTATTAACTATAGCAAAGGGAGCAGGGAGCAGGGAGCAGGGAGCAGGGAACAGGGAACAGGGAACAGGGAACAGGAAACAATAATTATCACAATTACTAGAGGGATTGCTATATACAATTAATCCGGTAAATTAGTTAATTTAAAATTGATCATTGATAGTTAATATTTAGTCAATAGAGCCAGAAAATGAAAGAGTGTCACTATCTCACTTTTAGCTTAAATAACTGCCTTTATGGCGTCAGCACTGTTTACGTAGAAGAGATTTTTTTTCTGCCAGAGTTGACACCGATTCCAGAAGCAGATCCTGATATCGTTGGTGTGATTAATCTCCGGGGAGAGATTTTGCCAGTCATGGATCTTAATCTCAGCTTTAATTATCAATCACCAGGCTATCGCTTAACAGATAGTGTAGTAGTTTTAAAATCGGAAAAGGTACGAGTAGGCATCATTGTTAATGAAGTCTATGAAGTAAGACATATATCCCCGTCGGAAATTAGCACTGAACTTTATCATGGTCGAGACTGGGCAAGAGTTGAGGAAAAAAAATTCATCGCTGGTATTGCCAGGAGTGGAGAAGATATTTTAATCCTGAGTAATCCAGAGAGTTTACTCCAGTATGTAGAGACACAAAAGCTTGCCTCCGCTGAAGACTCCCTGGAAAAAGAAATTCAGGATAATAATCACCATGAATCTGAATTATTATTAGTCCAAAAGCCTGTATTTTGCCCAAATGCTACTCGGTCAGAACGAGACGTTTTTCGTAAACGAGCTGATCAGCTAAGGCAGTCGGAAGACAGTCAAGATGTAAAGGATTTAATACCCCTAGCGATAATTATTTTACATGGTGAATTATTTGGGATTGATTTAAAAATGGTGAGGGAGTTTACCCCTATTGGCAAAGTCACTCCCATTCCCTGCTGTCCAGCCCATATCATTGGGAACATGAACCTACGAGGGGAGATTCTTACGTTAGTTGATATTCGCAGAGTATTAAATCTACCGCTGATGGAGAGAATTGATAGTTCTCAAGCAATGGTTGTAAAGCTTGAGGATATCGTTGCTGGTATAACCATGGAAGAGGTATGTGATGTAATTTTCCTGAATCCACAGGAAATAACAGCAGTGCCAACTGGGATCAATTCAGGTCAATATGAATACATTCAGGGAGTAGCTCCCTATCAGGAAAAAATAATGAGTATTCTGAATTTGCAACAAATTTTACTGAATGGTGGGTTAGTTATTAATCATTAGACCTCTTGTAATCCAACATATAAGCTTGATCATACTGATCAGCTACACTCAACTTAGTTACCCCTACTCCGAAGCTCCCGCGAACCCCAAGGGCGGGGTACCTCACCAAATTGAGAACTGCTATAAGTGATTAATGGGTAGCAATATTTTTTTGAAATTGGTATAGCGGGTTTTATCCTAATGAGGTACGCATATTTTTTTCTATCTCCCCTGAGCGAAAGTTCCCGATTCCCGATTCCCGATTCCCGATTCCCGATTCCCGATTCCCGACTTTTCTAAACTTTTGATTAGATATTTATTAATTATTCGTAGCAATTCTTGGGAATCTGGGGGCTTACCTAAAAAATCCGTTGCGCCGACTAGTCTAGCCCGGGCGCGGTCAATTGTGGTATTCTGAGCTGTCAGGATAATAATCGGGGTCTTATTGAAAACTGGGGATTCTCGCAAAAATTTACAGACGCTATAGCCATTTGCATTTGGCATATTCAGGTCTAGCAAAATTAAATCAGGTTTGTGTTCAATCAGTTGGGAGAAACCTCGCATCGGTTCTTCAATACTCAACATTTGATAACCGGCTGGTATCAAGATTGTTTTTAAACTGTGAGCCAACACAGGACTATCATCAATACAGGCGATTAAAGGCTGTTTCTTGGCGGATTTGGTCGGCTGAGTTTCTGATGGGGGTGGCGTTCTTACAACTGGTGGGTTGACAGGGGCTTTGACAGGTGGATTGACAGGGGCTTTGACTGGTGGGTTGACAGGGACTTTGACTGGCGCTTTGGCAGTTGGTAGTTGTAAATCTGGAATCCTTTGGAATTCCAGCATACTCTTCTCAACCAAAGGGAGCAAAGAGCGAGTCACCTCTGTCACCGATGTTTTTTGCTCCCAGGCAATATCCCACAGGGTTAACTTACCATTGAGATACTTGTTCAAACCTGGGAGCAGTTTAGGATCTGTTCCAGGTTTCAAAACTGGTGAGAGATTGGGGCTGAGGTGACCAAAATCAGCAGCTTGCCATTCTTGGTAATTCTGGTTTGCTTGAGCGAGAACAGTTTGGATTTCCCTGGAAGACAAGGCTAAACCCATGCCAAGAGTCGATGTTTTTTCTTGACTCGGTTGCCAGTTGTTTTGTAAGTCTGTGTAGCCACTTAGTTCAAAAAAACATTCTTGGACAATGGAACGAATCATTAACTTTGCTTGGATTAGGCTCAGTTGCTTTTGGTTAATTCCTTGCTCTAGAAGCTGATATTCCCAGGGCTGATAGTCCGACTTCTCGTAGAGTTCAACAACATAGTTAGGGCAATGGGACTTTAAGGCTCTGTAAAAGCGCCTCACAGGATGAAGGCCATCGGTGGCATAGAGCAATTGACCATAGACAAGGTAAACTTTCCAAACGACGCTATGGTTGCTTAGAGTTAGCTCTCCAATAGTTCTCTGTTTACCTAATTTTTCTAATTCTTCAATCAGTCTTATTAGTATCATTTTTACTGGTTAACTGTACTGGTTAAGGGATAAATCTCAGGAGTTACATATCTATAGTTCCCAGCAATTTAGCCCCAAGTAACAGCTTCCGGTTCAAAATGGATTAAGAATGATAAATCATCAGTGATTATAGTACTACTCATTAAGCTTAGGACATTGATAAAAGCTGAAAAGCTGTTGTAGTAAGCTTTTGCCTTTTGCCTCTTGCCTCTTGCCTGGCGCGTAGCGCTATATCTGTTGTTCATCATTTACCGTTCTGTACTTATTTGTAGCTATTGACACCGAATCCGCCCATGATTTTCCCCCTAAGCACCCAGACGAGAACGAAGTTGCGGCTATACAAACTTTGTTATAAAGAGGGTTTTTAAGCCGGATTTAGTATCACAGCTAACTGTAGTGGAGTGACAAGTGTTTAACCGTCGCTCCGTTGAAAATAATAAAATTCAGGGTCCGGTGAAAAATGGTCAAGTATGTAGTCTACAACGTTACGGATCAGAAATATGTGGCGGCTGTGAAAGCTGGCGAGACACGATACACAGAAAATGGCACAGAGGCACACCAATTTAACAGCGAGAATACAGCACAAATGATGAGTGAGAATCTCACCTTATTTAGTGGTCTGACTCATGTTGTCAAACCGATCCAGTAGTAAGCTAATGCGCTACGCGCACGCTGCGCGAACAGCTAATGCGCTACTTGAGGTGCTACTTGAGGTGATAGTATATAGCACTACGCATTAAAGTTAGGACATTGATACAAGCTCAAAAGCTGTTGTAGTCAACTTTTGCCTCTTGCCTCTTGCCTCTTGCCTTCCGCGTAGCGCTATATGACTGCTGATAGCTGACTGCTGATAGCTGACTGCTTAACCGGCCAAAAACAACAGACATTGTGACTTTGGCAATATTTGTTGGGAATTCTATGAGTGTAGCCTCAACAGATTGCTAAATCAATCAGTTTCCTCGCCTCTTATCCCATCCCCTAAAGAGGAATGGCTTTTCTATTGTGGATTCTCTAATTGTAGGTAACCAGCTATGTTTGCCAAATCTACCCAAAAATTTTTCAGCAAACTTCAGAATCAAATACTGCTCCTGCTGTTTTTAAGTAGTGTTATTCCCCTCTCTGTTGTGGGATGGTATAGTATTTCTTCCTCTAGCGATGCCTTATCAAACTTAGCTAAAAATGAGCTAGAGGAAGAGGTAGCTGACGAAGCCGGACATATCCTGGCATTTTTAAATTCTATCAATGATGATGTTCTGTTCTTGAGCAAAGTTCCCCCGATTCAAGGGATAATCCGAGCTAAAGCTGGTGGTGGAGTAGATAAGCAAGATAACTCTTCTTACGATACTTGGGTTAAGCGGTTGCAGACCATCTTTGCTGTGATGATGGAAGCGAAACCCTATTATATGGAGCTGAGGTATTTGGACGAGAAAGGCAATGAAATGGTGCGAGTCGATTCGGATGGCACTAAAATCATAGTTATCCCCAAAACCCAGCTAAAAAATAAAGCAAAGCGTTCATTTTTTAGTCAGACAATTAAGTTGTCTCCTGGCAGTATCTATGTGTCACCCGTGGAGCTGCATCGGGAAAATGGTGTGATTAAACAGCCTTATAAACCAGTGATTCGGTACGCTACACCGATTTTTGATTCAGCTGGAGTACAAAGAGGAATTGTGATCGCTAATGTATTTGCCGAGGAATTCATAAAATTTATTGCAGATACAGAATTAGCAGTCAAGGGAGAAGAGGCATTACTGGTCAATAAAGATGGCTACTACCTCTCTCATCCCAACCCCAAAAAGGAGTGGGGTTTTGAACTCAACACGGATCAGAACTTGAAAAAAGATTATCCGAAACACATTGCCCAGCAAATTCTCAGGGGTGAACAGGGACTGATTGACCAAGGAACTAATAAGCTGATCAGTTACTATAAAGTTGTTCCGAATGGCGAGCAGCGGCAACCGTTATTCGTTATCAATCACGTTTCTAAGGGGGAAGTTTTTGCCTCTGTCAACTCCTTTAAAATCCTGGCCAGCCTGATCATTTTGGTTGCTATAGCGGCAGTGCTGCCACTGGCAATGGTCAGGTTACGCCAACTGGTGAATCTGATTAAGCAACTGGTTAATGGCATCTCCACCTCTAGTCAGGAAATGTTTTCTACCCTCGAACAGCAAGAACGCATTGCTGGTCAACAAGCTGCCTCGGTGAATCAAACCACCATCACCATGGATGAGCTGGAAGCGTCTTGCCGACAGTCCGCTGAGCAAGCCGATGCTGCCGCTATTGCTGCAAAGCAGGCACTTCAGCTCACCCAGAACGGTACCCAAGCGGTGGGAGAAACCCTCCACGGCATGTCTACTTTGGAAGAGAAAGTGGATGCGATCGCTCAACAGAGTATGCGTCTGAGCCAGCAAACCAATCAAATTGGTGACATCTCCGAGCTGGTTTCTGAATTGGCAAACCAAACCAATATGTTGGCACTGAATGCATCAGTAGAAGCGGTGCGTGCGGGAGAGCATGGTAAAGGCTTTGCAGTGGTTGCTGCAGAGATTCGTAAATTAGCAGACCAGAGTAAACAATCTGCCCAAAAGATTAATGTTTTAGTTTCTCAAATCCAGAACGAGATTAATTCAACGGTGATGGTTACGGATGAAGGAACTAAGACAGTAAAGACCGGAGTGCAAATCGCTCAAAAAACAGCTCAAGCCTTCACTGGGGTAGCAGATGCGGTCAACAATGTGGTGTTAAACAATCAACAAATTTCTCTGAATCTCAAGCAGCAAGTCGATGGCATTCAACAAGTCCTCCAAGCAATGAGCACTGTTAACAAGGGGGCAAAAGAAACTGTTATTGGCATCACTCAAAGTAGAGTGGGTACTGAGCAACTTAAGCAAGCTGCTGTGGAACTAAAGCGCATGGTTTAGTAAAGGTTAAACTCAGATATTGTACCAAGTTTAACCTTTATCTGTAAAAGTAGGGAATAGGGAACAGGGAATAGGGAATAGGGAATAGGGAATAGGGAATAGGGAATAGGGAATAGGGAATAGGGAATAGGGAATAGAAAACAGTAATACTATTTTTTTATTAATTAAATAAATTGTTATTACTTCCGATATTATTTTTTTTGACTGGTGCAAATTTCATTGAAATAAAAATAATTGAAAGTTTTAATATAGGAAGGAATATCGTGTTTTTTTTAAAAGTTATCTATTTCTGAATGTTTCATTTAACAACAAGTTTAATGACTAAAAAATAGTTAACTATTTTCTACAAATCAAAAAATTTTATGTTCCCTGTTACCTGTTCCCTGCTCCCTGTTACCTGTTCCCTGTTCCCTGTTCCCTAACATCCAAAAATTTGTACCTCACCCAATTAAAAAATGAGTAACCATGATAGAAGACGAAGAACTACGAAATATTTATAAAATTACCAGCGAAGAACGTTTGCAGAAATTGGAAATTGGTTTGCTGCATTTAGAAAAGTACCCACAGGACAACGCTACTTTGGAACAGTTGCTGCGGGAAGCTCACAGCCTCAAAGGAGACTCCAGAATAGCGGGGATAGAGAATGTAGAAACCCTTATTCATGGTGTAGAAGACATTCTTGGCAGCATCAAACGTCAACAAACAGTTTTAACCCCACAGGTTAGCGATCGCCTTTATCAAGTCATAGATGCTATGGGTCTGCTGGTATATGAAGCAGTTACTGGTTCCGCAAGTGGTGTTGATACACCCTTGATGCTTAACTACTTGATGGCAACAGTTTCACAGCCATTGCAGCCAGACCAAGAAGCTGCTCTACAAAATGGCCATGTTTCCCAACTGGCACCAACTGTTATAGAAGATGAAGACTTGCGAGATATTTATAAAATTACTAGCGAAGAACGTTTGGAGAAACTGGAAGTCGGTTTACTGCATTTAGAAAAGTACCCACAGGACAACGCTACCTTGGACAAGTTGCTGTGGGAAGCCCAAAGCCTCAAAGGAGACTCCAAAATAGCGGGGATAGAGAATGTAGAAACCCTCGCCCATGGTGTGGAAAACATTCTCGAGAGCATCAAATGTGAACAGACCTTTTTAACCCCACAGGTTAGCGATCGCATTTATCAAGCCATAGATGCCATTCGCCTCTTAGTATACGAAGCAGTTACTGGTTATCTGAGTGGGCTTGATACCGCCGAGATACTTGACCACTTGATCACAGCAGTTCCAGATGTAGGTCAAGACCATGACTCACCCCCTGATGACTCACCCCCTCAAGTAGCTCAATGTGAACCAACTGAAGCAACTATGGAGGAGTCCCCACTATTACCGACTCTACCATTGCTTCCTAACAAAACTCCTTTAATAGTAACTCCAGAGGTTTCATCGAATCTTAGTGAACCCTACCGGATTGACACCATTCGGGTTCCAACTCCCTATCTTGATGCCTTAATGACACAAACCGGGGAACTAACAGTCACCAAAATTGGTATGGCTCATGCTATGGCTGAAATTGAGGAAGTGGCAACCCTATGGGAAGAGTGGAAAGTCGTTCATTGCCAAGGGCAATACCTGGAGTCTTCATCCATAGGAACCAATTCGTATGTACAACGCCTAGAACAAAAGATTAACTCTCTAAGAAGAATAGCTCAGGAAAACACTACAAGACTAGACATCATTGCTGGGGAATTAGACGAAAAAATTCGCACCCTCCGGCTTCTCCCCCTCTTCACTGTGTTTCAGTTATTTCCCCGTATGGTAAGGGATTTAGCCAGACAACAATCAAAAGAGGTCGAATTAATCATCGAAGGAGGAGAAACCACTGCTGATAAACGCATCCTGGAAGAAATCAAAGACCCCTTGATGCACATAGTTCGCAACGCCATCGACCATGGCATTGAAACTCCCACTGAACGAGAAAAACTTGGCAAGTCTGCTGCGGCCACGATTTGGTTGAGGGGCTACCAAAAAACCAACACCATTGTTATTGAAGTAGTAGATGATGGACGAGGATTAGATATCGAGAAAATTAAGCAAACTGCTGTCCAGCGTGGACTCTGCACAAACGAAGAACTGGAACTAATGACTCCCAGACAGATTCACGCCCTGATCTTAGCTCCTGGCTTTTCAACCCGGACATTTATTACAGAAATTTCTGGCAGAGGAATCGGCTTAGATGTCCTACGCACCAAGGTTGAGCAGCTTAACGGCAATATCGAGATCGAATCAACCCCTGGTCTTGGATGCACCTTTCGCCTCCAGCTACGCACAACCCTGTCCACTGCTAATGTACTGCTGGTAGATGTTCAAGGGATTATCCATGGGCTACCGATTGAGTTTGTGGAAACGACTTTACTAGTTTCCCGGGAGCAAATATTTACGATTGAAGGTCGAGAAACCATCGCCTTAGACGGTCAAGCTATTGCTGTAGCAAACCTAGCTGATTTGCTGGAGTTGTCTAACTCGATTGGTTATACCTCTATCGCCACACTTAAGCAACAAAAAAGCGATCGGCGACCATGTATCCTGCTTAAGGTGGCAGACGAACAATTCGGATTGTTTATCGATGACCTTTTGGATACTCAAGAGGTGGTGATCAAACCTCAGAGTCAGTTATTAAAGCGGGTGCGTAATGTCAGTGGAGCAACTATTCTCGGTACAGGGGAAGTTTGCATGATTCTTAACCCTCCAGATTTGCTCACATCATTGCAATCCTATCAGCCAACCACATCCACAGTCTCAACCAAACTAAGGGAAATCGTTGAAACCACGCCAGTAATTCTCCTAGTAGATGACTCGATTACCGTTCGCACCCAAGAAAAACGGATACTAGAAAGGGCTGGGTATGAAGTAGTGACAGCTGTAGATGGATTAGATGGCTATAACAAATTAAACACCCGTCACTTTGATGCCGTAATATCTGATGTAGAAATGCCCAATCTAGACGGATTTTCCCTAACTGCTAGAATTCGTAAGCATCAAGAGTATAACGAATTACCCATAATTCTGGTAACATCTTTGGCTTCCGATGAACATAAGAAAAAAGGGGTCGAAGCGGGGGCTAATGCCTATATAAATAAAGGAAACTTTAATCAAAATTTTCTAATCGAAACGTTACAAATACTTGTTTAATAGTTAATTTTAATGTTAATAGTTAAGGTTGAAGGTTGAAGGGTGAAGGGTGAAGGGTGAAGGGTGAAGGTTGAAGGTTAGGTTAAATTTTAAATTTAAAAATAATCAATGACTATTCGAGTTTTATTAGTTGAAGATTCACCGCTTGCTATAGTAGTCCTGAAAAGGATTCTGAATTCATCAGAGCAGATTGAAGTGGTGGGAGAAGCTGGAACTGGCTTAGAAGCTTTGAACTTAATTCCCAAAGTTCAACCAGATGTCATTTGTACAGACCTCCATATGCCCCACATGAATGGTCTGGAGTTGACATCTAAAGTTATGGCGCTCTATCCTAGACCGATTCTGGTGATTAGTGTTTCGGTGCAGCAAGAGGATACTGATCAGATTTTTGAGCTTTTAGATGCAGGAGCAGTGGATATTTTTCCTAAGCCGTCCGCAGGAATGACAAGGGAAAATCAGTTGATCCAGCAGGAATTGATCAATAAGATTAAAATTCTATCTGGGGTCAAGGTCTTTACAAAAAACCGAACGTCTATACTAGGTAGACAAAAGCAGGGGAGTTCTGGGAAAGGGAAGCTTCCGGAAATTGACTACAGCACCAATCAAAATCAAATTGGTGGAGTATCACAGACAGGAAATCGTGCTGCTTTCTCTTATAATTACTCTTCTAAACCAAGAATAGTTGTGATTGGTGCATCTACAGGTGGACCCCAAGCCCTAAACGAGGTATTCACTCAGCTACCGTCGGATTTTCCTTTACCAGTAATTTGCGTCCAACACATTAGTCTTGGTTTTTTGCAGGGATTGATCGATTGGTTAGCTAGTCATTGTCCCTTGCCAGTTCAGATTGCTCAACCAGGAGATATGCCACAACCACGAAGAATTTATTTCGCACGAGAACAGCAGCATTTAGAATTGGATGCTATGGGTCGATTTATCTGTTCTGATTCAGAGCCACTGGAAGGACATCGGCCTTCTGTAACCGTCACATTTGAGTCTGTCGCCAAGTTTTATGGCAAAGCTACAGTGGGGATATTGTTGACGGGTATGGGTAGAGATGGAGCGACTGGTATGGAGACGATCGCTGAGGTTGGTGGCTTGACCATCGCTCAAGATGAAGCGACTTCCTTGGTGTTTGGCATGCCTAAAGAAGCGATCGCTCTCGGAGCAGCCAAAGAGGTTTTACCAATTGGTGCGATCGCACCAAGGCTACGGGAGTTGTGCTTATTGAAACTTGAAACTTGAAAATAACACTTGACACTTATAACCGTAGCGCTATAAATACTAGTCCCTTATAGTTTACTTCAAATAATTTTCATCTCATCCAGGCTCGCGATCGCTATATCAGCTCCCTGTAAATGGGAAGCTTCTGGCTTTCCCCAGCAAATACCAATGCAACCCGCTGCACCAGCACCCTTTGCCATCTCAATATCACCGGCTGAATCTCCAACCATTAGGGCGGAAGCAGGTTTTACCCCTAAAGATTGGCACGCTTGTAGGAACAACCTGGGATCAGGCTTACTGATTTCATAATCCACACCTTGCTGTAATTGGATATAGGGGTCTAGCTGATGTCGATGGACAAAGGCTTTTACACCAGCCGTAGAGTCTGCTGAGAGAATACCTAGCTTTACACCAGCTTCTGAGAGGAATTTAAGGACTTCTAGGCTACCGGCAAACATTGGGGAAGTTCCAGCCCCATCTGGCAAGTACTTCTCGGCTTCAACAAAGGCACTGCCAGCAATTTCCAATGACTCTAACCATCCCCGACCAGTCTCAGCAATATAAGCCGCAGCCGCAATTTCATTTTCCCGACGGCTACCCACTGCCATTAACCCGGTAGGGTCAAGGGTGTCATCTTGGACACCAAATGCCATCAGCAGGGGTTCTCCAATACCAGGGATTTGGGCATCGATTAAACGCGATCGCTTATAGGCTAGTTCTCTTAAATAAACCTGTGAATCCTCTAAGGTACCGTCTTTATCAAATATGACTGCTTCAATATTGGGGAAAGTCACCTTCCCACAACGAATGGTTACCAAGGGTTTATGCCGTTGTTCATTGTAATCAACTTCATTCTACTAGGTCGTTGTTCAAGATTCGCACCTGCCAAGTTCTTTACTCTTGTTCCGGAACAGGGCGATAAATACAGATTAGCCATTAGCCTTAGCTAACGGCTAATTCTTGTGGCTGCACGCACCTAGTTGTTACTCGTCGATGGCAGCTGCTACAAACTCTCCCTCTGGCACTGCGTCTTCTTGAGGCTCTGGGGACTCTTGGGACTCTTGGGGCTCTGGGGACTCTTGAGCCTGAACAGGCTCTGGGGACTCTTGAGCCTGAACAGGCTCTGGGGACTCTTGAGCCTGAACAGGCTCTGGGGACTCTTGAGCCTGAACCTGCTCTTGGGGCTCTGGGGACTCTTGGGGCTCTTGGGGCTCTGGGGACTCTTGAGCCTGAACCTGCTCTTGGGGCTCTTGAGCCTGAACAGGCTCTTGGGGCTCTTGAGCCTGAACAGGCTCTTGGGGCTCTGGGGACTCTTGTGGCTCTGGGGACTCTTGTTGAGTCATACTTTCTGGAGTTATACCTTGCTGTTGTGCTAGCATTTTCTCCCGGTACTTCTGAGCCATTTCTTCTGCCTTCTCGAAGACCACTTCCCGGTTGTTAATCATATCTCCCGGTTCTGGCTCTAACTGCTTTGTTGACAGAGAAATCCGACCTCGGTCAGCATCCAAGTCAATGATCATCACTTTTAGTTCATCATTGACATTAAACACACTATGAGGCGTATCAATATGATCATGGGAAATTTCGGAAATGTGCAGCAATCCGCTGACCCCGCCAATATCAATGAATGCACCGTAAGGTTTGATTCCTCGTACTGAGCCAATCACCACCTCTCCGACTTCTAGGCGGTTCATCTTGCGCTCGACTAGAGCACGACGGTGGGATAGTACCAGACGATTACGGTCTTCATCTACCTCCAGAAATTTTAGGGGCAGTTCTTGGGCCACCAAATCTTCCTTGGCTGCCCGAGTGCTAATATGAGAACCAGGAATAAAACCGCGCAACCCTTCAATACGTACCAACGCTCCACCACGGTTAGTGGCGAATACCAGAGAACGCACCGTAGCATCCTCCGCTTGTAATTGGCGCACTCGCTCCCACGCTCGCATATACTCAATGCGACGGATAGAGAGAGTCAACTGTCCATCTTCATTTTCATCGGTCAGGATGAAAAATTCCCGTGTTTCGTTGGATTGTAAAACCTCATCAGGATTATCAACTCGATTTATTGACATTTCCTGAATCGGAATATAGGCGGCGGTTTTCGCACCAATGTCAATCAGAGCGCCCCTCGGCTCTAGACTGAATACCGTACCCGGAACTATATCCCCTGGGCTAAAATGATAATCATACTTATCCAGAAGGGCAGCAAAATCTTCGTGAGTGAATCCTATATCTGTAGTTTTTGTTTTCTGACTGAGCATGTGCGTTGTTTGTCCTAGTTTGATTTGGTTTTAATGACTATGCCTCCTGTTGATGTACAAGCACGTCAGCATTGTGCTGTTTACACCGACATTGCGTTGTCCTACTTGTGACATCTCCCACACCTGTTGGGGGGTCGGGGGTAGGTGTGGGCTTCTCGCCAACCCCAGCTATCGCCATTTCCTTAAGGAAACCGATCCGCATTCGGGTACTCGACAAGCTTTACTATTGACGGGATGCCCCACCGCCAAGTTTCTGAATCTTATCTGATTTTAATTGCTCTATTGCAATCAGGTTTTCGGTCTACTCTCAATAACCAAGGGCATTTTCGGCTTTGGTTATCAAATAGACATAAATTCACCCCAATTTATATCTATTATAATTTATTAGACAAAACCTGAACTGAGCTCTGCGTCCAAAAGTCCCCCACTGGCTTCGCCCACAGGACGACACTTGCGCCTTTGGTAGAGGCTAGTGGGCTAATCTCGAACTGATCAGCTCATTTAATAAGATTTAATTAAGACCAGAAATCCTATTATAACCTAATCGAGATTTTGTTATTAGTATCTTTACCGAACTTTCCAGGGTATTGTGCTACCTCCTATATCCCCCTATGGGGGATGTTAGCCTAATAAATGCCAGGGGTACATTCTGCACCCAAGACAAGGCAGGGATACCCCAGCAATCGACGTTTAGCCAGTAGGAATACCCAGTGGTTGCCACTCCAGAAAAATCTCAATCAGTCAAACCTTCCCCAAGCCATGGTCACGAACGAGTTGCGGTTTTACTCATGGGTTATGGAGAAGTCGAAAGCTACGAAGACTTCGCCAACTACAACGAACAAGCCTTAAACTTGCTCACTGCCAAATTTGCCCCAGTCCCCAACTGGATCTATCCACCCTTAGCCAAAATTTTGGCAATGTTTGATTTCCACGAGTGGGGGCACCAGCATGACAACTTTATTTCACCCCACAACAAGATTTTTGAACAGCAACGGGCAGGCATTGAAAAACAACTGCAAGCTAAATGGGGCGATCAGGTCAAGGTATTCAAAGCCTTTAACTTCTGCGCTCCCTTTTTGCCAGAACAAGTCCTCAGTGAAATTAAGGAGCAAGGGTTCCAAAAACTGCTGATCTATCCCCTGCTAGTGGTGGATTCCATCTTTACTAGCGGCATTGCGGTGGAACAAGTCAATAAAGCCCTCGAGAAATTAGAGGATAAAGATCAACACTGGGTTCAGGGATTGCGTTACATCCCGTCTTTCTATAACGAACCAGAGTACATTAATCTAACTGCTCAATTGGTGGAAGAGAAAATTACTACCGATTTAGCTCAAGCTTATCTGCCCTCCCAAATTGGCATTGTCCTGATGAACCATGGCTGTCCCCATGAAGCTAAAGGATTTGTGTCTGGGATTGACGAAAGTCAGGCACTGTATGAGGCAGTACGGGAAAAGTTGATGTATAAGTATCCCCTAATCTCTGTGGGCTGGCTTAACCACCAAACTCCCTTAATTAAGTGGACTCAGCCTCACACGGAGTTAGCAGCCCAGAACCTGATTAACTTAGGGGCTAAGGCGATTGTGTTTATGCCGATTGGCTTTGCCACAGAGAATCACGAAACCCTCTTAGATGTGCATCACATTGTCCACGCTCTAAAGCGTCGTAACTCAGAGGTTACCTACGTAGAGATGCCCTGTGTTAATGATCATCCAGAATTCTTAGAGATGGCAGCGCAATGGGCTAATCCTCAAATTGAGGTACTACTATCAGAAAATGCTCTATCTATCAACCCCCAGTTGGCAGCTGTGCAGGCATCAGAGCACCATCATCACCATCACCATCACCACTGATTCACCAGAGCATTTTAGTAGGTTGCTTTATATTAGGTTGCTTTATATATAGCACCTTCTTGCACCTCCTCCGTTCTCCTCCGACTGTTCTCCCTCTTCTCCTGTTCTAGGAAAGATGTCACAGAATAGAACTGTAGGCTGGGAATCAATGAAACTTGTCCAATCATAGGAAAGCCTAGCTGATCCCAGCCCCATAAAGTGCCGAGTGACAGGATAACAGGATAACAATTATGGATAATAACGACTGGCTCAAGCAGTTATTGTTGGTTGGGGTTGGCACAACCTCAATGGTTGCCGAAAAACTGCGAGAGGTAAGTGATGAATGGGTTAAAGATGGTAAAATCAACTCCGACCAAGCTACCGCTTTTGTGGATGATCTGATGAATCAGATCAAGTCAGAGCAGGGTAACTTTGAGAGCAACATGGAACGGCAGTTGCGCAATATGTTGCAGGATTTAGGGGTTCCTCGCCAATCAGAAATGGATGAATTGCGAGGTCGTATTGACCGTCTGGAGCGTCAGGTGCGGGATTTAGAAAATAAGCTCTGGCGTTGATAATCAATTAGGAGAACAGATTTTGAAACAAATTCTGATCAGCATAGGCGTTATAGTAGCCTTTGGGTTGCTTTTGGTTGTGGCTCAAGTGGGTATGGGTAAAAAATCGACCACTGCTGGAGAAATTACCAACACTCAGCTGGAAGTAGTGACAACAGCTAACAGTGCTAACCCAGATGTTAATGATAAACAAGATTTAGCTATGGATTCTAGTTCAGAAAGCGGAAGCAATTTGGATGAGGCGGTTACAACACCGTCGGGCTTGAAGTACATTGACCTAGTTGAGGGTGAGGGAGCAACCCCTGAGAAGGGACAGACGGTAGTGGTTCACTACACTGGTACCCTGGAGGATGGCAGCAAGTTCGATAGTTCTCGCGATCGCAATCGTCCTTTTTCCTTCAAAATCGGTATAGGACAGGTGATTAAAGGCTGGGATGAAGGGGTTGCTTCTATGAAGGTTGGTGGTCGTCGTCAGCTGATCATTCCCCCAGACTTGGGTTATGGTGCCCGTGGCGCGGGTGGGGTGATTCCGCCTAATGCTACGTTGATTTTTGATGTGGAATTGTTGAAAATTAGCTAGTAAATTAAATTAGATTGATTAACTTATTCAGCGATGAACTGAATACCTGCTCCCAGTTAGTGACTTCTTGCTAATTGGGAGTTTTAGTCAGCAGAGGACAACTTGTTGAACTATTTGTTAATCCTGTCGAAAGGAGTTTCAACCTGGTGATTATCGAGTATGTTCGGTGACTTTGGATGTAGAATGAATATTCGTAACATTTGTCCTGATGATTACCAACAAATAATTACCATTATAGATGAATGGTGGGGTGGACGAAAAATGAGTGATATGCTTCCAAAGCTCTTTTTCGTGCATTTTTGTGAAACAAGTTTTATTGCAGAAACTGATCAAGAAATAACTGGATTTTTAATTGGTTTTCTATCACAGACATATTCGGATGAGGCATATATTCATTTTTTAGGTGTCCATCCTAAATTTATAAAACAAGGTATTGGTCGTCTCCTATACGAACAGTTTTAAAAAACTGTTCGGAAGTTTGGTCGTATCCGAGTAAGATGTGTTACCTCTGAGATTAATAAAAATTCGATTGCTTATCATTTGCGGATGGGATTTAAAATCGAATCCAGTGATTGCAAATACAACAGTATTTCCTACTCTCCAAACTATGATGGTTCAGGGAAAAATCGTGTCCTATTTGTGAAACAGTTGTAACTACGGTAGTTCACACTCTTTGATTTGCCATATTCAGGAACTTAGTTAACCCAGGTTTAAAGATAAGTTTCACCGTTCCTGTCGGACCATTACGATTTTTAACAATGATGACTTCTGCGGTATCTCCATCTGGTGAATCTGGGTTATAATAAGAATCCCTATAGAGCATCATGATTAAATCCGAGTCCTGTTCGATAGAACCCGATTCTCTCAAATCCGACATCATGGGTCGTTTGTTCGTGCGAGATTCCACAGCCCGACTTAACTGAGACAGAGCAACCACTGGGACTTTCAGTTCCCGAGCTAATCCTTTGAGAGAGCGAGTAATCCGAGACAACTCCTGAACTCGATTTTCACTACCACTGCCTTCCATTAACTGTAAGTAATCGATTAAAATTAACCCCAACGGGCTCCCTTGGGCTGCTTGAAGACGACGAGCATGCGATCGCATTTGCATCACAGTCTGGTTAGCGGTATCATCAATATAAATAGGCAACTCTGATAACACACCGATTGCTTCGCTCAAAGGTGCCCACTGATTTTGAGCAATGCGCCCAGCTCTCAGAAAGTTACTGTCAATTTTCGCTTCACTAGCTAACAACCGCTGAACTAGTTGTTCTCTTGACATTTCCAAGCTAAAAATCGCCACTGGCATTTTTTCAGCTACGTTACGAGCAATTCCTAACGCTAAGCTAGTTTTTCCCATTGATGGTCTACCAGCAATGATAATTAAGTCAGACGGACTTAATCCCCCAATTTGGGCATCCAAATCATAGAAGTCTGATGGAATACCAGGCAAATCAATACCCTGATTCCGATTTTCTATATCTTGGAAGGTCTGAACTAGGGTTTCAGAAATCGGGATTAGACCTTGCTGAGGACGCAATTGGGTGAGGCTGAAAATTTTCTGTTCCGCTTGGTCAAGGACCGTTTCCAATTCCAAGGATGTCTCATAACCCAACTTAAAAATCTCGTTACCGGCTTCGATTAGCTGACGGCGCAGGTACTTGTCCATCACTAACTTAGCGAACCTGTCAATATTGACCGCTGAAACCGTTTGTTCAACTAGCTGAGCTAACTTAGCTTGACCCCCAACTTTCTCTAATAAGTCATTGTCATAAAGCCAGGTAGTAACACTCATCAAATCCGTGGGTTTACCCTGGCTATAAAGTAATAAAGCAGCTTCGTAAATGGTTTGGTGAATCCGGACGTAGAAGGCTTTTGGATTCAGGAAATCACCAATTCGACCCATGGCTTCCGGGTCTAATAAAATGCCTCCGATAATAGACTCTTCGGCATCAATATTTTGGGGTGGTATAGAGTTCCCAAACGCTGAAAAATCTGGTTTTTGAGTCATAGTAAACTAGTCGTCTATTGAGTTCAGGTTGTATTAGTCAGCTAATACAACCTGAACAAATTAAGCACCTGTTGTTTAATTGAGAGTTGACAGGATGATACAATCAACAGTCAACTCTCAACAAACTAAACAAACTATTAATTAACTTATTTAGGAACAACATGAATTTCTACAGTGGCTGTAACTTCTGGATGAAGCTTAATTTCTGCATTATAGAAACCAAGTTGACTAATCTCAGGTATAGTTATACCTCGGCGGTCTATTTCTTTGCCAGTAGACTCTTGGATGGCATCTGCCAAATCTTGGCTGGTAACAGTACCGAAGATAGCATTATCTTCACCCAACTGCTTCGCGATAGTAAAGCGGCTAATGGTTTGTAGAGCAGTCTTCATCGACTCAGCTTGTCGCTTGATTTCTAGGATACGCTGCCGTTCTTGCTCTCTGCGCCGCTCAACTTGCTTGAGAACACCAGAGGTAGCCCTAACTGCAATTCCTTGGGGAATGAGATAATTGCGAGCATAGCCGGGAGCTACCTCTACCAGATCACCGTCTTTTCCGAGTTTGTGAACGTCTTTGCTTAAAACGACTTGTACACGTTTTACCATAGTGTTTAATTTCGGGTATAGTTTATAGTGAAGGATAATGCTTCGACAAACATTCCATCTTACGACAATTTGTAAGCGATCGCAACTTAGTGCTGAGTGCTGAGTGCTGAGTGCTGAGTGCTGAGCGCTGAGGGCTGATTGCTGAGGGCTGATTGCTGATTGCTGATTGCTGATTCCTGAGGGCTCGGTGTCAATTAAAACACTTGTTAAACCCTTTCGGGGATAACATATCAGCCAATAGGCAAACCTAAATCATCAGTAGGAACCGAAAATCCAGTTTCCTGGAGCCTCTGGATCTTGACTGTAATAGAATTCGGTAACTAGATCTAATATCTCTTGTTTGTCAATGTAACCATCATTGTTCTGATCGAAGCGTCCAAAAATTTCTTCAATTTGACTGTCGTCAATACCGTAAGCCTGAAAAAATTGTCGGTATTCTTCCAGAGTAACTTTATCGTCTTTATCAGAATCCAATAGGAAAATAATCCCTGCCGCTTTAGCATTGACTACTGCTTCATTCCCCTCGGTGTCACTCAGTACATTTTCGTGATAAGTCAACCATTCATCCAAGGTCACTTGCTGGTCTTGATTCTGGTCGGTAAATTTTTGCACGCCATTCCAAATCCTCATGTAAATAGCAAGAAGATTGTCATAATATGGCGAGCCCGGTGTCCAACCCCTGATCGCAGCAAGGTTATCAGTAATCCGTTCAAAATCGGCTTGGGTTAAAACACCGTTTGTTTGCTGATCGTACAGGTTAAACAACCTGGTCAATTTTCTCTGCTGCAATTCGCTAAGCATGGGTTTTTTCTATTGCTTGGATTAACTAAATTTCTTAACTCAACCTTGATTATAGTCCAACTAATCAAGGGGCTTATTCTCAAGGAAATATGTCCCTTGATCAAGGCTTTATCAATAATCTTAGAATCGGTCTTTCATTTCCCGTAACCGTGCAAATGTCTTAACCGGTTCTTTTGCTTGAGCAGCCGACTGTAGGGCAGGCTCATCCCAACGTAAAAATGGATTGGTGTGCTTTTCAACCCCTAAGTGGGAAGGTACCGTTGCCTCTTTACGATCACGCGCCTCTTGGACTTGGGCAAATCTCCCTTGTAAGTCCGGGTTTTCACCATCGACACTCAGGGCAAATTGGAGATTTTTCAGGGTGTATTCATGAGCACACCATACTCGTGTATTATCTGGTAAATCCCTTAGCTTGCTCATGGATTCTACCATTTGGCCTGGTGTTCCTTCAAATAGTCTGCCACAGCCGCCCGCAAATAGGGTGTCGCCACAGAAGAGTTCACCGGTTTCACCAGGGACTACTGGGGGAAAGTAGTAGGCAATATGTCCTCTGGTGTGTCCGGGAACGAATAATACTTCACCAAGGCGATCACCAAACTCGACGCGATCGCATTCGTTTAAAAACACCTGTTGACCAGGAATCCGACCCCGGTCTTCAGCTCCCCCATATACACAGACATCTGGAAACTGCTGGATCAACTGTCGATTTCCCCCCACATGATCCATGTGATGGTGAGTGTTGAAAATAGCCACTAATTCGGCATCCAGTTCTTTCAGACGCTGTATCACCGGTTTAGCCTCCGCTGGATCAACCACAGCAGCAATATTCCGCTTGGGGTCGTGTAATAAGAAGATATAGTTGTCAGAAAGGGCTGGAAGTCGATAAATCTGCATAGTTTAACACCATCTGTTTCACTTACAATAATTTATAGTTTTTAGTTTTTGAGCAACAACAGATGCTAGGTATATTATACCTTACTTTATGATTTTTTATCCTTAGGTATTTGTTGAGCAATTTACCAACTTTATCTTTCTTATTAAACCTACTCTTCAATAGGATTTTTTTTTATATACTTCCAATATTTTTCGTGTCCTTAAACCAAAATTATCTGAATCAAAGTTACCCTTGAACACAAGTCATAGGTAATCAGTAATAGTTAGCGAATCACCAATTACCCATTATCCCTTACCAACTCACTATCGGTAACATTCCTGACACTATTTCATCTTAGAAGTGTATGCATGTTCGGTTAACCCATCACAGATTGGTAGTATTGTCAACCTCCATGACTAGGCGAATGCGCTAGACTAATTATCATATTGGATAGGGACTATTTCTGCCTCGTTGCCCCTATGGTATAGCCTCCGAAGCGAAGGGTGGCTTCCCTTGCTAATTGTATTGCCAATTGTATTCAGGTCCCGACCCTCAATAATTTTAATCTAAGTTAAACACTGCTCTCACATAAAATTAACAGAAGATGTCTAGATTAAATTATAGGACTTACGCCGCCAACCGATTTTATACAGGTGATTACACCTATTTCAACCTTTGATTTATAGCGATGCAGCGCGGTCTTGGGGGTCCCCCCCAGTCGCGCTTTGCATCAAGACAACATAATAGTTTTGGTGCGTAAATCCTGAATTATCAAAGCCTAGTCATTCAGGAAGCGATGCCTCAGGTGCGACCCGTGGCGAATTTAATTACGGGTCAAACGCACCATTACGGTCTTGGGGAGCCAGTGCGGTCTTGGGGGTTCCCCCCATGAGCAACTGGCGTGGTCCCCCCCACTCGCGCTTTGCATGGCTGACACTGATTCAAAACCACTATCAAGCCCACTGCCTCCGATGTCGATCTACCCTTTTGTCAACAGAATCTTATGCTAGTAGACCATCAAACCCCCAAATCTAATCACACCACCCGTAATCCCTTAAAAAAAGCAGGAACTTATGTATCACTGTTGTTACTGGGAGCAGGGTTAGGCTTTTCCGGCGGTTATGTAGCATTACGTAACTCTGTTCCCCAATCCACATCCCCTCAAGCAATTGTCCCTCAGAACAAAACAGCTAGGCTTCCAGGCACTAAACCTGTGGTGACTGAAAATCCTAACTTTATCACCAATGTGGTAGAACAAGTTGGACCAGCAGTGGTGCGGATTAACGCTTCTAGAACCGTCACCAGTAGAGTCCCAGATACTTTTAGAAACCCGATGTTCCGGGAATTTTTTAGGTTCCCATTTCCCGATGTACCCCAAGAGCGAGTTGAACAGGGTACCGGTTCAGGTTTCATTATCGATACCGATGGTTATATTCTCACCAATGCCCATGTAGTCGATAGTGCGGATAGTGTTAATGTAATCCTCAAGGATGGTCGCCAATTTAAAGGGACGGTAGTGGGAAGCGATCCCTTGACAGATGTAGCTGTGATCCAGATCGAGGCGGAAAACTTACCTACTGTTGCTCTCGGTGATTCTGATCAACTCACCCCAGGAGAATGGGCGATCGCAATTGGTAATCCCCTTGGTTTAGATAGTACTGTAACCACTGGCATCATTAGTGCTACCGGTCGTTCTAGCTCTCAAGTCGGTGTTCCTGATAAGCGAGTGGAATTTATCCAAACCGACGCTGCTATTAACCCTGGTAACTCCGGTGGACCCCTGCTCAATGCCTCCGGTGAAGTGATTGGCATGAACACAGCCATTATTCGGGGTGCTCAAGGATTAGGATTTGCCGTTCCCATTAATACGGTGGAAGAAATTGCTGAACAACTGATTGTTGACGGTAAAGTAGAACATCCTTACTTGGGCATCCAGATGGTAACCTTAACCCCAGAGGTTAAACAACAGATCAACAGTAATCCCAATGCTGGGTTGATGGTTGATGAAGAACAAGGGGTATTGATTGCCAAAGTAATACCTAATTCCCCAGCTGCCAAAGCAGGATTGCGTGCGGGTGATGTGATCCGCAAAATCAATGATCAGCCAGTCAAAGATGCAACAGAAGTTCAGAAGTCTGTGGCTAAAACCAAAGTAGGCAGTGATTTAATCCTAGAGTTGCGTCGCAATCAACGAGATACCAAATTGACTGTGCGACCTGGTGCTTTTCCTACTGGTAAGTAGTCGTTGAAACCATTACATTAATATCAAGTTCGGTTAATCACTTTAGTTATCAGGCTTTGGATCACATCAGCATTCAGCTGACTGCTGAATGCTGAATGCTGACTTATTGACTAATGAGTGATTAACCAGACTGGCATATTAGACATAGCTTTGCCAGGTCTGCCCTGTTAAGGACTCGGTGGCTACTGCCTCCTGCAGCCCTGTTTCATTCATCCGCCAGATCTCATTTTGTCCGGTAGTGCCATTACGCAACAGGACATCGTCAAAACCATTACCGTCAAAGTCCATAGTACCACGAACTTCCCACTCACCGCTGATTGGTAGTGAGGCAATCAACACTGACTCTACGTACTCAGTACCTTCCATCCGCCAGTAGTAGACATCTTGGTTTTGAGTATTACGCCACAGAATATCCGCGTCACCATCGTTATCTAAATCTCCAGCACCTTGCATTTGCCATAGACCGTCTTCTGCTACCAGCAAATTCTCACCATTATTCTGTCTGGTAATAAAGATTCCCTGATCCAGCTGTGTACCATTCATCAACCAAACCCCATTTTCTCCGGTATTGGTATTACGCCAGAGAATATCTTCTTCTCCATCACTGTCGAAATCTCCCGTGCCACGGATTTCCCAGTTGAGGTCTGATACCTGGCTGCTAGATGCTGTGCTTTTGAACTGAGAGCCTTCCATTAGCCAGAAGTTCACATCTCCGGTTTCGGTATTACGCCAGAGAATATCCTTTTGCCCATCGCCGTCGAAGTCTCCAGCACCACGCATCTCCCAGGGACTATCAGCTGATTCCGCTTGAATTGGATTTGACTGATCCAACTCAGTGCCATTCATGATCCAGGCAAGATTGCTTCCAATCTGAGAATTACGCCAAAAAATATCCGCAGAAGAGGCAACATCCTCAACAGGAGTAACGTTAATGTCAACAGTAGCCGTCTTAGTAGTCAGACCATTATTTAACTCATAGGTCAAACTGTCAGCTCCATTAAAGCCATTGTTAGGAGTGTAAATTACAGAATCATCACTGAAGTCTCCAGCAGTGCCATTGTCATCCACTACTGCAGTACCATTGCTGGGACCATTGACAATGGTCAGAGTGCTGTTTCCGTTAATATCAGTGTCATTTGCTAAAACATCAATGGTTACCGCTGCATTTTCTTCAGTAGTAGCGGTGTCATCTACTGCAATCAGACTGTTCTCGTCAACAGCAGCAGCAACGTCAATGTCAACAGTAGCAGTCTTAGTAATCAGACCATTGCTTAACTCATAGGTAAAACTATCAGCTCCACTGAAACCATCATCAGGAGTGTAAATCACAAAATCATCAGTTAAGTCTCCAGCAGTGCCATTGTCATCCACTACTGCAGTACCATTGCTGGGATCATTGAGAATGGTTACAGTGCCGTTTCCGTCAACATCAGTGTCATTTTGTAAAACATCAATGGTTACCGCTGTATTTTCTTGAGTAGTAGTGGTGTCATCTACTGCAATCAGACTGTTCTCGTCAACAGCAGCAGCAGCAACATCAATGTCAACAGTAGCGGTCTTAGTAATCAGACCATTGCTTAACTCATAGGTAAAACTATCAGCTCCACTGAAACCATCATCAGGAGTGTAAATCACAGAATCATCAGTGGAGTCTTCAGCAGTGCCATTGTCATCCACTACTGCAGTACCATTGCTGGGATCATTGAGAATGGTTACAGTGCCGTTTCCGTCAACATCAGTGTCATTTTGTAAAACATCAATGGTTACCGCTGTATTTTCTTCAGTAGTAGCGGTGTCATTTACTGCAATTAGACTGTTCTCGTCAACAGCAGCAGCAACGTCAATGTCAACAGTAGCGGTCTTAGTAATCAGACCATTGCTTAACTCATAGGTAAAACTATCAGCTCCACTGAAACCATCATCAGGAGTGTAAATCACAGAATCATCAGTGGAGTCTTCAGCAGTGCCATTGTCATCCACTACTGCAGTACCATTGCTGGGATCATTGAGAATGGTTACAGTGCCGTTTCCGTCAACATCAGTGTCATTTTGTAAAACATCAATGGTTACCGCTGTATTTTCTTCAGTAGTAGCGGTGTCATTTACTGCAATTAGACTGTTCTCGTCAACAGCAGCAGCAACGTCAATGTCAACAGTAGCGGTCTTAGTAATCAGACCATTGCTTAACTCATAGGTAAAACTATCAGCTCCACTGAAACCATCATCAGGAGTGTAAATCACAGAATCATCAGTGGAGTCTTCAGCAGTGCCATTGTCATCCACTACTGCAGTACCATTGCTGGGATCATTGAGAATGGTTACAGTGCCGTTTCCGTCAATATCAGTGTCATTTTCTAAAACATCAATGGTTACCGCTGTATTTTCTTCAGTAGTAGCGGTGTCATCTACTGCAATCAGACTGTTCTCGTCAACAGCAGCAGCAACGTCAATGTCAACAGTAGCTGTTTGAGTAGTTAGACCATTGCTTAACTCATAGGTAAAACTATCAGCTCCACTGAAACCATCATCAGGAGTGTAAATCACAGAATCATCACTGAAGTCTCCAGCAGTGCCATTGTCATCCACTACTGCAGTACCATTGCTGGCATCACTAACAATGGTCAGAGTGCTGTTTCCGTCAATATCAGTGTCATTTTCTAAAACATCAATGGTTACCGATGTATTTTCTTCAGTAGTAGCAGTGTCATCTACTGCAATTAGATTGTCATCGAGTGGATTGAATTCAATGAAGTCAATTCGGGCAAATTCCTGACCATCACGAGTACCGTCAATTGTGATTACCTCTCCATTGTTGATGAATACGGTACTGCTAATTTGTTCATTGACGAAACTATCAGCATCAGGGTTAATACCAGCACCATCAGGGGGGTTATCGAGAGTTAATGTTGGCAATTCGGTATCGCCAATAGTGATATCTATGGTGCTGTTCCCATCAGTCTCATCAAAGTAACCCAGCCTGACTTCGTAGTTACCAGTAGGTAAATCAAAGGTTGTGCTAGCAGTACCAGAAAAGGCATTAGGACCAATTCCAAAGGGTATTCTGAGCAGTAAACCACCCTCAGCATCGTCATTATTCTCAGTTACAAAATTCGTTAGATTTGGAAAGCTTTCAGCTTGAATTTTTACCATAATTTTTATTTACTGAACAATAATAATTTATCCCTTTTGACTACTTATACGGGTTGAGTAACAAAAGTCAGGACAATCTTAGCTAGTATGCTTTTGAGTTGTAAGCATATGCCTTAGGGGCAGGCTACTTGATGTGCCAAGGCCTTGGCCTATGGCAACCCTACGCGAATCCCCAAGCTACTTGAGGTGCTTATGTGCGCTTGGGCACGCTTGGCCAACGGTTCAATGCTTACTTTCAGTCTTTTCTAAGAATTCAACATCACAACGTTGCCCATTCAATTTTTGATGACTTTATCTTTTGCTAAAGATAATTGTGTCAGTCAAGTCGCTTGACCGTAGGTCACGCTTCGCGAACGCTCCAATTCAAAATTAAAAATTATTAATTCAAAATGACAATCAGTGGGGGCTTGTACCCGCCACTGATTGAAGACTACTGAATAATATTGCAGTGGGGGATTGTACCCAGAATTAATTAATTCAAAATTTATGATTTTCTTTATTTTGAAGTTTGAATTTTGAATTTTGAATTACCACTAGGGGTCAATCAGATTGTTTATCTGATGGTAGGGTTAATTATTATTAAACAGTTCCATTAATTTTTTTGATAATTTATTACGCCATAAATCAGTTAATAAATAGGAATAAAAATAAGTTGACTTAAAGAAAATAGCGATGTATAAATGATTTGAATATAGCGCTTTTAAATTGGGTGAGGTACCTAGGGCTTGCTGATTAACTATCAAAGCATTGACAGATAAAGTTTTTCGAATTTTTTGGTCTATAAAAGTGCCAGCTTTTCGGTCGAAAAAGCTCAAAAAATTAGCATTTTGGGCAGACAATATCATAAAAATAAAGGGACAAGTCTTCCGACTACCTCCTATATAATTCCCATTTCTCCACACTCGCTGACTCCACACTCGCTGACTCCTACCAATACCAAAAGACTTTTTCAGCAAACCCTACATAGTTTTAGGATTTTAGGGAACAGGGAACAGATAATAGGCAATAGGGAATAGGAATGCACCGCTACTTCCTACTCCTTAAAACCCAGGATGAAAGTACTTCGCAAAATTGATAAATCTTATAAAATTGCTAATTGCCTGGAAGCCTGCAATCTTGAATGATTATCGGTTTAGTTCTTCCTCAAGCATCCGTTGATAAACCTTTGGCAAGTGCTTACTCATGCTATTGGTTTCTATGCCATAACCTAGACTTGTCCAAGTACCGGACAACCGCCGCAAAACTTTATCTAAATTTCCTTGCCGCAATTCTTTGGGAATATCCATCCCCCAGGCTCTACTATCCTTGAGCCAATCGTGAACCACAGCATCCTGGAAGTGTGCCTCAAAGCTATACTGCTTCCAAAACAAAAAGCCTGAGGGTCTGGGGTGATAGCGTTGTGCCTTTGCTTCCCAGGTAAAATCAAGGAACTGATACCGTCCCGCTGCTGTGCTACATTTTCCAACATTAGGACCAGCGACTATGGGAACACATATTTCAGGATGACGCCTTAAATCAGAAACGTGTTGACCCCCATAGATAATCGTGTAGGGTTGGGGGTCATTGGCTTCACTAGCGGTGATAGTACGCATTAGGGCGCGAATGTAAGGATCTCCCCCCCTCATCACTAAGGGAGGCGTGCCATGAATACTGGTAGGATAATCAGATAGCGTACGCTCAACCGGGTAATAAGCCCATCTATTAAACACATGTCTGATATAAATTCCCAATAATAAGCTCACTATCGCTAAGGCTGAAATATTGTAAAATAAGCCTTTGAGTGTAAATTTATAGGAAGTATTTGGAAATCTTCTTAATTTTCCGTACTTCTGTCGGGGTGATGAAGACACTCAGTTGACTAATCCTTACTAGTGTTAATACTGTGAACTTAATAGTGTTCACAAAATGCGATTAACCGAACGTCACGCTACGCTCCGGAAGCTTCGCTTCCGCGCTTGAGCGAACGCTCAACACTGCCTCAACCCACGTCATAAAATAGCTGTTCCCAGCTTTGATCGGGAGCTTCTGCTGAGCTAACCACTTCTACTATTTTATTCCGAGCTTCCGGTTCCGACAGCGCCTCAACACAAACTTCTGCTACTTTGGTGCGAGGTATGCTACCTTCAAATAGAGTATCTGCCCCAGACATAACAATCGGGTCTGAGTTGTCTTCGTTTCTGAGACCACCTGGTCGCACAATGGTGTAGGTCAAGCCGCTTTTTTGGATATATTCCTCTGCTTGCTTCTTCCAGACCAGAATCAGCCAGAATAGATTTAAGGGATGGAAAAACTGGGACACACAGAGGGAGGAAACCAATACAAAGTGTTCTACCCCTTTTTGCTTAGCAGCATCTACTAAATTTTTAGTGCCTTCGTAATCCACCTTGTAGGGTGCGGTGGGGTCAAAGGTAGGGCGAGCACCAGTGGCGCACAGCACTACAGTACTATCTCCGATCGCAGCACCGATACTCTCAGGTTTGAGCACATCCCCCACCACTAATTCTGCAGCTGGTGGTAATATTTCTTGAGCGTACTCTAAATTTCGCACTAAAGCCCGTACAGGAATATCACGCATAACCAGTTCCTGTACAATCCGCTTTCCTGTTTCTCCCGTTGCTCCAGCTACACATGCTTTCATGGCAATTTCCGTACAATTCACCTAGTAGCTTAGCCAGTTTACCAGTTATTCTGAGTGAAAATTAAACTAGGCCATTCAATCGAGAATTATTGGATTTTTCCGTAAACCCCAACCTCTCGGTTGTATAAGTTTCTGTATAAGTTTCCTTCGTCATGTGTTCTTCTAAGACTGTGTGGGTGGATCTAATTAGAACCCGCTATAGTCAGTGATCTAATAACTGATCTCATAACTGATCTCGCATCACCAGACACCCAGCTAGATCAGTCCCCCAAACTTTACACTTGTTTACATAGCTCAACTTGTTTGTGTCCGACTCCTGATTAACTCAGCCAGAGGAGTGGGATCAGCAAGAGCGACCCATGGACATTTCTCAACTAGGCTCTCAACTAGTTTCTGAACTAGTCACAAGGCAATCACATGAAGAGGATGATGTATGCGATCGCATTTTATTAACCATCAGTCAATTGAGGAAAAACAGGTCGATTTGAATACTCCTGCTATAAAGGCCGACACTGACCCTATTGTTCCATCAGCGTCTTACTCAGGTAGTGAGCCGACTCGGTTTCACTGTCATTTTCAAGACTGTATGGAGATGTATGCTTCAGCTGAGCAAGTAAGTGCCTATCTAAATACTCACCAGGATTGGTTTTGTCGCTGCGCTCATCCGATGAAAGTAAAACTGCTCACAGACAATGGCTATATCTTGACCATTGGTAGCTTTGGGGCATTTGGCTATAGGGTAGAGCCAAAAATCGGTTTGGAATTGTTACCTCTTGAGGAAAATTCCTATCAGATTCGGACAATCCCCATACCCAATTACGTCAGTCCAGGCTATGACCTTGATTTCCAGGCATCTCAGACCTTAGTAGAAGTACCAGCAAGGGAGTATTTTCAAGAGCATCAGCTGGAATCGGAGTCCATACCATCGGCGATAACCCGCGTGGAGTGGCATCTTGACCTGAGTGTTGAGATGTGGTTTCCCAAGGCGATTCTGAAACTACCTCAGTCGTTGATTCAACGCACAGGCAACGGAATTTTGCAGCAAGTTGTGCGTCAAGTTTCCCGGCGTTTAACCCACAAGGTACAGGAAGACTTCCATAGCAGTAATGGTCTGCCTATACCGAAGCAATCACGACAGCGGCAGAATCTACGGTAATATTTACTCTAAGGGTTGAGCTATCAGCTATCAGCGTCTAAGGGAAAGGCTTAGAGCTTAAGCTAGACACATAAACTAAAAGCAACCAAAAGCTAAGTTTAAGTTTGCCTATTCCAACTCTAACACCATCCTAGGGCGGGGAAAATACCACGCCCCTAGATAAATCAAATCATCTACGGATTGCTAAGAAGGTTCTGGACAATTTGCATACCGGTGATGGCTTGCCAGCTGAATAGTCCCAAGAGTGCAACATTCAGGACGATGTGACTATAGCGAGCCCAAGTTTGACCTTTCTGCATTAATGGTGTCAGAGAGGCAGAGGTAGCAATAATTCCGGTCATGCCTAAACCAGCCAGCAAATGGGGTCCAAAAAACAACTTGCCATTGTTAATGTAGGTTACTGCCATACCTCCGATGGTACCGAGTACCATCATTGCTAGCAACGCTGAACCAACAAGATGGTGCTTAACATTATATTTACCCTTAACTAGCGCTTTCTTTTCGTCACCTTCCGCCGTTCTAGTCTTTTGGATTTTCAAACCTAGATAAAGAGCATAGAAGGCTGCCGCTAGCAGCACCCACATCAGTAAGGGGTGGAAGAATTGAGACCAAAATTTAACAGACTCTGGCAGGTTCATATTGTTATGTCAATTTTCAGGAGCTTCATGAAAATTAACATAACATAGTTGCCGTTATTAAGTCTAATGTGCTATGGAATCAGTTAAAAAAGATGGTAGTATAGGTCTGATGCTTTCTGATGCTTGCGGTTCAATTTGGGGGAATTTGGGGATTTTTAACGATGTAGAAATCTTGCCATGGCATGGTTGTTGCCATTGCATGGGTAGAGGATGCGTTCGCTAGCCAACGCCCTTCGGGCTAATCGCTTTTAGCGGAAGCTGAGGCCTTTGGCCACGCTACGCGAACGCTTCATCGCGTCTTGTCACTGAGGCCTAAAACTGAGGCCTAAATCAATTCCGGGGAAAGATCCAGGAACAGAACTGTTAACTTACGCGAGATACCTTACTGCAGTTTGGGGTTGATATCCGTGATTCTTGCTCCCCATGTCCCCGGAGCGCCCCCCTGAACACCCCGTCAGCATACCAAGTTGCATTCATATCTAGTATCTGCTTATCTGCTCACCTGCTCACTCCCTCACCAGTTCAAAGAATAATATCTTTGATTGATCGCAACTTGGTATCAATCCTTTAGGACAGGACTAACACACTAATAGACATAGCCTAATAGACATAGCGAGGCATCTCGCTCAAGGCGTTCCAGGTGTGTTCACTAACTACACCATTACCGAGCAAACCCCTGTCGATTTGGAAGCGTTGCACTGCTTCGAGTGTCAGGGAAGCGAAGATGCCATCAATCTTAGCGGTATAGTAGTCACTAATCCAAAGTACTTCTTGGACAATTCTTACAGCCTCACCAAAACTGCCAGGACGTAGAATCGGCATATTGACCGGAGCACCACTCAGAAGAGCTTGCCAGGTCTTTTGGTCTACAATACCAGTTGCTCTGAGAAATACCTTTTGCTGGTAGCCTTGCACAGCATATTCAATCTCTGTGTCAAACACACCATCTAATGGACCAAAGTAATATCCCCGGTGAGCCAAGATACTTTGTAATTCTACCACATACAGACCAATGAACCCTACATAAAGGGTGTGCTTTCTGAGCCAAGCAGTGACACAAGCACTGGTCTGGGAGGTTTCCAAATTAATCAAAGCTGTCATTCTAGATTTCCCTGATGAAATTTTTCCTGGCATTATTCATAATCAAATAGCTGAGCTTGATCTGGGGTGATTTAAGTTTTAATAAGTTGTTAACCTTTTGCCAGTCAAACGTGATTTGAATCACGGGGTAACTATGTCAGGGTAAACGCATCTTATTTTGAAATGCCTACTGGATATGAGAGTCATAAAAATAAGTATTTATGCTTATTAATTTTGAAATTTCTGGTGAGTAAGGCTTATAGAATTTAGATGGGTTTGCCCTGGTAACTATGTAGAGTGTTAAGTGTTGACTAGTGAGTGTTGACCTTAGGGATCCACAGCCAACTCTTCCATGCAGTAGTTAACATAAAACCTTCTATTGAGTTACCCCACTAATGGTTTATTTCTATCTACCCATATAGAGCTTTCAAAAGTTCTAGTTAATACCAAGTAGCATTCACCGGTAGCACCCTCTATGGACAGTTTCACCGTCTGGTGGTGTCTTGCCGTCTTTGAATGCAATCCCTCTGATGGCAATGTCATACTACGCGTGCTTTATATAGTGCTTTGCAGCTCAATAAAATACACTGTAGCCTCTCGGAAGCTCCCACTGCAATCACCGGTTGTATTATATTCCAATCAAGACTGCGTTTGCATTTAACTCAATAATGAAACTGTTTGTCCCAGGTCGCCTTTGTCTATTTGGGGAACATAGTGATTGGGCAGGAGGCTATCGCTGCCTAAATCCCCAGCTCGAAACAGGCTACACCCTAATCACCGGAACCAATCAGGGACTTTATGCTCTGGTCTTATCTGATCCGACCGAGCTGATTATTCGTACTTCCGGTCGGGAGGGTGCCCCGACCCTTTGTATTACTTTACCAATGGAAAGGAGTGCTCTGCTCGCTGTTGCTAAAAAAGGCGGTTTTTTTAGTTATGCTGCTGGGGTTGCCTACCAGTGTCTCTCTCGCTATCCTGTCGGTGGAATTGAAATCGATAATTACCGCACTGACTTACCAATCAAGAAAGGGCTATCCTCAAGTGCAGCAATTTCCGTCCTAGTTGCCCGCGCCTTCAATCTTCTGTATGACTTAAACATGAGCCTCCAAGAGGAAATGGAGTTAGCCTATCTAGGGGAAACCACCACCCCTTCCCAATGTGGTCGGATGGATTTCGCCTGTGCTTATGGCAATCGACCGATCATGATGATGTTTGATGGTGATCACACCGATATTACTGAACTCAAGGTACCTCGGAATCTATTTTTTGTAATTGTAGACCTCGGGGCGAGTAAAAATACTCAGGAAATACTCGGTAAACTGAATCAGTGCTATCCCTTCGCCACTAACGAAATACAACAAAATGTTCAGCACTATCTTGGTTCAATCAGTTCTAAAATTACTCAGGAGGCCGTTGAGGCTCTGGAAAGGGGTGATGCTGAACGGATTGGTGCCTTGATGAATCAGGCACAAGCTGAATTCGACCGCTATCTTATCCCTGCTTGCCCTGAGCAATTAACTGCTAGAGTGTTGCACCACATCCTGAATTATGAACCAATTCAAGCTTATATCCTAGGGGGAAAGGGAGTGGGCTCTCAAGGGGATGGTAGTGCACAATTTATTGTTAAAGACAAGGAAAGTCAACAAAAGTTAATTAAAATTCTTGAGCGTGATTTCCCCCAAATGGAATCTTTGACGTTAACGATTTATGCAGACCAATAACGTTCGCAAAGCTGTAATTCCCGCAGCGGGTTTTGGTACCCGTTTGTTTCCAGCCACCAAAGTGGTAAAAAAAGAGTTATTTCCGATTATTGACCGGGATGGTAGGGCGAAACCAGTGATCATGGCGATTGTGGAAGAAGCAGTCAGTGCTGGGATAGAAGAAGTGGGGATTGTGGTTCAAAAAAGCGATCGCAAACATTTTGAAGAATTGTTTAAGTCGCCCCCCAAACCCGAACTCTTCGATAAACTCTCTCCAGAAAACCAAGCATACAGCCAACATTTACAGGATTTAGGCCAGAGAATTACGTTTCTGATTCAAGAGGAGCAAGAAGGCTATGGTCATGCTGTATTTTGTGCCAAAGAATGGGTAAATGATCAGCCTTTTCTATTGTTGCTGGGGGATCATGTTTACGCTTCTGACCATGAAAATTCCTGTGCTAGTCAAGTTCTAAACGTTTATAACCAGGTTGATCAGAGCGTTGTTGCCTTGACCGTAATGCCAGGAGAGATTATTCATAAAGCCGGTTGTGTGACTGGGATTTGGGAAGAGTCAGAATCACGGTTGCGTGTGACAGAGCTTTATGAAAAGCCTACTCTTGAGTATGCGCGAGCCCATCTCCATATGGAAGGAATGGCAGCGGATCAGTTTTTAGCGGTATTTGGTATGTATGTACTTAAGCCGAAAATTTTTGACTATCTTGAAGACCACATCAACCACAATATCCGTGAAAAAGGCGAATTTCAGCTCACATCCTGTCTTGATAAATTGCGACAAGAAGAGGGCATAACCGGTTATCTAGTTAAAGGTAAGTATTTTGATACCGGAATGCCCCAGTTTTATCGACAGACCATAATTGATTTTCCCAATTAAACTCAGGTGACTTGATCTGATTAATCCTATGTTTTTAATCCTGTTTCTCGAAACTAAGGGAAGCAGAATTCATACAGTAGCGTAAGCCTGTTGGTTGTGGTCCATCGCTAAACACGTGACCTAGGTGAGCGTCACAGACAGCGCACAACACTTCTGTCCTGCGCATAAATAGGCTGTTATCGGGTTCCTCCTTTACATTCTCTTCTTTGATAGGTGCATAAAAACTAGGCCAACCTGTCCCAGAATCATATTTGGTATCGGAGTTAAATAGCTCTGTGCCGCAACAGATACATTTGTAGATACCCTTCTCCTTATTGTTCCAGTATTCTCCAGTGAAGGCTCTTTCCGTTCCCTTCTGTCTGGTGACTTTATACTGTTCCGGTGTTAGCTGCTCTTTCCACTGTGCTTCAGTCTTTTGGACTTTAGTAACCATGGCTGAATCCTTGTGATAGTGTTTTGATGATACGTGGGAGGTGAGAGATCACCAATAGGGTGATCGGGTCTTTTGTAAAGAAAAGACATGTTTTGATACTTAACTTAACATTTTCTAGCACACAAGAGATGGGAAGTTTGGGGACTTTGGGAAGTTTGGGGTGTGTAGGGAGATGGACAGGGTTTGATTAAGGGTAATAATTCAAAGGTAATTATTAGCCCATGAGATGAATGGTCAGATAACCCTTCCGTGTCTACCACCGCTAAACGTCAGGCGTTGCTGATTCTGGGTATGGTTTCGCCCCCCTAACCCCCCAGCGAGCAATCCCTCGCTGGGGGGAATAAGACCTTCAAAGTCCCTCCCGGTGCCCTTTCCAATGGGCGAGTAAATCGCCCTTGGGTCGCACCGCAAAGTTGGGGGACCCACGGGGGCTTTAACATGCACCAGATGATTGCGCATTCATTCCTTAATTCAGCAACGCCAAACGTCATACTAAGTTGCGGTTAAAGGTATAACTTTCTGTTCCCCCAATCTCCCAATCTCCCAATCTCCCTATCTCCCTATCTCCCTATCTCCCAATCTCCCTATCTCCCTATCTTTGAATGCAACTCGGTATCAATCCTCCTGAGGATACTCATCCCACAGTTTCGTTACTTGCCGTATGCTCTGGTAATTACCATTCCCAACAATCAAGTGATCTAATACCGGAATACATAAGAGTTGACCTACCTGTAATAACCGTTCCGTTAGAGTAATATCTTGAAAACTTGGGTCAACACTGCCAGTGGGATGATTGTGAGCCACAATTACCTGTGTTGCTCCTTGGCGTAGCACTTCTCGGAAAATATCCCGGGGATTCGCAATGGTTTCTGTTGCGGTACCAACAGTAATAATCTGAGTACCCAACAAATGATTTTTAACATCGAGTAGCAACACAGCAAATCTTTCATGATTTTGCCACATTAAGTCATGACTCAAAGACGCTGCTGCTGAAGCTGGACTATCAATAATTACACCTTCTGTTGGTCGAGACAGAAATGCCCGTTTTCCCAGCTCCACTGCTGCTAAAATCGTTGTGGCTTTCGCTAGTCCAACACCATGAATTTGGGTCAATTCTTGAGCTTTAATATTCCGCAACACAGCCATTGGGTCTCGTTGGTCTTTAGCAAGTTCCTGTAAAATCAACTGTCCCAAACCCATGGCAGAAAGCTTACCTTTGCCTTGACCTGTACCTAAAAGAATTGCTAGCAGTTCCGCTGTCGCCAGATTTTTAGCTCCTAGAGCAACTAATCGCTCACGAGGACGTTCACTGATCGGAATATCAGCAATTCTCAGGCAATATGTCATAGATGTACACTGACTAAGACTGAAGGGATTTATTTTTAGTTATCCCGTTTTGACCTAAGAAAGCTAGATTCCATTGGCAATATCCTGATTATCCCAATAATCGAGATGGGGAGATGGGGAGATGGGGAGATGGGGAGATGGGGAGATGGGGAGATGGGGAGATGGGGAGATGGAGAAATTAGGTGTCAACAAACACAATATCATTAGCACAATTCAATAATACTGTCGTGCCAAATTGGCGATTTTGCCAAATCTTTACATAACTGATTTTCTTTAGTGCATAAGTATTTGAACAAAACCATAAAGGTTGAGTAGTGGATTGTCTAGGAAGGTTATCCCTTGAGTAGCAGACTTTTCGGCAACACCAATTACCTACCAACAACGAAAATCCGATAAATTCTAATCATATTGACTGACTTAATACCTCAAAGCTCGTAGTAGCTATGTTACAGTAATTAATTATTTACAATCAAAATATAAAGATTTATGCTAGACTGCTTCAGAATTACGTAAAATTTTGATGAATTTATCACAATCTTCGTCCCAATCACTAGGATTAGCTGAGATGATGTCAAATCGAAAGCATATAGACATCTACCAAATTAACTATGTCAAATCAACTATTTAATCTTTCAAGCCTTAACGGCAGAATTGGGTTCTCTATAAATGGTGTTACATTAGGTGACCGCTCCGGCTTCTCAGTCAGCAGCGCTGGAGATATCAACGGTGATGGCAATGCTGACTTGATTATCGGAGCCCCAGGGGCAGATCCCAATGGCCTTTTTTCAGGTACAAGCTATGTAGTGTTCGGTGGTCCAGGTGTCGGTGCTAGTGGTAGCATCGAACTCGCTGACCTAGACGGTACTAACGGTTTTGTTATTGCCGGTCTTAATTCAACTGGATTCTTAGGCTTCTCCGTTAGCAGTGGTGGAGATATCAATAGTGATGGTACGAATGACCTAGTAGTAAGTGCTCCTGGTGCTGGTGCCAACAACAATGGCGTGAGCTATGTGATATTTGGCGGTTCTACTGTCGGCTCTACTGGTAGCGTAGATATCTCATCTGGCTTCGCTATCAATGGTGTCGATCCGGCAGAATTTTCTGGTCATTCCATCAGCAATTTAGGGGACGTTAACGGCGATGGTAAAAATGACCTCTTGATTGGTGCTCCTCATGCCTTGTTGCCTATTTCTTCTCCCGGTCTTAATCCTGGCAAGGCTTATGTGGTATTTGGGGGCACACAAGCTCCTGGCGGTAGCCTAGACCTCTCCACTCTGGACGGCACTAATGGCTTCCTCCTCACCAGTAGTGTTGAAGGAAACTTGGCAGGTTTCTCAGTCAGTAGTGCTGGGGATATCAATGGTGATGGCATCAAGGATTTCGCTATCGGTGCTCCTGGTAGTGATTCTCCTCTGACTGACAACAGTTCTGCTGGCAAGACTTATGTAGTTTTCGGTGGTTCAGGTGTCGGTGCCACTGGAACCCTAGACCTCTCATCGATACCCTCTTCCGACCCCAAAACTGGCTTCGTCATTAATGGTATTGATGAAGGTTCTAGCCTTGATCTCGGTGACAGGGCAGGCTGGTCCGTGAGTGATGCTGGGGATGTCAATGGTGATGGTGTAAGTGATTTAATCATTGGGGCTCCCTTTGTTGACGCCGGTGACCAGACTAATGTTGGCCAGGCTTACGTAGTGTTCGGCGGCACGGATGTTGCTGGTTCAGGAAACTTAGACCTTGCAAGCCTCGACGGTACCAATGGCTTTGCGATCACAGGGATTGAACCAGAGGGTCTCCTGGGCTCGTCAGTTAGTTATGCTGGGGATCTCAACAAAGATGGGTATGCTGATGTTGCGATTGGAGCTAAAGGTGCAGGCAAAGTTTATGTGCTATTCGGCAGTGAAGGGTTGGGAACTACTGGCAGTGTAGACCTTTCTACCCTAGACGGGGAAAATGGCTTAGTTATCGAAGGTACTGACTCCCTAGGCTTCTCAGTAAGTGGAGCAAAAGACGTTAATAGTGATAGCATTGATGACCTAGTGATCGGAGCACCTGGTCTTGAGCTTAGTACAGCCAATGGCAACACCCCAGGGAATAGCTATGTCCTATTCGGTAATGTTGCTCCAGTGATAGACCTCAACGGTGTATCCCAACCCGAGCCACCTATCGTGCCCACTCCCGAGCCCACACCCGAACCAGCTCCCGAGCCAACTCCCGAACCAGCTCCCGAGCCAGCTCCCGAGCCAGCTCCCGAGCCAGCTCCCGAACCAGCTCCCGAGCCAGCTCCCGAGCCAGCTCCCGAACCAGCTCCCGAACCAGCTCCCGAACCAGCTCCCGAGCCAGCTCCCGAGCCAGCTCCCGAACCAGCTCCCGAACCAGCTCCCGAGCCAGCTCCCGAGCCAGCTCCCGAACCAGCTCCCGAACCAGCTCCCGAGCCAGCTCCCGAACCAGCTCCCGAACCAGCTCCCGAGCCAGTTACCACTCCCGATCCAGCTCCCGAACCAATTATTGCTGCTGCCCCAGCTATTCCAGCTCCTGCCCCAGCTCCAGATACCGACGGCATTGATGCTACTATCACATTTACCGGTAATCAGCTGGCACTGTTCCCAGGTGGCAACTTGACTCTGAGTGATGCTAATAACACCACTCTGGTTGGTGCAACAGTAACAATTGCCAATCTACTGAATCCCAAAGAGGAACTGCTTACTGTTGACAACACTGATACTGATATAACGGTTAGCTTCGATGCGGACAATGGTATCCTGACCTTAGATGGGGTAGATACCATCAAAAATTACCAGCAAGTCCTCAACACCCTCCAGTATGAAAACACATCTGGTGTGGATAACGATCCAGAGACAGTGTTTAATGCCCCTGGTCGCATTATCCAGTTTGTGGTTGATGATGGTTTAGCTTTCAACAACGTAAGTGAGGTAGCTACTCTGATTACCATCCAAGATAATGACTCGACGGTAATTGGTACTTTCCAGGATGATACCTTGCTTGGGGGTAATGGCAACGATAGCCTAGAAGGTAACTCAGGGGATGACTCCCTCGACGGTGGAGCCGGAAATGATACCCTGGTTGGAGGAGATAACTCAGACACCCTGCTCGGTGGTGACGGTGATGACGTCCTGGATGGTGGGACTAATGAAGACTTCCTGGATGGTGGAGCTGGTAATGATAACTTGTCTGGGGGAGAAAACTCAGACACCTTGATCGGTGGTGAGGGTAATGACTCCCTGTTTGGTGGTAACAGTGATGATACCTTAGAAGGCGGATTAGGGAATGATACCTTATCTGGCGGAGGCGGCTCTGACACCTACGTCTTGAGCCCTGGTGAGGGAACAGATACTGTGTTTAGTTTTGAAGATGGAATCGATCGGTTCGAGTTAGGTGGAGGTCTGACCTTTGATCAGCTGACAATTGGTAATAACCTTGGCGCAACTACGATTAGTGCCAATGGCGAAGTCTTAGCACAGGTGTTCGGAATATCCACGACTCAGCTCACAGCGGCAGATTTTATTGTTGATCAGGATGTAATCGTTTAATTCAAGAGCCGCACACCCACTTCCAGAGTGGGTGTGTTGGGCCTTGTTGACAAATCCGCTGTACTTGTTGCTCCAGACGTTTCTGTTCTAAGGGTGGTAATCCAAATAAAATATTGCGACTTTGCCAAACTAAGACGGCTAAGGTTGTGCCAATACAGATAGCTAAACCTAGTGCAGGCAAATGGTTGTAGATAATACTATACCGGAGTGCTGCCCAGGTAAAATGCGATCGCATCAGGGAAATTTCATACTGCCAAGCCCACAGGCTTAATGGAGCAACAGTTATCCAGAGAATGCCTACGAAAATCCACCTACCATAAACAGTTAATTGATGTAATCGTTTTACCCTGGCCTGAAGGATTGGGTCAAGGGTAATTTTTCGTCTTGGGCTATCTGGTTGCTCCATAATTAGAAGACTATTGAAAATGATAACTAAACTTCATCAGAAAATTCTGCTTCAATCACTGAAGTCCCCTCCTTTTCTGGATTAACTGCAACCTCGACTACAGACTGAGCTTTACCAGTGCGCTCTCTCCACCAAGCTAAGAGGGTACTGGCAATAAAAATACTGGAGTAAGACCCTGCTGTAAAACCAATAATTAGTGCTAAGGCAAAGAATTTTAGGGTTTCTCCCCCGAACAGCAAGATTGCTAACAGGGGTAGCAAGGTAGTTAAGGTGGTATTGATGGAGCGGGTTAAGGTTTGATTAACAGCATCCTCTACAATTTGATTGATATGTTGACCTGGCTTGAGTTTAATTACTTCTCGCACCCGGTCGTAAATCACCACAGTATCATTAACAGAAAAACCAATAATTGTCAATAGGGCAACCACAAATAAGGTATCGACTTCTACCCCTAGCACTAAACCTAGGATAGAGAAAAGACCAATAGCGATTAAGACATCGTGGAACAGGGCAACGAAAGCGAATAGGCCATAATCAAACTCGAATCGGAAGGTAAGGTAGACAAAGATGCCCACAAAGGCCATAAACAAAGCGATTAAGCCAGAAATAAACAGTTGCCTGCCTAAGGTGGGACCAACGGTGTCAATCTGAGTAGATTTGGGATCGAAAACACCAAGACGCTCCGTTAGGGCAGTTTGCAACTGGGTGCGTTGTTCAACATCTAATGTTTTAGTCCGAATTGTCAGGGCTTGTTTTTCTTCCCCTAGTATTTGGATACTGCTATTGCCAAGACCTTGTGCTGTCATGACGTCTCGCACCATAGCCAAATCGATGGGTTGATCGCAGTTTCCGGGTTGAGTACAGTCTCTCTCTAGCTGTAGGCGGGTACCACCAACGAAATCGAGACCTAACCGTAAAGGGGCTCCTAGTTGGAGAAAAGAAATCACCATGGCAATGATACCGACCGTAATCAGGGCGGTTGAGATGCTCCACCAAAGCGATCGCGTTTTAATTACATTAAGTTTCATATTGACTTTTCTATTAGTAAATCCTTATATAGCAAAGGGAGTAGGGAACAGGGAATAGGGAATAGGGAATAGGGAACAGGAATTAGGTAACAAAATTATCACAATTACTATACGGATTGCTATAAAGTAGTAATTATGAATTATGAATTATGAAATGGTTTTTTTGGTGGAACCGGAACATGGTCAACTAAACACTATATCCACAACTATATTCACAACTTTATCCATAACTAGGATGAAGGATTAAATAGGTTTTTTAGTTGAAACCGATCATAGCCAAATAAACGCTTTATCCATAACTAGGAATTACACTTCCTACTTCCTAGTTCCTACTTCCTAGTTCCTACTTTGTCAATTATTGGCTTGGTAAATTGGGGCAGAAGAGTTCTGGTTTCTGACGTATCCCTGGAAGTCCTAAAACTGCCACGAGCATCAGGGTGCGACTACAGGTCACGGCGGTAAACATACTGATTCCTACCCCAATGCCTAGGGTTACGGCAAAGCCTTTGACTAGACCTGAGCCTAGCCAAAACAGTACTGCACAGGCGATTAATGTGGTCACAGTTGCATCTAAAATACTAGAAAAGGCTCGGTAAAACCCGGACTCTACTGAGCGATACAAGGTCTTACCAGCACGTAATTCTTCCCGTGTCCGCTCAAAAATCAGCACATTGGCATCAACTGCCATACCGATACTAAGGATAAAACCAGCAATTCCGGGTAGGGTTAAGGTAACACCTAATAAGGCAAATGCTGCGATGGTGAGTAAAGCGTAGATACTCAGAGCAATATTAGCAATGATGCCAGGCAGTCGGTAATAGAACACCATAAAGATTAATACTAAAATCAGACCAACTACAGCAGCATAGATACTACGTTGAATACTATCTCGTCCTAAGGTTGCCCCTACGGTGCGATTCTCCACGATTTCTACTGGCAAAGGTAAGGAACCTCCCCGCAGCTGGGCAGCAAATTCATAGGCACTTTCGGCATCAAAGTTACCGGTAATCACTGCTGCACCACCACTGATGCCATTTTCAGCATATTGCGCTGCCACACTCGGAGCACTAATTAGTAAATTGTCGAGGAAAATACCAATGCTGCGTCCTGTACCGGCAATGTTCTTGGTCAGCTCAGCAAACTTTTGAGCTCCATCACTATCGAATCGAATAGCCACTTCCCAAGCACCACCAGTTTGAAGAGGTTGGGGACGAGCATCTTGGAGGTTTTTCCCAGTCAGACCAGTGCTTTCAAATAGTTCAAGGATGGCTTGGTTACTACGATTGATAGCAGCTTGATTTTCTGCGATCGCATCTCCATCACCACTGTTGCGCAATACCTCTTGGTTTAATTGTAGTTCTCGTAGCACTTGCTGTTCAACCTGCAGCTGTGCGTCTGTACCAATGTTTTGCTTGAGAAAATCCAGCTGTGCTGTTCCTCCTAGTACCCGTTCCGCTTGTTGCGGGTCATTGACACCAGGTAGCTGTACCAAAAGCTGGTCTTTGCCAACGGTTTGCACTACCGACTCAGAAACCCCTAGGGCATTGACTCGACCTTCTATAACAGTTTTAACTGCGTCTAATTGCTCAGCCGTGATTTCGGTAATCTCTTCGGTAGTGTTAATCTGAATTGTGAGTTGAGCCCCTCCCTGCAAGTCCAGTCCTAACCGGATTGGAAATTGCACCAGCAATATGATTGCTGTAATTACAAGTACTAGGATTAAGGCTAATAGTGAACGCTGTTTTTGCATAACTACGACCCGCCGCAACAAATGCTATGATAATCCGTTTTGGCGAGCCTAGTAACTGAGAAATTATAAAGTCTCAAGTCGTAAGCATATGCGCTACCCGCACGCGTGCGCGTTCAGCCATCAATGGTCAGCCGTGAGCTAAAAGCTCACGCGTGCGCGTTCAGCTTTACATGAGTCAGATTAAACGTAATGCTTACTTGTTTTCTTCAAAAGTTCCGTAGCTTCCCAATAACCTATCAGCACATCAAATAGCACCATCTGTAGCGCATTAGCTGATCGCTTAAGTAAAGTCAGCAAGTCTGAATGCTGGAGGTTTAAGTATTCCATCGATTGGTTACTTAGTATGCTTACTAAGTAATTGAAATCTTTTTAACCTCCAGCATCTACTAATCAGCAACGCCCCCTGCATGGCTAATGCCTAAGCTTTATTTGCCAAGCTTTATTTGCCAAGCTTTTAGTTAAATCCGCAAAGCCACCATCTTTTTCACACCCTCGACAATCTGATGGGGTTGGACAATGGTGAGATTTTCCAGAGTCCCGTTGTAGGGAGTGGGAATATCTTGGGATGAAAGCCTAAGCACTGGTGCATCGAGTTCATCAAACCAGCGCTCGTTAATCGATGCTGTTAATTCTGCTCCAATGCCACCGGTTTTCATGCACTCTTCTACAATAATGACTCGGTGGGTTTTGGCCAGTGAAGCACCAATGGTTTCAAAGTCTAGAGGCTTTAGGGAAATTAGGTCAATCACCTCAGGATCATAGCCCTCTTTTTCCAGCTGCTTAGCTGCTTGGATAGCGTGGTGACGCATCCGGGAGTAGGTAAGAATGGTAACATCTTTACCAGGGCGTACAACTTCAGCTTTATCAAGGGGTACTAAGTACTCCTGGTCTGGCAGATTTTCTTTGAGATTGTAGAGCAGGACGTGTTCAAAGAACAATACTGGGTTATCATCTCGAATGGCAGATTTAAGCAACCCTTTTCCATTGTAGGGGGTGGAGCAAGCAACGATTTTGAGACCGGGAACTGCCTGAAAGTAGGCTTCTAGACGCTGGGAGTGTTCGGCTCCTAACTGACGTCCGACACCACCAGGGCCTCTAACCACCATCGGGATTTTAAAATTACCACCAGAGGTATAGCGCAACATCCCGGCATTGTTGGAAATTTGGTTGAATGCCAGGAGTAAAAACCCCATATTCATGCCTTCGACAATTGGTCGTAAGCCTGTCATTGCTGCACCAACAGCTAGACCAGTAAAGCTATTTTCGGCAATGGGGGTATCCAGAAGCCGCAAGTCACCGTATTTTTTACACAGATCTTTGGTAACTTTGTAGGAACCACCGTAGTGACCAACATCTTCACCGATTACAAATACTGTCTCATCCCGTGCCATTTCTTCGTCTATGGCTTCACGCAGAGCATTAAAGAATAGTGTTTCTGCCATTAATAATTCAATATAGGGGGCTACTGTGATCGTAGCATTGCCAGAGCCATCGGATAAGGCACAGGGAAGTTTACCAGAGGTAAGTCGGGCAGATGCAAGCCTTAATCAATAGTTTGTTGAAGCTAATTCACTCTATCGTCCCGTTTGCTAACATAATCTCTATTATGATAGGATGCTTATTTTAAAATTCTGCTCAATTTGAGCATAACTCAAGGGATAGAATAGATTCAGCACTTCGGGGCATCCCTTAGCATAACTGCAAGCGTCAGGGGTCTAGGGTGACTACGCTTCGGAAAACCGAACCACTGGCTATATACAATTTTAATCAAAATATCATCTATATATATAGTAGTTGAAATTCATTGAACGAGTTGACAGCATTCATCTTGAGGAGAATAAAGGACGCATGGGCAAGGTAGTCGGCATTGACCTGGGTACAACAAACTCCGTGGTGGCTGTCATCGAAGGCGGTAAGCCGGTGGTAATTGCTAATGCGGAAGGTATGCGCACAACTCCGTCAATGGTTGGCTTTAGTAAGGATGGAGAAAGGGTTGTAGGACAATTGGCACGCCGTCAAGCTGTGCTTAATCCCCAAAATACTTTCTATGGGGTGAAGCGGTATATTGGACGTAAGTATGCTGAACTGAATCCAGAGTCGAAGCGGGTTGCTTATACTATTCGTCGGGATGAAAGTGGTAATGTGAGAATTAAGTGCCCCCGCTTGAAAAAAGACTTTGCCCCAGAGGAAATTTCTGCGATGATCCTGCGGAAGTTGGCGGATGAGGCCAGCCGCTACCTGGGAGAGGAGGTAACAGGGACAGTAATAACAGTCCCGGCTTACTTTAATGATTCTCAACGGCAAGCCACACGAGATGCTGGACGAATTGCTGGGTTAGAGGTTCTGCGGATTCTTAATGAACCAACAGCAGCGTCTTTGGCTTATGGCTTGGATCTAGAGGCAAGCCAAACCATCCTAGTATTTGATTTGGGTGGGGGTACCTTTGATGTCTCCATCCTAGAGGTGGGGGATGGGGTGTGTGAAGTGCTATCAACCAGTGGTGATACTCAACTGGGGGGCAATGATTTTGATCGAAAAATTGTTGACTGGTTGGCAGAGCAATTTTTGGAATCAGAGGGAATTGATCTACGACGCGATCGCCAAGCCCTACAACGGCTGACTGAAGCTGCAGAAAAAGCTAAGATCGAGCTGTCTGGGGTGGGTGTAACTGATATTAATTTGCCCTTTATTACAGCTACAGAAGATGGTCCAAAACACCTAGAAACTAGGCTGAAGCGCTCTCAGTTTGAAGAGCTATGTGTTGATCTAGTTAGTCGTTTGCGCAGACCCCTAAAACGAGCTTTCAAAGATGCTGGCTTAACTCCTATGGACATTGATGAAGTGATCTTGGTAGGAGGGGGAACCCGCACCCCGATGGTACAACAATTGGTGCGCAGCTTAATCGATCGGGAACCAAATCAAAACGTTAATCCTGATGAGGTAGTGGCAGTAGGAGCTGCAATTCAAGGAGGAATTCTCAACAGTGAAGTAAAAGATATCCTATTGCTGGATGTAACCCCGTTGTCCTTGGGTTTGGAAACTATTGGTGGGGTGATGAAAAAGTTAATCCCCCGGAACACGACTATCCCAGTCCGACGGTCTGATATTTTTTCCACCTCCCAAAATAATCAGACTTTGGTGGAAATTCATGTCCTGCAAGGGGAACGGGATATGGCAACAGATAATAAGTCTTTGGGTCGGTTTAAGTTGACTGGTATTCCCCCAGCACCACGGGGAGTGCCCCAAATTCAGGTGGCTTTTGATATTGATGCCAATGGGATTTTGCAGGTATTGGCACTGGATAAAACTACTGGTCGAGAACAAAGCATTACCATTCAAGGGGCTTCTACCCTGAGTGAGGCGGAAGTCAATAAAATGATTCGTGAGGCAGAAGAATACGCCGAGATTGACCGGGAACGACGGGAACGAGTAGAAAAGCGCAATCGGGCAGAAAGTTTGGCTAATGAAGCGGAACGGCAACTGCGGGAGGTAGCCCTAGATTTTGGTAGACAGTTTGCTAGTGGTTATCGGCGTCAGATTGAAGGCTTAATTCAGGAGATGCGTCAATCCGTTGCCCAAAATGATGACCGGGCTATTGATCGGACTCAAGGTGATCTACAAGATGCCCTCTATGAGCTCAAGCGAGAGGTACGGCTGCAATATGAGGACGAAGAGGATGATGACTTCTTTGGGTCAATTCGTCGCACCTTCACCGGAGATAGTGACACAGACCGATATTCTGAACGGGATTACCGCCGGGATTCCTATGACTCCTATGGGGCTAGTTCATCGAGATCCAGTCGCGATCGCTATCGCAGAAACCCCCTTGAAAATGATTGGGATGAGGATGATGATTGGTTCTAAATTAGTCAGTAGTTAGTTGTCAGTAGTCAGTAGCCATAACTAATTAGCAATTAGTCTTTAGCTAAAAGCCAACTCGGCTGTTCGCTTCAAACAATACTGACAATTGACGATTAATCGAGAATAGATCAACAAAGCGATGCAGCCCCTTAATACAGGGGTTTCCCCGATCAGGGAGTGCATTAAGACACTTCATTATTGACTAATTACTAATGACTATGCAAAACTATCGAGATTACTATGAAATGTTGGGTGTACCGACAGAGGCATCCAGCGAGGAAATTAAAAAGGCTTATCGGCGGTTAGCTCGACAGTATCACCCTGACCTGAATCCTGGAGATAAGACAGCAGAAGACAAGTTTAAGGATATTGGTGAGGCATATGAAGTTCTCTCTGACCCGAATCGGCGATCGCAGTACGACCAATTCAGCCGATATTGGCAGAAGAAGAAATTTGGTAGAAAAGCGGCTAAAGCTGCTACTTTGATTAAAAATGTAGGCTGGAACGGCAATGGTCGTGGTTCAGCCCAAGGAGAGGATTATGGCAATTACCGGGACTTTAACACCTTCGTTGATCAACTACTCGGACGTCGCTCTACTAGAAAGGCAACATCAACCCCACCTCCAGGGACTCGGGTAAGTTCGGACAGTGCGTTTCGACCAGGGAAAACTAAAACAGCCTACACGGTTAGTTCTCGTCTGAGACCTCAACCGAAATCCCAGCCTCAGCCTCAACCTTATCCCAAACCTCAACCTCAAGATATTGACGCTCGATTAACCCTACCTTTGGAAAAAGCCTATAAAGGGGGTCGAGAGCGAATTCGCCTAGAAGATGGACGGGGTTTAGAAATTGAGCTACCTGCTGGGATGGTAACCGGTGCCCTGGTGCGGCTCCAAGGTCAAGGTATTGATGGTGGATGTTTAAATTTAAAAATCACTGTGTCACCTCATCCCTTCTTTAAATTAGAGGAATTTGATGTGATTTGTGTAGTACCAGTAACACCTGCTGAAGCAGTATTAGGTGACTTAATAGAAGTTCCCACCTTGGATGGTAGAGTGCAAATTAATGTTCCTAGTGGGGTGAGGTCAGGACAAAAATTGCGCTTGGCCAATAAGGGTTATCCCAATCCAGAGGGGGGACGAGGGGATCAGGTAGTAGAAATTCAGATTGTTGTGCCAACCGAAGTCACTGAGGAGGTCAGAGAACTCTACGAAAAACTACGGCAAATTGATAATTTTAATCCTCGCCAGGATTTACTGGTCTAGGAAAAAGCCTGACATCCAAGCATCTTAACCATGACCGTTAATGATTAAGTTAATGGTTAATAGGATCTTCGACGCCTAGAACTACGGGGACGTTGTCTGGAAGAAGAGCGCTCTTGATTCCTCAACTTACGACTAACTTGGACAAAGACATCTCGTTGCAGGTAAGGATAGTCATTTACCCAAATGTCTAAGCTAGGAATATAAATATCACTGGTCTGAGCAATCTTGCCTAAGTCAGGCTGATTGGACATGACCAACATCTGAGCAATTTGTCCAGGTGAAATATTTTTGTGGAGGCTTTGAAGGGGAACTTGCAGCTGACTCATAAATCCAGTTTTATCTTCTACTTCTAGATTTAACCGTCTCTCCCGGTGTTCCACAATTACCAACTCACCCCGCTGATTGACTTGTTCTTCTGTACCAATCAACTCCTCGGTTACAAATACATCTTCGATTCGGCCTTGCCAGAAGCCGCTATAGCCATATCGGCGCATCTTCAGGTTCCGCATACTTGCCCAATATACAGGACCCCACAACCAGTAAAGCCCTGCAGTGATCTCGAATAATACCCGGAAGGGAGCAAAACCTGAACCAAGAATCAAACCTAAAATTAAAATCACCACGACTGCGATTAGAGAAATTAACAGTCGCCTTAAAAAATCTCGAAACTTACCCCAGTAGTAGCGATACTGGAGTCCCGTGGCTAGGACGGGAACGATTTGTTCAAACTTCTCGCGGGTGATGGGAATTAGCATGGGTTTTGTACTTAGTTCTTAGTCCTTAGTCTTTAGTTACTCAGTATTTAGTATTTAGTTTTTAGATTTCTTGTGATTGATCTCAATTTTGACAAATCACCAATGACTAATGACTAATAACGTAAGCATTCAGCCGTCAGCCGTCAGCCGTCAGCTTATTTTATTCAAAAGCACCGATCTAGTAGCGTGGGTGTAGCGCCTAAATTTTTCCAGTAACGTGGCCATTCGTGTAGCGTGGCCATAGGCTAAGGCCAAAGGCGAATGGCTGATAGCTGAGTGCTGATAGCTGAGTGCTTACCTAATGACTAATGACTAATGACTGGTCACAAGATTTTCTCTAACCCATATAGTAGACCCTTGAGCTGGGTAACTTTGCGAATCGCGAGCAGTACTCCTGGCATATAGCAGGAACGGTCGCTGGTGTCGTGACGTAGGGTGTAGATTTGACCAGGGGCACCGAACATGACTTCTTGGTGAGCAATTAAGCCAGGTAAACGCACGCTATGAATCCGAATGTTGTCTTCTGCAATGCTTCCCCTGGCACCTTTTAGTTTTTCGGTTTCTTCCACCATGGCCGGATTATAGGTTTTACCCGCTCCAGCCATGCGTTGGGCAGTTTGAATGGCAGTACCGCTGGGAGCGTCGGCTTTTTGGTTGTGGTGGAGTTCGATGATTTCTACGTGGTCAAAGTATTGAGAGGCTTGCACAGCTGCTTGTTGCAGTAATGTCATACCAATGGAGAAGTTGGGGATAATTAGGCAGCCAGTGCTGGCTTTTTCAGCAAATTCCGACAGGTCTTTGATTTGGTCAGCGCTAAGACCAGTGGTGCCAACTACGGGGCGGATACCGTATGCGATCGCAGTTCGGATGTTGTCGTATATGCTGTCAGGGTGGGTAAAGTCTACCATCACCCCTTGGGTTTTTTCTTGGGTAGCCAGAACTAGATTGGCTTGCAGGTCATTGAGAATGGGAATTTCAACTGGTTCGCACCCGGCTACTTCTCCGGCGTCTTGACCTAGATACTTAGGATTGGTATCGATGGCACCGATTAGGGTTATGTCTTGGGCTTGAGATACAGCCTTAATCACCTCTCGACCCATTTTTCCGGCGGCACCGTTTACGACTACTGGAATGGGATTTGAATTGGACATGGTTTCAGGATAGTTTGGGGCTCTGCCAAGGCAATTTTAATCTATATTGCGTCATCTATATTGGGAGTTTTCGTGGGAGTGTGGTTAGGGGATGGAACCGTGAAAACCCGAGCGGACACCACGGATAGCACCAAGGGTAGATCGGTTCAAATCTTGCTTGTTGTGATCAGCCTGCGCTATTAGCCCCCAAATTCATCCCAAATTCAAGTTTACTATGCTCTTTATCGGTGAGGCTAATCCTGAAAGAAGCGATTAGTGCTGTAGTACTAGGTTAAGTCGTGAGTCAGCTCCATGGTTATTGTCCAACCCAAGTCTGGCTGAAATTATTTGTCACGGCTATACTAGCAAAGTCAGTATATGTTTGTAACTAGCTTAATTTGGTATATGAGTATTGTTGTTAAAGTCGTTCAACCCACAGGCATTCTAGATGGTACAAAAGCTGGCGATTTTCGTCAAGAGGTTACTGAGCTGGTGAAATCTAACGCAGATATTATTTTGATTAATTTTCAAGATGTTACTTTTATGGATAGTTCTGGTTTGGGAGCGTTGGTACTTGCTCTGAAAACTATTCGTGCTGCTGGGAGCAAGATGTATATCTGCTCAGTTAATGAGCAAATCAGAATGTTATTTGAACTGACCAGCATGGACAGAGTATTTGACATCTTTCCTACACGAGAAGATTTTGAAAGCGAGGTGCTGTCTACGACGACATAATTGCAGGGAATTCTATAGGGCGAACGCCGTTGGGCGTAGCCCTTTCCAAATCCTAGATTTTGTTTTAAGCTGTTGCCCATTTAAATTGAATATTATTCAGTTATAAAAAAAAATAAAACCCTCTCCCCTGCTCCCCTGCGCCCCTGTTGTCATAACAAATTTAAATGAAGAGCAGCTTAGGGAAGGTAGGAAGATGTTTTAGGGAAATTTCCTAAAGCTTGATGAATTCGACATAACCAACTATCCGACCATTGAGGAGTCAGGAGCTTCGAGTCATAATAATTTATTTTTCAGTAATTTTTGCGAAAGAATCCACCACTCGTTCTTTATACTCCCACTAACCTGGCTGAATGCTTCTGATGATTTACGGCAATTGAGTATTTTGTCTTCTCTTTAAAAGCTGCCAATTTTTGACATTGCCCATTGCCCATGGGCGCACGCTAAGCAAACGGCCCACGCTACGGAAACTGAGGTTGATTAGCCCAGAACGAGCTGTTCATACAAAATTGATTTCTAGTAACGATAAATCATCATCAAAATAGTGTTTAGGGTTCACGGCTTGCAGAGATTTCAAAATCAAATCTAAGTGACAAGCACCATTGTGATTTTGCTTACACTCTGCCAGCAATCTGATGAAGGGCTCAAGTCCCCAAACGTTGCCATTGGATTGGTCAATCTCGTAAATCCCATCGCTGAATATATATAGGGTGCTCGATTCAGTAATTTCACAGCATTGATCAATATAATCGGCATCTGGGAACATACCAACAGGTAAGCCAGGCGTTTTTAGACGTTGTACTTCCATCAAGGAACCATGGGTCTGAGCAATTAATATTGCGGGTGGATGTCCTGCACTAGCATAGACCAGTTGACGCTTGACCTGGTTATATACCCCATACCAGACCGTGAAGTACTTATCATTTCGCTCAGTAATCTGGAAGGTTTGGTTCAACCCTCGTAGAACATCACTCGGTTGATAGTAGTTAATCGACTTTAGAGCCCGCGACCTGAGTAAATTTAGCACTGAAAGTGTGGGCAAGGCAGCTCGTAAGCCATGTCCAGCAGCATCCAGCAGATAAATTGCTAAATGCTCTGAGTCTAGCCAATAATAGTCAAAGCCATCACCCCCCAGTTTCCGGGAGGGAATAAATCGGGTGTCAATGGTCACCGATGGTTTGCTCATCCGGTCTGGAAGAATCGAACTAACATACTCTGCTGCCTCTGCTAATTCTCCCTCTAACAACTGCTTTTGGTGCTGCAAATCATGACTGAGTTGGTGTAACCTCAAGCCAGCCCTGACTCGTGCGTTCAACTCTGCTATTTCGATCGGCTTACACAGAAAGTCATCTGCTCCAGCATCTAACCCCTCTACCCGGTCTTCAATGGAATTTCGAGATGTCACCAGAATAAATATGGTGGTTGAGAGTCCCGGTGTTGCCTTGAGTTGACGACAGACATCCAATCCATTCATACCGGGCATAATCCAATCGCAAATGACTAGCGCTGGACGTAACTTTTGTACCTGCACCAAACCTTCTTCGCCGTTGCTAGCTACAGCTACCTCATAACCCTGGTGGCAAAGGGTCCGTTTCAGTAACATTTGCATGGCTGGATCATCATCAATAATCAGAATTTGGTTCATAGCACTGAGGTTTTAGAAATTACTTTAGGATTTATCAATACACTGACTTACAATGAGGACAGCCAGTAGATTCTGACCGGCTGAATTTCACGAAACCTTGATCGCGTAGCGTGACGTTCCGTCAATCAGACCCCAAGACAAGTTAGACTGAGTTACTTTTATTGATGGCATTCCCTATTGGCGTACCGGATTTATTTGTTATAACTTTTGTGTCTTGCACCGGTTCCGGTTTCTTCCCCCTTTTATAAATCTCCATCAATTATTGCTATTTTGGTCAACATTATATAGGGCAAGACCCCCTAGAGGGCAAGACCCCCTGGCTTGATAGAAAACGGAAAAAGAAACCCCATTTGGCTCAATGGTTTTCAAGGGTGCTTCTGGCAGAGCTTCTAGAAAAAATTTTCTTTGAAGGCAATCTTTTTGAAGGCAATTGAGTATTAGTCCATGGTACAGGGAGATATAAATCTAGGTTAGACTGGATTCCTTGATCTTAGAGTACCCTTTGGAGAGAATCAGGCTTCAATGTGGTTGATGTATGTGGTTGATGTATGTGGTTGATGTAAAAGATTTTGAGGAATTGAAAAAATTGAAAACATCTATCCAATTTCCTAGCGAGCTTAAGGCGTTAGAAAACGCTTTGGGATGGTTTGACCAGTTCAAACCATCGTATGTTCGCCAAAAAGTCTGGTTGCAGTGCCAATTAGCTCTCGCTGAAGGATTTACCAATGCCGTTCGTCATGCTCACAAAGATTTGCCAGAAGAAGTTTCCATTGATGTCGAAGTTACTTTATTCCCCCAGCGCTTAGAGTTACGCATCTGGGATCAAGGCCCTCCCTTTGATTTAGAACAGCGCCTTATAGACCTCAAGCAGGAAATGAACCCTCAATCTGGTGGTGGACGTGGCATCGCTATACTACACAAAATCGCTGATCATCTCAGCTATACCCGTACCGATGACAACCGGAACTGTTTGTTAATTGTGAAGTGTTATCAGGAATTGGGAAAGAGGGATTTAAAAACTTTTTGTAAAGAAAATGTTAAGGAGTCTCGATTACCAATTGTCAGACCGATGGAGTAGGATAATGAGATGGGTGACCTAAGTGGCTGAAACTCGCTTTGCTGTGCTAGTTAGACTTTTGTTGACATTTATTTAGACTCAGCACAAAATAACACAAAATCTTTAATATTCTGAGTAATTCACTATTTTGTTTGGCAACACCATCATTAAACTCCTTGGGGACTCCCGTTATACCCGTATTAAGCAGCGTCTGGCACTACCAGTAAGGGTTAGCGGGAGACGGGGCGTATAAAGTGCGGACGCAGGTGACCCACACAGCTCCTTGGGAATTGGAGACTGGATCTGTTCCGCTTCTTGATAATCTTTGCTTTGATAAAGAAATATTAAGAATGCACTTAGTGGTGCCGGTTTGCGCGCAAGCTGAAAAGCCACTGCATTAAGCGTAGACTAGAAAACAAGTAAGCTCAATGATTTGATCGGCTGAGTGATTAGGCTGTTTGGTTCAGCCGTTAAGAGTTTTGTACTATTAAGAATACAAGCTCCTTTGGAGCCGCTACGCGAACGCTATAATCCCGTTCTGGAGCGCGATGGGAGTATCAAACTGGGTTTGGAAGAGTATGTTCGCAAAATGCGATCGCATTTTGCGGCCTTTTTCGGTGACCTTACTGGCGGCAAAGACTCTCGGTGATCACCGATAACTGTTTCTGTTGCTATGGGACAATTACTGGGAAAATTACTTTGATCCTAAATAGAATTTACGGTAGCAGGCTTTGGTGAATCCTTCGCAACACGTTGACCTGTCATCACCATCGGAACTCCATTTTCCGGAGCAATCGCGAATCCACGACGAGCTGGTTTAATGATTTTGTCTTGTGCTAGGGCTAAGTGATAATTAGACAATACCTTAGCCAAAACCAGTTTCATTTCCAACATCGCCAAAGCAGCACCAATACAGCGTCGGTTTCCACCACCAAAGGGAAAATACTCATAGGCAGAGTATTGACGCTCAAGGAATCGTTCTGGTTTAAACTGATCTGAGTCTGGATAGAGGTCTTCTCGACGATGGGTTAAATAGGGACAGGGAAAAAGGGTAGTATTGGCCTGATAGTGGTGACCCATAATGGTAATTGGGGCTGTGGTAATGCGGGCGAAGATCACAAACGCCACTGGGTAAATCCGCAGGGTTTCGTAGGCTACTGCTGTGAGATAGGGCAGTTGGGCAATGGCCATCGGGTCGGGATTATCCCCTAAGCTATCAATTTCCTCTAGCAGTTTTTGGCGCACTGTCGGTAATCGATGAATCCAGTAGAATGCCCAAGCTAAAGCGGTTGCAGTAGTCTCATGACCTGCAAATAAGAGAGTCATCAACTGATCTTGTAACTCGTGATCACTCATCAACTCACCATTTTCGTCCCGAGTGGACATCATTAAACTGAGAATGTCATTGCCCATTAGCTCGGGTTGCTCTCGGCGCTGATTAATCTCTTCCTGAAGAAGGTTATAAATTTGCTGCCTAGGCCGCACCAACTTGCCCCAAGGACTCCAAGCTCCTAAATCTCGTTGCAGGAACTTAAAAAACAGCATACTAGAGCGCAGGGGGGAACTAGTCATATCTAGCATGGCTGTCAGCAGTGGCTTCAGTTTTTGGTAACGGGGTCCGTGACCTAGACCGAAAACCCCCTGCATGATTACCTGGATGGTAATGTCTTGCATGGCACTACGGGCAGTAAAGGCTTGACCGATTACCCACTGACTCGCTACCTGCTGGGTAATATCACAAATCAATTGACTGTAGGAATTAATTCGTTGGCCATGAAAGGGAGGAATCAAGAGTTTACGCTGCCGCTGGTGGGGTTGACCATCGAGTAAAGTCATTGAGGTTTTCCCCAGCAAGGGTCGTAGCAACTGATTTCGTTCACCAGATTTAAACTGGCTAGGAGGAGCGGTCAAGACTTCCTGAATTCCTTGGGGGTGGCTGACCATGACTAACGGTCCCAAAGCAGTTAGCCGTAGGGTAAATGTATCTCCATAGCGTTCTACACACTGCTCCAAATACTTCAGAGGGTCAGCAATCCAATAGATTAACTGTAACCATTTAGGGATTTGAGGACCATCAGGTAATTTACTCATACTCGTTGTCCTGTGTTACTTTCTCTTGACCAATTCATGGTCTAACCTAACTACTATATTTCAAAAAAAGCTTCGGTTACCTCATTACTATCAGAAATCCGCTTATTGACAAGCTATAAATAAAATTAAGGGTAATCAAAACTAGTCGATTAATCCTATTCTGTTAGTCTCTGGGAATTAAAATAAAGCAAGATTTAATCTGAATCTCTATAAGGCAGGTAAAACAATAGATGTAGAGTGACAGATTCTCAAGTAGCCTCAAGAGTAGTCTCAATCAATGTCATCCATAAGACATTTCACTGGTTAAAACCCCAAATTTACCCTTTATACTAATTCCGCACTAAGCCAGCTGATTGTAATATTTGTTTAATAGTTGTAATAATTAGAAAAGGTTTCTGAGACTATGACAGTTGGTAGCAGGGTTTCGACATTCTGTCAAGGAATTCAGTATTTTGACAATACCATACCGGGTTTTGATGCGGCTTTTGACCAATACGGGCAACAACTAGGGATCGCGTTGGGGCAAAAAGCGATCGCATCTCCTGATGATCCAGCAGCTGTCTTCCAGACCTTACTGGCTGCTGATGCCCTACGCTACCTAACCCTGCACATCACTGCTAGTAAATCCTCTGGTCATCCAGGGGGATTTGCCAGCATTGCGGACGGCATTGCCGCCTTGGTCATGCTGGGTTACAAAAACATTATTACTGAAGTGGGACACCATGCCCCAGGCTTCTACAGTAACATGTTTCTGGATGGCTCCCTAGAGGAGATGGGCATTAAGACTGTAGAACAGATGGGGGAACGCTTCCGAGAAATGCACGGATTGCTCGGACACCTTTCTGGTCAAATTCCCGGACTCCTCAATCCAGCTGGCCCCCTGGGACAAGGGCAACACTTTGCCATGGCCGGGGCTTTGCTTCATCCAGGAGTACTATTCCCAGTTACCATTGGGGATGGGGGCTTGGGTGAACCTTATGTAATGAGCAGTTTTGGTCACTTCTCTACGGCCTATCCCCAGGTGACTAATTTTCTGCCGATCTTAGTGTGGAATGGTTACAGCCAGGAACACCATAGTATGGTTTCCACAAAGTCCAATGAAGAAATGATTGCATACTGGCAGGGGAATGGTTTCCAAGAAGTAATCTTAATCAATGCTAAGGATTATGATGATGCTGACCAACCCGGTGAGTATGTGGATAGCACAGAGTTTTCCTTGCAGAAGCGATTGGCATTTACCCAAGGGGTTTTGGAAGCTACGGATAAAGCGGCTAAATCAGCCTTGAGTGGTAAGTTAACGGTGCTGATTGTTAAACAACTCAAAGGAGCCGGAGTCCACAAACGGGGAGCGAAAGCTCACAATCTCTACCCAGGAGATACCCTGGAAAAAGATTATATTGTTAGTGCCCTAAAAGCTCGGGCGTTGCCTTCTAAAGCTTGGGAATTAGTCAGGACAAATTTTGAGCGTTCTGGAGGAGGGCCAGCCGCCCATACTGTAGTCACAGAAAAGGAATTGCCTTTGCCAGATTTAGGTGAATTACCTTTAGAAGAATTTGTGATTGACGGAGACAAGAAAATAGCGACTACTGCCATGGGAACGATAGTTGCTCATGTGGGGCAAAAAGACTCTAATTTTATTATCTCCAATGCTGATGGCAATGCTGCTTCTGGAATTAATAATATTAACCAAGCTCTAAAAATTATCCACCCGACCCCGGATGAAATTTACTTCCAAGGCCCAAAAGGTCAGGTGTACGAACCCTTGAGTGAAGATGCTTGTGCTGGATTAGCGGTAGGGTTAGCCTTGTTTGGCGCTCGTACTCTGTGGTGTTCTTATGAATCCTTTGCTATCAATGGGTTACCCATTTGGCAAACCGTTACCCAAGCCATGGCAGAATTGCGCCGTCCTACTCCCTCTACCATTACATTATTTACCGCTGGGGCACTGGAGCAAGGACGCAATGGTTGGACTCACCAGCGTCCTGAAATTGAAAATTACTTTGCTGCTATGATGCGCAATGGCAATATTTTCCCGTTGTTTCCCTGTGATGCTAATAGTATCCAAGTCTGTTATGAGTGGGCGCTGAGTACTAAGAATAAAGGAATTACGATTACTGCCAGTAAGTCACCCTTACCGGTACGCACGACCTTTGAGCAAACCCGTCAAGGCTTGCAAGATGGTGCAGTGGTGTTGCATGAAACTAAAGGCAGTAAAACCGTTGTGTTTGCGGTGATTGGGGATATGAGCCTGATCCCAGTGTTTGATGCTGCTTCCAATTTGGAAAACCAAGGGATTGGGGTGCGGATTGTTTCGGTAATCAGTCCCCGCCGCTTGTACCGTCCTGATGATACGGCTTGGAAAACCTGTACTGACGCTGATGGCGGTTTCTTAGATGATCAGGGGTTTGAACAGCTGTTTGGTGGGGATGGGTTAATTGGTGTTACTGGTGGTACCAGTGCCATGCTCGAACCGATTATGTTACGTAGTACTTGCAAACGGGATGTGGTGGCTTGGAAGCGCGGTGAAACTGCTAGTAGTGCTGGTCAAATTATGGCGTTTAATGGCTTAACTGCTGAAGCTTTGGCCAAACGGGCCACTGGGTTAGTTAAAATTTAGTGCGTAGGGTGCGTTAGGGGCGGACTTGCCCTTATTTTTCCCCTCGAGCGCCAGGGTTGGGATAGTCCGCCCCGTAACGCACCACCTTTGGGCTCACACTCATTTTCAGCCTCGAGCGCCAGGGTTGGGATAGCCCGCCGGAAGATTGTAACGGGCAAGATGCCCGTTCCACGCTTGATGCCCGTTCCACGCTTGATGCCCATTCCACGCTTGATGCCCGTTCCACCCACCGGGTTAAATAGCTTTAATGAGATGCACCCAAGCAAGCCCCCTGCGCGAACCCAATAGTAAAAGTCAAGAGTTGTTGAACTAAGGCAGATTCATGTTCCAAGAGATTGCTGCTCAGATTGCTTTTTCCCCCTCCTTGCCCTATTTATCCACAGCCCTAGGGATTACTAGCATAGCGGGACTACTGGGCTGGGGCTGGTGGCAACGCAAAAATACTTACAAATCCCTAGAGTCACTCCCCTGTCCTCCCAAACACTGGCTATTGGGAAATGTTCCTCAGGTATTAGCAGCAGTTAAACAGAAGAAATACTTCCAATTATTGTTTGATTGGAGCAAGCAGCTAGGCCCGATTTATGTTTTATGGATCGACCCTCCAATTCTGGTTTTGAGTCAACCAAAGGTGATAGAAAACACCATTCTGAATGGCATCAAAGATGGCAGCTTGGTTAGGTCTAAGCAAATGCGCCAAATTTGGAACGACCTTGGTGGTGCTCCCGTTCTTCTCGGGGAAAACGGGACTGAGTGGCAGTGGCGACGGAAGGCTTGGAATCCTGAATTCAATTCTAGTGGTCTGTCCAAATACTTTGAGATTATTAACCTTGCCTGCGAACAAGTAATTGCCAGAATTCAGCAAGATGCACCGCAAACAGAGGTAAAGGTAGATTCCGTATTTGTGGAACTAACGATGAGGGTGATTTTCTGTTTAGTGCTCGGAATTCCTGTGGAGGGAAAATCCTCTAGTTCTGAAGGTCCACCCCTAGATATTCTTAAGGCTTACGAGGCGATGTCTATTATAGGATATCGGGTTCTACGGTTAATTACTGGCGAGAAGATATGGATGAAATATTTGCCCACTAAGGCTTCAGGAGATTACTGGAGAGCAATGTCATATTTAGAGGGTTTGATTGGTCCGAGAGTGGACTTAGCCTTGAAGATCACAGAAAAAAACCCGACTAATTGGGGGCAGGTAAGTCCAATGTTCCAGGAATCGATGTTAGTGAAAATAGCGGCTAAGGAACCAAAATACACTCGGAAAACACTGATAGCAGAAGCAATTGAACTCTTGGCTGGTGGTACTGATACCACAGCTCATACTTTATCCTTTGCAGTAGGAGAGTTAGCCTTAAATCCCAGGGTTTTTCAGAAAGCACAGGCTGTGGTTGACCAATGTTGGCAAAGTAATGGTGGTATTAATACAGAAAGTCTGAAAAAATTGACTTACATCAGTGCGGTTATTAAAGAAACTTTGCGCCTTTATTCCGTCGCCTCAGGTTCCACTTCCTTGGAGGCTAAACGTGACACCGTAATTGAGGGCAACTTGATTCCTCGTGGCACGATTATCTCCTGGTCAATGCTGGCTGCTGGGCGAGACCCAGAGGTCTATGGCAACCCGAAGGAATTTTTGCCAGAGCGTTGGTTAGACCAGGGCAAAGGCAGTAACTCACTTCCCATGATAACCTTTGGCTCAGGTTCTCATCGTTGCTTGGGAGAGCATCTGGCCATGGTGGAAGCAACGGTAATGCTAGGAATGCTGCTCCGTTATTTTGATTGGGAGTTGGTCAATGGTCGCTCATCTGTTGAACAGTTACAACAGAACCTTTTGATTTATCCGTCTGATGGGATGCCAGTGCGTTTTAAGGCTAGAGACTTCCAGTGTATTGAAGAAACTTAATGGGCTTTCCTAGGATGGCTATGATAAATTAGTACAAAATAATAGCTATAGCAATTCTACGACTTGTGAGGTACACAATTTCTAGATTTTAGGGAACAGGGAACAGCGATGCAGCGCGGTCTTGGGGGTTTCCCCCATGAGCGACTGCATCAAGACGGGAACAGGGAACAGCGATGCAGCGCGGTCTTGGGGGTTTCCCCCATGAGCGACTGCATCAAGACGGGAACAGGGAACAGCGATGCAGCGCGGTCTTGGGGGTTTCCCCCATGAGCGACTGCATCAAGACGGGAACAGGGAATAGCGATACGCTGCATTAAAACAGGGAATCAACTTCAAAGAATACTGTACCTCATGAGTCCTAGAAACGCTATATAGCCTTTACTGAATAAGGCTTTGAGTAATTTAAAAATGTAATTTAAATAAAAATGTATGGCTCTCCTAGACTCATTTACTATAATCAGTCTAGGAGAGCCACTTAATGTTGTTTTGAAAAGCTGTTTGCTGGAGATGGCTTGATTGGTGTTACTGGTGGTATCAGTGCGATTCTCGAACCGATTATGTTTCGTAGTAATAGGAATTACGCAAATCCCTCAATTTAACGCTACCTGTAGGGTGGGCAAAACATTGCCCACCCTACCCATGGATTCTGTGCGTAAGTCCTGAGTAAAAGTTAATAGTTGTTAAACTAAGGCGGATTCATGTTCCAAGAGATTGCGGCTCAAATTACTTTTTCTCCCTCCTTGCCCTATTTAGCCACAGCCTTAGGGGTGACTAGCATCGGGGGACTACTGGGCTGGCGCTGGTGGCAACGAAAAAATACTTACAAATCCCTAGAGTCACTCCCCTGTCCTCCCAAACACTGGCTATTGGGAAATCTTCCTCAAGTATTAGCAGCAGTCAAACAGAAGAAATTCTTCCAATTATGGTTTGATTGGAGCAAGCAGCTCGGCCCGATTTATGTTTTCTGGATGAACCCTCCACTTCTGGTTTTGGGTCAGCCAAAGGTGATTGAAAACACTATTGTGAATGGGATGAGAGATGGAAGCTTGGTTAGGTATGAGCGAATCCGCAAAGTTTCGAACGAATTTGGTGGTGCTCCCGTTCTTGTCGGCCAAAACGGGAGTGAGTGGCAGTGGCGACGCCAGGCTTGGAATCCTGAATTCAGTTCTAGAGGTCTGTCCAAATACTTTAACATTATTAACCTTGCCTGCGAACAAGTAATTGCCAGACTTCAGCAAGATGCACCGCAAACAGAGGTAAAGGTCGATTTCCTGTTTGTGGAACTAACCATGAAGGTGATTTCGAGTTTAGTGCTCGGAATTCCTGTGGATGGAAAATCGTCTAGTTCTGAAGGACCACCCCTCGATATTCTAAAGGCTCACGAGGCGATTTCTATTTTGGGCTATCGGACCCTACGGTTAATTACTGGGGAGAAGAGATGGATGAAATATTTGCCCACTAAGGCTTCACGAGATTACTGGAGAGCAAGGCGATATTTAGAGGGTTTGATTGGTCCGCGAGTGGACTTAGCCTTGAAGATGAGAGCACAAAACCCGACTAATTGGGGCCAGGTAAGTCCAATGTTCCAGGAATCGATGTTGGTTAAAATAGCGGCTAAGGAACAAAAATACACTCGGAAAACACTGATCGCAGAAGCTATTTTACTCTTGATTGCTGGTACTGATACCACAGCTCATACTTTATCTTTTGCAGTAGGAGAGTTAGCCTTAAATCCAAGGGTTTTTCAGAAAGCACAGGCTGTAGTTGACCAGAGTTGGCAAAGTCCAGGTGGCCTTAAGGGTGGGATTAATACAGAAAGTCTGAAGAAATTGAGTTACATCGGTGGGATTATTAAAGAGACTTTGCGCCTTTATTCAGTCGCCTCAGGTTCGACTTCCTTGGAGGCTCAACGTGACACCGTGATTGAGGGCAACCTGATTCCTCGTGGCACGATCATCCGGTTTTCAATGCTTGCTGCTGGGCGAGACCCAGAGGTCTATGCCAACCCCGAGGAATTTTTGCCAGAGCGTTGGTTAGACCAGGGCAAGGGCAGCAGCCCACTTCCCATGATAAATTTTAGCTCAGGTTTTCATCGTTGCTTGGGAGAGCATCTGGCAATGCTGGAAGCAACGGTAATACTAGCAATGCTGCTCCGTTATTTCGACTGGGAGTTGGTCAATGGTCGTTCATCCCTCGAACAGTTAGAACAGAACCTTTTGATGTATCCGTCTGATGGGATGCCAGTGCGTTTTAAGGCTAGAGACTTGCAGTGTATTGAGGAAACTTACTAGGTTTTAGGGAGTAGGGAGTAGGGAGTAGGGAGTAGGGATTAAGGGCAGTCATGGCAGTTTCCACGGGGCTGACAATGGTTTTATGGGTAACCTATCTCTTAATAAGAGACCTTCATGATATACCCAGTCATGCCCCTGACCCCTCACAGGTCTCCTCAGCTTAACGGTAAGGTGTTAAGAGCGTGTTAAGCTTATAGATTAAAAGGCTCCCGACCACTATCTTATCATAGGCACAGACAACTATGCGACCTGATTTGCAGGACTTGGTGATTTCAGAGGACTATCTAACCAATTTAGTTGGGGAGAAGCCAGAGCGAGTCAGAGGTTTTTTCCTAGAGAAACCAAAAGAACCAGGAGATTTCTTTATAAAATTGGGTAGAGGGTCCTTTCTATGGCTGAAATATAAGGCAGTTAGACGGCTAGTGAAAGAAGTGGATCGATACAATACGGTGATTAGAGCTGTATACATTAATGATCAATTGGAAGAAGCTGGTAATCCAGGTGTTGGTCTCAGTAATCGGGAGCGAGTGCTCGAAGCCCTTGGGGTGATGAAAACGGATTTAGTGCGTGCTTTGAAGACAGAACGAATTCTCAGGGAGAATAAGCAGTTTATTACTAAGAATCCTCAGCTATTTACTACTAATTTAACCACCTTGACCGCCCTGCACTTGAGTGATCAGGCCAGTGAGTATGGACGAGTGCTAGACCAAGCCTTGCAGGTGGCAGTGGGGGTACAAGAGGAAATGAGAAAATTGCAGAATCAGCGTTAGGGGCTCTATTTTAGGGAGTCGGGAATCGGGAATCGGGAATCGGGAACAGGGAATAGGGAACAGGGAATAGAGAAAAATCCTGTGTACCTGAGGTGCGACCCGTGGGGAATTTAATTCTTAATGGGTCAAGGGCACCTAAGGTTTTAGGGAGCAGGGAGTAGGGAGTAGGGAGCAGGCAAGAGGCAAGAGGCAAGAGGCAAGAGGTGAAAAATCCTTTGTACCTCATAGCTATAAGAAACGCTATATTATCCAAGGGATAATATTTAATTTATTTAAATTACCGTCAAAAAATAGGTTAATTTTTAATTTTTAAGAGTAGTATATCGATTCCATAATTTACTGGGAATTCTAAGAATAGATGGCAAAAGCATAGGTCTGGCATGACGCTTGATTGTCATTATTCATTCAGAGAATTACAGGAATTGTACAATGCCTTATCAAAATATTACCGGTACTCTTTCCGAAAGAGATGTCCAGGAAATCCAAACCGCCCTACAAACGATTGAACAAAAGCTACCTTTCTTAGTTAATCTAACGGCTGAGGAACGACGCACCATTTTAAAGATGGGTTCAAAAAGTCTATCCTTTGTTAACAATAGCCTCACTGCTGCCCAATCTAACCCCAAGATTCTACCTGCTAGCTTTGACGTAGAAGAGTTTGCACGGGACTATGAGCTTGCCGTTACTCTGACCGATGTCTTATTCCAACTCCGACAATTAACTGAAAAGGTGGATGATACCTTAATGGCAGTCAGCTCTGAGGCTATGAACAGCGGTGTACAAGTTTATAATTACATCAAGGTGGCTGCTAAAAAGACTCCTGGTCTAAAAACCATTGCTGAGAGTTTAGGGAAACGCTTTAAAAAAGTTAATCGTAATAAGTCGGCTATTGCCAATTCTGATCAGGCTTAGTGTCCAAAAAGGCTTGCTGTTGAGCCTCTGAACCTCAACGGTGAGCCTCTGAACCTCAACGGTGAGCCTCTGGACCTCAACGTTGAGCCTCTGGACCTCAACGTTGAGCCTCTGGACCTCAACGGTGAGCCTCTGGACCTCAACGGTGAGCCTCTGAACCTCAACGGTGAGCCTCTGAACCTCAACGGTGAGCCTCTGAACCTCAACGGTGAGCCTCTGAACCTCAACGGTGAGCCTCTGAACCTCAACGGTGAGCCTCTGAACCTCGTGAACGAGCCTATGGCGGGTCGAAAGACCTTAGAATAGCTGGTTTATTAACTATTTAGGATAATTGGGATGACCACAGTATTGAATCTAGAGCCCATTACCCCTCTGACCAGAGAGCAGTTTTATCGCTTGTGTGAGGCTAATCCTGATTTACAGCTTGAAGGTTCACCCCACGGTAATTTAATTATTATCACTCCTTTAGGCGGAGAAAGTGGTAGTATTGAGGCGAATCTGATTGGTGATCTAATTATCTGGAATCGTCAAACTCGGTTGGGGGTTGTTTTTAGTTCTCAGACTGTGTTTAGTTTACCAGGTGGTGGCGATCGCTCTCCCGATGTAGCTTGGGTAGCCCTGGAACGATGGCAAGCATTGAGTCAAAAAGAAAGAGAAGGTTTTCCACCGATTTGCCCCGATTTTGTGATTGAGTTGCGCTCACGGACAGATCGATTAAAGCCCCTACAGGAAAAAATGCAAGAGTATCTAGCCAGTGGCTTGCGTTTGGGTTGGTTGATTAATCCCCAGGATAAACTGGTAGAAATTTATCTGGCAAACCAACCTGTGGAAGTAGTAGCAATGGCTGTAGTGTTAACAGGAAATCAGGTGTTACCGGGGTTTAGCTTGGAATTATAAAACTTAATTTGGTTAGCGTGATCAGTTATACCAAATCCAGAAAGCAAAAACCGGATTAGGATTAGGCTCAAACCACCGTATTATAGTCAGAGTAAGACAACTTTTTTTACTGTCTGTACTAACTGGATTTGATAGTATAGCAGTGGAAGAAAAGCTTAAGACATCTTCTGCTTCCTGCTCCGAAGCTCCCTGCTCCCTTTTAACTAAAAGACTATGTATTAAACTATACTTCCCTTGCTATATAGAGCAATACTAAATAATTTGTGAAATATATTGGCTAAAGCGATCGCTGTAATCCTTGCTGGGCAAGGATTACAGATTTTGATTATTTTACAAATGATTTAAAATTATTGCTATATGCCCTGAAGCCATAATCAGGAGCTACACAGCAAGACTATTCAAAGCCGTTTATCGTGATCAATCAAACGCTGACATCAGTGTAATTACGGTTAATAAGGTTAATAAGGTTAATAAATCGGTTGGCTGGGTAGTCCTAATTATCTTTACCAATCCTGTGCCAGACATGATCTATGGAAAATACATTGAATATTTGGTTTGGACAAGAGAAAACATTCTGTAGTTTGAGCAGAGATAAAATTGATTTGTACCTCAAGATTCCCATCCTCGCAGGACAATCAACAATTTATTATCCTAGCCAATTCGGAAAAGTTTACAGCCAGCAAGGGTTTCATTTGCTGGAAACCGACTCACAGTTGATAGGTGCTTTGGCACAACCAATAACCTATCCCCTAGCCGAGGATATATATAAGGTCTACCTGAGTTTGCTGGAAGTGACCCAAGGCTGGAATTTATGTAGAATTTGGAACTATATTCCCTACATTAACGATAAGACGGGAGGTCTGGAGAACTATAAATCGTTTTGTCAGGGTAGATCCCTAGCGTTTGAAAATTTTTATGGGGCAGACTTTCGGGTAAAATTACCAGCAGGAACTGGCGTGGGAATTGCTGATGACACCTATGGAATCTATTTCATTGCGGTGAAGGAAAACATCAGGAATGTGGAAAATTCCGAACAAGTTTCAGCCTACTACTACCCGTCTCAATATGGGCCACGTTCACCTAGCTTTGCTAGAGGAACTGTGATTAAACCCAATGGTAAGCGGATTGGCTACCTGTCAGGAACAGCTAGCATCAAAGGCCATCAGTCTGTGGGCAAAGGGGATATTGGCAAACAGTTTGATATCACCCTTGATAACATGGGGCTGGTGTTTGAAGGTATGGGCTTTAACCGTGGACTCCCAGATCCAATGCAAAGCGATCGCGCCTTCATCATTTACCTCCGCGATCCTTCTGATTTGCCAGTGGTTCAACAGATGGTTAAGAACAATTTCGCGGTTTCTGATCGGCTGATCTATTTGCATTCAAATATTTGTCGGGCAGATCTGGACATTGAAATTGAAGCCACCATCACTGAAAAGTAGCGATCGCATTTTTAGTTTTTAACCCTACCCTAAAAATAATGGAATTTGGTGTACAGTTTTTTCCCGATGTTAGCCCTCAACAGAAGTCAGGAGTCCAGTATTTTAACGAAGCTCTTGATCTGGTCAGTCTGTGTGATCAACTCGGTTATACTAGTATTAGGATTGTAGAACACTACTTCCATAGATATGGCGGATACAGCCCTAATCCCATCGTTTTTCTGACTGCTGCATCCCAGCGAACTCAAAACGCTCGCCTGATCACTGGAGCGGTTTTGCCTGTCTTTAACAATCCACTCAAATTAGCTGGCGAAATTGGTATGCTCGATGCCATTTCCAACGGACGTCTGGAAGTTGGCTTTGCTCGTGGATTTCTTCCCCATGAATTTGCCCGATTTGGGATTGATTTGAACGAGAGCCGCAGCCGCTTTGAAGAAGGGATGGAACAGGTACGTTGCCTGCTCGAACAAGAAAATGTGACCATGGAGGGTCAGTTTCATCGCTTTGAGAGCGTTACGTCTTTGCCCCGTCCTACTCAAACTCCCCGTCCTCCTTTCTGGGTAGCTGCTCTGGCTACCCCCGCATCCTTTGTGGCTGCTGGTAACAAGGGTTATGGAATCATGGCAATTCCTTTGGCAGGTGGGAAAATGGCTGAGTTAATTAAGCTATATCGAGATGCCTGGAAGTCCGCTGGTCATCCAGGCCAGGGTCGGCTAATGTTGGCTTTTCACATGTTCTGTGCCCCAACGGCTGAGAAAGCGATCGCAATTGCTCGTCAACCCTTGAACGACTATTTGAAATCTTTGGTAGAAGCGGCTTCTGATTGGTTAATGGATACCCATTCGGCGGACTATCATAGCTACGACAAAATCATTGCTGGACTAAAGCAGGAAACCTTTGAATCTCAGGTAGAGAAGGGAGCTGCTTGGATTGGTACACCTGAACAATTGCAATATACTATCCGTAGCTACTATGAACAAGTTGGGGGCTTTGACTTGGCTTCTATGCAGGTTAACTTTAACACCATTTCCGTAGAAAATGCTGCCGCTTCGATGAGGCTTTTTGCTAAGGAAGTGATGCCTTGTTTTTGTTAAAATAGATTTGATTCAATTTCACTTCAGGGGTACAATAAATAATGACGGATCCACTCTCTTTGTCCAAACTACTAAGCCCTTTTGAATTAGGTGATTTATCTTTAAAAAACCGAGTAGTAATGCCTCCTTTAACTAGAGGTAGAGCAGTTAATCTGGGTATTCCCAATGATTTAATGGTGGAATATTATACTCAAAGAACTGGAGTAGGTCTAATTATCACTGAAGGTACATTTATTTCCCCTCAAGCTAACGGTTGGGTAAATGCTCCTGGTATTTATACTCTGGAACAAACTGAAGGGTGGAAAAAAGTTGTTAGTGGTGTACACTCTAAAAATACGCCATTATTTTTGCAGCTTTGGCACTGTGGTCGGGCTTCTCATAGTAGTTTCCATGATGGTAAGCTAGCTGTTGCTCCTTCAGCCATTAAAATTAACGAAGAATATGTTCATACCCCTCAGGGAAAACAGCCTCACGAAACCCCACGAGCCCTGGAAACTGAAGAAATACCCCAAATAGTAGAAGACTATAAAAAAGCGGCTGAAAATGCCAAACAGGCAGGTTTTGATGGGGTAGAAGTTCATTCAGCTAATGGTTATTTACTGGACTCTTTCCTGCAATCTAAAACCAACCAAAGAACAGATAACTATGGTGGTAGTATTGAGAATAGATATCGTTTACTCAAAGAAGTAATCGAAGCTGTAATAACTGTTTTTCCAGTCAATCGAGTGGGGGTTCGTTTGTCTCCTAATGGTGTATTTAATGATATGGGGTCTGTGGATTATCGTGAAACATTTCTTTATGTAGCTAAAGAGTTAAACAGTTATGGGTTAGCTTATATCCATATATTAGATGGATTGGCGTTTGGATTTCATGAATTAGGAGAACCCATGACTTTGGCTGAGTTTAGAAACGTTTTTGATGGTCCAATTATTGGTAATTGCGGCTATACTCAAGAAACAGCCGAAGCGGCAATTCAAGAAGGTTTGGCAGATTTAGTTGCTTTCGGAAGACCGATTCTGAGTAATCCAGATTTGGTTGATCGCTTCGCTAATAATTGGCCTCTTAATCCTATTCCAGATGTGAAACTTTGGTATTCTCCAGGTAAAGAAGGTTATACTGACTTTCCTACTTATAAGACGGAAAACTAGCGAGGCTGTTACTAACTAAGTGTGATCTAGCCTGACATCTTAACCCTAAATGCCTTTAGGGTTTACAATTTTTTGACCGAACAGTGGTTCATTACGGGGCAGGTTCAACTCTTGCCTCTTGCCTGCTCCCTGTTCCCTGTTCCCTGTTCCCTGTTCCCTGATCCCTAACAGAAATTGTGTACTTCATAGCTATGAGACTTGTTCTATAATAATAGATAAACCAAAAAAAAACTACCAATAACATGCTGGAAGGGTTAGCAGTTTGGGGAATTTTTCATGCCGGTGGCTATCTCGCCAAAGAAGTGATCGGTCCTTTGGCAAAAGACGCTCTAGAAGACTACACTAAAGATTTTTTCAAAGAATCTATCAAAGATTATACCGGACTATCGGATCAAGATATCCAGAAAAAACTCTTGGTTAAAGCCTTAAAAGCTTTTGTGGCTTTAGTGGAAAAGGAATTAAAAGTTGCTGACCTATCTAAGCAAGAAATAAAACAGTATACTAAACCACTCAAGGAGTATATTAAGAACCAATCCGTTAAATCTATCCTGGGAAGTGGGTTTAAGTATGGCTGTAAACAAATAGATACCGATACATTAGCCAAGACTTGGGTTGAGCTAAAGTTATTACCATTACCGGAAGAATTTCGGTGGAAGTATATTGGTAAACACTATCTCAAGCAAGTACAAACTATCATCAAGCAATCGGATAAGTTACGGCCTATCTGGGATTCCCAAACGTTAGATGCGATCGCGTAGCGTAGCCCTTCGGGCTAATCGCAGAAAACACTAAAGCTACAGCAGGCATTATCCCAGGCTTTGACTTAAGGGAATATCAAGAAGCAATCCTAGAACGCTATGGTAATGTTAAATTAGATAGTTTAGATACCGATGGCTCTGCCTATAATCAACTAAAACTCTGGACGATATTTATCCCCCAAAATGTGCGAGAGGTTCATGACCTGATGCCAGAGGCGATTCATGAACTGCCTAAAGATTATTATCAAAAACTGCTAGAAAGTGGTCAACTAGAACAGGAAATTGACCAACAGGAGTTGAAACGAGCTAAAGAGCGTTATTATCAACAGCCGATAAAATCCGTATTGGATGTGATTAAGGACTCTCAAGGCTATCGGTATTTGGTAGTTTTAGGAGACCCAGGCTCTGGTAAATCTACTTTGTTGCAGTATTTAGCATTGGAGTGGGCAAGAATAGATCTAACTACTGACAGTTCTCAACCAATTCCCTTACTGATTGAATTACGCACTTATATCCGGAATCGCGATAGTGGACAGTGTAATAACTTCTTGGAATTCTGTCATCAAAGCAGTGGAGCGATATGTCATCTCAATCAACATCACCTTGATGAGCAGTTAAAAGCTGGTAAAGCCTTAGTGATGTTTGACGGGTTGGATGAAGTGTTTGAGCTAGGGAAACGAGAGGATGTAATTACGGATATTCATCGCTTTACCAATACCTATCCTAAAGTAAGAGTAATTGTGACATCTCGGGTAATTGGTTATAAACCCCAACGGCTACGGGATGCTGAATTTCGTCATGTTATGCTCCAAGACTTGGACTCAAAACAAATTCAAACCTTTATCGAGCAGTGGCATGAATTAACCTTTACTGATCAAGCCGATAAAGTTAGGAAACGGGAGCGCTTACAAAACGCAATTAAGACATCCTCCCCCATTCGACAACTGGGGCAAAATCCCCTATTACTAACCATGATGGCAATCCTGAATCGCAATCAAGAATTGCCTCGTGACCGCTCTGAACTCTATAACCAATCCTCTCGATTACTGCTCCATCAATGGGATGTGGAACGAGCATTACTAGAAGATAATCGTCTTGACCCAAAGACTATTGATTATCAAGATAAGCAACAGATGCTGGGAAAAGTGGCAGATTTCATGCAGGGTAATCAAGCAGGATTAGCAGGAAATCTGATTAGTGCAGAAGATTTAGAACGGATTATCTTCGATGAGCTGAAATCACGAGAGTTTACTAATCCCAGAGCGGTGGCTAAGGTAATGATTAATCAGTTGCGCACCCGCAATTTTATCTTGTGTTTCATGGGAGCAGATTATTACGCCTTTGTGCATCGGACATTTTTGGAATATTTCTGTGCTTGGGAATTTGTCAGGAAATTTGAGAAAACCCAGGAGATTTCCCTAGAACAGTTACAAACCCAGGTATTTTGTCAGCACTGGCAGGATGAATCTTGGCATGAAGTGCTGAGGTTGATTGTGGGCATGATTGATTCCAAGAAAGCTGGAGAGATTATTGAGTATTTGATGGCACAAGATGGAAGAAGGTATGAGTTTAGTAATCTATTTTTTGCAGGGGATTGTTTGTCTGAGGTTAGGAATCGCTATGAGATAAAATCAACGGATACTGAATTACTGAATCGCTTCAAAGACTTAACTAATTATGATCTAAATTATGATTATGAACCATATGGAGATGAGGCAGACTTAGTCCGTTATATTCGCACTAAAGCTTTTGTAGCAGTAGCCACCCATTGGCAAGACCATCCAGATACATTAGCCATACTTCAACAATCGGCTCGCTCTGATAAAAATTGGAGGGTGCGACGTGAAGCAATTGTACAGTTAGGTCAAGGTTACCAAGACCACCGAGATACATTAGCCATACTTCAACAATCGGCTCGCTTTGATAAAGATTGGTCGGTGCGACGTACAGCAATTGAACAGTTAGCTCAAGGTTACAAAAACCACCGAGATACCTTAGCCCTACTTCAACAATCGGCTCGCTCTGATAAACATTCGGGTGTGCGACGTACAGCAATTGTACAGTTAGCTCAAGGTTACCAAGACCACCGAGATACCTTAGCCCTACTTCAACAATCGGCTCGCTCTGATAAACATTGGAGGGTGCGAGCTACAGCAATTGAACAGTTAGCTCAAGGTTGGCAAGATCGCGTAGCGTGGCCTACGGCCAATCAGCCTTGGTTATGGGAATTTTTATGGGATCGCACTCTCAATGACCCCTTTGAGCGTAAGGAAAGCTGGTATGACAATCCTCGACAAGCAGCCCTTAAGGCCATCCTGGAACATTATCCTAACCATTCCCAAATCCGATCCTTATTGCAGGATAGAGCAGACCATGACTCCGATCCTCAACTGCGGGAGTTTGCTCAGAAGGAATTAGCCAAATTATCGAGCTTTTGATAGTAATCAAGTATAGAGGGTTTCCAAACGAGTTGTAAATTAATCGATGGTCGAGAAAGGCAAGAGACAAGAGGAACCCACCCCTAACCCCTCCCAGGAGGGGAAGGCAATAGGGGCAAGAGCTCCAGAGTTTTGTGGTAAACTAAAAAAAGACCTTCTCCGTTTACATCTCAAATGGAAAACCTATATATATCACAGTTATGGTTAACAGAAAGTAATAGTTATGGTTAACAGACAGTAAAAGACTCCCAACGTCAAAAACTTTGGGAGCGTCATTTTAGGTTACATTAAATTCAGTTTAGCATAGGTATTTGATTAGTATGGATCATCAAATGAAGTACCGATATTTGCTTCTAACCACTTAGCGTTCGCGTAGCGTGACGTTCCGTCAATCGCATTTTGGCTTTCTTGGTTTGTTGCTAACCTTTCCATCATTACCACAACATCCATTTCTGGGACATCTAGAGAATATCCATTTACTTCAAGGAAAGTTGCCATCACTGCGAAAGCGACCCTTTTATTGCCATCTATAAAGGGATGGTTTTTTGCAAAACCATATCCATAGGCTGCTGCTAAATCAAATAAGGTTGGTTGACCATATGCAAATAGATGTCTAGGTCTGGCTAAACTAGCCGATAGCAGATTTTCGTCCCGAATTCCTGGACTTCCCCCATGTTGTGCAATTTGATCAGCATGAATAGCTGTGGCTATAGCTTCCGATATCCACAGCGGTTCCCTCACTTAGCCAGCTCCCTCAACGCATTTTCATATTTTTTGCTGACTTTCTGATAAGCTGCCATTACCTTTTCAAACTCAGGGTCCTTCGTGGTGATTTCAACACCATCAGCGGTTTCTGTGATAAATACAGTATCGCCTTGGCCGTTCGGCCACGCTACGCGAACACCAACATTCAGCTGTTGTAGGATCTCTTTAGGTAAGGTTATGCCTAGGGAATCACCAATCTTATTAATTGTGAGCTTGTACATATTTTAAAGGGAGTTGGGAGTCGGTAAAAATCCTATATTATATTATTATATATATAGCGTTTCTAGGACTCATGAGGTACAGTCTTATTTGACGTTGATTCCCTGTCTTAATGCAGGGCATCACTATTCCATCTTACCTCTTACCTGCTCCCTGCTCCCTGCTCCCTGCTCCCTGCTCCCTAAAAACCAGAAATTGTGTACCTCACAAGTCGTATAATTGCTATATATCATTACTATAAAAACCGCTATATAATATTCCCTATTCTTTCTCCCCACGCGCCCAGATCCCACACTCCCTTAAAAAAGCTATAATCCCCAATCACTAATGATTTGGGGACTTTGTAACGGTATTTAGAGATTAGTCCAGAATAGAAAAAGAAGGCAGTAAGTGGGATTGGGTAGTGAAACCGAGGGCGGTGCAGAAGTTGGGGTTTTAGGAGGAGGGGCGATCACGTGCCTAAACCGCCTTTTCGATACACCACCTGTTGAGGATACTATTCTGGATCCAGGAATCCCTTAACTGTCTCAACAGGAATAGAGAACGCGGGATGATTAAATAATGCTTTTAATCCCTCAATTCCTCCTGCTTTCAAAGCACATATTAGTCGCTGCTTAAGAGTAGGATTATCATTAATTTGTACCTTGATAATTTCAACAGCAACAGATTCTTTAGCAGTTATGGGATTGTCAGCAATCTTGTTTAGTAATTGCTGAATTTCAGCTTTCATATCAGCCATATCATCTGGTCTGATATCAATTGTTCCAGTTTTTAAATTAGCATCATTGACCTCCTCTATTATATCCATATCTGTCTGATTTTCTTGATAAACTGAATCCTTAGTAGTGCTAATATCTCCAGTCTTAATTCGAGCTCTGTTAACCTTACCACGAACAATCATTGACGTATTATTTTTCTTAGTCATGTTTTTAACTCCTGTAATCAAAACTTAACAGACAGTGAATCTCCTACACTTCCCGATGGGGTAAGTATAGGCTTCTAGCACCTCTTTTGGCTGCTAGAACTTCCTTCTCCTTCTTAGACCCTAAGCGAACAAGGTACTTATATTCCCTCAGGGCAAGTTTTCTAGTGAGGAACACCTCCAGCCCCACTCGCTTTAAATTGAGTATTGTTACTGCTCGCTGCTTTTTCAGCTATCTAGTCCAGTAACTGTTACTATTGTAGTCTACAGTAGACTAGCCAGTAGTTCCACGAAGTGAGAGATAATTCCTGTCCCGCATTTAACGAGCGCTCCCATATCAGCTGAGATGTGAGGCTTATGCGGGTTTAATACTAAACTTAGGTATTATTTTCATCTGACGACTCATCAGGCGATAAATTATCAGTAGAGGCTTGATCAATCTCTTCATTGTTATCTTCCTCTTGTTCAGATTCTTCCCTTGAATTATCTTCGATCTTACCTGTAACAATTGAACTGTCATTCACTTCACCTGAAATATTCATAGAGGAATTATTTTCCACCTTCTTACCACTAGATTCTGCCGTTGCATAGGTATTTACGATAAATTGAGCACCTTCCTTAGAAAGATTAGATATAACAGCAACTGGAGAAGTATGTCCATAAATTATTTCTAAAAAAGATTTTCTATTAATCTGTATTTCTCCATCAATATTTGGACTCCACTCAATGCAATCAAAGGTGCAATTGCTATCCAAAAGTCCTTTCTCCTGACTCTGGCTATTAATTACATCTCCATTATTATTTGTAGGTTGCTTTAACTTGATTCCACCCCGTTTAGTTTGAAAAAAGTTAGCACTATTAAGATGACACTTATCTAGAGTTAGTAGAGTTAAATCAGCATATCTAAAGTCTGCGCCTGTTAAGTCGCTGCTTATAAACTCACTACCCCTCAAGTTAACCGAGTGAAAACTAGCTCGAATTAACTGACAATCATTGAACGTAACACCTATCATTTTGGCTTGAGAAAAAATTACTTCTGTAAGATTACATTTTTGGGTAAATCTACTATTTGAAAGGTAAACTTCTCTTAGAGAAGCTGCTTCAGACGTTGCCCTTTTAAAACTAGTGTTAATGAACTGACAATTGTAGAGATTTGCTCTATATAAGTCAGTAGCTTCAAAATTAGTGTCCTTAATAATGTTATTGCTTAAATCAACACGCTTCATCGAGGCATTGTCAAATTTGCAATCGTTAATTGTTGGTTTTTGTTTTTCATGCTCACCATTTACTATTTTTTCATTACTATTTTTTTTATTACTAATACCGCAATTTATTAACTCTGAATCCCTGGGTTCTTTTTTGGTTGTAAATGAGTTAAACTTAGCTCTAGTAAATATTGTACTTATCAATGTGCATTCATAAAAATTACAAGCTACTAATGTGGCATCTGAGAAGTTAGCTCTTGATAAGTTTGCCTTTTCAAATTTACTGTTAAACGATGCATTTACGAAACTACAACCAGTTAAATCACAATCATTCTTGAACAATAGATGTCCGTCATTCTCTATTCTAATTTTACTGTAATAATTAACACGACAATTATCAAAAACTGAATTAATAAGCTTAACATTATCAAATTCAACAATTTGAGAAAATGTGACGTTACTAAACCTTGAATTATTGAGAACAGAGTTGACAAATTTAACATTACTTAAATAAGAGTTACAAAAGTTTGCACCTTCAATCCGAGCCTCGTAAAATTCAACATTAACTAATTGACAATCAGGACAGGCAAGTCCATAGGGTACATTTAAATTTAAAAACTTAGTATCTACTACTCTGATTCCAAATTGACTACACTTTTCAAGAAATACTTTTGAGTCTATATTACCTAAGTCTTCTTGATTTACCTCGACTTTAAATGTTATATTTACTAAATTTTTATTGATTTTTATTATATCTCCACCTTTTATTTTGCCTGTAGTAGAGATAAGAGAATTAGTAATTTGTTTGCCTGTAGTAGAACTAAGAGAAGTAGTAATTTCTGGATCGGTGTACTGAGTGAATTTGAATCCATTTATCCTTGACCAATAAATACTGATAAAAAACCAGTATTTTGAATCCAAAGGTAATGATGATTCTCCAGGAGACACTAGCTTTATTTCCGGTTGGTTTATGTTGCCATAAACTATTACACTGCCAAGGTGACCTTCATACAAGTATGACTTCTCAAATGGTTCTGGATCAGGAACCTTTTTTCCCATATCTTTAATAGATAAACTGATTTTCATAGCTATTAAAACCCATTATCAATTCTGCTATCAATAGCATTTTTTATTTGTTCTGATATTTTTGACGCATGACTCATTATTTCCTGGGAACTGAATACCAAAGTATATATTCCCATGCTACTTTGCTGGTCATTTAGCTTGGACTTAAAATTAATATCATCTTCAGTAGTCCATTGTGACCCTTCTTCTTTTAATTCTTCATCTCGGCAATAGACAACAACACCATAATCATCAAAATCTAGCACTAAGCATTTTGCTAAACCCTCTATTGGTGAGTATTCCCTCACACGAGGTCGTGGCAACTTTTGTTCTTGTATGGCTTGTAAAATAACATGCCCGACAGGAGATAATTTTGATGGTAGTTCTGATTTGTCAGAGTTTTCCCAAACCCAATAATATGTAGGTTTTTCGATGACGTTATCCTGGGGATCTGAACTGATATCTACTTTAGGAGGTGAAGGAAAGCTAAGTTCTTTAACCGACTCATCTAGAGTAGATATTTTTTCAAAACTGCTTAAAAAACTTTTACTTTGATTAGCCAAATCTACAATCGTTTTTTTTACTCGATTAAATTTTGTCTTTAACTTACTCACAGAATCTGAGTATTCTTTATAAGATTCAAGTCTACCCTCAAGTTTTTGAACTTTTTGAGTATGTTCTGCTTTTTGAGATTTCAGTTGCTCCTCGTATCTAGCTTTTTCTTTATTAAGTTTTTGTCTAGCTTCTTCAGCTTCTTGCTTTGCCGCTTCCTTTTCTTCACTTAGCTTGATTTGCTCTGCATCTTTATACAAAGGTTTAGGATCGATACCATATAAATTAACTGTTTTTATATCAATTATTGCTTTTTGCCATTTAGAAAAATTTCTAACTATTGCTCTACTTACAAACAAACAAGAAGTAGAAAATACTGCTGCTATAACAAAAGCTGTAAAGGTTATAAAGCTATTATTATAAACTGGTTCACTAACATAGAAAATAGCTATAGATGTCAGATAGATATCTGCTAAAAATAAAACCCATATCCAAGGTATTTCTATAATACCGAAAAAAGAAATTTTTAATCTTTCTGGTAGGATGTTAGACGCATCTATTATTGAAGCAATAGGCAAAAATGCTGTTACCAGCAAGCTAATTAAAGTTTTAATAGGAATATTAAGTACTTGTTTATAGCTGTCTAGTTCAAATAGAATTTCTAAAGCATAGCCTAGTATGGCAAACTGAGCTATACTAGAAATTAGTAAAATTCCTGCCAATAAACAAATCCAAAAAAAGCTTTTTTGTTCTTGATTGCGATATCTATCTTCAAGTTGTTCGCGATACTCCGGCTTGTTTACTATTTTTTGATCAAAAAAATCTTGGGTTTCTGGGCTACTATCATTCATGATGATGCATCAAATTAACAATCAAATCTTTATATTTTTTTACGGTTTGGTTTTTATTATGAGTTCCAATCCTTGGGTACAGCACAACTATAAGGAAGTTGATCGCGGTCATACTTAACTATTTGATCTTTAACTTCTGAAAGCTTAGCGACATCTTTTTCTATATATACACCCCCTTTATATACCAAACTAAATAGTTCATTTGAAAGATTTTTTTTAACTTTTTCACCGCTAGAAAAATCATAACTTTCATTATTTTTTAGTTTATCATTTTCTTTCAATGCTAACGCAAAATTCGGATATTCTCTAAGTCGAAAAATATCTTTATCTCCCGCTCTATCCCAGGTATACCTATCAATGACAATCTTCGGTTTAGTTTCTCTCATTTCGGCGGGAAGAGACACTATAAAAATAATACCTTCAATATCTGGATCATTAATTAGCAAATTCCTTTCTATGCTTACATGAATAATTCCTTGCTCTTGATCACTAGACCATTTAGCAGCAGAACAACTATCTTTAGCACTGAAATATAGACCATCTTTAAGCTGATCTATACGCCTTATGTAAAAAGTTTCAGGTTGACGAGAAAAAGTAAGTATTGTTGAAATTTTGGGAGTATGTCGCTGATTTTTAAAGCTGTTTTTGCCTTGGCTTTGTATTATGGCATTTGCAGGCAACCTTAAGATTAGCCTGTGGGGTGAACAGTTCTGATCTCCAAATATTTTGCCATAGATAGAACTATTGGGCTGTACACTGATACGAAAAGGTTTGTCGCTCGGAACCTCGCAAAAGTTTTTTTCCTTTACCATTTCTGACAGCGTCGGCCATGAAAAAATACCAACGATGAATAGAATCATCAAAAATGGATACTGATAGCGATGGCTGATTTTCATATAAAAGTGTCTTACTTAACTGATTAATAAAGACAATGATTTCAACTAAATCCAGAAGCACTACCGCAGTATTACGGATTTACCAAAGTCTTTTTGCACGGAATTTTCTCTCTAATTACCCTATAACCTCTTAAAAACCAGGACAATTTCCTATGTGATACTTCGTAAAGTGTCGTATTTGTCTCATAAGAATTCAAGAGGGTACTTGACATAGCTAATATTGATATGAGAGCCCCCTGAGGGGACGATATGAGCCTTCAAAATATTATATAAGGTTTGAGGTCAATGTTATTATACGCGATACAGTAGCAATCCGACTTCTGTCTTACCTGCTCTGTGCTCCCTACTCCCTACTCCCTGCTCCCTAAAACCCATAACTTTGTACCATAGCCAATTGAGAACCGCTATAACTAATAAAACAATTAACCAAAATACTTATGAAAGCCATTCTCTACACAAAATACGGATCACCAGATGTTCTGCAGCTCAAAGAAATAGAAAAACCCATCCCTAAGGAGGATGAAGTATTAGTAAAAATTCATAGCGCATCCGCCAATGCAGGTGACTGGCATTTACTCAGAGGAAAACCCTTCTTGATCCGCATCATGGGCTTTGGGCTAGTAAAACCAAAAAACCAGATGCTGGGAGCAGACATAGCAGGGCGAGTTGAAGCCGTTGGCAAAAACGTAGAGCAGTTTCAGCCAGGTGATCAAGTATTCGGGAACTTATCCGAGGGTGGTTTCGGGGGTTTTGCCGAGTATGTATGTGCCAAGGAAAGTGCATTAGTCTTGAAACCGGCCAATATCACCTTCGAGGAAGTGGCCGCAGTACCCGCAGCAGCACTCACCGCCCTCCAAGGTCTTCGGGACCAAGGACAGATTCAGCCAGGGCAAAAGGTTTTGATTAATGGTGCCTCTGGTGGTGTCGGTACCTTTGCCGTCCAGATTGCCAAATCCTTCGGAGCCGAAGTGACTGGGGTGTGTAGCACCAGGAATTTAGACATGGTGCGCTCCATTGGTGCAGACCATGTCATTGATTACACTAAAGAAGATTTCACCAAAAATGGCCAGCATTATGACCTAATTCTTGATGCTGCCGCTTATCGTTCCATTTTGGATTACAAGGGTATATTAACTCCCAACGGAATTTATGTATTCGTCGGAGGTTCCACAGCTCAACTTTTCCAACTTATGTTCCTAGGACCATGGATTTTCATGACCGGAAGTAATAAAATTGTGTCCCTGTTTATGGAACCAAATAACAAGGATTTGGTGTTTATAAAGGAGCTTCTTGAAACCGGCAAAATAGCACCTGTTATCGATAGACGATACAGCTTACGTGACGTTCCTGAAGCTATCAGATATCTTGAACAAGGACACGCGAGAGGTAAAGTTGTAATAACGTTGGAAGAGTAGGGAGTAGGGAGTAGGGAGTAGGGAGTAGGGAGTAGGGAGTAGGGAGTAAGCATTCAGCTGTCAGCAGTCAGCCTAATCATTAAAATAAATCGGACATGGAATAATTTAATAGTTCGAGATTTTCTCGAATTGGCTGATAGCTGAACGCGCACGCGTGTGCGTAGCACATAAGCTGATAGCTGAATTTTTAAACTATAGCCTTTCTTATGGCTATGAGGTACACAGGATTTTTGACCTATTTCCTCTTAACTCTTCCCTGCTCCCTGCTCCCTGCTCCCTGCTCCCTGTGCGATCGCTTACCAAAGTAAAACCCTACGATTCCTCCTCCACCGGATTATTAGCGACATCAAAAACAATCACAAACTTAGCATCCGGCATCAGCCGTTTAAGAGCTTTCAAATGTCCTTCGGCATCAGAGCGATTGCGGAACCGACCAACAACAACTCGCTGCATTTCGGGTAATAGCCGAACAATTACCCATGGATGAAGGCGTTCAGAATACGTCATAATAAAAGTATCTCCTGTCATAGGGGACCCAAGGCTAGCCCGTAAATTTGAACGGTTTCCCGGGCTAGCTCTTGAGGTGGAAGTTTTACCAACCACTCTTTTAGAATAACACAAATAATCTTTAATTGTAGCATATTTTTTAAATTTTTGTAACAAATTTTTAGGGAGTAGGTAACAGGGAATAGGGTCAAGAGATCTGAGTATTTTTTTTGTTTTGGTGATATCATGATTGAGTTAAAGGCAGTATCCAAAAAATGCGATTGACGGAACGTCACGCTACGCGATGAAGCGGAGCTTCCGCTAAGAGCGAACGCTCTTTAAGTATTTAGTTCTAATAAAAGCTAGATGATTGAAAACAATAAAAATCAGACAACAGTCGGTATTGCAGCTATAGGCTATTATATTCCTTCGGGAGTTATGACTAGCGAGGCGATCGCCAAACTAGCAGATATACCCCTGTGGGTTTTGAAAGAAAAAATAGGCATGGAAAAAAAACCAATTTCTGCCGAAGACGAACATCCCAGCGATATGGGAATTAAAGCAGCAATGTCGGCGATCAAAAAAGCCAAAATTAAACCAGAACAAATAGATTTAATTGCTTATTGCGGGGTAGGATATTACGATTACCGATTTTGGTCTCCGGCAGCAAAAATTCAAGCTGCCATTGGTGCTGACAATGCTCATAGTTTTGAAATTAGAAATTTCTGTAACAGCGGGAACTTAGGTATTAATATTTCCCGGAACATGTTGCTGGCAGATAATAGTTCAAATTATGCTTTAGTTGTTTGTAGTGATAAATTATCCCAGCTGGTTAATTACTCGGATAAAAATAGTAATTCTATTCTTTTTTTCGCCGACGGTGCCGCCGCAGCCTTACTAAAAAAAGGAGAGTCTAGCAACAAAATTCTATCCTATTATGGTATAACTGATGGCAAATTAGCTGATTTGGTTCGAGTTCCCTTGGGAGGGACAAAATTGCCTGTAAAAAGTGAAAATATTGACTTAGCACTTAATTATGTAAAAATAGAGGATCCCAATCAATTAGAAAACACTTTATCAGAAATTTATTTAAAAAATTATAAAAAAGTAATCACCACTGCATTGCAAAAAAGTGGATTCTCTCTAAATCAAATAGATTTCTTATTTACCAATCAGATCAAAAAAAGCTTATTAGCCAAGATTCTTGAAGCTCTAAGCTTAACTGAAAAAAATACATTTATTTCCTTGACAAACTGCGGTCATTTGGGAGCAACAGATACTTTATTGGGTTTGGCTAAGACTATAGAATTGCAGAAAATAAAACCTGGTAATTTAGTAGTTTTAGCTAGTAGTGCTGCCGGGTTTTCCTGGGGAGCAACTGCGATTCAATATTAAACTAATCATTATTAAACTAATCTTAACTTTTCTCGGCTATCCTAGACAGATTACAGTAAATGAGTAGTTTAAATGAGCTTAACCCCTTAAATAGCAAGGGATTCAACAAAATAAAAAGCCATTGTATTGATGCAATCGCTCTAGTTGATGTAGTTGATGTAGGGTGGGCAGTGGATCACACAGATCCCAAACCTTGCCATCGGGTTGCTAGGCACTGCCCACCATCGGATCAATCATAAGTTGATCTAGGGTGGGCAGTGGATCACACAGATCCCAAACCTTGCCATCGGGTTGCTAGGCACTGCCCACCATGGGATTCATCATAATCGTTATACTTCTCAAAATGTCAAATCGAACCTATGGAATTATCGGCACCGGAGCTATTGGCGGATTCTACGGTGCCAAACTGCAAAAAGCCGGTCATCAAGTCAGCTTTTTACTCCGTAGCGACTACCACCATGTTGCCGAAAACGGTTTAATTGTAAAATCAGTAGATGGTGATTTTACTCTGCCGGAAGTAGATGCTTATAACGATGTCAAAAAAATGCCCAATTGCGATGTAATTGTAGTGGCATTAAAGGCGACGCAAAATCATATATTAGTAGAGCTATTGCCGCCATTAATAAACAAAAATACCATAGTATTGCTCTTACAAAACGGTATAAACGTCGAACCAGAAATTGCCAAAATTATAGGAAATAATACCCTAATCAGTGGGTTGTCTATTATCTGTTCTAATAAAGTAGGACAAGGCCAGATTAATCACATCGACTATGGTAGTATTATCCTAGGGCAATATGCGGCTAACTATCAAGCTGCTGGCATTACAGAAGAAATCAGGGAAATTGCTAGGGATTTTGACACTGCAGGAATTCCTATTGAGTTGAACGAAGATTTGCTCTTAGCTAGGTGGAAAAAATTAGTTTGGAATATTCCTTATAATAGTCTTTCCGTAATTCTAAATGCTAGAACAGATGAAATTATGGCCAATGCCGATACGCGGCGTTTAGCAGAACAAATAATGCAGGAAGTGCTAGCAGGGGCAAAGAGTTGCGGGCGGATACTAGGCGATCGCTTTATCCAAAAAATGCTCGACCATACCGAAAACATGAATCCTTATTTAACCAGTATTAAACTGGATTATGATGGAAAAAGACCCTTGGAAGTTGAAGCAATTGTCGGCAATCCTTTGCGGATGGCAAAGAAAGCGGGAGTTGATTTGCCCATGATTTCTATGCTTTATCGACAGTTGAAGTTTTTGGATATTAGAAATCGGCTAGAGTGCATCTCATAGTCAGTAAATGTAGGGTGGGCAGTGGATCAGACAGATTCCAAACCTTGCCATTGGATTGATAGGCACTGCCCACCATCGGATGAATCATAATGATTATACAGCTCAATTAAAGGAGTAAATGTAGGGTGGGCAGTGGATCAGACAGATTTCAAACCTTGCCATTGGATTGATAAGCACTGGCCACCATAGGATGAATCACTTAACCCAGATTTACTAATCAAAAAAAAGTAGAGACTGCATCAATAAAATCTCTACCAAATCTGATAGTATTGGCCACAAATTAAGGCAATAGGCAAAAGTAAAGAGGGTTTTAAGGTAATAATATCCCCCCTGATTAAGGTTCCCCCCTTATTAAGGGGGGTTAGGGGGGATCTCTACTCCCTACTCCCTACTCCCTATTCCCTATTCCCTATTTCCTACACAGTCACCGAAGGTTTACTGCTGACATTTTCCACTAAATTGTCAGCAATCCCAGTCTCAGGAAATGCGCGCTTAATCACATAGGATTCTAACAGTGTGCGCAGCCAACTTGGACACCAGCGACGCTGACAGAACTCCAATAACTTTCTCTCGAAACTTCCCTCTTGAGTTGACCACTTAGCTGGGAGTTGACGATTCTCAATCACCCACTTCCAAATCGACCACATTGAAGGATCATCTTTAGCCAAATTCCACTTTTTGACTTGACGAGAGAACACATCTCGTACAGATTGTTCATTCCATTTAAATACATAAAATGGCACATCATCCTGGTCAAACCGAGTGATCTGTCGAGGATTGAGGAAAGTGATTCTAGATTTAGGTTCCAGGAAAATTGTCTCGCCTAAATCCGTTGCCTGCATACATAAATCCGTATGACTCGCCAAGCTATCAAAGACTTCATCCAGTTCAATAGACTTGATCAGAGAATGACGAGCTAGGATACAATGAAACTCAATAGAATCTACTGGGCTGCGACGTAAATCCTGCTCAACATCCCGTAATTTAGTAGCGTAGAGCAACTGCTTTTGCTCAAACCACTTTTTACCATGCTTTCTTTGGTGAAACTTGGTTTTAATCCCAGCAACATGTACCTCAATATCAGGAGACCCTGGTTGCCCTTGTAAAATTAGGGGAGCAACGATACCAGCTTGCTCTTGTTCAGCACACTCAACCAAACCTTTTAACCAACCAGGCTCTACAATCACATCATTGTCAATAAAAACAATGTAATCCGCATCCTTAACAAACGGTAGAGCTATGTTACGAGCAACATTCGATCTCAAATAGCGTCCGCGATGGATCAAAGTCATGAATTCGTGTTTATCTGCCTGCTGTTGCAGATACTCATGCACAGATGATGGAGCGTTGCCGTCTACATAGATTAAGTCAAAAGGATAACAGGAATAATCAGCAATAATACTGTCCAGGGAAGGCTTTGTTAAACTAAACCGCTCCCTCTGAGTCACGATTAATGTTACCTTAGATAAAGCCATAAGCTGATAGATTAACCACGTTATGATTTGCTTCAAGTCTATCAGTTACAAATAAAAAAAGCCCACTACTTTAGTATTACTGAATCAAGCAATTCTGGATAATTATAGCCGTTCTTATACTAATTCTGACTCCCCATCTCCCCATCTCCCTATCTCCCTATCTGCCCATCTCCCCTACTCCCTACAACCTCTGACTCCCCATCTCCCCATCTCCCCATCTCCCCATCTCCCCACACCTCCCACACCTCCCTCTCTTTCCCGACTCCCGACTCCCGACTCCCGACTCCCTACTCCCTACTCCCTACTCCACTAGTAACTTTATGGTTCTGTGCTGGAGTTTGAGCCACAGGAGCATCTACCGTTGGATACCCCCTGCCAGTATCCACAGGAACAGGGGGTTGTAGCTGCTTGATATCGTTGATAACTGCTCCCAACAGTACCTCGTTTTCATCTAACTCTTCGATCACCTGAGATAAAATACTTCCCTGGGTATAGCCTGGTCGAGTCACCAACACAATCCCATCAGTAAATGGTTGTAGTAATAGGGCATCATTACAACGAGACAGACTAGGCGAATCAACTACAACAAAATCAAAGCGACCACGAGCATCTTCCAGCAAATGCTTCATTTCACTCGATTCTAGGATCCCCGCAGCTTTGCGCAGGGGACCGAGACTAGGGAGAATCGAGAGATTTTCAAAATCTTGGGCTAAATGAATACATTCACTCTTAGAGCCATAGAAGCGCAAAGGTTCCAGTGGCGCGTCCATCAGGTGAATCACGTCTTGAGATTGAGCTACAGAATGCGATCGCAAATCCCCTTCTACCAACAGAGTACGCATACCGGCCTGGGCAGATGCGATCGCTAAATTGTAAGCCACGATCGTCTTTCCCTCATTCCCTGCTGTACTAGTTACCAACACCACTTTTACCGCAGGTTCCTCCCGCAGACGAAGATTAGTGCGGAACCGTTCGTAGAACTCCAACTCCAAAGCCTCTGGTTGGGTTATGATAGCAGCTTCACCCCGGTAGGACTTGAGACCGATTGTCGGTAAATCCCCCAGTAATGGCACACCATTGTCCCGAAGTATGGGCTTAACATCCTCTGGCGTGTATAAAGTATTATCCAGAGTTGATAGCAGCAGAATCACACCAGCACCTACAACAATACCGATTACACCACCTATTGCCAAAGTAACGATCGGATTACTTGCTGTCTGGGCCTGAAGTGCTCTCGGTTCTGCAATCCCAGCGATCGCAAGACTACTCTCAGTCTCTGCCTCAGCTATTTTGCTATCTGCTAATGCCGCCTGCAACCGATTGTAAAATTCCTGCTTAAAAGCAACTTGCTGAGCCAGTCGCCCTCGCTCCAGCTGCTTATTGGGCAGCTGCTGATATTGCTGTCTTAGTTCCTGTTCCGTTCTTTCGGTAGCTGCCAACTGCCGTTGAAGTGCTTCCCGCTGGGTTTGCAGAGCTACCAACTGATTAGCCAGTGCCTGCCGTGCCGGGTCGAGGGTACTGTCTTGGCGGATTTGACTGGGCAATGGAGAGGTAAACCCATTACCACCGAGAACTTCACCAGCACGTTCCTGAAGTAAAGTCTCGTAAGTCTGCTGCTGTTTGCGCAACTCAATCATGGTTGGATGTTGCGGACGCAACTGGCCCTTGAGAAGTTCCATCTGTGTCTCAGTATCCAGAATCTGAGCTCGCAGACTAGCAATAATCGGGTCAGCACTAAGGGCAGAAGACGTGTAGGCTTGGTCAGGGGTCAAACCTAGCCGTTCGATTAGGCTAGAATATTGAGCCTCAACCCCCTCTAGCTGTATCTCCAGACTACGTTGTTGCTGTTGGCTACCAGTTATCCCACCCACTAACGTCCCATCTTGAGCAGCAAATAAAGCTGGTCCTTGTACACGGTCATACTGTTCCAGTTTTTGTTCCGCTTCCCTTAGTTCCTGCTCCGCCTTAGGCAAACGTTCTTCTATTACTTCAATAATCCGTCTTAGTTGTGCTGTGTTGATAAAACGGCTCTGTTTCACCATTTTCTCCATCAGCATTTGGACGATGGTTGCAGAAATTTCCTTATTCTTATCCCTATAGATTACCGAAATAAATTGTGGTCCTTCTGGCTTTGGCAATTTCACCACTGTATTTTTAACAATGTCTTTGGAGCTGACTTGCATCCCAGCTGCTACTTCCTTAACCACATTGTCTGCCAGCAGCGTTTCCGGTGTCGCCCTTTGTTTACCTTGTTCTGAAATCTGTACCCCTGTCTGGGAAAATACCTTCACAGGAGTGGTATATACCAAGCGACCTTCAGCTCGGTAAATAGGAGCTGGCGTTGGCTGTATGGCAACAATCCCCGATATGCCAGTAATCAGGAAAAACGTGGCAAAGCCGATTAACTTATGCTGATTGAGAGCAATCAGGTAACGTGTGACAAAAGGGGGAGTCATAAGTAGTTTCCGCTATTGTTAAGGCAGCAGTGATCGAAAAAATCCTCTAGCCTATTCCTATTTTTACCGCTGAGTCAACAGGGACTCTCAGCAGCAGTTACAAACCGAGACAGCTACTGGAGTTTTCTGTCCATTCATTAAGGTATCCGGAGATTTTTGTGCTGTCGATGGAAAAGCTAACCCACTAGGGGAGAGCTTTCACTTGGTTTCTGCTCCAGTCATACCCTTACCTCCTCAAAACAGGTCTTGTATTTCCTCAAAAAAGTTCTGGAATCCCAGAAAATCACTAAAGGGTCGAGTCACCAGACTCAGAGCGGCAGAAATCTTAGCAACAAGACTTCGACCCACCACGATCACATCTTGATCTTGAAGTGGCACATTTTGGGAAACATCACCCTTTAGTAGCTTTTCCCCATCTAGTTTTTGAGTAACTGCTTTGCCCTGTTCTGGATCAAAACGAATTAAGGCAATGCTATCCAAATCAGCATCATCTGGGTTAGGAGAAATTGCTGTTAAGGCATCAATAAACGTACTACCATTAGCTAATGTCAAGTTACCAATTGTGCCATTAGGATAGCTCAACACTCGAACGCTGATTTGTTGTTGAGCTAGATTAGAACGAGCTACCAGCTGCCTATCATAATCGGTAGTATTACCCACCTCCAACTTTCGCACAATAATAGCATCCCCATCCCGGAGGTTCAATTCCGATGGAGTTGTTCCATTTTGCAGCGGTGTCAGCAAGTCAATTTCTCGCTCAATGATGGAATTATTCACCACCGACTTACGACGAATCAAAATAGTCCGCAAATCAGCAATCGTAGTAGTACCACCCGCAGCAGTAAGGGCTTGATTCGGTTGAGTTCCTGGTGCCAGGGGATAATAGCCTGGTCGAAACACCTCACCACTCACCGTAATCTGAACCTGTGGTGTACTCAGTAGGCTCACAACTACTTCAGGATCAATCACAAATTCATTTAAGACATTTTGAATTACATCTTGAGCCGCCTCTAGAGTAAGTCCCACCACTCGTAGCTTACCGAACAGTGGTACCACAATATTTCCGTCAGAATCAATAGCACTTTGAAAAGCCAGATTCGGAAAATTGGTCACACTCACTGCGATTACATCTTCTCGGCCTAGGTAGTGGCGATTAAATTCATCAGATGGACTCACCTCTGACAGAGTCTCTGGGTAGCCCAAAGGAGGTAACATTTCCTCCAACTGTTCCAGTCGATTCTCCTCTGAGACCGGTTCAGGGTTGCTCAACGGTGGTGGAGGTGGCAACGTTTCCGTTACCTCTATGGTCTCAGGGGTGGTCTCAGGGGTGGTCTCAGGGGTGGTCTCAGGGGTGGTTTCAGAGGTTTCCAGTTCAGTCCTTTCCCTTTCCCCTGATTCAACAGTTTCCCTTGTTTCCCGTTCCATGGAACTAAACGTAGGCAGCTGAGCGCGATCGCTAATCCCATCCCCAATATTGTCTACCGATGTCGGTAAATTTCCGACAAGCTTAGCCAAACCAGGGCTGACCCAAACTCCAGAACTAACCAGCGAGAATAAGACGGTACCCCCAAACAAAGATAAATTCAGAACTTGGTTACCAAATCTGTGGGTGTCAGTTGTCATTTTCCAATGGTCACGTATCATCTCAAGTCTGAAATCTCAAGTCTGAAGAGGCAAGTAGAAAGTCTGAAGAGGCAAGTCTTACGTTTAACTTCTAGTTGTCGATAAACGTTTTAGTCAACCCTAAGTGTTCCAGCAATCAACCGATTTCATCCTTGATCCTTGATGCCTCATCCTTGAGCCTTCATCTTTGAGCCTTGATCCTTATATCTTTTAATACTACTAGCTTGCTCCGCAAAAGGATCGCTCATCAAAGCAGTCTGAAGCATTTTACTGAGAGATTCGGCTATTGGCCTATAATTTTCAAGATCACCCAAAGGTTCTATGGGAATTTGGATATTCACCGCAACCCAAGGGACCCGTTTCCGGTGTAACTGAGCCAATTGATCAGCCCAGAACCAACGGCTAGGAGCAGGATTACCACCCTCTGGCCAGGCATACCATTGTACTATCGCAAAGGTTTGCCGCTGATTCCAGGCACGAAAGAAACGGGCGTTAACAACACTTTTGGGGTGGCTTTTGGGCTGGGTTGTGATGGTCGGATCCGCCTGGGTGTTCCCCTCAACATCAGATCCGTTGACCACAAACTTGATTTGACTATAAGAATCCGTCTTCCATTGTCCCAATCGTTGTCTCATAAATCCGCTAATATCTTCCCATTCTACCTGTGGCTGGGATTTAGGACCATTTTGGGGAAGCAAAAATAACCACACTGGTTTTTGCTGATCCTGCTCTATGAACTGCAAAGACCATTTATGGCCGCCAATCCTGATGGTTTGTTGCTCAACAGTTTGCCAGTCAGATAGTTCTATTCCCGTCTTGCGGATAACTTTTATCTGTTGGAGGTTAGTCACTGGTGGCAGTTTTGCCCAAGGCCAGTTTCCTGTCAAGTAACCTGGTACTGCTCCGATTATTACCAAGACTAACAGCAACACCAGTAAGACTCCCCTGGAGATTTGCCAGGGCTGGATTAACTTCATTAAACTTACTGATTTCATCATTCTATAGTCTTTATCATAATTATGAGGTACACAGATTTTTTTTCCTATTCCCTGTTCCCTAAAATTTTAAAATTGTGTACCTCACCCAATAATTAAAAACTATAACCTTTAATCTTGATGGTTACCCAAGGGGGTCAAGTTGGCTGTCTGAGGGGAAGTATTTTTCAATGAACTTCATTAATAGAACCAACATCACTAACATCATCGCTGAATATAGGTCACCGCCCCAGCTTTCATGGAGCCAATGAAATGCCTGATCTTGACCACTGCCATGGAAAAAGGTAAGCACACTATTGCGGACAATATTAGCACTAACACTTATAACCACTGCACCGGATAACAGCCAAATAGTCTTTAGGCGTGACTCAATAGCACCGCTCCAGTAAAGCAACATCAAACTCACATACAGGGAAGTAAATAACATCTTAAGACCAGCACAGTGGGGCGCTACCTCCACAATTCGGTCACTTACGAACAAGTTAATCCCTTCGAGTCTGACATTCATCCCAAACTGAGTCAGAATAAAGGCAGCCATCCCAGCAATAAAACGTTGTAGGGGCAAGATATAAGGTTCAATCAAATAGGGAACTGCTGTTGGAGTTGCCAAAGCCACTAGCAGCAGGGGAAAACTTTGCAGCTTAAAGCCACCAATCCCTTTTAACCATAGGCTCATACCAGCTAAAACTATGGGAAACGATAAATTTACCAGTTCTGATTGACCGCTAAGATAGCTTACTCCTCCAATTATCAGTAAGACTACACCAAAGGGATGCGCTGTATCAGTCAGCTTATGCCACCGTCGTCGGTTTGTCCAGACAATATGGCCAGCAAACGGTAGCCCAATCAAACCATGGCTAAAGTATTCATGGGTAATGCTGATACTTTTGTTGAGCCAGCCATTATACCAATGCATCAGCACAGGACCATAAATAATGACTAGTAAAGCGATGATACAACCGTCCAGTAGATAGCGATCAATGGCAATAGGAATTTTGCGTCCAATTTGCATAGTTTAATTACTAATAACTAATGGCTGAAGCACCTCGAATAAGTTAGCTAACCCATCAACTACCTGGTCAATCTGCTCCTTGCTCAAGTTGGGATAAATTGGTAGAGATAAAATCTCATTGCACAGAGTTTCGGTATGGGGAAAGTCACCGGCTTGATATCCCAAGTACTTGTAAGCTGGCTGGAGATGGCAAGGGATCGGATAATGAATACCGGTTTGAATTCCCACTGAGGCAAGAGCATCTTGGATGCTCTGTCGGTTAAAGGGACATTGTTGACCTACCCGAATCACGTAAAGGTGGTAGACATGACCTGGCCCGCTGTGGTTTTCTATGGGCACAATCCCCTGACCTTCCAAAGCCCTGAGTAGATTGTCGTACTGCGCAGCTGCCCAGTAGCGTGACTGGTTCCACTCAGTCAAATAAGGCAGTTTGACATTGAGGATAGCAGCTTGTAACGTATCTAAACGGCTATTTTTGCCGATGTCGGTATGAAAATATTTGCGAGGTGCTCCGTAATTGCGAAGCGATCGCACTTTTTCTGCCACCGTAGCATCATTAGTGATTACCATGCCACCGTTACCAAAGCCACCCAAGTTTTTACTCGGGTAGAAACTAAATGCTGCCGCCTTGCCCACAGAACCAGCATAATAATCCTCTCGCTTTGCTAAGTGAGCTTGTGCTGCATCTTCAAAAATTAGTAAGTTGTGGGCATCAGCAAATGCCATTAACTCACTCGGAGATACCATCTGACCGTAAAGGTGCACAGGGACAATTGCCTTGGTTTTGGCTGTAATTGCTTGTTTGGCACTATCGAGATCAATTAGGGCAGTACGAGGGTTGCAATCCACCAAAATTGGCGTAGCACCAGCAGCTATGATGCCCATCACTGTAGCGATAAAGGTGTTAGCAGGACAAATCACTTCATCCCCAGCACTAATGCCAGAGGCTTGTAATCCAAGTGCGATCGCATCGGTCCCAGATCCCACTCCGATACCGTATTCGACACCACAAGCAGCCGCAAATGCTGTCTCAAAATTGATCAAGGCTTTACCGAGAACAAAATCTCCCTGCTGCACTACAGCTTGAATTGCCTGCTCTAGCTCGGTTTGAATAGGTCCGTGTTGTTGAGCTAGTGAAACGAAGGGAACTTTGACCGGAACTTGGTAACTCATCTATTTTGTCTAGGAATTGATAGTACACTGTATCGGTATTAACAGCACAGATTCACATCATTATTCTCTTCTTGAATGTATGTTGAATCTACATGAGTTAACACGCTATAACTGTCAAGATTTGGTAAAGTTAGAGCCACTGGTAGGAGTGAGTTATTGGGGCTTTGACCATAGCAGAAGCTCACTGACTTTCGGAAAATTGTATATAAATAAAGCGATCAGCTAATGAGGTGTAAACTTAGCCGTTTTGGTGGTTTGTCCGCCATTGTCCCATCCCCGGTTTACCCATTCCTACCGTTCTTGATTACAATTACAGCGTTCCCAAAACCACCGTGCCATGACACATCATTACCAAAAACCATCAAACATCTTACCCAAAAGTGGGCTTTTCCTTTACTTTAGGGGGAATTGGGTAATAGTTTAGGGTTCTGAATTCCTCTGGTTTACCAAACTTAGTCATGAAGGAGTGCTGAGTACAGAGTGTGGTGAATATCTCCTGCTGACCAATCCGGTAAATGCTTCGCGCTTATTGGTGGGACTAAGCACTATGCTGTTGCGATCACTTATTTTTGTAAGCCTTACTAGATCTTATCTCCCCTTTTCTTTACCATTTCTTCACAAATTTCTTCACAAAGTCTTTACTGATTTTTTAGTTTGGGCTAACCATTTAAGTCAAGATAGTTAGGAGAGCCCTTTCCTTGATAGCCTGATTCCCAATCCAGGTTTATAACCCCCTGTCAGCCATGCAAAGCGCGATTTAGTTTGGGCGAACCATTTAAGTCAAGATAGTTAGGAGAGCCCTTTCCTTGATAGCCTGATTCCCAATCCAGGTTTATAACCCCCTGTCAGCCATGCAAAGCGCGAGTGGGGGTTTCCAGGCCAGTTGCTCATGAGGGGAACCCCCATGACCCCATTGGCTCCCCAAGACCAAGCTGCATCGCTTTGCTGAAGTTTGGAGGTAATTCGCCAACACTGTTAATTTGCAAACACCGTTAGAGCAGGTCAGAAGCCTTAAAATAAGTCTCCCTCATTTTTTCCTCAACAGCTTATAAAGTCTATATCTTATTAATCCAGTAATATTTCCCAAAACTAGCTCCTAGCTAGGTAAGGATTTCAGATTTACCCATAGAGTGTTATAATAAGTCTATAGTTTCACATTTGATTCACACAATCTTTAAAATTATCTAATTGAAAATTAACAGCTGTTTTTGATAAGCTTTCCCGTAGTTCCTTTATAAAAACAGGTAGTGGGGCATGGTCACATAGTTCGAATCAATCGTTTGCTATAGTCCTATAGGGTTTCCATTTGATTTGTAAACAAAGCACCCTTTTGAACTCATATTTTCAGCTAGTTTTGCGTTCACAACTCATTTATAGTTATCTATCAAATATATCCCATTATAAGATAGCGATGCATCGCTAGAGAAACATCAATACTTAAAAAAGTATCTAAAATTATAGCAGGAGTGCCATTTATGAATTTATTTCCATCGGTTATGTATCTGCCTACGAATCTAGTGGTCAGTGCAGTTAATCCCTTAAAGTATCCAGATAGGAATTTATTAAACTAGGCTCTCCCGGCTTTGGGGTGATAAGGCAAGCTTATATCACGTAATTCCGCCAGTTCCAGCCACGTTGATTGTCGAATGTGTGCCTTTTGATACCTTTTAAATCCTAGATCTGGGAGATCCTTAAACTATTGGCTATTGGCTTAATTTTTTTTTAGTTAGTGTAAATCATTATCGTTATGGAATGGTGTTTTTGCCAGAGTTATCACCAATAATAAACAAAGTAGCATACCAAGTATTTATAGTATAAAATTGACGATAGTTAAGATGAGTTACTTAGTCCAACCAGTAAGTCTGATCGTTTTGATACCTAGATCAAAAGAACCAATAACTTGGAATAATCAGGAGGATTTATCCTAAGGGTGATGACTAATTATTGCCTCCTGCTTCAGAGGGTGATACTAATTTGGGTTTTCTGTCTCTATTTTTCTAAAAAATAGCGCCTAAGCACGTCTGTCTAACTTACTGCTCTATTGAGATGAATAGCTTTTGGTATATTCGGTGTTGGTTCATTGCATAAGCATCAACAGATAAAGCCGATTGACTATCTAGTGAGCAAGGCTATAACGTCGAAAGTTAAACCAAACCCTTTGAATTAGTAAAGTGAAAATTTTTCTCTTAAAGGTGAAAATTCAAACACTAAAGTATCTAGGATAATTAGACACCAGTTGCTAAGTAACTGATAGATATAACTCGCTAGATCTAGGTGTTTCGTGTAGGAATTGTAAAAAGCGATGCATCGCTTGTCCACCTGTCAAAGGTTAACTTGACAGACTACTCGCTCTACCAATAACATTCATGCGCATATTAATCTACTCCTATAATTATCATCCTGAACCGATAGGCATTGCCCCATTAATGACGGAACTGGCAGAAGGTTTGGTCAAGGCAGGACATGAAGTACGAGTCGTCACTAGTATGCCCAACTATCCCCAGCGCTCTATCTATGATAAATATCAAGGCAAGTACTATCTGACTGAAGAAAGAAAGGGAGTAATAATTCAACGCTCCTATGTCTGGATTCGACCAAAGCCTGGTGTAGTGACACGGATACTACTAGATGGTAGCTTCGTCGTGACCAGTTTGATTCAGGCTTTCCGGGGCTGGCGACCTGATGTGATTCTACTGACAGTACCGTCGCTGCCGGTTAGTGTGCCAGCTGCTTTACTTGGTTGGTTGTACAACTGCCCAGTATTACTGAATTTACAGGATATTTTGCCAGAAGCTGCTGTACAGGTTGGTCTAATTAGAAACAAACTAGCTATCCGTATCTTTGAAGCTTTAGAGAAGTTTGCCTACCACAGTGCTCATACAATCACTGTTATTTCTGAGGGATTCGTTGAAAATTTAGTAAGTAAAGGAGTACCATTAGACAAAATTACCTGTATCCCCAACTGGGCGAATGTTAATTTTATCCGTCCCTTACCCAAAGAAGGCAATTCCTTTCGCACTGCTTACCATCTTGATGGCAAGTTTGTAGTACTCTATTCCGGTAATATTGCCTTGACTCAGGGACTCGAAACAGTAGTGAAGGCGGCTAATCTGGTCAGGCATATTCCAGAAATTGTCTTCGTCATTGTTGGAGAATCTAAGGCTCTACAGCAGCTACAGCAAGACTGTCAGACTTGCAATGCTAGTAATATCAAGCTTTTACCTTTCCAACCCCGAGAGAAGTTACCAGAAATGTTGGCAGCAGCAGATATAGGTTTAGTTGTGCAAAAGCGTAACGTTGTTTCCTTTAATATGCCCTCAAAAATTCAAGTGCTATTGGCTTGCGGACGACCCATCATTGCTTCTGTGCCTTTGAATGGAACTGCAGCACGAGTTGTTCGACAAAGTGGTGGTGGTGTAGTGGTACCACCACAACAGTCCCAGGCTTTAGCATCTGCAATTGTCGAATTGTATGAAAATCCTGAGCAGGGGGTATCTCTAGGTCAACAAGGTAGAAAATTTGCTCTGAAGCACTTCGCCTATCAAAAGGCTCTCAACCGCTATGAAGCACTATTAACTCAAATTACTAAGAAGGCTAACCATAATTCACTGATTGAATTACAGCAGTTTTCAGATTGATAACCTAGGTCAGAGCAGATACACCAAATCAGATGCCGTTTTCTGGTGTGTGGTAGTATTCACCGATACTACCAGACTCAATATTGTAACCCAATTTACAACTTCCATATATTTAGATGTTTTCCTCTTTGCCTTTTACACCCAAGCCTTTTGACTTATTTCGTGCTGCGTCCAAGAGTAAACGTTGCTCAGCACGGGTAATTGCCTGGTAAGTCGCTTCCACATCTTGAACATCAACAGAAATCGAAGTAATTCCCCACTGCACCAACAGATCAATCAGTTCCGGATCCTGAACCGTAGCTTGACCACAAATTGAGCAAGGAATACCAGCTTCTTTTGCCATTTCGATTAATTGCTGAATTGCTTGTTTGACCACTGGATGGCACCCTGCCATCAGTGTTTCCAACTGCCTCTGTTCCCGATCAGCTCCTAGTAAAAGTTGCGTCAAATCATTAGTACCAATAGAAATTCCTTGAACACCTGCCTTAACATAGTCTGGTAGCATAAACAACACAGATGGCACTTCTGCCATAATCCAAAGTTGAAAATCAGGATTATCAGTAAGTCCTACCTGTTCTACCCGACGGCGGCAAAAGGTAAACTCTTCCACAGTACGTACAAAGGGCAAAATCAGCCGTAAATTCCTGCAGCCGTAAGCATAAACCTCCTGTAAAGCTGCCAGTTCCAAATCAAAGCTAGCTGGGTCACTCAGATAGCGACGAGTGCCACGTAGACCAAGCATCGGGTTAACTTCTGCTTCCGTTACCAGGTGATCCCCACTCAGGGATGGAAATTCATGGGAGCGCCAATCCGTGGAGCGATAAAATACAGGACGTGGTGCCAAGGTAACCGTAAATTGAACAATTAACTGAGCCAAGCGTTCTACCAACTCACGCTCATGGCCCTGTCTGTGCCACTGACTGGGGTGCAGATTATTCAAAATCTCCAACATCATCACTTCTGAACGCAATAACCCCACTCCATCCACTGGCAAACCCACAATTTTTTCTAGGGAGTCCGGCTGGCTAAGATTAACCAATAATTGAGTAGCAATGGGGAAAGTATTTTGAAAGTTAGAAGGTTGAAAATTGACTTTTGCTTCCCTTTTTCTTAATCCTGAGCCATGCAACTTTTCAACCGGAAACCCTTGCTTTGTTCCTAGCCGATAAACTTCCCCCTGTCCCCCATCCACAAGTAGAGACTCCCCAGTTTCTATGATTTGGGTAATACCAGCCGCACCCACAACACAGGGAATACCAAGTTCTCTAGCAATAATCCCAGCATGACTAGTTATCCCTCCTTGTTCAGTAATAATAGCGGCTACGTGCTTGAGCCCAGGTAGCCAGTCAGGAGAAACACTTTGGGCAACCAAAATTCTACCAGATAGAATTGCTGAGACGTTTTTGCCCTCACCCGATATCACATGAGCAGTTGCTGTAACTCTTCCTGGTGCTGCGGGTAATCCTCTCACAAGCATAGGCGTGATGGATGGGTTGACAGTGTGTTCACTAAAGTTGCTCCCAATGGAGTCCGATGAGGCTTCAAGCACATTGGGTCGGCTACCCACTTGTACAGACGTAAACAGTTTGCCGTAGGAAGTAGTAGAACCAACAGAGTAAGCTAGTTTGGAAGCATGATGTGACGGTTCAACCCTCAACTGGCTAGCATCCCACTTTTGCCCAGTTTGAGGACTAAATTTCGTAATTTGTAACTCTGGTTCTGAGTTTTCTGAGGTTTGCCATAGTGTCCACTCTAGAGAAAAGGTAGAACTAATATCAGCCACTAGACGCTGGCTGATAGTAATTAGCTCTTGGAGGTATTTGTCCTTTAGGGTGTACTGTTTTTGTTGCTCCTCACTGAGTAGATAAGTTTGCAGACTGTTTTCGGTTACTGATAATGAGTCTGGTTCCAGACACAACCCATACGCACGGGTTTTACGACCCAGTCGTGAGGCTAGCACAATACCAGTTTCGATCTCAATTTGGTAATAGTCTGGCACTACTTCCCCCTTCCCCAATGCAGTACCTAACCCCCAAGTGGCTTGGATGTAACCCTCAGTTTGGTTAATCTGGAGTGTACCAGAAGCGATCGCATCCCACATTGGTTGTATCAAGACTGCCAAATTGAGCTGCTGGAGACCAATACTATGCCGTTGCCAGTAAAATAGGCTTCTGGCGCGAAATAGTTCTGCCCAAACCTGTTTTAAAGACACTTCCATTGCTAGTGGTTGCCTAGGGCAAATATAGGATCCCAAAATTTTATCTGGTAAGGTTGAAAAAATCTGGGGTTGATCTAATCTTGCCACTCCAGTTTCCCCAGTGTCCTCCTCAATTCCCGACCCTGGTGATGTCATGGATAAGGAAGGGTGAAAAATTGCTGCTGGGGCGAGTGTAGTTTCTGATATTTCCGATAGGGTTGATGCCAACACCGAAGCTAAAGTCGCCCCTTGAATTTTGTGACGAATTTGCTGAGCCACTTGCTGTAGCTGGCGAGGATTGTCCACATCTACGTAAAGATAAGAAGAAGGTAAATCAGCTAACAGGGGTTCAGACTTACCTAAAATTGCGATAAATTCCCACAATGCCTTTGCACTCACCACAAAGCCAGGTACAACCGGATAATCCCGTTGCAACAGCTGACTTAAGTTAAAGGCTTCATTGCCCACAAAGGGATACTCTGAAGCTTGAATCAGATCAAGAGAATAAAGATTATCCACAAATCGCCGCCTAATCCTGTTATTGCTCCGGGATTTTGGCATCATATCTCGAAGGCATAATATCTCTTACCATTAATCACGTCCTATTCACATAAATCGTTAATTAAAAATTGAGTCTCAACCAAGAATGATAAGTAGTCAACTGCACATGATATTATTATTCCTTGCTGTGCTTTGCATCACGCTCTTAGAGGCAGAAAACGGTAGAAATACTGAGGGATTCTCATTGTTAGTCTTGGCATCTTGAGAAATATCATGCCAAATAAATCCCCCAAATTATGTTACAGGGAATTGAGACCCTTAAAAAGGGTCTATTAAGTCTGTTTCTGAAATCGAACTGTCCCCTATGTGAGCGCCCTGCCACTGATGAATTGTGTGATTATTGCGAGCAGCAGTTACTCCGCTGCCAACTTGACAAAAATCAATTTTTATGTAATCAAAATCTCCCACTGTTTGTCTGGGGCAATTACGGTGGTCCATTAAAACGAGTACTCGCTGCCCTGAAATATGAAAACCAACCCCAGCTAGCACATCCCTTGGGCCATTGGCTGGGTAAAGCTTGGTTAAAAGCCTCTGCCACCCGTAGCCAAAACCAAAAATTAATAGTAGTTCCCATTCCCATGCACCCTACAAAACAGCAACAAAGAGGTTACAACCAGGCAGAGCTGATTGCCCGAAGTTTTTGTGAATTAACTGGTTACAAACAAGCACCACTGGGTTTAGAAAGAGTCCGGGCAACTCAACCTCAGTTTGGTTTATCTGTCCAAGAGCGAGCGCAAAACCTAGCAGATGCCTTTATTATTGGTAAACACTTTCTCAGACATCATAGCACCTCACCCGTACTAATCCTAGATGATATCTACACCAGCGGAGCTACAGTCAACTCAGCCACCAAAACTCTAACAAACCATGGAATCAGCGTATATGGGTCAGTAGCGATCGCAACATCTAGACCATCGGTAAAGTAATGAAAAAACGTTGGTCAGTTGATGATGGGGTGATGGGGTGATGGGGTGATGGGGTGATGGGGTGATGGGGTAATGGGGTGATAGGGTGATGAAAATCTATAGATTTTCCGTCAAATTTGATTACTGAAGCAATGTTCTAGAAACAATAAAGCCTGTCAGTACCAAAGTTCTCAATCACAGAGTCTTACTGACCAGTCAGTACTAACTGGTCAGTATTGACTGGTTTGAAATGCTTCACAATTTGCTGGGGATTCCCAATAACTACCACGCCGGGAGGGACAGACTTACGAACCACGCTGCCTAAACCTACTACACTATTTTCCCCAATGTGTACCCCTTTCATCACCGTAGCTCTAGCTCCTTTCTCGACAGTAGAGCACGCCGATTTGTAGCCATCCAACTAGGCCAACGGGGAATGTTTTGGATAATAGTAGGCTTTTGGGGATAAGAGGCATCGTAGCAGGCTGGAATTTTTGCCTCGTCCCAGCTTTTCGTAGCTCGGTTAGTCCAACGTTCCCATAGATCGATATGGTGAATAGGAATTAACCTGATATCCAGTTCCCCCAGGTGCTTCTGGAAAACCGAGTCTGATGCCTTTTCCAGAGTAGTAATTTCGTAGTCGTTGGAGCCAAAGGTGAAGGGTGTAGTTTGTGCGACTGGCTTTGCCCAATCCACCCTAACTTTGTTAATTGACTTTCCGGACAACCATAAATTTTGTATTGGTGATGCTCTTACCGAATTAGTAGCGCTTTGGTTCTCAAAGAGTCTGGGTAAGAAGAATGCGATCGCAGCGCCAGATACTGCTAGCTGAAGTAATGTTCTACATTTCATCGCTTATGACTTCACTAAACTATCACTGGATCTGTACAAGTAGGGTTTGGACTTAGTTTCTACCCCATTCACCACCAAACCTAACAGTTGAGCATTGTGCTGAGCCAGTTGTTCCAAGCTGTCACTGACAAAGTCACGCTTACTAATCTCAGGTCGAACAACAAACAACAAATTAGGGATGACAGCAGCCATCAGGGCAGTTTCACTGGTCATACTGACCGGAGCACTGTCAATCAAAACATAGTCATAGTCACCCGATGCCTCCGCAGTAGCTAGGCTATGCTCAAATTTCCCCTGAGTAACCAGCTCCACAATTTTGCCTTTTTTGTGAGAGGTAGGCAGTAAGTCAAGACTCGGTTGAATCTTCACCGGCTGTCCGGGTTTGAGGGGGTCATGGTGATGACCCAAGCGCTGAGAAAGGGTTGCCTGTCGGAAATCTCCATCCACCACCAACACCCGAAACCCTAAATCTACCAGAGCTGTCGCCAATCCCAGAGTGACAGTAGTTTTACCTTCTGAGACCATCGCGCTAGTAATCAAGATGCGACGGTCCTCCCCAGAACGTAAGCTAATCACCGATGCTAGTCGCTGAAACTCTACATCCGTTTCTGTACCCAGTTCTAATCCCATACCAGCGTGCCTCAGATGAGGGATATTGACCACCATCGGGAACTTGATTGCCTGTAGATCTTTGGGGCTCAGCAGTGGGTTGCGCCGTTCTAGCAGCAATACCAGCGCTATACTACCCACTGCCGATGCCAGAAAACCATTAGCTATGATCAACAACTTCTTCGGACCAGCAGGCTTTTCGTCAACAGTGGGAGGGTCAAGCACCTGTACATTGGGATAAGCACTAAAGGCATCAAGATTGACTTGCTCGATTTGAGCAACTAAACCGTTATAGACTCCAGCAGCCACATCGTACTGTCGCTTTAGTTCCAGCAGCCTAGACTGATGGACAGGAATCACCGTTAAAGTACTTTTCATCTGGTCAATCTGCTGCTGTAATTGCTCAGCCTGTTGTTGTTGACCACTAGCAGCACTTTCCGCCAGAATCAGTTGCTGGATTAACATTGCTCTTCCTTGAGCACTATCAGTAAGCGTCGGGTCTACTAACGTATCACCAGCTGCTAGAAAGATGTACTGCTGAATCTGCTGCTGCAACTGCTCACGTTGTAGCAGCAGATTTTGGATCTCGGGATGAGCATAGGTATAAGTAGTTTGAGCTTTGACCAAAGTCGCTTCCAGTTCAGTCAACTGCTGCCGCACAAACTGGTAATCCCGGTTTTCTGCCAGACCTAGAGAGCGGATTGCTTGCTTAGGAGTAAGACCCAAACGAGTCGATAGGATTTGAAGCTGATGTTGACTAGCTTGAGCTTGAGCTTGAGCCTGAGCTTGGCTAATACTCAGATCAGTAATTGCCCTCACCAGTCCTTCAGTTTGGGCTTTGCTATTCACTAAACCAGAGGATTCCTGAAACTTTGCTAATGCCTCCTGAGACTGATCCAATTTTTGCTTAGCTCGCTCCAGCGCTTTCTTATTAAACTCAACCCTAGTGCTACCATCTGCTTGACGTAGTTCATTCAGACGGTCCTGATACGCACTGATTAGTGCCTTGACTCGATCTCTTGCTAATTCTGGACTATCCCCACGGGCATTCAACCAGATGGTAGTGGATTCCTGGTCAGGAGATATCGCGAACAACTTCTTGTATTGAACCAGCCTTTGAAAATCCGTTTTCTCTAGGTCAGACTCCAACAAGCGGCTCATCAAAGCATCACTGGTTAGAATAGATGCCTGCATATTCAGAGGATGACTCTTAGTCGCCAATTTAGAATCCCCCTTAGTTAATGAACCAAGAGTTCCTAAACTAGCTTGTAACTTGCCTGTTTCTGGTAGAATTAGCTGTGCTTTAGCAATCCAAAAAGGCTTTAATAAAGAAAAGGCTCCAAAGCTAGCTCCCAGCACCAAGGAATTAAAAACTAATAAAAATGTCCAATGTCTATTCAGGATACCAGCTACTTTTTTCATAAGATATCTTCCTAATTATTACCATTTTTAATTTTGATTAAAATGTAAATTTATATAAAAAATAATCTAAATAAACCCTTGTATAAATAATCAATAACAAATTTATTTATTTAAATAATTAAAAGTCTAATTTTTTTCAATTTTCAATTTTCAATTTTCAATTTTAAAGTTCTGCCAGATAAGTGCTCCCATCGATAGACAAACTGCTCATTTCGCTGTACTTCCGCAAGAATTGCCCCTAACCAGACGAAAAAATACCACAAATACACTGCCATCCAGGTCAAGGGTGTTCCGTTGAGAAGCATGTACAAAGCCACCAGACTGGCAAATGCCCACTGGCAATGATGGTTACCACGAATCGCTGGAGTCCAAGTATTCCAAAGGGTTGAACCTAGGGCAGCTAAGAAAACGATCAAGCCAATGATGCCGTTCAAATAAAGAACTGAGGCGTAGGTTGAAAACGAACCCAAAGCAATGTCATAGATATACCATTTGACGGAGCCTTGTATAATTCCCCATCCCATCCAGGGGCGTTGTTGCCAAGCCTCAAGGGTTTTAGTAACCACCAGTTCCCGGTCTTTAGAGGATTCGGCAGGAGCACTATTGAAAATTTCTAGGGGCTTTTTCAGTAAATCACCGAAGGTCAGACCTCCCAAAAGAGCACAAAGTAATGAGCTTAATGAAGCAATCCATAAAGAACCTTGACGAGCCACACTGCTGCGGAAACAAGCTGTAATTACCAATGCGATCACAAAGGAAATCCAGGATAAACGACTAAAACTAATTAGCAAAGCCGTTAAACAACCCGCTACAGATATTTGACGTAAGCGGCGGTTTTCTTCACCCAAGCAGATGAAAAAACTTAGAATCGAACACACCCCTACAATCGGGGGGTCTGGGGTGTAAAGAACTGTCTTGGGTAACGGGATACCAAAAAAAGGTTGGAACTCAGCAAATGTAACTAGCAAACTCAGAGCACCGCCGGGAATCAGACGCGCTAAGGGCGGTAGAAAAGGTTCTTTGCCTAGTCCCGCTGCCAGCATGACCATCTCAATGGCGATAGTCACTAAATATCCTGTTGCCATCCAAGCTACAGCACGGGTGACCACCTTAACCCTGATGACATGCCAAAACGGTAGGAGCAGTGCGGCAACAATTAAACAGTAGCTTTTGAAAAAAGTTACGAAGGTAGCAGCAATTTTGTGCAAGGCAAACCCTACGTCATTGAGACCAAACGTAGCAGTCCAGACCATGACTAGAGCCATACCTAACCAAACCCAGATACAAGCAGGTATCGATACCCTAGTGAGTTTGTCGATATCAAAGTTTACTCCTAACAAACCAACAACTACCGCTGGGTAGAAGAGTGTTTGTATTCCCAACAACCACCAGAGCGGTGTTAGCACAATCACCCAGTAAATAACTTTTTCTGGAAATGACATGGCACCCAGTTTAAAGTTTCTGGTCTGGAAATATGGTATGCTAGAGGTCATAGTTAACAGTCCATACTTTGATGTTTTAGAGCACGTTCATTATATGAGAGTTATTCAAATCTGCTAGCTTCGTTCGTTTATAGTGTTGTTTTGGCTGTTATTTGTCCTTTTTTATTTGTATTGATATACCCTCCGGTGCCCTTGACCCATTAAGAATTTAATTCGCCACGGGTCAAGGGCACCGCAAGGTTTTACCGTTTCCATAACAGTATTGTTTGATAGGGTTTATCATACTTATGAGGTACAGTCAATTTTATTCCCCCCTGATTAAGGAAGAGGGGATTCCTACTCCCTACTCCCTACTCCCTACTCCCTACAATCCATGACTTTTTCCATAACTCAAGTGATAACTGCTATATATGAGCAGCCACAATAACATTGTGCCTATTTAATGCCTTAATTTAGATTAGAGAAATTACCGATTAAACAGTGAATTCGGTTAACCTAACCTTCAGTAAATTTACTGAATTATTAGCTGATAAGCGGGTTTGTATTTGAGATGTAAACCTGTATGGTATTTTTTTATTGGACAATAAAACTCCGGATCTCTTTCCCCTATTGCATGCATGCCTCTTGCATGCATGCCTTTTGCCCCAAGAAGTGTGTTTACAACCCACAGACAAACGCTATGACTGACTTTTACCTAACTTTGTCAGCTGATTAGCCAATTTTCCTAGTAGAGACTGGTAACTAAAAAATTGTTTGGCAGCGATCAGGCGCATACAGACGATATAGAGACTCATAAATAGGAAGGGCTTCAGGATTGTTGGTAACCCTAGACAACTCACAATTGCTAGGAGTACAATCAGAGCAGCTTTAAAGCACGGTAGTAAAAACTTAATCAATGGCCAACCTAGTGCTCCGCAAGCTACCCACCACCAGTAAACTGTCCAAACAATTCCTAGCACGAAAGTAACTGCAATTCCCACCCCAAGTATTCCTGCTTGCTCAGCACCAATGATAAAGCTCAAGAACGCTACGGGAGCAATCATAAGGTTAACCTTGGCGTTAATCCCAGTTCTGCCTTTTGCTGCAAGCATATTAATCAGTGAATTATTGATCAGCCTAAAGTAAGCAAACACCAGTAACCAGGGAATTACCTGGCAGGCTGGCACCCACTTCTGGCCAAATATCATAGAGATGACCTGATCGTCTACCACTAAAAAAAATAAGGCGTATAGAGGAGCCCCCAGAAAAGCCATTTGTTCAACCATTGTGACTAGAACACTTTGCTGCTCTTCGTCATTCTCTAACTGGGCGAATGAAGACATTCCTACCTGATTAATCACCTCACCCATTACAGTGTTAATGGTCTGGGTCAATTGGTAAGCAAAGTTGTAGTATCCCAAATTAGTATTACCCAGCAGTTTACCAATTACAAAGTTGTCACCATTGGCATTTACATAAAATCCCAAACTGGAGCCAGTGGCACCAAAACAGAACGACAAGACTTCTGAGCTAGCCTGTGGATCAATCTGTAAGCGGAATTTGTGTCTACATGACGACGACTAATCCAATACTCTATAAACCAAAAAGCAGCATCTCCCACCACAAATGACCAATAGCTCAAACCGATAAAGGCGCAACCAGTGGTAGAGACTACTCGCACGAACGAGGCGATTATGGTAGCATTGGCTATTTCCCAATACCTCATCTGTCTAGTCAGTACTCCCTGATAAACAGACTGGATAGAAGCCACCAGCAGATTAAAGGCGAACACGACCAGAATCCAGACCAGCTCTGGTACACCGAAAAAGTTAGCCGCTAGGGGGGATATCGCCACCATTGCCACTGCCAACATCAATCCCCTGGCCATAGCAATTGTGTATGTTGTATTTAAATAACGCTGGTCTTCAATGCCCTTGTAGACAATAAAAGAGTTGATGGTGCCTTGGGTGAACAAATTTAGGAAAGACCAAAAAATATAGGCAACGCTGATCACCCCAAATTCAGATGGCAACAGCAACCTAGCTAGTATCAGGTTACTTAGCAATACCAGCAGACGTGTCCCGAGGGCTCCGTATGTTGTCCAGAACCCACTTGTGAGTAACGAGCTAAGTTTCATTAGGTTAGCAAGGTTTGGAAGGGACAAAAGACTTGCATGTACAAGGCTTGCAGGTCAAAGGCCAATGACCAATGACTCATGACTAATACAAAATTTTTAGTTGTTTGCTGTGTATTCTGCGGAGCCAAGTGATCCCTTAATCACCAGCTTGGCTAGTGGTGCCAGACGTACAACTACGAGCGTCAGAAGCGATCGCGGATCGCGATAGAAGATTGAGCTATTGGCAGCTAACGCTTGGTTGATAAAGTAAACAGCTTTAGCTGCATCACCAGCAGTTAAAGATAATCGAGCTAGGTAGCGATACATATAAGCGTAAGCCGTCGGCAATACTTTCTCTACCAATTCTGGAGAGTTGACAATTAGTCCTTGAATCATCCACAATCTTCGACAAACCTACACAGGATTGTCGAAGATGCATTATCGTCCTCATGAATTCGCCAAAATCGCCGGTGTCACCGTTAGAACTCTCCAGCGTTGGGATATTTCGGGAAAATTGGTAGCCGATCGCAGCCTTGGCAATCATCGTATTTACACCCAGAAGCATATCAATCAACTTAAAGGTCTATCCCGTGATCATGCCAAGCGGCTGGTAGTTGTTTATTGTCGCGTATCATCCCCCGCTCTCAAACCCGAACTTGAAAACCAGGTCAAAGCTATGGATACCTTCTGCTGTGCTTCTGGAATTCAAATTGATGAAGTGATTAAAGAAGTCGGTGGTGGTCTTAATTTCAAACGTAAGAAGTTTCTAAACCTGATATTCCGTATGCTATCCGGACAGATTTCTACAATCGTCGTAGCTCACAAAGACCGTCTATGTAGGTTTGCCTTCGAGCTGATCGTTGAGTTAGCTAACTATTGTGATTGTAATATCGTTGTGACTAACAATGAGTCACTTAGTCCCCAACAAGAAATGGTGGAAGACCTGATGGCAATTATTCACTGTTTCTCTTGTCGGCTCTACGGTCTACGTCGATCTGTCCAACCAATTCAAGAAAATATTGACAAAAACATCGACAATCCGGAAAATTGCGCTAAAGTAGAAATGGAAGTACAAGTTTAAGGTCGAATTCCCAGGATACACATCATGTATGCACTCAAACGAGAACTTAAAGTCAATCACAAACAATCTGGCTTCTTAGCTGGTTGCGCTGGCTTCTCTCGGTTCGTATATAACTACGGTCTCAGTATCATGATGTCTTCTTGGGATTTTGACGGTGTTAAAGCTTCGGATGCTAAGCGATTGACTGCTATCAAAAAGATTTTTACCAACGTCACCAAAAAGAATCCTGATTTTGCCTGGTGTAATCAATACTCTTCTCGCATCTATCAAAACTCTTTGAGAGATTTGAAAAAAGCTTTCAGTCGTTGGCGCGATCCGAAGCTTTGTTCAGGGATACCTAAATTTAAAAAGAAACGTCATCAATGTAGTTTTACCGTTGATGATGGACATGGTAAGCGCTTAGTAAAAGCTGGAAAATTGCTCAGGATTCCTACATTAGGAACCTTCCGAATTAAAGAAGCTATTCCGTTTAATTGTGGGTCTCAAACTTTCACAATTTCTCGTGAAGCTGGGAAGTGGTTTGTGTCGTTTAAAATCGAGGCTTGCCCCTTACCATCAATGAAACACACCCATAAAAAAGTTGGTGTTGATTTAGGTGTGAAGTGCTTTGCTACCTTATCTGACCACACCAAGATTGAGACTCCTAGTTCGATTAAGAAAGCGAAAATCAAGCTATCGAAACTACAATGGAGAAATCGGAAAAAGGTGCTAGGCAATGGTCCCAGAAAACAAAAACCTAGTAAGAACGCCCACAAATACTACCAGAAACTTCGTCAGCAACATCAGCATATTGTCAACAGTCGAGAAGACTTTTTACAAAAAGAGACAACTCGATTAGCTCAGACATATCAAGAAATCAAAATCGAAGACTTGAATGTATCAGGGATGCTTGCGAACCACAAATTAGCCGAGGCGATTTCTTTGTTAGGTTTCTATCGATTTAGAGAATTACTAACCTACAAACAAGAATTTCATGGCTTTAAGTTGACGTTGGTCGATCGATGGTTCCCTTCATCTAAAACCTGCCACAAGTGCGGTCATAAGCAAGATATGCCCCTTCAAAAGCGAATTTATGTTTGTGGTGGTTGTGGACTTATTGTTGACCGGGATATCAACGCAGCAATCAATATAGAGGGCTGGGAACCAGGTTTTACATAACACTGTCGGTGGCTACCGATAAAACGCCTGTGGAGTAGAAGAAGCCGTCTTCCTACGTATACAAACGAAGCAGGAATTGGACTTCAGACCGATGTCTAGGTTTGTGTAAGATCCATGAAGCAGCGTTCATAAGCTGATTTAAGTACCTGTTCATGAAAATGCTGCATTTGTGCTATGTTAAAAGAAAGTCCATAAGGACGAACTCGTTAGCAACACAGGATTTGTGGCTCCCGATCAAAACGCCAGCGTCCCGTAGCGGCAATTCTTAAGCAGAAATCTATATCTTCTGAACTGCGTAACCCTTCGTCAAATTCCCCGACTTCATCCACTAGACAGCTTCGGAATACACCATTAGAACCATGACCAATGAAATTCTTGCACAGTAGGGCGCTTGAGTGGGTCAGACATAACTGGCTTACCACTCAGACGCATGATCATGGGACTTCCATCATCACGGATTGGTTGTGAAGCACTGTAGACAACCCCTACCTCTGCTTCCCGATCCAGTACAGCCACNNGGTTANGCTAACATTGNTCTATTTGTANACATTNNTCTGCATCAAGNTAGAGCAATGTAAGCTAGCNGANCCATGACGGATGCCATNAGTTACGAGCCGATGANNTTCCTCCATTGGNCTTCCTGCAANAACTGNAAGAACNGAATCTCGGCNANCAAAACGGTTAANCAGNTTCAGCGGATNTCATCAGTAGAGCCGTCGTCAACAATNAGGACTTCAAATTCTCGATAAAGANCTAACGCTCAACAGANNTTAGCGCTTACCAAATGTAANAGCGAACGTTATAAGCAGGAACGACAAACACTGACTTTTGCTGAAGNAATCATTCAAAACTCCTATTTNTAATTNCAANTTCTATTNTTAAAAACTACAATTTAATNATGAAAAGNGNTGGGGANGAGNGGNGAAAAATATATTNATCAATTTTCTCANTCCCCANNTTCCAAATCCTANTCCACTTAATTTTTNTTNAATTCGACTATATATAGCTAAACCAAATAGATCATGAAAATCCAATCCTNTTTCTNATTAAAAAAAAAAAAAAAAAGCATTTTTTTTTCTACTGTTGTTTGTTGNNTNGTTGCNNGTTGCNTTTNCCCNCAATCCTATTTTNANNTNNTTTTAAATTCNCTATCTTAATTTNNTTTATTCATTCATATTTANAACATTTNATAAATTTAAATTTATTTTTTATTATGAAAAAAATAAAAAANATTTTTCTATTTTAATAATTTAATTNAGGGTAATGAAACTATTAAAATCATTCTNAAATTTTACTTAAATAATTTTTATATGATTCAAGTATAGTGTTAATTATTGAAAATTTTTTNACNAAANTTTNNGNNTTTTTTTTAGNTNTTTATTTAAGTNAGATANAATCTAGTAAAAATTTCGTATAATTGCGNNNAANAANAGAGTTTTTTTTNAAAAAATTTNCTTTTTNTTNCTTCCCTCCNTTATCAGGGCNGGGTNTAAAATTGNTCNTTCAAAAAATTGTCAANTTCATNNGGTGTAAAAGTAACTGAGGTAATGGAGAAAAGGTNTTTTTCAGGTTTAACAATACNTTTTTTTTNATTANNAAAAATCTCCCTTTCTCCTATTTCCCCTATTTCCCTATCCCCCTATCTCCCTTTTCCTNATCTCCCCCAGAAATTCCATTTNATTCGACAATNAAACAGCCCTGCTTNAANCAGGTCGGTAATGNCTGGATTGCTTTTNGCTTTTTCCNCTTCATCAATTGATNAAACTGTTGCGCATTTACATTGGATATTATTCNAGTCAAAAAAAAAACTGTCAAACCCCCTCCCCTCTTCCCCNNNTTGNNNAAAAAAAGAATTTAAAAAAAAANTTGCTTACCAATTTGGGAAATTANGANTNCCACATCANCTTCATCTNCTCCTCCCCCCCCTCCGCCTCGAGTNAGCAAAAGCCGTCNTTCCTACGTTATNAAAAACGAAGCAGGAAATTNGACTTCCAGACCGATGTNTAGGTTTGTGTAAGATTTCATNATTTTGAGGNNTTTATAAGCTGGGTTTTAAGTACCCGTTNGGGGAANTGCTGGGGTGTGTGGTATGTTNATGGGGAAGGTGCTTAATAAGGGACCTTTTGGGTTAGCAACACAGGGATTTGTGTTTCCCCATGCNACGCGAAAGCGTCCCCGTAGCAGGCTGGATATTTAAGCAGAAAATANATTTTCTCATACTATCAGAACCTTTTGCNGTCAAATTTCAGGAGGCCATCGCACAAAGTGAACAGCTTGGGAGCACGCCATAAGGACCAATCACAAACCCCTGGAAANCCTTGCACTATTTAGTTATGCTTAAAAGACATAATCAGGATTAATCANTNAGACAATTANCTTGAGTTTTCTTAAAATCAACGGATTGTACATTAAAGTAGTGTTAAAAAATCACCCATCCTTGCTTCCAGTACAGATGGCAACAAAATTTGAAACAAAATTTTACATAACTATAAAAACTTTTGNTTNGAANAGCTATNTAGCATTGGGCTTANCCCCAAATGGGNTGATAAAGGNACNACGCTCGATNAGNGTTCCTCCAAAAGCTCAGTCNNTAAAATTTTGCCACCTTCCCTGGTTTATCGAGATTTNNGGCTATAATGAAACCAGCTGTGNGGGGGCNGTAGTTAAGGAGTGGGGTATGAAAACTTTTTTAAAAAACTGGCAACTATACAATTAAAATTCTAGCGACNNCTAATTTGCACAACTTACATTGCACAACCAAGAACGNGGNAATTAGTCACCTTAATGTCTATGTTATNCATAAAAGGCGAGTATAGGTATCGGTTTCATTTTTTCTTGTTTTCANTNGTTGACAGGTTTCTTCTGTTTNTTAATTGCTAAGCATANCTCTCAAAATTTTCTATCTCNACAAANTCAAATTTTGGAGAGANTTGTATGTCTGTCTACATTGGTAACCTTTTAACTTGACGTGACAAAAAGGGATCTGAAAANNGTGTTTGAAGAATATGGCCAAATCAAGCGAATTCACATGCCCACCGATCGCGAAACAGGTAAATTAAGGGGCTTTGCTTTTGTGGAAATGAACACAGAGGAGGAAGAAGCGAAGGCCATTGAAGAGCTTGATCGAGCTGAATGGATGGGGCGTGAGCTCAAAGTCAATAAAGCCAAACCTCGGGAAAAAAGAAACTCATTTGGTGGGGGCAGTCGCGGCAGAGGTGATAACTTCGGCGCTCGTCGCTACTAAGCTCGCTTTGATCTAAATCAAAACCCAATTCTCAGGTCTGAGCCCAGGGCAGGGGTTTTACCCCTGTCTAGTTCTACCCTGCGCGTCAGAATTTAGGGAGTAATTTTGGTAGGATAAAGCAAGCCCAATCTCTAGTTGAAAGATACTAGTGTGTGTAGGATTGCTGTTTATAAGTGGATTGAAGGCATCTTAAAGTCTTTGATTCAGACAAGTATGAACGTTTAAGACCTAAAGTAGGAAAACCCGAATAGGCAGTGTTCAGCTTGAGAATCACACTAGTTGTAGTGTGTGAGTTAAGCAACAATATCATTTATTCCACGGCTCATAGCTAAAGTCAGTTTTAAGGGAGATATTGTAGCAAACTCTGCAGGCTGAAGCGTCGAGATACACCATCATAAGTCCGCTTGACCAGGAGTAAGGAAAAAATAAGGATTTGATAGCCTGCTTTTGGCAGGCTTAATTCGGATTTCCTTGCCATAGACTAGTGCAGGCTATCCAGGTGCAATATTATGATTTTCAACGGACTTGAGATATGAGCCATTCGTTTTAAAAACTGGCCGGATGCCAACACCTTCCGTCAGTTGTAGGAGTTTTGTCAGTCAATCAGAGGTTTGCCCTGTCCTGTTCTTATGGGATGAATGATGACTTGTTATTCGACCACGGAAGCGATCAAAACAGGAGGACATTGAATGACCCAAGTGGTGGTTGGTGAAAATGAGCACTTAGAGTCAGCCCTACGTCGATTTAAGCGAAAAGTCTCCCAAGCCGGCATCTTTGCCGATATGAAAAAGAATCGTCATTTTGAGACATTTGCACAAAAACGCAAACGTAAAGAAATTGCGAGACATCGGGAACGTCGAAGACTCCGAAACCGTAGAAGACGGTTCTAGCAGGGTAGATTGCTATATTAATTTTTTAGATCCACTCCGGTAGCATCGTTATTGTAAGGCGTGGGTAATAGGTAAGAGGTAATGGGTAATTGGCAATTGCGATTACTCCTGTACCATTACCGATTACCCCTTGCCTATTTCTGTTACCGATTACCCAAAACAACCTTCGATTATGAACACTACAAATGACAAATAACAAAAGCGGACTTGATATGACCTGATTTTTTGCTCAAGTTGTTAATGGCTGAGGATTCTTAGTCAGTAAATTTCGCAACCAGCGTCGAGTATTGGGAGAGAGTAGCCACATACCTATGTACAAACCTATATCCATAGGTAGGGGTTTGCCATGGCGAATGGCTTCCCAGAGAAGGGGAAAAAATGCGTTCCACTCACAAGCATTGGCGGCTCTTGAACTTACCTCTGTCAAGATAAAGCATGCGTAAGCACGGGGTGTGACTAAGTCTTGTACTTTTTGAATCCAGTTTAATGAATTCCGCCATTTAGTAGTGCTACTAATACTAGGACGGTTTTATCCTAAATACCACACTGACAATGGTTCAGTCACAAACTCAATTCCTAACTCTTCCAAAGTAGTGGCCCGTAACAGCCAGTCCCAATCTTCGTGAACCTCACCGCTTCTCCTGGGGGGGATTTTTTGCAATAACTCTTTGGATGTAAAAATAGTTGAACCTTGAATTACTGCTTCTCCCTGGAATAAGGTATTGCGAACAAATAGATATTAACTCATTGGTTCTAATTTAGAGGGAATTATTCTCGGCCAAATCGAATCCTCTTGGGGAGTCCGAGCAATTAGGTAACAGCTGACAATGGGGTATTTGTATTGGGAACAATTAGCAGCTTCCAGTTGCAGTTCTAGTTTTTGGGGCATCCATTCGTCATCATCATCTATTGCTATTTCTTGATCATCGAAATAAAAATAAATTTTATGTAATTTTAAAAAAATAATTCAGAGTTTTATAACTGTCTAATCTCACTATTTAAGAATTCATATAAATTATTAAATAGGATATAATCTTCTTTAGTTTTAAGCTTTTGATGGCTATCTAAAAAACCAGCCATTTGAATTTATTGCTGATATTGCTTAGGGTCAATATCAATTCGCTCTAAAAACTGTGAAACTGTTAAGATACCCGTTCCACTCGCTAAAAAATCCATCGCTACATCGTTTAATTCAAAGATGCTAGGAATATTGAGAGCTCCTCTTGAGGCATACATATATTCTGCCCTTGGACTATTATCTCTATATCCGGCTAGCAGGTAATAAACCTTATGCATGATATAACCATCACGGGATAAGAATAAAATTTTGTCTATGCCATCTTTAGTGGTTGCATCTAGCAACCAATTCATGAAACTAAAAAAAAGGATTCCAACATTCTTAAACCCGAAGTTATACCAAAATTACTCTTCGTAACTAGTTTGATTCTCCTGAGTATCACAATAATACTGATTGATAATGGTTGCTAGATAAAATGAACTTTCAAGAGATTGTTTTTGTTAAGCTGATGAAACTTTTCCTTTTGGAACCAAGAGATTTTGATAGATATCTGTATTTTTTTATTAAACAAATTAATAAGCAATTGGCTTTGGCATTTAAAATATCAGACTGATAATTATCACCAATGTGAAGGATATCTTCTGGGTTACATCCTAGCTGTTCAACAACATATCCATAAATATCTCCTCTAAATTTAGTTTTGCCTATAGTAGAGGATAAAAATAGCTTTTCACTATCATCATAGCCTGCCGAATGAATAATTTTATTGATCACCGATAGGGGGAGATACATATCTTAGATAAAAATAATCTGTTTAGAAATTTTTCGGCAATAGTTATAGACCGAAAAAATAAATTCATTACGTCTGCAAACATCCCCTTCGGTTTGTATTTCAATTTTTTTAGTATTTGTGCGGTTTGGTCATTAAGTCCAAAATCTTCTACCAAACACTCAAATATGGTATCCAAGGTAACTTCTGAGAGGATATATGAAAAGTTTTTTGATACTGAATTTTGCCCCCCTAGCCACCCAAATTTGGGGGAAGAGTCAATTTGCTTCTAAAAGTCCCCCGCCCCCCTAACCCCCCAAGCGAGCAATCCCTCGCTTGTGGGGAATTAGCGGATGCTTCGCTTTTTTACAGATGGGGACCAACGGGGGCTTGGATGTAGCAAATGATACTTCTCAGACAACCTCTGAGACCTGTTCTCGTCTCCAGAGTTTGTCCCTAGATTTTTTTTATGCTTTTTGTCTAAGCTTAGGATAATTTGGTAATAACTCGGAATGACAATAATCATATTGCTTTTGAACCAGTGTAAAGACATCACTTTGCTCTAAAACATTGCGTATAATTGCGGTATCAAAGATATCAAATGATACGTATTGGGATGTATTGATGATCTTGGCTAGTGTGTGATCCATCTGACCTATATTGAAACTAAGCTCCTAAAAACCCACCTAATCCAGTGTTGGGTGTTTTGCCTTGCCATATCTATGTGTTCCTAACTACTCTGATTTTGCTATTCAAGGGAAAAGTAAGGATAGATAAGCAGTTAATGGGAGGGAGCATGTCACTTATGCAGAGCATTTGTACTAGAGGTAGATTATCTGTTGTCTGCTTTATCTAAATAAAACATAAAAGAGACTGTTGATCGGCACTTATGTCCTACACTGTGAAGTGCGGAGCGATGTGCTATTAGTATTTTGAATAGAGTTGAATTTAATGGGCGAGTTCTATTATAATCCCTCAACTAGGCCAAATCTGTGAATAATTTCATGAGTTTTGGGATAATTCACAGGTCCGATAAGAGTGAGTTTTCTCGTTAGTTAATGAAGCGTGTTTTTACTGAAAACCTGCTTAAAGATTGTTATTGAGATAAGCACATCGATGTTTGAGAACTTGAGGCACATTTTCAGGTTTCCACTGTGCTCCAGAAATCTTCAGTCGTCGGTCAATTTGTTTAACTGTAGATTCAACAGCTCCTGAAGCAATGGAACAAATTGAATTCTCTTGATAGTATTTATAGTTAATAATACGCTCTCGATGATTCTGTAAATAATTACAGAAGTTTTCGGCTTGTTTTTTAGTCAAAGCAGAAATCAAGTTAAGAGTTTCATCAACGTTACCTAACCACAATAAACTTTTAGCTTTTTTCAATCTTTTCAGTGAACCACCGACCTTATGTAAATTTTCAACTAAGTGAAACCAATCAATAATTTCCCGTTTTTTTCCTGGACAATTAAATTGTTTAACAATATTCCAAATCCCAGGATGCCCGTCTCCCAGGCAATTCAGTGGGTTTGATAACCGTTGCTGATTCACCCAATTTATTAATTCCTCATTTTCTAAAAACCAAGCTTTTCTCGTGGATTTATTCACACAGATTGCCTTATAATCTTTCCAGAGACAAGGTTCTCCTTTTTTTGGCGTTCTTAACCTTACTTTTCCTCCATCTACACTCACTTCTTCAATATCTTTACTACAGTCATTGTCAGGAAATTTATAGCGATGTACTAGCCTTTGTTGTGTTTTGGCTGAGATTTTAATTCCTGTATAGTATTCAATATCTCTGGCAGCATTCTCATAAGATACATTGGCGCTTGCTCGAACACAACACTGCTCTAAACAGGGACTTATTCTTTGGTTAGTTTCGAGATTTAATCGGATGGCTTGCTTTTCGGTTATTGGTAGTTTTCCAATGATACTCTTTAATGTTCTCAGTCTTCCGGCCTCGGTTTTTGTCGTTTCTTTGATAAAAAAAAACCGATTTTTGGTGTGATCTAATCTAAAGTTTTCTCTCTCACAGTTTCTTCTATTCCCGCCATTGTGTCTAGTTTGGTCGGATCAGAGTCCTCATAAAGAATCTTGGCAATTGCTTGAAGATACTCGTTGAGCTCTTTTTGCTTTTCAGGGGTCATTTTGGGATTAATTCTTAATTTTTTAGGTAGCCAGACATAGATAACATCAATTTCATCATTTTGTCAAGTAGTTCATTTGTTCTGCAAGTTTGACCTGCTCCCTAATGGGACTAGCATTGAAAAGAGTAATTAGAAAACGGGCAATAAAAGCATTGCCCTGGCTAAGTGAGAAATCTCAGACTATCTAATCACAGAATTCCCATTAGTGGAGAAAAAGTAACACTATTACTCTCAAGCATAAAAATTATCGATCATGAAAGCAGTGTCTTTGTGGAAACTCCAAAACTCTCTCCCGATCTTGGAAGGTTGGTGAATTACCTCTGTGGTGTCTATACAATTGGGATACAACTATACACTACATAAGACCCCCAGCTTGGCCGCAGGCTGACTGGGGGAATGCTGCCAAGGTATTCACAGCATTTTGCCTATGTCAATAGTGATCAGTGAACCGACACTCTCAAATGCCGAAATATACCTGAAACATACCAAGTGTTTTGTAAACGTCAAGCGTAGCTAATGGGCAAGTGATACTAAGTTGGAATCAAAGATAGTATCTTCCTCAAAAGGTGATGGGGTGATCGGGTGATGGGGTGATCGGGTGATCGGGTGATGGGATGAAAGTGCTAACTATAAATGCAACTTAGTATCACTTGGTATGAATCACGATCATGGTGGTCTTGCACCATGACTGAGACAAAATTAATTTTAATAAAATTAAAATTAATTTTATCAGTTATTCTGAGTTTACTGACTAGAACTCGCTAACAGCTGCAGATCAGGTGCATCCTGATTTTGCTAGTTCATTCCCTGAGGTAATGGTGAAAGAAGGCTGACAGGCTCGCCTAAACTGTGTTTTTGTCCATTTAGCATGTACCCCTTCTTCTCTACTCTCAAAGGTTGTGCATAAAATTTAGCTAGAGCAAGTTGAAAGAAAAAGGCTGGATTACCGAGTAAGTAGCGAGCTGCCAGACGTTTGGGTTCACGGGATAAACGATAAAGCCACTCTCCACCAAGATTGGAAATAAATTCTGGACAGTCAGGAACCAAACCTGCCAATCGGTCGATCACTGCACCACAAGGCATGAACACATTGACATTAAGACGACTACGATGCTGCCAAATCCATTTTTATTGAATTGGCATACCCATGCCTACCAATAAAATATTAGGTTTTGTCTGGTTAATTTTATTAATTATCTCTTGATTTTGGCTGGGGTCTTCTTTATCACAATATCCGTGGTGACCATTGACAATAATATTGGGGTATTGTTGTCTAAGGTTAGTAAGGGCTGTTTCTAGATGCTTAGGCTTTGACCCCAGCAGAAAAATTAACAAGCTATTTTGGTTAACATTATCCAGCCATTTTGGCAGTAATAGTGTCTAATAAGCGCGGTATTTTAGTGATAAATTGTACCCCATAAACTGAAGGGCTTTTAAGATACCCATACCGTCACAATGGGCGATTTATGCACTTTGGATAAATTCATAGAACCAGGGTAGCTGCATCGAAAGATTAAAACTATGTACGTTATAGTTAGCTACGGTTATTTTTCTGTCTTCAACGCAAGCGGCATGAATGGCATCTACAATCCTAGGGACGGTTACACAAGATATTCTACGCTCTAGCAAATGTACATTAATAGCAGGTAAATAATCTAATTCATTCAGTTGATTTTTTCTGGCCATTGCCGTAATAGTTAGAGTAGTGATTATTTACAGTATTGCTACCGGCTGTCCGCGATCGCGTTTTCATGATGTCCAAATTATGAATAAGTTATGTGTGTCGATCACAAGTAGGACTTACCCAGGTGATCGAGAAATTCAGGTTTTAGCCAATAGGGAACTTCGGCTCTGGAAAGAACCGGCAATAGGGAATTACAGCAGTTTTACAGATCTGATTTTACAGATCTGAGTGGGTCAGTCTTGAGGAGGTAAAAGGCTTGTCTGCTTGGATGGTATCCCCCTATTACCCCCTAAAAAAGCCGGGCCGGGTACACAAGAGGCTTACATCCATGGTCTTGACAAATGACTAATGACTAACTTATCTTTTCCAAATTACCAACATTACACCGCAGATAATCACACCCAACCCCACGGCACGACTAAGGGGGATGGTTTCCTTAAAGAAAAAATAGCCCATCAGTACGGAGAAGACGTAAGTCAAGGATACTGAAGGACCAGCAACGCTGAGATTTACCCTGGTCAGCAACAAAATGTATGCGAGTGCCCCTAAACCATAACAACTTAACCCTGCTAGAATCTCTGGGGTCTTGGGTATACTGAAAATTTGATCTAGCCAATTGCTAGCGTTAACTTTTTCCAGCTTTTCGGCTCCAGTTTTGAGCAAGAACTGTCCAGTAGCACTGGTTAGGACTGACATTAAGAAAAGACTAAATTCTGCTAGAGTCACGAATATCTCAGAATTACAATTGGTCGATACTTCTTAATCCGATTGCTATTTTGATGTTATAGGCTTCAAGCTTCAGGAGCTTAAGTTATTGTGATTGCTCCTAAAATAGTGTTAGGAGATTGATTTTAAGTATTTATGGCTATTTCCAGCTCTGCTACCTACACCGAAGAACAAATTTCAGCTTGGCTGCGGGGTTTATTTGCCGTTGCCTGGGCTGATGGTCACTTTGACCCAGAAGAACAAGAGGTTATGGCTCAAATCACCCAAGAGACATTGGCTCCTGGCACTGATTTGCAGTCTTTTGATAAACCCATTACTCCTGAAGAACTGGCAGCAGCTTTAGGTAAGGATAACACAACAGCAGAGAATTTTCTACGAACTGCTGTAATGGTAGCCTTGGCAGATGGGGTGTACTCTGCGACTGAAGCTGATGTTCTAGACCAGTTCTGTGAAGCACTAGGTCATAAGGTTGAGGCTCTTGAATCACTGCAGGTAACTCTTTATGACGGTAAGGCAACTGAGCAAAGCGATTCTGTTGATGCGTTAGCTCAAGAACCAGGAAGTTCTGACCATCCCCATTCAGATATTCTACAGCCAATGCGGGATTGGTTAGATGGTATGGATGTTAATGACCCACGGGTCGCTCGATTTATGTGCAAACTGATTCCTTCTCAGTGTCCGTTTGAACGGGACGTGAAGCTATTTAATCACAAAATCGTCCACATCCCACCGATGTGTAAGCTTAATCCTCTTTATGATCAGTTAGTCGGCTTGCGCTTCCGGGCTTTATCTTATTTAGCCGATGATTGTGGTGAAGATGTTTCAGCATATTTATAAGTGGTGATTGGTGCTTGGTGATTGGTGATTAGTCATTAGTCATTGGTGACTAGTCATTAGTCATTGGTGATTCTTAGTTAGATTAATTAAGCGAAATGGGTTCAACTGACTGATGTCAAGAAAAAACTAAGGACTAAAAACTAATTATGCAATTTATCGACCAAGCAGAAATTGAAGTTGTAGCTGGTAACGGGGGCGATGGAATTGTGGCGTTTCGGCGGGAAAAGTATGTTCCTGCTGGAGGACCGGCGGGGGGTAATGGTGGTCGGGGGGGTAGCGTGATTTTCAATGCTATAGAGCATCTGCAAACGTTGCTAGATTTCAAATACGCCCATTGCTTTCGAGCTGAGAATGGGGGTCGGGGAGGCCCTAATAATCGGACGGGAAAAAATGGTAGCGATCGCATTATTGAAGTTCCCTGTGGCACGGTTGTCTACAATGCTGACACGGGAGAAATGCTGGGGGATTTGGTGAAACCTCAGCAAATGCTTTGTGTTGCCAAAGGCGGTAAAGGAGGTTTGGGAAATCGGCATTTCCTGAGTAATCACAATCGCGCACCAGAGCATGCGTTACCTGGACTACCTGGAGAGCAACTGAGGTTACGCTTGGAGTTGAAGTTACTGGCGGAAGTAGGCATTATTGGTCTACCTAATGCTGGTAAGTCTACTCTGATTTCAGCACTGTCAGCGGCACGACCCAAGATAGCCAATTATCCCTTTACCACTTTGATTCCCAATTTAGGTGTGGTCCGTAAACCAACTGGGGATGGTACTTTATTTGCTGACATTCCTGGGTTGATTGCTGGAGCTCATCAAGGTATTGGTCTGGGTCACGACTTCCTACGTCATATCGAACGCACTCGCTTGTTACTGCATTTGATTGATATTACTGCTGCTGACCCGATTGCTGATTATCAAACCATTCAACAGGAGTTACAAGCCTATGGGAGAGAATTGCCAGAGCGTCCCCAAATTCTTGCCCTTAATAAGGTAGATGCGGTTGATCAAGACATGATCGATGAGGTGTCTACTTATCTAAATCAGCTTACTCAGGTACCAGTTTTTTCGATTTCAGCTGTTGCTAAAATCGGCTTGGATACTTTGTTATCTAAAATCTGGCAATCTCTAGATCAGTTGTCAGTGGCAGATGGATCAAAGGCAGCAGTCAACCTTCAACAGTCAACTTTCAAGGTTTAACCGGTAATTAAGAAATGACTAATTATTAAAGTAGTCATAGGCTTGTCGAGAAATGGTGCGAATCAGTTTTTCGGCACTGGCATCATTAAAGGGGCGTTTGACCATTACGCTGATAATGTAACGCTTGCCGTTGGGCATTTTTACTAAACCTACATCGGCCAGAAGTCGGCCAAGGGTGCCAGTTTTATGGGCAATGGTGGCACCATTACCTAGTCCTTGGGGTAATAGTGTGTTGGTCTTAGTTTGGATCATAATATTGATCAGGTCAGTACGAGATTGGGGAGAAATCCACTTACCTTGCTCAAGGTGAAAAATCAAACTAGCCAGTTCTCTTGGGCTAGTGGTGTTTGTTCCTGGCAAATCTGGTAGGGGGTTGCGCAGTACAGTTTTTTTCAACCCCCAAGAGCGGAATCGTTGATTGAGAACTTCGATGCCACCAAGACGTTCAATCAGCATATTCGTAGCCGTGTTATCACTAATGGTTATCATTTTGTTGGCTACTTCCAGAGCTTTGTACTGTTTGCCTGGTTTTTGATATTGCATGTTTCCAGAACCACCAGCAATCATCTCTGGTTTCATGGTTATATATTCATCTAAGAAAACTTTGCCTGCATCTACATCCTGAAAGAAAGCAATTAGAATTGGTAACTTAATGGTGCTAGCAGCAGGAAAAATCAGACGGCTATTTGATTCTAGGAAAGCACCGGTATCGAGATCATGGATGAAGATTCCGGGTTGCAATTGGGGGTGTTGCTTTACTAGAGTTTGAATTTGTTTTTGTAAGGGAGATTTGTTGAGCAGCAGGGGTTTCAATTGAGAACTAATTGTCTGACTCAAAGTCTGCTGGACTTCAATGGGAGCATTGTCTGTGGTTTTGGTAGATGGTTGGCTAGCAGTACCCAAGCTCGATAATACGGTACCTGCGATCGCTCCGAGACCAATTCCCACAATCAGCAAACGGATAATCAAAATCCATAGCCTGGTAGAGGAGTTTTCGGAACGGCGCTCTCGGCGAGTTCTCCGAATTTGTACAGATTGGTGATTGGGGGTTGGGAGGGGTAGTCTAGCTTTTAGTTGGCTTGTTTTGGAGGATTTAGGGGAGAAATCAGCAACTAATTGTGGCTGAGGACGTTGCCGAATTGGATTACGAGAATTGGTTATGGTGGGCAAGGATGAGGATGCTGATGTAGCAAAGGGATTGAGTCTTCTACGAAGGTTTGGTAACTGGGGTGTTCGGTATGCTACCCTTAGCTGGGATTGACTGGAGCGAATTGCAGAAGGGTTTGGTGAACGGGATAGACGAGCACGGGTACGGGGGGTAGGTGGCGGAGTTGACCGAGATTTATGTGATTTTGCGGATGAGCTTTGGCGGCGCGCTTTCTGTTTTGGTTGGGATTTGGAGGGTTTAATGTCCTTAGCTTGTGGCTGTTTACTAAGGTGGCGACGCGGGCGGCGGCGGGAGGAGGTTGGTTTCTGTTGTTTTTCCACTGCTGAATCTTAGGCTGAGGTTTACCAGATACATAAAACCCGAAACAATCTGCTAGTTCTCGGAATTTTCTGAGTATGGTCTAATGATAAGGGAGAGAACTTTAATGGATGTAGCGCTATCAAGCTTCCCTTTCAGTTTTTCTTGAGTGTTCCGATTACAGAGTTTTGATCTAGTACCAACAGTTGAAGCCCCCATCTATCAAACCTCCAATACAACCTATGCAAGCCTATTTTAGGACTGGTTTGGTTTTGATGGATCATCTACCCCAGACTTTGGCAAAAATTGTAGGGCCCATTCTACCTGGCGGAGCATTCCTCTGAGCATGTTGATCTCTTCTGTGGTGGGGGTTGCTCGGTTTAATAGACGTCGCAGCTTTTCCATTCGTGCTGTTTTGGTATGGGGATAAAGATAACCAATTTTCAATAATAGGGCTTCTAGATGGTTAGAGTAGCGTTCTATCTGGTCTAAAGGAGCAGAATCTTGGTAGGGGGGAGCGGGGGATAAGGGTTGACTTGGGACCGGTGATGGCTGGTGTGTACTTTGATAAAGTTGATATTGATAAAGTTCATAACAGCAAACTGTTACGGCTTGGGCTAGGTTTAAGACTGGATAGGTGGAACTAGTGGGAATCCGGACAAACCGCTGAGCATGATTGAGTTCATCATTGCTCAATCCCCTAGATTCAGGGCCAAAAATCAGGGCAGAGGTTACGCCAGCTGACAATAACCAGGGTAAGGCGGTTCTGGGATGTTCGAGAGTAGTGGGGATGGCGCGGCTACGAGCAGTGGTTGCGATCGCTCTTTGACACCCGACTAAGGCATCTGGTATGGTTGCTACGACTTGGGCTTTTTCTAAGATATCTACCCCGTGCACTGCCATCTGCTGTGCTTCTTGGCTGAGATGGTCACACTGAGGATTCACTAGCACCAGCTGGGATAACCCCATATTTTTGATCACTCGCGCTACAGAACCCACATTCAATGGACCAGCGGGTTCTACTAAAACAATCCTGACTCCCATATACATTTTCAAGGTTGAAGGTTGTTCTTGCCCAGGCGTGCCTTGTCGGGTAGCTTGAAGGTCACCCTTCCAGCACAAAACAGTTGCACCATTTCTGCAAGTTCAGGACTTAGGCAAAACTGGGCCACAAAGGCGCTGATCGTTTAGGATGCATTATTAAGGCACCCTACAGCTAGAGTCGCTGCTTAAGTGCTGCTTCCTCTTTTCCCTGCTCATAGGGAAGCGATGCAGCGCCGACCTGCGGGGGTTTCCCCCACTCGCGCTTTGCATCAAGACATGGTGCTATCTTTGAAGGCAACTTTGGTATTAACCACTTGATATTAACCTGAATTGGACTCAAGTCTGGACTAAAAATTCCTCTGGATCAGTATTCCAATTTACCCAGCGAATTGCCTCACGGGCTGATTCTACATGAGGCGGCACTCGTATAATGTGAACAAAGTTGGTGCTAGGACAAGTCATCTTGAGTAGAAAAATTGGCTCGATATCGATATCGTTATTAATTTTTAATAGGGTGTATTCTTGCCAGGAATCCAATCGCTGTGCTTCTAGCTCTTGGCAAATTCGGGCGTAACCAATTCCTTCAATGAGGACTCGCCTAAGTTCAGCGTTGGGTTCTTCTAAAAGCCACCCAGCTTGCCACTGCTTCGGGTTGAGTGTCCCGTATTTTTCTGGTAGTGTCACGCCGTGATAGGAGTATAAGCTGAAACCATCAGCAAATTCCATGGCTGGCTGTCCTTCTCTATGAAGGCGGTGTTGAGTGTCAAATGAGAGCTTGGTTGGGCGATCGCAAACGAAGCAGATGTTTTCAAATGGAAACATCCAACTGCAGTGTTTGACTAGTGATTGGAATATTTCCCATGTGGTTTGATGGTGAGGGCAATTTAAGACGGAAATATAAAAGTCAAAGCGACTACTGTAAATACTCCAGTATAAGGGTGACATGAATAGTCTCAATTCAGTCCCCAGTTGTTCAAGTACTTGCAAGCCAATTCGAATTCGCTGTTGGCTAACTGTTGAGGTATCTAGTTCATATAACAATTGGTTTTGCAATTGCCTGTGTAGTTGGGTTCCCATGGAAGTGTCCAAGGGTTGCCACAGTTTCTCTTCAAGTTGACGGCTAATCCGTTTAATGTTCAGCTTCCGCCCGAGTTGGTAGAGTAGCTCTTGTTGGAGTTCTTTGCCGAGTTGGGTGTTGAGATGTTGCCGTAGTTGACTGATTAATTGACTTTCTAGTCGTGGCTGGAGTTGACTCTTTAATTGGCTGTCAATGTGTTGCTGGAGTTGGTTCAGGATAATTTTAAAAAAACCATAAGGGCTATCACAAAAAACAATATCTGGTACTGGTTTGCCAATGGCTGTATAGGCAGCGTTTACGGCTACTGTTGCTTCGTGACGATCAATAGCTCCAGTCAATAAAGATAAGTTGTGCCATTTTTCTTTATAAAATGAAATTAAAGTCTCTTGCTCTGGGGTAAGATGTTTTATGTTGGGTTGCCACATATCGCCATACCTGTGTTTGATATTCCCATTAAATCCCGATTTGACAATAGTGCTGAGTGCTGAGTGCTGAGTGCTGAGTGCTGAGTTTAGTAAGTGGGGAAGTGTTTTCATCCAACGCTAGTTAGCTACGAGTTATGGGATCTAATTAGTTATTCAGGTTAAGCTGGGTGTTTTTATACGAAATTAGTTTTTTTGTAACAATTCTTAAGAAATTAGGTAAGCTGTCAGGTAATGCGCTACTTGAGATGCTACTTGAGGTGCTATCAGCTATCAGCTTGTGTTTGACTACTTAGGATGGAGGATTAACTAATATGGCTCTTCGGTACCTGTTATACTAAAGTGTTAAATTCAATTAAATCAACCTACTAGGTTATATATAGCGTTTCTAGGACTCATGAGGTACACATTATTTTTTACCTCTTCCCTCTTCCCTTTTCCCTCTTACCTGCTCCGTTCGCGCCCCGCGTGGCCAACGGCCTCAGTCCCTGCTCCGAACGCGCCCCGCGTGGCCAACGGCCTCAGTCCCTAAAAACCAGAAATTTGTACCTCACAAGTCGTATAATTGCTATAGCTTTTATATTTTGATAATTTATTTTTTATGCTAAATTAGCATACTAATTACGGAAGAACCCCCCTCTCAATCAATCATCCCTGTATTCTACAACGCTATATTTTTGGCAAGGGATTATAAGATAGCTACGATAATAAATTACTCGTCGCTAATCACAATTACCTAAGCATGAACTGGTTTCCCCTATCCCGCAAACACTGGTCAACTACCAAATTCCTAGGTTTATTCCTCTGTAGCTGCTTCCTAATTATTAGTTGTGGTGGTTCTCCCAACAATCAACAGACAGGTTCCTCAAGCACCAGTAACAGTAATAGACTCACCATCGGTACTACCCTAAAACCCAGAACTCTCGATCCAGCCGATGCCTACGAACTAGCAGCTAGTAACATCCATTACAGCTTAGGCGATCGCCTTTATACCTACAAGCTGGGTACCTCAGAATTAGTGCCACAACTGGCAACTGCTATGCCTACCATCAGCAAGGATGGCTTAACTTACACCATTCCCCTACGCCAAGGTGTAGTGTTCCATGATAACACCCCATTTAACGCTGAAGCCATGGCATTTTCCTTGCGTCGGTTTATCGAAAATGGTGGCAAGCCCTCTTCTCTACTGGAAGGTTTGGTAGATTCGATTGAACCCTCTGGAGAGTACAAACTCACGATTAAACTCAAAAATCCCTTCGCTGCCTTTCCAGCACTGTTAGCTTTCTCTGGAACCTGTGCTGTTTCCCCCAATGCCTATGAAATTGGTAGTGGTAAATTTGAACCGACCAAATTTGTAGGCACTGGTCCGTATAAACTAGTCAAGTTTAGTCCTAATGGGATTCGCCTAGATGTGTTTGAAGACTATTGGGGGAAAAAACCCCTCAATCAGGGATTAAACGTTCAAATCCTCACCAATTCCGCTAATTTATTCAATTCCATCAAAACTGGTGCTGTAGACATTGGTTATCAAAGTTTAGATCCCGATCAAATCCTCAGTTTGCAAAAAGGAGCAGCGTCTGGCGGTTGGCAAGTCATAGAATCTCCCAGCAATAATATTAACTACATGGTGCTCAATACTCAGATGGCACCGTTGGATAAACCAGAAGTCAGACAAGCGATCGCTGCCATTGTTAATCGTAACCTGATCAACGAGCGGGTGCTAAGAAACCAAGCTGCACCAGCTTTTAGTATCATTCCCACTAGCTTTGATGTTTCCAAGCCAACCTTTAAAGACGCCTACGGTGACGGTAATATTGCCAAAGCCAAAGAACTGCTAGCCAAAGTGGGATTTACTAAAGACAATCCGTTGAAATTCGAAATTTGGTATTCCTCAGGTTCAGCAACCCGGCAACAACTTGCCAGTCTTCTCAAAGAATATGCTGCCCAGGAACTTGGGGGGATTGTGGAAATCCAGCCCCAAACTGTGGAGTCAGCGAATTTCTTTGGCAATCTAGGTAAGGGAGTTTATCAGAGTGCCTTAGTCGATTGGTATCCTGACTTTTCTGACCCCGATAACTTTATTCAGCCTTTAGTTAGTTGTACTAAAGGTTCCCTTGGGAAAGGGTGTGAAGCTGGAGCCAGTCGCTCTCAGGGGTCATTTTATTATAGCGATCGCATGAATCAACTGATTCAGCAACAGCGTCGGGAATCAGATCCAGCCGCTCGAAAGCAGATTTTTGCGGAGATTCAACAACTGCTGGCAAAGGATGTACCCTTAATACCCTTATGGCAACCAAAGGAATATGCTTTTGCCCAGTCAGGGTTAAAGAATGTCCAGTTAGACCCAATTCAACAATTGCCACTGTGGGAGATTGATAAGGGAAATTAGGTTAACGGGCTGCCCCCGTGCTTTAAGCCGGGGGAAAGTTCACCCCCCCAAAGTTCTACTTCTGTTGGATTGACAAAATCTTCATTAACTGGTAGGTTTTGGTTAAAAGCAATATTAATAGGAATAAAGCCAAGTACAAAAGAACTGAAAAACATCACAGCAACCACATCAAGCTGACTGAAATAATTTTGGTTTGACCCTTGAGAACCACTCATATTGACCTACCTCGTTTTTTTAGCCTTTATTCTCAGTTTCAACGGGTAATGTAGGCGATCAGGTGTGTTTTAGAGTAAATTTTTATGTATAATTTTATGTATAGTTTGATAGTTAAAGTTTTTTTTAATAGTTCAAGTTTATAGTTAAAGCTTGAGCACTATTTTGTGGTCTTAATTTTTAAGCAACAAATAGTACAACTCTCCTGTATCATTAATCAGCCCTGCCCGATTACCTGCCAATTTACCAGTACCCATAAATATATCCACTCGACCCGGCCCTTTAATCGCACTGCCCGTATCCTGATCCAACACATAGCGACTGACCAGCCTAGATTCCAACTGACCCACAGCATTGGGATAAGGAATACTAGTCTGGATAAGAGCCAAGGCTCCTGGAGGCATGATAGATTTATCGGTAGCAATCGAGCGCTCAGCCATTACTGGCAAACCAAGACTACCGGTAGCAGGTGCTCCCCTGGTTTCCCGAAAGAACACAAAACTTTTATTGCGGGGTAAATATTGACTCAGTTCCGTCGGTGAAGTGCGGAAATAATCGATCACCGCAGGCAGGGTCAGTCCTTCTAGCTCCATCTTGCCATCGTTAACCAGTTGTCGCCCAATACTAGTGTAGGGATGACTCGTCTTACCAGCGTAGCCCACGCTCATCAAGGTGCCATCCGGCATTCTAACTCGCGCTGAACCCTGAACGTGAACCAAAAACGCCTCTAAGCGATCACGTAACCAAACTAGTTCTTTCCCTCGTAGTGGGCTATTTTTCCCTAAACCATCCCATCCTTCCAATGCCGCACGGGTTGGGTGAGGTTTTTGCCAACGTTGGAAATCAGAGGGTAGTCCATAAAGGGGATAGCGATACTCAGCACTAGGTGTGCGACTCCCAGCATACACTGGCTCAAAATAACCCGTGAACCCAACAGTTCCCTGATTGTCCTTCCCCACACTCTTGTAAAAGACAAACTCTTGTTGGATGGCAGCTTGCAACGCTTGAGGAGTAGGGGAATTGATCAGCAGTTGGCGGAAACGGACTAGAGAACGGCGGACGCGATCGCGAGTTACTCCTGGTACGGAATAGTTTTGGTAAGCCTTAGCAGCACTAGGGGTTTTCAGATAACGCAAGCTATTGTCTATCGCCCTCAACATCACTCGCCAGTCCCCTGACTGAGCACCAGGACGCTTCCACAGCTGTTCATCTAAACCCAATGGATCCTGATTGAACTGAACAGTCTCTAGTTGAACCGCTTGCAGCGGAACACTAGCAACTGCAGCACCACTAATCGGTAGGAGGGCTATTCCTATGGTCAGGGAAATCCGAGTTAGAGTTTTTCTCATACTTGCCAAGAATTCAATCACCAGCTATTGCCCAGTCAAAGCAGTGAAGCTGTATTAAAAACGTTCGACGCTACCAGAGAAAATAGGTTCCACCCGGATAGCAGTGATACAAGCAGGACGTACTACCATGTACTCCCCTTGGATATTTTTAATGGGTACCTTAATGAACTCTTTAGAGTCATTTTTGGGAACGACTGTGCCACTGTACCACTTTTGAAAGTCTTGAATTGTGGGAAACCGTACTTCTTCCCGGTGACCACTTGACAAAAGAATGTAAACAGCGTACTCGTCTGGGGTTCTTGGCATAGAAAATTCTCCTTAATCCATCCCAACTATTATCAGCGACCTTGAAGGGGAAGGCAAAAAGTCAAAGGACAAAGGTCAAAGGGATTCCCAATACACTAAATCCCATGAAACGTCCTTTGTCCTTTATCCATCAGTCTTGCTTGACATCCACAGACTACTTAGATTGATAAATTAAACCGTTTTAGCAAATTTTCCATCACCGTTGGCAACATTTGGCGCAGTTCCTGTGGACTTTGGTAGATCAGCTGCTGGTAGCTAGGCAGATCAAAAGGAAACTGTCCTGGTAAATCTGGTCGTTCCATCTTCACTAGCAAAATCTGTTCCGTCGGCTTAGCCGTCAAAGCGTAGCCGATTTCCACACAAACATAGGGACTAGGAATCAGTAACGGTTTGTTTTCCGTTGCTAGACCAGCCACCGGAGTGCCATCAGCAATGAATACGAGACTTTTGCGGATTTTGCGCATCTGGGTACTACCCAGGCGCATTGGTTCACCAATTGGGCGTCGGGATTCTTCTAGGGTTAGGGGTAAACGCGATCGCTGATTAAAGGTGTCTAGGGTATCTGACAGGGTGCTACGCAAAGCCTCACTAGAGGCACTGTATTCGTTCTGGTAACTCACAAAGATTATTGGCGACAGTTGCGCCATTACCTCTCGCTTCGTGAAGTAAATCTCGTGAGAAATCAAGTCAATATTGGAAATAGCATAGCCCCCACTACCTTCTATGTAGAACTCGACTGTTTCCCCTGCTAGGTAACGCTTAAACCATTCAGAGTTTTTCACATCCTGGCTATCATCCAAAAAATCTGCTCTTAAGCCTGACTTAAGCAAACTATTTTTGCTCAAACGCAGGTCATGGTGGCGTTTCTCCAATTCTTTGATGGGTTCGTACTTTTGGAGATACCAGGCTTTTAGGGCAATAATGGCCATGATGTTTTCTAATAGGCACGGTTTCCCGACGCCTGCAGCTAAAATTCTCGTTTCGGAATTTTAGCAGTAACAGGTGATATCTTCACCACATTCATCGGCCAGATAAGACAGTGCTCGGAAGCGCAGGGCTACCACTTCATCATAGACAGGATTGAGTTTACACAATGGTGGAATCCGAAGTAGAGTGCGATTGAACAGTTTAATCTGCCGTTCAAAAGGACACTGGGCTGGAATTAGTCGGCAGAGACGGTGGGCTAATTTGGGGTTATCAACCTCAATTTGGTTCAGCCACTGCCGTAATGACTCCAGCAGATCAAAAGTCTTCCTGGTCTTGCCGAGTAAAGCAGGAATTGTAATCTTGGAGGAATCTGTTCCTGGGTTAATCCAAACCCGACTTGTAATGATTAGCTTACTTATTGTATAATCAGATACACTCATGTCTTTTACCTGTGATACTACTAGTAGGCGGTAATCGAGTCGCCTGTAATATAACTACACAAGATATCTTTCTCATACCGGATTGACAGAGGATCATTTTTATGTATATCTTGCCAGAGCAAGATAACACCCCCCCTCTGTCTGAGGAGAGCCGATCTTGATGGTTATTACAGGCATACCGCCTTTTTTTTGTCCTTACCCTATCACTATTGGAATAGGGTCTTTTCGCCGCTGGATATCAGCAGCTGATCTTAAAATCGAATTAAATATATATAGTCAATCGACACAAACATGACTAGGTTAGGAAAAATCCTATAGATAGCAGTTAGTGTAAACCAGGTAAGCTAATACCCATTTACGCTACTCAATTGGAGCCATTGGTGCGCGATAGTTCCGAGGGACATAAACTGAGCTTTTGGTTTAGTACTCCAGCGTCAGCTCCTTCGCTACAGGGGCATCAGAGCTGATAGCTGGCAAGGGCAGCTTTTCAAGTAGCGCGCTTAAAACATAGTTGACTGTTAAGGGTTAAGCATCAACTGCCAAAAAGCTGTGACCAATTCGAATAGATCAGTTTAGTGTGTACTAGCTTATCTGTGAAACTAGCTTATCTGTGTAATTAACTGCATCTACTGATATGCTGCCAAGATCCGTAAGGACCAAGCTTGGTCAGTCTTACGGAACTTTGGCAATTTGGCAATAGGGATTGAGTAATCACACTGATTAGAATAACTCATCATTGCTATTAGAATAACTCATCAGTGGCTCTAATGTCATAAAAAAAAAGACTGACTTCAACATTTAGTTGTTTCTGAGTGTTGAAGTCAGTCTTTTTGGGAATTAAGGACGAAAATAAGGGAAAAAGGACGCCAACGGCGAACCTTTACCCTTCTGCTTATGATGCCACCTTGGCAGTAGAGCGCCGACGTCGTGTACCTGTGACCTTAACTGGTGGTTCCTCTGGGGTTTGCAGCAAGAACACCACCAACGGACGACTCCTGAGTTCCCGGCGAGCTAAACGCTGGAGGTCAGCTTGAATTTGCTTTTGCAAGCCTTCCCAATCAATTTCCGTCGGTTTGCCTGTCAAGGATTTATCAAAATCTGACCAGCGATCGCTTAATGTCCGTTCAATTCTTTTGATCACCAACTGTTGCAGGAGGGATGTTTCTAACGGTGAGACCACACCCCGCAGATGAATTTCTGGCTTGGCAAGGAGTTTGCCATCCCAACTGATTGCTGCAGCTACAGTCACTACTCCATCTCCAGCCAACTGCTGACGTTCTTTCAAAACATTGTCATGAACAATACCAGTGCGGTCTACCAGTTCAATACCTGAGGGGACGTTACCTGTAATACTAATGCTGTCCTCAGATAACTCCACCACATCCCCATTGTCGGTAATCACAGTATTTTCCACAGGGATACCCATACTATGAGCCATCTTGGCATGTTGAACTAGCATCCGATGTTCACCATGCACCGGCATAAAGAATTTTGGTCGTGTTAGAGCCAACATCAGTTTATGGTCTTCCTGAGCACCGTGACCAGAAACATGAATGCCATGCTTACGACCATACACAACATTGGCTCCCAGCTTCATTAACCGATCAATGGTATTCACCACCGCAATTGTATTACCAGGAATGGGGTTGGCAGAGAAGACCACTGTGTCCCCTGCTTGGATTTGAATTTCCCGGTGTTCCCCTTTAGAAATACGAGTCATTGCGGCTAGCGGTTCACCTTGAGAACCCGTTGTCAGAATCAGAATTTTTTCTGGTGCTATATTTTTAACGGCTTTTAACGGCTCAAACAAGTTATCTGGGCATTTAATGTAACCCAGGGTACGAGCGTGGGCAATCACATTCAGCATGGAACGACCCACAATAGCCACCTTCCGGTTTTGTTTTTGGGCGATATCCAGGACTATACTTATCCGGTGAACTGAGGAGGCAAAGGTAGTCACTAGGACTCGTCCTGGTGCTTGGGCAATGGCCCGTTCTAGATTCGGATAAACCGAACGTTCAGATGGAGTATGTCCGGGAACTTCGGCGTTAGTCGAGTCACTCATCAAGCACAAGACCCCTTTTTCCCCATGTTCCGCTAGTCTTTGGAAATCGAAGAATTCTCCATCCACAGGGGTATGGTCAACTTTGAAATCACCTGTATGGATAATCACACCCACTGGCGTATGAATGGCAATGGTAAAGCTATCAGCAATCGAGTGAGTGTTGCGCATAAATTCTACAAGGAATGAAGAACCGATACGTACCGTTTCACGGGGCATTACACGTTTCAATTCCGTGTGGTCAGCTACACCAGCTTCTTCTAGCTTGCCTTGAAGTAATGCCATGGCTAAGCGGGGTCCATAAATCACGGGAATATCAAACTGCTTTAAATGATAGGGAATGCCACCAATATGGTCTTCATGACCGTGAGTGACAATCATGCCCTTGATTTTGTGATGATTTTCCCGTAGATAGGTCATATCGGGGAGGACGATATTAATTCCATGCATCTCATCATTAGGGAAGCCAATCCCAGCATCTAAGAGCAGGATTTCGTCATTGAATTCAAAAACACAAGTGTTCTTGCCAATTTCATGGAGTCCGCCTAGGGGAATAATTTTTAAAGCTGGTTTAGATGTTTGCTTAGTCATTTTAATCCTCGGTTTTTTCAGGCTAGTAAAAATTTAAACAAATGATACCAATTACCTTTTTAATATAGATATCAATCACACATATAAAGCCATCAATGATGGTGAGCTTTTTATGATAAAATCATTAGTAGCAAATAAACGTGAAAATAATAGGAAATAAAATAATAGAAATTAAAATAATAGAAAAAAATTAGGGATAAAGGAAGCCCAACTTAAATCAACTACTAATAGCTCGCTAATCTACCTCAAAATCCCTAATATAGTCTTCCCTAAGCACTCATTCATTTTTTCTACCTTACAAAGCGAAGATAGATCTGATGAAATAGATCTGATGAAAGGTAATTGGTACAAAAAAATGAGTACTGATTTAAATTAAATCCAGCTCAATTAGAACCTCCTTTAAACGGGATTTTAATTCAGAGGGTAGCTCGCAAAGCGGTGAGCGAAAACTACCCACCTGCCAACCTTGAAGTTCTAGTGCTGTTTTGATCGGGATAGGATTGGTAGTACAAAAGAGTACTTTAAATAAGGGAAAAAGCTTGAGGTGAATAAGAGTCGCCTCGGTAGTTTTCCCATCCTCAAAAGCTTGAATCATCTGTTGGATTTGGGAACCAACCAGATGACTGGCTACGCTAACTACACCTGATCCTCCTAGTGCCAGGGTGGCTAGGGTAAAGGAGTCATCGCCAGAATAGATGGCAAAATCCGGTGGGGTTAAACGCCTAATTTGACTAGTCTGTTCGAAGTCGCTACTAGCCTCTTTGACAGCTACGATATTAGGAATTTGGGCTAAACGAGCAATCGTCTCCGGTTGGAGATTTTGTCCTGTGCGACCCGGTACATTGTAGAGCATCAGGGGAAAGTCAGGACTCGATTTTGCGATCGCTTGGAAATGTTGGTATAGTCCTGACTGTGGGGGCTTATTGTAATACGGTACAACTTGTAATGATCCATCTAACCCTAGTTTAGCAGCTTTTTCAGTAGCAGCGATCGCTTCTTCTGTAGAATTTGAACCCGTTCCAGCAATTACCTTGGCTTTACCTGCAACTGCTTTTTGGACTACTTGGAATAGCTGGTACTCTTCATCCCAGGTAAGGGTAGGAGACTCCCCAGTGGTGCCGCATACCACCAAAGTATCTGTCCCATTGTCAACCAAATGAGCTGCTAAGTGCTCTGCCACAGCATAATTGACGCTGCTATCTTCCCTTAACGGCGTAATCATCGCCGTTAGCACACGTCCAAAATTGACCACCCTTTTCTAACTCCTCATTAATTATTGGTCATTGCTCATTAGCCATTATTCATTAGTCATTGCTCTTTGGTAAAGCTTGCTGTTCCAGAATACTTTTTGCGCTTCTAAAAAGGACTAAGGACTTGGGACTAAGGTCTTTAGCCAATTTTTGGCTACCAATAACTCAGCAATTTGCACTGCATTCAACGCAGCACCCTTACGAATCTGGTCTCCACTCAACCAAATTTCTAGACCACAAGGGTGAGAAAGGTCTTGTCGAATCCTACCCACTAGTACTTCGTCATTACCGGACGCATCAATAGGCATAGGGAAGTAGTTCCCCTGCCAATCTTCCACTAGTTTTACTCCAGGGGCAGTGGCTAATACTTCTCTTGCCTGAGCTACTGGCATAGGTTGGTCGAATTCTAGGTTAACTGCTTCTGAGTGAGCACGCAGTACGGGAACCCGTACACAGGTAGCACTAATTTTTAACTGTGGAGCATTAAATATTTTGCGGGTTTCATGGACCATCTTCATTTCTTCCTGGCAGTACCCCTGCTCATTTAAGGGGGAGTTGTGGGGGAACAAGTTAAATGCCAGAGGATAAGGAAAGCTTTCTGTTGGTGGCGTTTCTCCTTTCAAAATTGCCTGAGTCTGTAATTTTAATTCTTCCATTGCTTTCATTCCAGCACCACTAGCGGATTGATAAGTAGCTACCACTATGCGTTTTACTGGCTGTACCTGATGTAATGGCCATACTGCCATACCCATTAAAATCGTAGTGCAATTGGGATTGGCAATAATTCCTTGATGATTTGCCGCTGCCTCTGGATTGATTTCCGGAATCACTAGAGGTACTTGTGGATCCATCCGAAAGGCACTGGAGTTATCAATGACCACTGCACCACTTTCTACAGCAATAGCTGCCCAAGCTTTCGACGTTGCCCCCCCAGCTGATGCTAAGACCAAATCTACCTGATCAAAAGAGTGCTCTCCCACCGCTTCGACTCGTAACTTTTCTCCCTCAAAGGGGATGACACGACCAGCAGAGCGGGGTGAGGCTAACAGCTTAAGGTCAGCCAGTGGGAAGTTTCGGCTTTGCAAGAGTAACCGTAGTTCTTCACCTACAGCACCAGTTGCGCCTAAGATGGCAACGCGAACTTGACTAGACAAATGACTTTCCTCCACTCATTCAATTCAACATACTTAATGTTTTAATAATTTAATCAGTGCATTCTTTAAGAGTATCTAAATTTTTTTTCCCTTACTAGGTATTTCACCTCTGATAACGCTTCGGTCTAGCAGGGTAAGCGCCATCACCATTGAGCCAAAATGTGATATATGGCAAGGATTATGACCAGAATAAGCCTTGATTATCATTACTATTGCACTTTTTTATCAATATTGTTGATAATAATGCCTCCTTATTGATTCTTGCCCTCACCCTGTTCGCTATAGCCCCTTGGCGTCTTAATAAAATGCCTGGAATGCCCACATATTAATAAACTTATCAATTAGATCGAGTGTAATCACTTACACTGCCCTATTAAGCCCAGGCCAGAGTCATCGACTGGCGTGTTAGGTAGACTTGAAAAGCTCTGATCGACTAAGAGCTTGCTTAAAGGCTGCAGTAACTACCTATATATAGTTTTCTCTACTGCCAGAAAGAAACTGGTAGATGTGCTTAACGCTTAACTGGTTGTTAGGATCAGCATACCATAATTGCTTAATTGCTTTCGATGCTCCTGTCTAGTTCCATCGGAGGTAGAGGTTGTCCATGTGTATCGATACTTGATAACGGTTAGTTTTACCCTCTACTCCTTTGGAGATCGGGGTTTTGAGTCAAACCCCTTGAGAAATTAGTCAAAGGGACTTTGTTGCCAAACCCCTTGATGGCAAAGCGTCGGCTAGGGCAACTAGTGCATGTGGATAAATACCTTGGCTGAAACAATGTAAATCTTTTTGGTGAATTTTGTTGGTCCAAGCAGGCAACACCTAAAGTAATATAGGAGTCCCCAGGTGGAATCTTTGATTAAGCCAGGTTGACTATCCATTGTCCCAACTAATTAAACAATTAACTCTTCACACCCAAGCGTCAATGAAAGTAACTCAGGAAAAACTTCCCGCTAGCCAGGTTGCTCTGGAAATTGAAATTCCGGCTGAAACGACCAAACAAGCCTATGAAAAGGTTTTACAGAACCTTTCCCGCACAGCCAGAATTCCTGGGTTTCGGCCAGGGAAGGTACCCCGTCAGGTTTTGCTACAACGTCTTGGTTCCCAACAGGTAAAAGCTGCTGCCATCGAAGAGTTGCTCGACAGTACTCTAAAGCAGGCGATTGAGCAAGCCCAAATTGAGGCACTAGGAAACTATAATTTAACCTCTACCTTAGAAGATTTGCTCAGCCAGTTCAAACCAGGAGAACCCCTAACCTTCACCGCATCGGTGGATGTGCCACCAGTGGTCAATTTAGGGGAATACAATGGCTTAAGTGTGAAAGCTGAGGAAACTAAGGTTGAACCAGATGCCGTCGATAATTTTCTCGAAGAACGGCGTGTTGATCAGGCTACCCTAGTACCAGTGGAATCACGCCCAGCCCAGATGGGAGATGTGGTCGTGGTGGATTATGTCGGTCGATTTACTAGTGATAGCGAAGAGGATGAAGGCTCAGTAATACCTAACGGTGAAGCTAAGGATTTTGAAATTGAACTTGGGGAAGGCAAGTTCCTAGAGGACATTCTTCAAGGGATTGTTGGTATGAATCCTGATCAGAATAAAGAAGTAGCAGTGACGTTTCCTGAAGATTACCCCCTAGAAGATTTAGCTGGCAAGTCGTCGGTGTTTAGCATCACCCTAAAAGAAATCAAGGAAAAAGAGCTGCCAGAGTTAGATGATGACTTCGCTCAAGAAGTTAGTGATAAGGAAACCTTGGCAGAGTTACGGGAATATTTACAGCAGGAGTTTCAGGAAAAAGCTGATCAAGAAACGCAAGCCAGCAAGGAGGAGGCTTTAATCAACGCGCTCCTGGAAAAGGTTGAAGTTGACTTGCCTGAAACGCTAATTGACCAGGAACTCCAAACAATTTTGACCCAAACAGCAATCCAGATGCAACAGTTGGGCATGGATGTTAAAAGGCTGTTTACTGAAGAGAATCTACCACAGCTGCGAGAGCGATCACGTCCTGATGCTATCCAAAGCCTCCGACAATCCCTAGCTCTTAAGGAAGTAGCTAAACGTGAATCCCTAACCCTTGAAGATTCGGAAATAGAAGCGAAAAGTCAAGAATTGATGAAGCAGTTGGCTGGTCAAGAGGTAGATCCGGATCGCCTGCGGGAATTTGTCGAGTCGGATTTGCTCAAACTCAAAGCCATTAAATGGTTAGAAGATCACGGTACTATAGAGCTGGTTCCCAAAGGAACCATTACCGAAGAAGAAACTGAAGCAGAAGACACGGCTGTTACAGTAACTGAACTAGAAACAACCGATGCGGCTTCCCAGACTATTGAAGTACCAGCTGAACCAGTTTCTGAGTAAATCCTAGGGTTGGTCTTGTTGGTGATCTTCCCAGGGGACTTGGTAGCGAGTGGCTAAGGTGTTACGGATTTAACTTTTAGAATTATGAGGCTGAAACCCAAGGCTCAGCTTAGATCGCTTTTCAACACTAGATCCTCAACAGCTTAGGCTTATAGATAAGCCTCAACTCTCTAACCGTCAACTCTTGCACCAACAAGCAAACAGTTAAGGCATAATAGTTTCTATAGAGACTTTGACTTTATGCCTATTCGTGCCCTTGTTAGATAGCACCTTTATTAATAAATCGAGAGGTCTTGGCAAATTGTATCCTATGCTGCAATCTATGCTGCAATCTGTGTCCCCTCATTGCTCAATCACCAGCTTAAGTTCTATAGATAAATACCAAATCACCTCCAGTAGTGTTGTACCAATGGTGGTAGAGCAGTCTGGAATGGGAGAACGGGCATTTGACATTTATTCGCGGCTGCTGCGAGAACGCATTGTGTTTTTGGGCACCCAGGTCGATGATGTGGTAGCTGACTCAATTGTTGCCCAGCTGTTATACCTAGAAGCTGAAGACGAGGAAAAGGATATCCAATTGTATATCAACTCCCCAGGTGGCTCGGTAACTGCAGGGATGGCAATATATGATACTATGCAGCAAGTGCGCCCAGATGTGGTTACCATATGCTATGGCTTAGCTGCTAGTATGGGCGCATTTCTCCTAGCAGGGGGAGCTGCTGGTAAGCGGATGGCATTGCCCAATTCTCGGATTATGATTCACCAGCCCCTTGGCGGTGCTCAGGGACAAGCGGTGGATATAGAAATTCAAGCTAAGGAAATTCTATACCACAAGCAAACCCTTAACGAATTACTGGCTAATCACACCGGTAAACCGGTGGCTCAAATTGCCGAAGATACCGAACGCGACTTTTTCATGTCAGCGGCGGAAGCTAAAGACTATGGTTTAATTGACCAGGTGATCTCCCGGCAGAATCTTCCTAACCAGGAAGCAGCTGTCGCTTCTATTTAGAAAGAGGCTTCTTATGTCTAAATACGACTCCCATCTAAAATGTTCCTTCTGCGGTAAGTCTCAAGAGCAAGTACGCAAATTAATTGCTGGCCCCGGAGTCTATATTTGTGATGAGTGTGTTGATTTATGTAATGAAATTTTAGATGAGGAGTTACTCGATTCCGGTGCGCCTGCTCCCCAGCCTGCTCCTCGACCAGAACCTGCCAAGAAACGTCGTCCCCGTGCTAACCGCATTTCTATGAATCAGATTCCCAAACCCAGGGAAATTAAACGGTATCTAGATGACCATGTGATTGGTCAGGAGGAAGCCAAAAAAGTTCTGTCAGTTGCTGTGTACAACCACTACAAGCGCCTAAGCTTGCTCCAATCTAAAGCTCAGGGTCAGGGTCAGGGAATAATGGATGATGGCATAGAGCTACAAAAGTCCAACATTCTTCTAATTGGTCCTACTGGTTGTGGTAAAACATTACTCGCCCAAACCTTAGCCAAAATATTAGATGTGCCTTTTGCTGTGGCAGATGCCACAACCCTGACAGAAGCTGGTTATGTTGGCGAAGATGTAGAAAACATCTTACTGCGACTATTGCAAGTGGCAGATCTGGATGTAGAGGAAGCCCAGCGAGGGATTATCTATATCGATGAAATCGATAAGGTAGCCCGCAAGAGTGAAAATCCCTCCATTACCAGGGATGTTTCTGGGGAAGGAGTCCAGCAAGCATTACTGAAAATGCTAGAAGGCACCATTGCTAATGTGCCCCCTCAAGGTGGACGCAAACATCCTTATCAAGACTGCATTCAAATTGACACCAGCAATATTCTGTTTATTTGCGGTGGTGCGTTTGTTGGTTTGGATAAGGTGGTTGAGCAACGCCTAGGCAAGCGTTCCATGGGATTTATTCAGCCTGGAGAGAATCAGTCGAAGGAAAAGCGCACAGCGGATATTCTGCGACACTTGCAGCCAGATGACTTGGTGAAATTCGGCATGATTCCTGAGTTCATTGGTCGGATACCAATGGTAGCGGTCATTGAACCCCTGGATGAAGAAGCCCTGATGGCAATTTTGACAGAACCCAAGAATGCACTGGTCAAACAGTATATGAAGCTGCTGAAGATGGACAATGTTAACTTGGAGTTTATGCCAGATGCAATTCGAGCGTTGGCCCAGGAAGCTTACCGTCGTAAAACTGGTGCTAGGGCGTTAAGGGGCATTGTGGAAGAATTGATGCTGGAAGTGATGTACGAGTTGCCTTCTCGTAAGGATGTCACTCGCTGTACAATCACTAGGGAAATGGTAGAGAAGCGTTCAACTGCTGAACTATTGGTTCATCCTTCTTCATTGCCAAAGCCGGAATCAGCATAGTAGTAATTTGTCATTGGTCAAAATCAAATTTATTGGTTGTTGATTGTTAATTGTTAATTGTTGATTGTTGATTGTTGATTGTTGATTTTCAATTAACAAAGGACAAAGGTCGAAAAATGCCTTACATTCAAATTCGGGGTGTAGAACACTACTATGAATGGGTAAAGAAGTCAACAGCTTCTGGAAATAAACCTGTGATGGTCTTTATCCATGGCTGGTGTGGCTCGTCTCGCTACTGGGAAAGTACCGCTAAAGCTCTATCCAATACCTTTGACTGCCTCCTATATGACCTAAGGGGGTTTGGTAGGTCAAAATTACCCCAACAGGGGACAAACTTGACCTATGAGATGGAGGACTATGCTGAAGATTTAGTGGTGTTGTTAGATACCCTGGGACTTGGTCGTATCTATATCAATGCCCACTCCCTAGGGGCATCTGCTGCTACGATGTTTCTCAATCGTTATCCTGGGCGGGTTGAGCAGGCAATTTTGAATAATAGCGGTATTTTTGATTATGACGAGAAATCCTTCACCGCTTTTCACAAAGTTGGTGAGTTAGTAGTTAGGTTCCGCCCCGGTTGGTTGTTAAATATTCCCTTGGCCGGTACCGTGTTCATGATGCGATTTTTGCACCATCCCCTACCTAGGGCAGTGAGCCGGGTTTTTTTGGCAGATTACCTCATGGCAGATCATGAGGCAGCTTTGGGAACAATGCTGACTGCGGTTAGTAAGTATGCGGCGGAGGTAATGCCTAATAAGTTCGCTCAGTTAGAGGTACCAACCCTGCTAGTTTCTGGTGAATACGACAAAATTATTCCTTCAGCACTAGGGCGTAGAGCTTCACAATTAAGTGAAAACGTCAAGTATGTTGAAATTCCTGATACAGCTCACTTTCCAATGTTGGAGGCTCCAGGGGTTTATCTAGAGCAGCTGCGGGAGTTTATTTGTCTTAGCTGAGGCTTAAAGAAATTACTACTCTTCGAGGAAAATAAGTGGTTAGTGCTCAGAAGACTGAACCACAGAGGAATAGGTAAAAAAATCAGGAAACCCCCAACCTGTAAAAGCTGGGGGCGGTGATCAGGGTGCATCTACTACTTCCTTATTCGAGTAGGTGTGACCCTTCTCCGGACAGATTTTGAGAGTGAGTTTGCTTCAAGAAGCGCATCCTCCGCAACCGGCTAACGGGGAGATCGGGAAAGAAGGTAGTATGTATGACGGCAACTAGGTCTTTCCAGATTAGTGTGCATAGGCTACTGATGTTAATTTTTATAAATAGCTCAATAATTTCCTTAACTTACTGAAAAATATATTTAGGAATATACAGCAAGTTGTGAGGAATCTTATCTCTGGAAACCGAGGTAAAACAGAGACATAACTGCTGAAAATGAGCAAGGGAGATGGGCTACTCAAGTTTCTTGGGCTCCATCATCCCCCCCATCTACATCAGGGAGCAATATTACTATGGCACATCTGGTTCAGAATCTAGTTGAAACCGAAGTCGAGCAACACCAAAACAAGACTGCAGGAGATAACCCTGTCCAGCCTCAATCTCGTAAGTATCGCAAAAATCAGTTACAAAATATACTAAAAACACTGCAAAACACCTTAGCAATTTGTCAAACTAACGAAGATTTGGCTGCTCAAGTTGATACTCTCAAACGCATTGGGTTAGTTCATTGCCGTTTGGGAGAGTATGCCTGGGGAATCAAGTGTCTCGAGCAAAGTTTACAAATGGCCAATGATGTTGGTTCACCCAAGAGTTTAGGGGTCATTCTTCATCATCTCGGCATGGCTTATTCCCAGACTAACCAGGATGATAAGGCATTTAAGGTTTATCTAAAAGCATTGAGGATTTTCCAAAAAACTCAAGCTCACTCAGAGATTGCTAAAATCCTTAATCACCTAGGGGAAATTCACAATAGCTGGCATCAACCAGTACTGGCTCTGAGATGCTTTCGCCAAGCGATGAAGATTTTTCAAAACTCAGGCAATTCAATTGAGGGCGAAGGCAGAGCACTGGCAAATATAGGGGAAGCTTATACCCAGCTTGGAAGATACCGTCAAGCTCTTGCTGTCTTGGAGCAAGCCCTAACCATTCACGAAAAAAAAACATCCTCTCGTTACTCTAGTCGCAAGTTAACTACTCTTGAGAGGATTGGCACAGTTTACTTCCGACTAGGTGAGGAACTACGGGCATTGGATTTCTATCATCAAGCTTTGGAGATTGGTCAGGAACTGAGTAAATCACTTCATGGTAACACCAGAAGCTTAGATTATATCGGAGCGGTTCACTACCACTTGGGAAATTACCCCCATGCCTTAGCGTATCACTTACAAGCCTTAAGACTTTGGCAAGAAATCTCCCATCCTGGCCAGGGGGATAGCTTGTTCCATGAAAAGCTTGAATTCTCTCAACTGAAAAAAGTTTATAACTGTCTGGGTATATCTGAGCAAGGGGTGCAGTGCAGCAAACAAGTACAGAAGATGATCATTAACTGTGGTTACCGAGTTAGTGAAGAAGAGATTAGCCACTATCTGAGTCACGGTGGAAGGTTAAACCATAACTTAGATTGATAATGCAACGTAGAATGATTAATGCCTGGTAGCCTAAAGACTCGTTACAATAAAGATTCAAACCCCCAATAATTTCCATTTAACGACAATTAGATAATTATCGATAAACAGCAAAACTGTGAACTGGCAGAGCCGATTTAGGTATAAGCTGTGAAGCATCTAGTTTGATGAGAGCGTATAAGCGTGCATCTAAGATTAGAGGCTGATAATTATCTTTCTTGACGATGCACAATAACTTAACACCAAACCAAAATTAGGAGTCACAAGTAAGCAATGGCACAAGCAACTGAGTCACAGCAAAAAGGTATTCAACTGACAGACAAAGCCCTAAAGCATGTTTTAGCCCTGCAACAAAGCCAAGGAAAAGACCTTTACCTGCGAGTTGGTGTTCGCCAGGGAGGCTGTTCAGGACTGTCTTACATGATGGATTTTGAAGAACCTAGTAACATTCGGGAGAATGATGAAATCTTTGACTACGATGGTTTCAAAATAATCTGTGATCCAAAAAGTCTGCTTTATCTCTACGGTCTGGTACTGGATTATAGCGATGCTATGATTGGTGGTGGATTCCAATTCACCAACCCCAATGCCAATCAAAGCTGTGGCTGTGGTAAGTCGTTTAGCGTTTAGGGGATTGTTAGTTGAAAGTCTGTCAATTCAAGACCACCACCAAGGACTAGAGGAATTAGGCAGTGGCGCTATATAGGTTCGTGCTTATAGGTAGCGCTATATGTAGTTAGGGCGCAAGGCTTGTAACCCTACAATAGATTAGGCTTGAGCCAGAGATTTTGGGGAAGTCCTAGACTAATAAGTAATGACTAATGACTAACGACTAACATATTATTTTCAGCTAATGACTAAAACATCACTATTTGGTCTGAAGGCAGATCATTTTCGTCATCCCCTAGATTTGGAAGCAACCACAGCCCTGAAACAGTTGCCAGGGATAGACTTGGTGGTGCGAAATTTACTAGGTCCTGTAGCGGAACAGTTTTTTTACCTGAACAATATCTCTGCTAGTGTCTTGGTGGGACAAAATCAACTGCCCCATCTTCATAAACTACTCGAAGATGCCTGCACAACTTTAGATTTAGAGCCGCCTCAACTTTATGTGCAGCAAAATCCCTCTCCCAATGCCTATACCTTCGCTATGCGGGGTAAGCAGCCTTTCATTGTCTTGCACACCTCTTTAATTGATCTGCTGACACCAGAGGAAATTCAGGCGGTTATTGCCCATGAACTGGGTCATCTCAAATGCGAACATGGGGTGTACCTGACACCGCTCAATATCATGGTATTAGCGGCTAGTTTAATTCCGAATTGGGGGATGCTCATTGCTCAAAGCATACAGGAGAAGATGTTAGAGTGGCTACGATGTGCGGAATTCAGTTGCGATCGCGCTGCTTTACTGGCTACTCAAAATCCGAGAGTGGTCATGTCTGTATTGATGAAACTAGCTGGTGGTTCCCCAACTCTGGCACCACAACTGAACCTAGATGCGTTTATTGCTCAAGCTAGGGCTTACGATAGCGCTGGTGATACTGAGCTGGGTCAAGTACTCCAACAATTGCAGATCTCTCAACTGAGCCATCCCTTACCTGTACTACGGGCGCGAGAAATTGACCGTTGGGCAAGTTCTCAATCTTATCAGTCCTTGTTAAATCAGCAGCTAATTAGTTATAATAATGGAGATGCCCAAACGGGCGGGTGGCGAAATTGGTAGACGCACCACACTCAAAATGTGGCGGCCTTATGGTCATGAGAGTTCGAGTCTCTCCCCGCCCACTGTAACTAAGGGGCAATAGTGATGGCACAACGACTAAAACGGTGGGAATCGCCCCGCCGCCAAGGACGTAACTGGAAAGGGAAAGGAGGCTCTGCACGGCGCAAACAACTGAAAAAACAGACTCAGATGCTGCGCCGGAAGCTTAAGGAAAGTCCGAAAGCACTCCAAAACCGAAACCAAGACAAGCACAATCAATACCAAAATCAACAAGGGGGAAGAGATATAAATGCTCTTCCCTATTTTTTTTGTAGAACCCTGTCTAAGCGGATCAAAATATTCCTTGAAATAACCCAAACTCAGAAATACTTACCATAAGCTTCATAAATCTTTATAATATTCGTGAGGAAGCTTAACAAAATAGATATTAGCTCATACAATGATCGACCAGCGCCTTCAACGCAGTAAATTGGATGAGAGCGATGATGCTCTGTTCTATTCATTTCCACGGTTTGTGACTCATGTCGATGAGGGCTTTATTGATCAGCTGGTAAACCTCTATCGGGAGCGACTACAACCCAACACCCGTATCCTCGATCTTATGAGTAGTTGGGTTTCTCACTTACCAGAAGACATGGAGTTTGCTCATGTTGAGGGGCATGGGATGAATGGCGAAGAATTGGTCAAAAATCCTAGACTTAATCACTACTTTATCCAAGACTTGAATCAAAATCAGCAATTGCCATTGCCTGACCAAGACTTTGATGCTGTCCTGATTGCTGTTTCAGTTCAGTATCTTCAGTACCCCGAAAAAGTTTTTGCTGAGATTCATCGCGTCTTAAAACCAGGGGGAATAGCAATTGTTAGCTTTTCTAACCGAATGTTTTTTCAAAAGGCGATTCAGTCTTGGCGAGATGGTAGCGAGCAAAGTCGAGTGGAGTTAGTGAAAACCTATTACCAGTCTATTCCTGGATTTAGTTCGCCTGAGGTTGTGGCTCGACCCTCCCCGCTTCCTACTTTTCTGCTACAGCTTGGGATCACTGGAGGCGATCCATTCTATGCAGTACTGGCTAATCGAACTAATTGAGCCTTTTTATGAAGGGTTTTGTTGAGGGTAATTTTTAACAGTCAACAGTCAAAAGTCAACAAAAAAGCAACAGTCAAGAGTCAACAAAACAGAAATTAACTAACTTAATAACTAATGACTAATTACTCATCAATTTGCCAGACATCTTGACTCAAGGCTTCATCCAGAATTTTTTTGGGTCGTAATAGTAGGATGAGGCGTCCCAAAAAACTAACATCAGGAGAATCTGGAAACCACTTAATCTCCAACTGTCCTGATTCTTCAACCAAAAAGTAGCTGTCCCCATCCCACTGCTGCTGTGAGCGGTCAATAATAAGCAAAATCTCTTCAGGTTTGTTATTCTGTTGAATAGGCAGCTGATTACTGTTACACAAAATCACCACTGGATCTTGTGCCTTCAAAACTACCTGCCAGCCGGGTACTGCCACGAACGTCTGCTCTCGAAGCCCTTTAACTATACTGAAAGCACCGGTATAGTCAGTTTTAGGAACCTGGTTGAGATCAGCTATTGTCAGGGGTAAGGATCCCACTACGGGAAGCAAGCGGGGTAAATCTTCTTCAGCTTCGAGGCGGTATATGGGTAGTCTGGGGGCTGGACGCTGAGTGCTACCAAATGCTCCTGTGAGTAATTCTTCGATTTGTTGTCGGGCTTGTTGAGTATGAGCAAACATCAAGCCTCGGGCAATCAAACGAGAACGTTCTTGCAAATCATTGTGTTGTTTGGCAAGTTTCCAATACTGATAGGCAACAGCATCTCCAGGATGATTGGTGAATCCCTCGGGTGGACGGCTTCTGCGGGAAAAGGTCTTGAGTGCTTTGGCAACTTCATGGGCTCCTTCGGAGTTCAAGTTTCTAGCAACCAGAAATTCAGCAGCAGCAGCTCGTTCCTCTTGGGTGAGAATCCGCAACTCGTACAGGGAATCGCTACCAGTACTCTCAAAACGCGATCGCACTTGATCGGACACCCCTACTGTAATCAAACTTGTGTAAACCTGAGATGCCACCATCACTTGATTCTGTTGAATTGGCTCAAACCCAGTTTCTTCAAAAATTACCTGAGAACTGTAGCCAGCTTTTTGTAGCTGCTGACAGGCTTTACCCCACTCCACCCAGTTGCATTCTTTGCGCCGCAGTAAGGTTAATAAATCTTCAGTATTTATCTGTTCTGAATTGGTTTGAGGGTGACTTTCAGGAGAGCCTGGTGGTACTTCAGTCATGGTTTAAAGAAAAAGAAAACGAACAGTGCCATCAACGGCAATGTGTATTATATCCCGTGAGGGTTTAGTGTGGCAGGATGTCACTTTTGGAAAAAGCCTACAATAGAGATTGGGCATTAAAGCAATTTTTGAAGTATAAAAGATGAAGATAGCAAGTGTAAAGGCAGCAATGATAAAGGTGAGGGATGGTGCATCTTTAAAATAATCCTCAAACCTAATAATTGTTAAGGAACCGCAGCCATATATAGCGCTTCTACTAGTAATGAGGTACACAGGATTTTTTCCCTATTACCTGATCTGAAGTTCCCTATTCCCTATTCCCTATTCCCTATTCCCTATTCCCTATTCCCTATTCCCTATTCCCTATTCCCTATTCCGTATTATATACTCCCTAAACCCCCAAGGGCGTCGTACCTCACCTATTTAATAAATGCTATAACTAAAACTTCTGACTTTTTCCATCATACTTTAAACTTGCCGATTACCTGCTTTTTAAGTTCTACACAACTCGATTTTTGTTTTGGATCTGTTTAACTTGTTCTTGTTGTTTGTTCCTCCTATAGCTGGGGGAATTATTGGCTATTTCACCAATGATTTAGCCATAAAAATGTTGTTCCGTCCCTACAGACCAATTTACCTCGGTAAGCGTCAGCTACCTTTTACACCAGGTTTAATTCCCCGCAACCAGGAACGGCTGGCTAAGCGAGTGGCTGACACTATTATGGGGTCTTTGCTGACGCCAACAGAGTTACAGCGTTTGGCAAAGCGTCTGCTGCATACTGAACGTGTGGAAGCAGCGATCTTGTGGCTATTAAACTTAGCGCTAGATCAAGTCCGGTCGGATAAGCAACAGAAAACAGCTCATATTCTTGCTGGGATTCTCCGAGACTTGATCGGGGAATCGTTGCCACGTATGCTAAAAGTCTTAGCCCGTCGTAAGGATTTTCTAGAAGCCCAACTTAATCATGTTTTTGACCAGATTTTATTGGAGTTTCGACTGGATCAAGAACAAGCTCGGAAGCTTTCTGAGTGGATATTAAAAGTAGTACTCCCCCCAGATATTTTGCGACAGGCAGTTATTGATTTCCTAACTGACCGCAACATTCAAATCATTGATGAAGACTTTCGGGAAAAGTCCAGTGGGACATACTGGGTAGTGGCAAATTTATTTGGTCTGCGCAATGCTTTGATCCGCCTGCGAAGCTTTTGCCTTGACGAAAAAGAAGCGACTAATGCTCGCATCGAAGAGTTAATTGTGGCTCTAGGAACTCGCGATCGCTTGCGGGAATGGTTGCAAAATGTTTCATTGCAAAATCTGCCTTTGTCAACAGTGAGACAGCTACGGAAAACTATGCGGGATTCGGTGCGTGCTTATATTCAAGAGGGTGGTGCTGGATTTATACAAGGATTAAATCAATCTATTGACTGGGAAAAGGTGTCTGTGTTAATTGTTAATCGGCTCCGAGAGTCAGCAATTATGACTACATCGTTAACAATGATTAGCCAGGAACTTGCTTTGGTGATAGAGCGCTACCTGGAGGAGGATTTGGAAAAAATTATGACTGAAGTGATTCCGATTTTATCTATTGATGAGGTGATTGTTGAACGGGTAAACGCTACTTCTCCAAAAGATATGGAAATCACGATTCAGACTTTAGTAAAAAGTGAATTACAAGCTATTGTGAATTTAGGGGGTATTTTAGGGGTAATGGTAGGACTATTTCAAACAGTGTTGCTGCTGTTGACAGGAGGAATTTAATCAGGATACTCTCTAAGCTGGTCTTCATTTAAATTCTATGGTTCTGACAGCAGGGGAGCAGGGGAGTAGGGGAGCAGGGGAGAGGGTTTGACGGTTTTTTTTATAACTGAATAATATCCAATTTAAATGCGCAACAGCTTAGGATTTATCCTGAGGCTGATCTTACCGAACGGGACGTTTATCCCAGTTTATGCTAAAACCGAGGAGTAGAGGTACCTGGGGAGATGAAGAAAGAACCAATTACAAGTCATCAAGAATTGAAAGTGTATCAAATGGCATTCGATGCTGCTATGAAAATCTTTGAATTCTCCAAAAAGTTTCCCGTTGAAGAACGTTATTCATTGTCTTGATGCAGTCGCTCATGGGGGAAACCACGGCAGTCGCTCATGGGGGAGACCCCCAAGACCGCGCTGCCTCCCCAAGACCGCGCTGCATCGCTAACTGATCAAATTCGTCGCTCATCACGATCTGTTTGTGCAAATCTAGCTGAAGCTTGGAGAAAGCGTCGATATGAAGCAGCTTTTGTAGCTAAACTCAATGACTGTGTTCGCGTAGCGTCTCCGAAGGAGTTAGCTGAAGCTGCTGAAAGTCAGACTTGGATCGAGTTTGCTGTCAAATGCAACTATCTGGATGTGGAATCAGCTAGAGAAGTATATGGAATCTATAACCAAGTTTTAGGTGGTTTGGTAAGTATGATTACTAACCCCTCACCTTGGTTAATGAAACGTTGATATTCTTTCTCTCCAAATCCCTCTACTCATAAGCCCCTCTGCTCCTCTGCTCCTCTGCTCCCCAGCTCCCCTAGCACCGCGATTCTGGGAATTTAGAATTTTTCCGGCTAATGATGGATAAAAGTTTACGAGAACGAGGACCTCGGTATCTTTCGTATAGTAAAAAGTTGGGTACTATCGTTCTGATGGAATAGAGTAAATCTAATAACCAACGATGATTAACTTTAATTTTGCCATTGAGCAGATACACTGGTAATTCCACTAATTTAGCCAGTCTAGTAAAACTTTCCTGGTCTTTTTCTTCAAAACTTTTTTCTATCAAATACTTAATACTTTTTTGGCAAAAGCCAACTAATTTTTGGTGATTTTTCAAGACAATTTCAAAATACTTAATGTAAGACTCCCGCATCAGTGAGCTATTATCGGTGAGATTGAATCGGTGTTTTCTATAATAGGCTCCAATGATTGGAGTATGGACAAATCTGACGTTCCGTTGCAGAAGTTCCAATACCCATTCTCGATCCTCACAGGCTTTCAAGCGAGTATCAAAATTTCTCTGGTCTAAGAGTTTTTTCTTGAACAGCATCGATTGCTGTAACAATGGAAAAGGAGAGTCTGCCAGAAAATCTGGACAGATTAGCAGTCGTTCGATTAGCTGTTCTTTGGTGAGAGCACCAACAACATGAGGCTTAGTTTCAATAATGTTCTCGCCTTGATCAACATAGACACGTTCGTAGTCGGAGTAAAATACTACATTATCACCAGTTCCCTCTAAACAGCTCAATTGGAATCTGATTTTATCTTCATGAATCCAATCATCAGCATCTAAGAATTGAATCCATTCTCCAGTGGCTTTATCAGCGCCAAAATTACGAGCAGATGATACCCCTCCATTGTCTTTATAAAAGTACTGTATCTGTGGGTAGTACTGGACTAACTTATCAGCAACTTGGCGGGTATTATCAGTAGAGCCGTCATCGACAATAATGCATTCAACCGGGGAAAAGGTTTGGGCTATTACACTCTTTACTGATTGTTCGAGGTACTGGGCTTTATTAAAGGTGGTGATAACTACTGAGACAGATGTATTCATGAAATAAATTATTTATACCATAGGTTAAAAGTCAGTAATGACCAAATTTTTTTGGCATTATCCGGTTGGTAGTCTTGGATTCAGTTATAAACGTCTACTCGGAAAATACTGGTTTCAGGTAATGATTTAAGCGACTGACATACATTTTCCCAGAGATAATCTCTGAGCTAAGAGCCAAAAGGCGATCGCCAGCGGTACTTTTTAAGCTTTTGCACTACTTCTCAAAGAAGAGCTCACAAAGTAGAACTCAGTAACCCCTTGTCTTCCGGCCAAGCTAATTTCCTGGGAAAAGGGTATAGCCATAGCATACTCGACGAACTGGTAATTTTCAAAGGGGGTGGGGGGTTTCAAGGCTGCTTTAATACTGGTCTTATGGGGGATTCTGCCCCCTGATGGGATTTTGTTCAGCTATAGTCAAATTCAAATCCATGTAGAGCAGCGCATTTTGGTGGCTGATGGGTGATCTGATGTTTGTTAAAACATCATTAATAAAGAATCATAGTAACTATTAACAGATAATTAGTAGTAGTTTTGGGTTGGTTAGATTAATGAGTATAACCCTCTTGAAAAGGCTGATTTATTAACATAAATTAGCTGCAGTCACTGTCTTGATGCAAAGGGCGAGTGCTTTGGGTTATGTGTGGGTCACGTGGATGCACCTTGTAAGCCTCGTGGGGACTCCTTTGGCCGACTGAATCCCTATGTTTATGTAGAAACTGGCTTGTAATTTAAATTGGCGATCGCGTTTTTAGAGCTAGTTGCACAGAGGTATTGAGTATTTTCCTCAGAGGTCTATTGAAATTTATACCCTCTGAGCATTTCCGCATCTGACTATCTGAGCATCAGCCCCATTCACAATTTAAATGGGTGACAGCTTACTCTCTCATTTGAGTCACTCATTGTTAGTTTAGCTGATTCAGGGACAAGCCTCTAAATGTCCGATAGTCAAGGAAAAAGTTAACGTTGCGATGCGACACCGAGCTTTCTAATGGTGCTAGGGAACGGGCAACAAGAGGAGGGAGTTGAGGGTTAATTAAACAATTGGTAATGTTAACTTTCGTTGTGATATAACTAGCTTTAGGATCCAAATCAATGGTATATTTACTTGATTTGGAATCATAATTAAGTAGTCATCACTAACCCTTAGATGAGCCGCTTATCTGCACAGACAAAACCCGCAAAAGCCCTAGTAGGCGGACGCTACAAAATTATCAACCAACTGGGAGCTGGTGGGTTTGGTCGAACTTTCCTGGCACAAGATATACATTTGCCAAATCAACCCCGATGTGTGGTTAAACATCTTTTGCCCCAAACCGCACAGACGGCAACGCTGCAAATGGCAAGACGCCTTTTCGATAGAGAAGCTCGATTTCTCTACCAGCTAGGTAATCATGACCAGATACCTCGCCTACTGGCACATTTTGAGGAAGATCAGCAGTTTTATCTGGTTCAGGAATTGATTGAAGGACAACCTTTGAATCGAGAACTTGTCCAGGGTCATCCCTGTTCACAAGAGCAAATTATTAATTTATTAACAAAAATTCTACAGGTATTGGCCTTTGTTCATCAACAACAGATTATCCACCGCGATATTAAGCCCTCTAACCTGATCCGCCGCCAAGGGGACGACAAAATCGTGCTGATTGACTTTGGTGCTGTTAAGCAAGTCAGTAGCCAAAAGATTAATCCTGAAACCGGGGAAACTCATTTAACGGTTTCTATAGGTACCCAGGGCTATATGCCCCATGAGCAATTGGCAGGAAGGCCCCGCTTTAGCAGTGATATCTATGCTGTCGGCATGGTTGGTATCCAGGCATTAACTGGGGTTCATCCCAAAAACTTTAAGGAAAATTCTATAACTAGTGAAATTGATTGGCAACACTACGCAAAGCAGGTTAGCCCAGAGTTGGCGCATATTCTTGACATTATGGTGCGCTATGATTTCCGTGACCGTTATCGGACAGCAGCTGAGGCTCTAGAGGTACTGGCTAGTTTAGCAAAACCGCAACTGTTGTCTGAAGCTGAGGAAGAAATCCCTACTCAGGAAATTACCAGGGAAAGCGAGTCTGGGATGGAACTCCCAATTCCGGATATTAGGAAGCTAGCAAACACTACAGTCCCCTCGTTAATGATAACCAGGACTCAAAGTAGAACTACGCCTCAACTTGACCCCCCCCAACCTTCGAGAGGTTCAGCACCTAACCTGACAACACTATCTATTCCGCAACGATTGGTGAAGTTGGGCTTAATTACTGTATCGATAACTATGTTGGGGGTGGGCTTGCTGCTGTGGAAAACGTTTCTATCCGCCCAACCAACTGGTGAAAATACTGACTATAAGACTGACTATAAGACTAACTATAAAACTGAGGCTACGGTTACAGGGGAGCAAGTTTTAGAGGAAGCTGACCAGTTGCGGAAATCTCAACAGTACCAGGAAGCTCTAATACTATATGACCAAGCGATCGCTAAAAAAGCAGATTTTCCGGAAGCCTATTGGGGCAAATGCTACAGTCTGAATCAACTCCAACAGCCGGAGATGGCAGTTGTTGCTTGTAATGATGCCTTACATATGAAGCTTCCCCCACCTGGTAAACCGAGGTGGGGGTGTCCTATGCTAATCTAGGGCTAGCCGCAGCCCACAAATCACACAGACAAGCCCAGCTTCTAGGCGGTCGTCCAGAGCTTTTGCTGAAACGACCCTCGTTGTCATTTCTGCGAACGAGTTTAAGCACACCTCTAGCGCCGATATTGTAAGCACCGTTTAAGTCGGCATTGAATTGCTTACCTGAGGAGAAAGTTGCTAGGGCATAATTTCCTGAGTCACGTTTAACAATGCCTGAACCATCATAGGCAAGCTTTGAGGTATATGCTGCAACAACCTCTATTACTTTGCCTCCTAACTCAGCCCATTTCTCAAGCGTAAAATCGCGAATTTTTGCCTTGAGCCATCCGTGAAATCTTTGCCGAAGGTTAGACCGTTTTCGTCCCCCTTTTGGCTTCCATGCCTTAAGGTTCTCAAACACAATCGCTTCGGAGTTAAACTTTTCAGCAATCTCAACAATTCGCCTAGAGACTACATGACTGATTTGGTTGTTGATTCTTTGGCATTTTTGGTAGGTCTTAGAACAAAAACCCTTGTGAAGTCTGCCACCCTTCCCCATGGTTTTAGATGCACGCATAGATACAGACTTCAGTCGCTTGTCCCTGCGGTCTATGTCTCTCCCCGGATGGATGAAATCTCGGTGGATTACAGTGCCACTGTGGGTTACAACCGATATCGTTGCAGTAGTATTAATTCCGAGATCTACCGCTGTTACATTAGCCTCTGGTTTCCGTTTTTCTGGCTTGCAACTAAACGGAACTGACAGATGGCAAGCTCTTTCATTAAATATCAAAGATGGTGACAACATCTTATTGGTTGCCACCTGATGACGCTCTCTTAATCCGGTAATTTGAACGGTAGTCCAGACCCAGTCAGAGCCGTTAAAGACTTTGATTTCGACTTGATTGAATCGGTGTAGTTTATAGCATTGGCCTTTATATAAAGCTGGGTAACAGCCAGTGTCAGCATTCAGTTTCGGAGGACTGGCATTAGGTAGTTTCCTAGTGCCTGCTTGCCATTCTCGGTAACGGGTCACAAAACTACTAACTTGACCCGCCGCAAATGCGAGCGCAGAACGACGGTAATAGCTGGGAAATTTATAAAAAGCTTTGTTGAACTGAGGATACTTGACACTGGGACGCTTAGCTGTCTGATGCATTAGTTTCTCGACAGCAGGAGTCAGCTGATCCGCCGTTAAGTTCCCGAATTTACTCCAGTGAGTGTAAATAATACCAACCAAGTATCTGCAAGCACGACGATAGACTTTAACCGTCTCAGTGAACAGCAGACGCTGCTCACTAGTTGCGTTAAGCCTCCATTTGTCGGTGCGAATGATCTGAGTTGGTGTTTTCACAATCTCAACGGAATTGCTAATATGTCACTATATTAACCTATAGTATCACAAAATGTCAACCGCCTTTCGCTCTTTCGCTCACACTGTTTCGTTAATCAAGATTCACATAGTGTTTGTCACTAAGTACCGCCATCCAGTAATTACTGGGGACATAGAAGAGGACATCTTAGACTTGGCAAAAAGCATCTGCGAGAAAAATAACTGCATCCTTGAGGATGCCAAGGCGGACTTGGGGACAAATGATCATATCCATCTCCTAATTGATTTAGCCCCTAAGGTATCAATTTCCAAGCTTTGCAACACCCTTAAGACAGTGACCAGTAGAGAGATTAGAAAAAGATACGCAAAAGAATTGGCTCCCTATTACTGGAAGCCAGTCTTCTGGAAAAGGGGATTTAGTGCTGTTTCTTGTGGAGGAGCCCCCCTTTCGGTTCTAAAGCAATATATAGAAAACCAAGGTTACGACGATTGATTGACTTGCTCCTTAACCCCCACCTGGACGAGGTGGGGGAATGCGTCGCATTTTTGTTCAAACCTAACTATCCAGAAGCTGTGTGGAGCCTTGGTCAAGCCTTTGACCAACAGCAACGGTCTGTAGAAGCCCTTAGACTCTATAACCAAGCCCTTACCCTCAAGCCAGATTTAACGGAAGCTTGGCTTTCACAGGGAATAACCCTCCAAAAGTTGGGTCGTTCTGTTGAGGCGATTACGGCTTTGGAGAAAGCGATCGCACTTCAACGAAATTTGGCAGACGCTTGGATGACTAAGGGGGAAGCTCAGATGACACTAGGACGCTTTAATCAGGCAATCACTTCTTTAAATAAGGCACTCCAGATTGAACCTAACCACCGGAATGCCCTGAAGCTACGTCAGCAGGCACGGCAGAAACTGCAACCCTAAATTCAGTAGTTCCAAAACTTGACTCTCGCACCATCTGCATCTGTAGTCCTACTTTGACGAATTGGTATTACTTTACCGATTTGCCTACACTATCGATATTTTCTCTTATTTTCCAACAGGTTTAATAAAGGTCTAATAATTAAGAATTAACCATTAAGAATAACAATTCCTAACAATTACACAATAATTAACAATTCATTATTAATCTTAACAATTAACCGGTAACGATTAAAATGACCAATCACAGCGGTAATCATTAAGTAATGTTACGAACTTTTGTTAAGGTGTATTGCAACTTGACCCCAAATATTAGGGAAGCTTCAGATCACAGGAAAGTCCATGATAGTATGCATTCCGTAGCTTAAAAAACCATGGGAGAAAACATGCCAGCACTAAGGGTTGCAGTAGTTGGTTCGGGACCAGCAGGTTCTTCTGCTGCCGAGACGTTAGCTAAAGCAGGAATCGAAACCTATTTGTTTGAGCGTAAGCTGGACAATGCTAAGCCCTGTGGTGGTGCGATTCCACTATGTATGGTGAGTGAGTTTGACCTGCCACCAGAAATTATTGACCGGCAAGTGAGAAACATGAAGATGATCTCACCGTCTGATGTTGAAGTTGATATCCATATAGAAAAGGAACACGAATATATTGGGATGTGCCGTCGCGAGGTGCTTGATGGGTTCATGCGCAATCGTGCGGCTGAGTTGGGGGCTAACTTAATTAATGGCACCGTTTATAAACTCGATATTCCCACCAGTAACTCTCAACCCTATACCATCTATTATTCTGACCATTCTGATGGCAGTGTCAAGGGAATCCACAAAACCTTGAAAGTAGATGTGGTGATTGGAGCTGATGGGGCAAATTCCCGGGTTGCCAAAGCAATTGATGCTGGGGATTACAATTATGCGATCGCTTTCCAAGAGCGCATCAGTCTGCCAGATAACATGATGAATTACTACCAAGACCTGGCAGAAATGTATGTGGGCAATGATGTCTCTCCTGATTTCTACGCTTGGGTCTTCCCTAAATACGACCACGTTGCCGTTGGAACCGGCACTATGAGGGTAAACCAATCCCTGATCAAAAAGCTACAAGCAGGGATTCGTGCCCGTGCGGCTAAAAAACTTGTGGGTGGCAAAATCATCAAAGTGGAAGCCCATCCTATTCCTGAGCATCCCAGACCTAGACGTGTAGTTGGTCGGGTAGCTTTGGTAGGTGATGCTGCTGGAACAGTCACTAAATCCTCTGGAGAAGGGATTTACTTTGCGGCTAAATCAGCTCGCATGTGTGCTGAAACCATTGTGGAAACCTCTAACGGTGGTAGCCGTATCCCCACAGAGAGTGACCTCAAGCTTTACCTGAAGCGCTGGGATAAGAAATACGGCATGACCTACAAAGTCCTAGATATTCTACAACGAGTTTTCTATAACTCCGATGCTAGCCGAGAAGCCTTTGTAGAGATGTGTGCTGACAAGGATGTGCAGCGGCTGACTTTCGATAGCTATCTCTATAAAACCGTTGTACCTGCTAATCCTCTTATCCAAATGAAGATTACAGCGAAGACAATTGGTAGCTTGTTGCGGGGCAATGCTTTGGCTCCCTAGAAGTTGATCAATTTTTGATCAGAAGTAGCCAACTGAGTAACGGTGAGAAAGCTTACCCCCGGCTTAAGGGCGGGGGCTTTCCCATCTAGGTTAACAAAGTCGATTTGTAGTAGCTCTGACATCACCAAGTTCATCCTAGGCAGTCGCCGAATTCACTTCTAGGGTCTTTTCTGTATTGGGCAACTCTAAGCAATAACCTGCTCCATAAACGGTTTTGATGTACTTAGGATGGCGGGGATCAGGTTCTAGCTTGGTTCTCAGGTGACGAATATGTACTCGAATGGTTTCGATATCATCGTCAGGGTCATACCCCCAAACCTCTTTAAGGATTTCGCTGGGAGAAACAGTTTGACCATGGCGCTGGAGTAAACAGTGCAGTAGTTCAAACTCCAGATGGGTCAGTTTCACGGTTTTATCAAACCAAATCGCCTCAAACCTTTCTGGAACCAGGGTCAAAGGACCATAGTTCAGGATTTCCGTATGCTTAGCAGCTTGGGGAATTCGGTCTGTGCGCCGTAGTAATGCTCGCACTCGCGCCAGCATTTCTTCGAGTTCAAAGGGTTTGGTGAGATAATCATCGGCACCAGCATTAAAGCCTTCTACCTTATCTTGGGTTTGACCTAGGGCAGTCAACATCAATACTGGAATATCGGAAGTGCGTTCATCCCGACGTAACCGTTGGCAGACGGTGAAACCATCTACCTTGGGTAGCATCAAGTCTAGCATAATCAGGTCTGGCTGCAGTTGCAGAGCTAGAGCCTGACCCTTGATGCCATCCATTGCTTGACTAACATCGTAGCCAGCCATCTCCAAATTGATGGTGACTAATTCTGAAATTGCGGGGTCGTCATCGATGACCAGTATCCGGGGCATCACTAAGGAGTTGTTGCTAAGGTTTATCCGTTAACGTTCGATAAGAACAATTTGAGATTAGTAACAATACTTATACGATTATAAAGGCAGACTTTACGTTTTTTGTAAACAAAAGCTAAGAATTTTTAAGATTTTTTAATTTTACCAGAAACTCCCTAAACCTCAGTGCTAGAGTCGTAAGTCCTGAGTAGACAGGATAAATCCATGGTGCTTGCACTGTGGAAACCGGAGTATACTCTGCTGCTCAGGAGGTTTTACCACTAAGCCGCCCTCAGAACTGAATCCGCTCGGCAATCACCAGGGTAGTACTCAAGGTACTACCCTAGGGGAACTTACGTCTGTTCAGGACTAATCAGTTTCACGTTTTTGGCTAAACCCAGCTGTTGTAGGAACTGAATCGTCATCCAAGTCAGGTCAATTTCCCACCATTTAATGCCATGCCTTGCAGAATACTGATAAGCATGGTGATTGTTGTGCCAGCCTTCACCATAGGTGAGTAGGGCTACCCACCAACAGTTTTTTGAGCTATCTTTAGACTCATAGGTGCGATAACCAAATTTGTGAGTAGCACTGTTGACAAACCAGGTACAGTGAAACACAAGCACTAGGCGCACAAAAATCCCCCACACCACAAATGGCCAGCCACCGAGGGCATACAGCAACAGTCCTAGAACCACTTGAATAAGCACAAAATACTTGTCCAAAAACTGATAAACCCGATCTTCAGAAATATCTTTCGTGAATTTAGGAATGTCCTGATCAGCAGGAATTTTATGCAACATCCAAGCCATGTGACTCCACCAAAACCCTTGATGGGAGTCATGAGGATCCGGTTGGGTGTCAGAGTGCAAATGATGGATGCGATGTAGTCCTACCCAATCGATCACTCCTCCTTGACAGGAAATGGTACCACATAAAACTAGGAAGTATTCTAACCACTTGGGTGTCTGAAAACTGCGGTGGGTCACTAAGCGATGCCATCCCAGAGTTACCCCCAAGCCCCCTGTCACCCAGTGGAAAAAGATCATTAAGCCCACTGCTGTCCAGTTAAAGTTGCTCGGAAGTAAGGCAAACAGCGCTGCTAGGTGAATAAAGGCCATATAGGTAATAACGACCCAATCTAAACGAAGATTATCTGAAGTAGCAATTGTCATGCAGTAAGTCTAATAGGATACAAATTGTAATAACCCGCTCTCTTTGATCTAAAATTTCGAGGCGCGAATTTTGGGAATGAACAGCTCTCAAAGGCTGCAAGCAGCAGAAAAAGCACTATTTCCGATCTTTTATGGTATTGACACCGCCGTCAAGCAAAATCTCAAAAAGGTACTGAATTCTTTTCGAGCACATCGTGTAGGAGTGCATCACTTTGCTAGTGTTTCAGGCTATGGTCATGATGATTTAGGACGGAAAACTCTCGACATGGTATTTGCTGATGTCATGGAAGCTGAATCGGCGGCTGTTCGCGTACAATTTGTATCCGGAACCCATGCGATCGCATCTTGCCTGTTTGGGGTATTGCGTCCTGGTGATGAAATGCTAGGGATTGCCGGTGCCCCTTACGATACCTTGGAAGAGGTGATTGGTTTACGGGGTGATGGTCAAGGTTCCCTACTAGAATTTGGGATTCGTTACCGCCAGTTGTCCCTAACTAGTGACGGAAGTTTGGATTGGTCAGCCTTGGCAACAGCGGTGGGAGAGAACACCCGTCTGGTTTTCATTCAGCGTTCCTGTGGGTATTCTTGGCGAAAGAGTCTTTCAATATCAGAAATAGAAAAAATTGTCAAGCTTGTCAAACAACAAAATCCTGATACTATCTGTTTTGTCGATAACTGTTACGGGGAATTTGTAGAAGAACAAGAACCGACAGCAGTAGGAGCAGATTTAATGGCGGGTTCCTTGATTAAAAATCCTGGGGGAACGATTGCTACTGCTGGAGGCTATGTGGCTGGAAAAGCTGACTTAGTTGAAGCGGCGACCTGTCGTCTGACTGCTCCAGGGATTGGTAGTTCAGGTGGGGCAACTTTCGATCAGAATCGATTGCTGTTTCAAGGATTATTCCTAGCTCCCCAAATGGTTGGTGAAGCCCTCAAAGGGAGTCATTTAATCGCTCATACTCTTTCAGAACTGGGTTATCCGGTCAATCCCCCACCGATGGTACCCCGTCGGGATGTGATTCAAGCCGTTGAGTTGGGTTCACCAGAGAAATTAATTGCTTTCTGTCGAGCGATACAACAGCATTCTCCCGTAGGTTCCTACCTCGACCCTGTCCCAGCCGCAATGCCGGGTTATGAGAGTCAGTTAGTGATGGCTGGGGGGACTTTTATTGATGGCAGTACCTCAGAATTTTCTGCCGATGGTCCGCTTAAGGAGCCTTATATTGTGTTTTGTCAGGGAGGAACCCATTGGACTCATATTGCGATCGCATTAGAAGCTGCCATTGAAGCCATCGGAACACCTGATAGCTGATAGCTGTTGGCGTAGCCTGCACGTAGCGCATATGCTTTCTTGTCGCTAGTGTTATCAATATTTCATTTATTATAGCGCTATCGTTCTAAATCCTTGATCACCTTCTCCCAATACCACTTTTCTGGCATCCCTGGGTATTTCCCCTTAGCCAAGTCAAGTAGGCGTGTTGCGATATCGGATTGTCCTCCTACCAGTCTCAGTAGTCTTTGTTGCAACTCCCTACTAGGTTTGGTATTTGATGGTGCTTGTGATTCTTGATTGCTCGACCCCTCGGTCAGTTGTAATGGCTGTAGCTGTTTGAGTTTATCGAGCAGTTTCCGATAATTAGTCCAGTCTTGTTGATCGAAATACAGATTTGCCGCTTGTTGATAATCTTCAAATGCTCCCCGTAGATCCTCAAACTTTTCACGAGCGGTTGCCCGATAACGATATGATTGAGCATCATTGGGTTTAAGAGTAATAACTCGGGAATAATCTTCGATGGCTTGCCGATAGTCTCCCATCTGGATATAGGCATTACCCCGATGAATCAAGACATCCCGATTTTCCGGATTGCTTTGTAGTAACTTGCTCAAGTCATCAATAGCTCCCCGGTAATCTCCCAGTTCAATGCGGAGTAATCCTCGATGGTAACGGACCTGAGCATCTTGGGGATTTAGTTCCATAGCTTGACCAAGGTCTTGAATTGCTCTGCTGTAATTACGAAGTTTGCAGTGAACAATACCTCGATAGCAATAGGCTTGAGCATTTTTGGGGTCAACCTCAAGCAGCCAGTTGAAATCCTCCAAGGCTTCTCGGTACTTACCTGTGTTAACTTTATTTATTGCTTGATTGCAAAAATCGTTAGTCTGGGCTCGACCCAACGCTAATAGTTGCTGTTGTTGAATTTGATTGATACTCTCAAGACAACGACGACAATTTAATTTATCTTTTTGGTCTAGGTAGAGCTGAGCTGCTTGTTTAAATGATGCGATCGCAGCCTGATTATCTCCTAACTTACGGTAGGCACTACCTTGAAGCTTACAAGCAGCAGGCTGGTTAGGATTAATTTTAAGTATTTGATTGGCATCTTCTATTGCTCCAGTGGCATCTCCGAGTGCCAATCGAGCCAAACCCCGCCCGAAATAAACTTCAATACTTTCAGAATTGATTTGTAAAGCCTGAGTATAATCGGCGATCGCACCTTGTTGATCCCCTAAGTCAAAGCGAGCCATAGCTCGTTTATAGTAGGCTTCGGCGAAGTTCGGATTAATCTCTAAGGCTTTATCAAATTCCTCAATTGCTTCGTTCAAGTCTCCTTGACGAATTTTATCTATTCCTCGGTAGTAAAACTCTGCTTCCATTGCTTCTAACTCTGAATCAACTACCATTCTTACTTTAGTTACTTTATAGCAAGGGAAGTATAGTTTAGGACATAGTCTTTTGGTTGAAAGGGAGCAGGGAGCAGGGAGCAGGGAGCAGAAGATGTCTTAAGCTTTACTTCGACTGCTATATTATTGTTTTTTTTGTGATTTTGATGAGTAAAATTTGTAAAAATTCATGAGTTTCCCGGATGTGAGGAAAGTTTAGAACTTTCCCTATCTTCCCCATCTTGCTTCTCATTGGGCATCTGGAACTGTCCACCAAGCTAAAGCATAAGCTTGAGACGGCTGATTAACCTGTTGTTGATACTGAACCCGAATTTTATAGCGACCCGGAGCAGGGACTTGGCAGAAAATATGTTCCACAGCATCCGCTTCACTGATAGAAGCACAGACACTTTTGGTAGTGTCCTCTTCTCCGACTGGCATTAAATAGAGGTCAAGATTATTCAAACCGCGATCGCTAAAACGCTCCCCAACATCATAAGCATCATTATTATTCTGATCCTCTAACTCTACCAAACGGTCCCAAGCCAGAGTTAAGGAGATAAAACTTCCTTCTGCTAGGGGTTTTGTTAAGACATAGTCCCGATAAGATGATTTCTCTACAGTACGGTAATCCCAACCTACTGGTGGCACTCCAATGCCACTGGGGCTCCATTGACCGAGTTTAAATTGCTGGTAAGCTCGAAACCCATTGAGATGTCCTGTCCCCATCTGCATATCCAGAGGAATTTTGGGGTCTTGGTAAGCATCAGACTCTAACCAGTGGTGATTATCCTTTGCCCGAATCGTGCGGCTCATGCCTAGTAGCATGCCATCACCGAGATCTTGGATTTTGTCAGCAGAATTAAGCAACACTGCCTTCATTACTTCATGGCGTCGGGAATCTGTACTCCAATTCATCCACAAGCGATGCAGCCCGGTATTGGAGGTTTCCGCTCTGAGGGACTGCATCAAGAATAGTTTTTGTTGTCTTGAGCGCAGCTTGCGCAAAGCGGAATCACCAAATTCCTGTAGCAATGCTACAACACCAGTGATATGGGGAGCAGCAAAACTGGTACCACTGACCTTAGTCACTTTACCTTTGAGGTCATACAACGATATCTTGTTGCCAGGAGCTACCAAATTAATCGAGCGGCGGGCACCAACATTAATTTCTTGCCGAATCAGACGACGACCAATACCAACTGGTAAAGCACTCAAGTTAGCAAAGTCTACTTTATTAAAAACTCCCTGACGCTTGGCTGTGTATGCTGCATTGATACCATTAAAATTATCTGTCGGGATCGGAATGCCCCCTTTCCCTTGGTTGCCAGCAATCACATACAAGACATCATGCACCCTAGCTGACCAATCGATACATAGAGTTAACAGCGCATTGCCATCCAGCACCGCTTCCTCCCTGCGGTCCCGCTGTAGGGATTCACCAAAACTAAAATTAATTGCCCGCACATCTGAGCCATTTTGCTGAGCAATATGCTGAGCCGCCAGGCACTCTTCTGGTTGTCCACTCCTAGACAGGGAGCCAACTGCTGAAGCGTAGAGTTTTGCATCAGGTGCTACTCCCCGCAACCCTTTGTCTCGACTAACCATCACAGCGGCTACCATAGCCGCATGTTCATCAACATGGGTATTAGGTTGTGCTGGGGTGTTGCGATAAAAAACTCCTGCAGGAGTTACTGTCCGATTCTTGACAGCGGCTTTATCCTTACCAAATAATCCAGGTCTACCAATTTCTACTTGCCCAATGGCAATTTTGCGACCGGTTAAATTATAGGGAGGTTGGTGTAACCGATAGACATTAATACCAGCTTCTGAGATTGATGTATCTAATCCCAAGGCTGGGGCGATTACCCCTGAGATGCTTAAACCACCCAATAGCCATACCAGTGTTTTTTGGATCGGAGTTTTCATAATTGTTTACACAGAGCGCGTTGATTGATGTCCCACTACTTAGCAATTTCCCAGACACTTCGCTAGATCTAGCTATAGCGTTTCTCATATTTGTGAGGTAAACAGGATTTTCTCCCTGTTCCCTCTTTTCCCCTCCTGGGAGGGGTTAGGGGTGGGTTCCTGTTCCCTGTTCCCTACTCCCTACTCCCTACTCCCTGTTCCCTACTCCCTACTCCCTACTCCCTACTCCCTACTCCCTACTCCCTACTGCCGCACACCCCCAAGGGGGGCATACCTCACCCAATTGAGAATCGCTATAAAGTATTAAGCTGTGTTTAGCTCCATGCAGTTTAATGCCATGAAACTACAACGGACAACTCTGATTTTAGTCATTTCTGCCATCCTCTTGGGGGGAGGTGTATATATTTATGAAATTCAGGGTTCTGAAAAGCGAGAAGCTGCTAAAATCCCTAAAAAACCTATATTTAATTTCACTCAAGACGAGATTCAATCGTTTACTGTTAATAGTGATGACAAGACCTTAGTATTTGAGCGAGCCAGTGAGCCAGAATCGGGTTGGCGGATGAAAAAGCCGAAAGAGGGGATAGCTAGTGATGCGGTTGTTTCCTTTTTGTTGAACTTGCTGGCTCAGGGTAAAAGCGATCGCATTCTTACGGTTAGCCCTGACCAACTTCCAGAGTATGGATTAGACAAGCCCTCAGCAACTATAACAGTGAAACTGAAAAATCAGGACACTCCGAAGCTGATCTTAGGCAACTTGGACTTTACTCGCAGTTTCCTATATGCTCAAGTTTTACCACTGGATTCCAAATCTGAGCAGTTGGATGTACTGTTAGTGCCAGTGGACTTTCAGTATGCGGTCTCACGCCCCCTCTCAGAATGGCTGGTTAATCAGGAAAAGGCTGAAGAAGAGAAGCCATCTGGTGGGGAAAAAACTGACTAGTACCAAATCGTAAGCAATCAGCAATCAGCATTCAGCATTCAGCTATCAGTTATCAGCTATCAGCCTTTGGCCTTGGCTCACGGCTGAATGGTTACACCAAATCGACTTTGATAACCTACTTTTTTAGTTCTTGCGGATCTTCCCTTTGTTGTCTTATCAGTTTCTAACTATAGGTGAGGGTAATGGTGAGGGTAATACCCCTCATCCACAGAAGTTAGGTTCTCCGTAGTTTTGATAACAGCTTTGACAGTCAACGCAGGGGTCGCTAGAGTGAAAGTTATCTATTATACACACATTTTGTGCTGTTCTATTGATAAAGTTATTTCTAGCAGACGCTAGCCGCAACATCAGTTAATTGATTAATCTCCTAATAGGAGCTCAAACACTATGGATATTCTTCTTAGCATACTCGCCCCAGTTGTTTTAGTAGCTTTTGGATACAGCGTCGGTACGACAAAGGTTGTCCAAGAGGGAAATGAAGCTCTAGTAGAACGCTTTGGTAAGTATCGTAAAAAACTAGACCCTGGTCTTAACTTCAATGTAGTTCCGTTTATAGACAAGATTGCTGTAGAAGAGAGTACCCGTGAACAGATTTTAGACATTGAACCTCAGCAAGCAATCACGAAAGATAATGTTCAGGTAGAAGTCGATGCCATCGTGTATTGGCAAATTTTAGATATGTACAAAGCGTTTTATGCTGTAGACAATGTTCATGAGGCGATTGAAAATTTAGTCATGACCACCCTGCGTTCTACCATTGGTCAGTTGGAACTAGATGAGACTTATGCCTCTCGAGACAGAATCAATCAGAATTTACTGCAACAACTAGATGATGCTTCTGCTGATTGGGGAGTCAAGGTGATGCGGGTTGAGGTGCAAGAGATTAAACCACCCCAGACTATTATCGATGCCCTAGAGAAGGAGCGAGCTGCTAAGAGTGAGAAACAAGCCAAAATTTTACAGGCTGAAGGTACAGTGGAGTCAATCCAAATGATCTCCAAAGCTCTTCAAGAGCAAGCTAATACTCAGAAAGTCCTACAGTTTCTGATCGCTCAACGCTATGTAGAAGCCAATGAAAAATTAGGTGAAAGCAGCAATTCTAAAGTCGTCTTTATGGATCCAAAAGCACTGAGCGAAGCCATGACTGATTTGCTTCAAACTGAATCTGTGGGCGAAAGTAATTAGGGCAATAATAATGTAAGCATTCAGTCGTCAGCTGTCAGCCGTCAGCAGACGAAACAGAGATTAAACCAATGCTTACCTCTTGTCTTGATACAGTCGCTCATGGGGGAAACCCCCTGTTCCGAAGCTGCATCGCTTATTCAAAAGCACCGATCTAGTAGCGTGGGCGTAGCACATTAGCACCGATCTAGTAGCGTGTGCTTAGTACATTAGCTGAATGCTGTTCGCGTAGCGTGGGCGTAGCGCTTTAGCTGAATGCTGATAACTGATAGCTGATTGCTGATAACTGAATACTTACACACGCCAAATCGCATCAGCAACACGGCAGACATCATGGAGCTGGCGAACATCGTGTAACCGCAGGATGTCTGCTGAACCGGCAATGGCACTGCAACAAGCCGCAGCAGTTCCCCAAATTCGACCCTTGGGGTCTGGTTGATTGATGATTCGTCCAATAAAGCTTTTCCGAGATACTCCGACTAACATCGGTACACCAAGGGCATCAAACCTAGGCAGTTGCCGCAGAATCTCTACACTTTGCTCAGCGGTTTTGGCAAAACCAATGCCTGGGTCAATAATAATATGCGATCGCTTAATTCCTGCTGCGATTGCGGCATTGACCTGCTGCTCCAGAAAGCTATAGATTTCCCCAATTAAGTCTTGATAGTCAGTTAGTTTTTGCATGGAAACGGGGGTGCCTCGAATATGCATTAAGACAATGGGTACCCCCAACTGGGCTACGACTGGCAACATGTCTGGGTCAAATGTGCCACCGGAAATATCATTGACTATATCTGCACCAGCTTCTACGGCAGCCTTAGCCACAGATACTCTAGTGGTATCGACAGAAATGGGTATCTTCACCACTGAACGGATTGCCTTTACCACAGGCACAACTCGTTTCAGTTCTTCGGGTAGGGAAATTTGCTCGGCACCAGGTCGAGTCGATTGACCACCAATATCGATAATATCAGCACCAGCATCTACTAGAGCGTGAGCTTGCTTTAAGGCAGCTTCTGGGGTATAATATTCCCCACCATCACTAAAACTATCGGGGGTAACGTTCAAGATACCCATGATATAGGTTCGTTTGCCCCAGTGGAAAGAATAGTTCTGGATGGTTAATTTTCCTTTATCCATGGCTTATGGCTCATGGCTAATTGCAAATTGAAAATTGCCCATTGCAATTAACAAATTAACAAATTAACATAATAATAATAAGCTAACTAACAATTAACAATTAACAATTAACAATTAACAATTAGCCAATGACTAATCAGAACTACTGATAATTGACAATCCTGGCAAAGCTGGCAGGTTCCAAGCTTCCTCCGCCCACCAGTACTCCATCAATTTCTGATTGAGCCATAATTTCATCAATATTATTGGGTTTGACGGAGCCACCATATTGAATTGGGACATTAGCTTCCTTGAGTAAGGAGCGAATCAATCCAATGATTCGATTCGCTTCTGATGTATCACAAGTGTCTCCAGTACCAATTGCCCAGATTGGTTCGTAAGCAATCACTAAATTTTGCTGGTCAACGTTGACTAGGTCTTTTTCCAACTGCTTGGTAATAATGTCTTCTGTTTGACCAGCATCCCGTTGTGCTTTCGTTTCCCCAACACACAGAATCGGAATCAAACCATGACGCTGAGCAGCGTGAAGGCGTTTATTAACGGTTTCATCCGTTTCACCGAAGTATTGACGCCGTTCACTATGACCAACAATGACATAGCGCACACCAATTTCCTTGAGCATTGCACCAGCAATTTCACCCGTGTAGGCTCCAGCATTTTCCCAGTGGATATTCTGAGCCCCGATCTGTACAGGAGTATTTTGTACATGCTCAGACATCACACCCAAGTCGGTGAAGGGAGCACACAGAACAACCTCCCGTTCTATGGGAGTTTGCTCCAGCTCAGGCAAAAATCCCTTTAAAAACTCAGCGGTTTCCGCTTGAGTTTTGTTCATTTTCCAATTACCAGCTATAACAATTTTGCGCACAGCTTAACTAAATCATCTCTAAACCATAATGCATTCTTTAGTTTAAAGCTTTTACTTACGCCAATATCAGAAATGTTAGACTTTTGCTGTTCACTGAGCTGATCAGACGATACTCCTAGGGTAAGTTCAGGGAAGCATCATCAGAGTAAGGTCAATTTATTCCCCCAACTCCCCAGACGCTTCTTACATCTGTTGTCTACAGTCTTGAGAAGCTTCCCTGCTCCTGACGCTTCACCATGATCTAGCTAGCCTAGCTAGGTTATAACGCTGCTGCTTCCCTTGCTGCGGCAGCTTCGTCGGGATGAATGTTCAAACGGGTTAAATTAAGACGACCCTTGTTGTCAATTTCCCGTATTTTGACAACTACCTCATCTCCTACCGCTAACTCATCTTCCACTTTACCAACTCGGTAGTCAGCCAGTTGGGAAATGTGAATCATACCTTCTTTGCCAGGAAGTATTTCCACAAAGGCACCAATGGGAATAATCCGGGTGACACGACCAACATAGACATCCCCTTCATTCAGCTTGCGGGTTAAGCCTTGGATGATACTGATAGCTTTGGTGGCTCTGTCCCCATCCATAGCAGATACGGTAACTGTACCGTCATCTTCAATATCGATTTTTGCCCCAGTTTGCTCGGTAATTCCTTTAATTGTCTTACCCCCTGGACCAATCACGGTACCGATGAACTCTGGATCAATCTTCATCGTTAATAGGCGAGGAGCAAAGGGTGACATGTCTGTGGAGGGTGTGTCAATCACCGCCAGCATCTTTTCTAGGATATGCAGTCTGGCCGGTTTGGCTTGCTCAATGGCCTGGGCTATGGTGTCCATAGACAAACCAGTGATTTTCATGTCCATTTGCAAAGCCGTGATGCCAGTATCGGTACCGGCGACTTTGAAGTCCATGTCACCCAAAAAGTCTTCAATACCTTGAATATCGGTGAGAATGCGGACTTCCTCTCCTTCTTTGATCAAACCCATGGCTGCACCACTAACCGGTTTGATAATGGGTACACCTGAATCCATCAAGGCCAGTGTTGAACCACAAACTGATCCCATGGAGGTGGAACCATTGGAGGATAGCACTTCCGATACCACTCGGATCACATAGGGAAACTCGTGTTGAGGGGGCAATACTGGGACTAATGCTCGTTCGGCTAAAGCTCCGTGACCAATTTCACGCCGTCCGGGCGATCGCAATGGCTTGACTTCCCCTACAGAAAAGGGTGGGAAATTGTAGTGGTGCAGATAGCGCTTCTCATCTTCTGGGTTAAGGTCATCTAGAGTTTGGGCATCTCCAGGTGTTCCCAAGGTAACCGTGGATAGGACTTGGGTTAGTCCTCGGTTGAACAAAGCGCTACCATGAACTCGCTGAGGTAATAGACTGGTTTGACAAGAGACTGGACGCACTTGGTCTAGCTTGCGACCATCTACGCGCACTCCGTCTTCCACAATCTGAGTACGCATCAGTTTTTTGGTGAGGCTTTTGAACAGCTTATCGACTAATGCGCTATTTTCAGTAACCGCTACACGGATTGGGTCATCCTCTTTGAGTTCGGCAATTTCTGCTTTGACAGCAGTGTCCTTAACTTCATCTAAGGCAACATCCCGACCCTTTTTGTCCAGGTCAAATTGCGAGAGGATAGCTTTAATTTTGTCAGTGGCGCGATCGCGGATAAATTCTTCTAGATTCGAGTCTACGGCTGGGGGTTCGGCAATCACTATTTCAATTCCCAACTCCTCAAGCAGGTCTTGCTGGGCTTTGATCAAGTCTTGTACCGCTTCGTAGCCGAAATCGATGGCCTCGATTATATCTTGTTCCGGTAATTGATTGGCACCGGCTTCTACCATAATTACCCCTTGTGGGGAACCAGCCACGACTAAGTCCAAGTCGCCGTTTTCGATTTCTTTGTAGGTGGGATTAATCATAAAATCATCCCCGAGTAACCCTACCCGTACAGCTGCCATTGGTCCATAGAAGGGAATGCTGCCCTGCAAGACAGCAATCGATGCACCAGTAACTGCCAAAACATCTGGCGGTACTTGTTCATCCATAGACAGGGTAGTTGCTACAATCTGTATATCATCTCGTAGCCAACTGGGAAATAACGGACGCAAGGGACGGTCAATGAGACGGCTAGTTAGGATAACTTTTTCTGGAGGACGGCCTTCCCGCCTGAGGAAACCACCTGGAATCCGACCTGCTGCGTAGAGTCTTTCTTCGTAGTCAACTACCAAGGGCAGAAAATCGACCCCTTCTCGACCAGGGGCACGAGTTGCTGTCACTAAAACTGCTGTATCCCCCGACTGTATCATTACTGAACCACCAGATTGAGGGGCAAGTAGACCTACTTTGAGTCTAATATCCCGTCCATCAAAGGATATTGACTTGTCTATCTCTACCATTTCGGTACTTTTTCCTTCTTTGTTTGATCACTGTTCTCGTTCTGTCGCAATCGTAGCATTTATCACTCGGGGGGGTGGTAAGTAGGGAGTAGGGAGTAGGGAGTAGGGAGTGGGGAGTAGGGAGTAGGGAGTAGGGAACAGGGAACAGGGAACAGGGAACAGGGAACAGGGAACAGGGAACAGGGAGCAGGGAACAGGGAAAAAATTTCTATGCACCTGATTAGACTAGTAAACGCTATACTTTTTTATGGTGTTAGGCTAATGGGTCAACTGCTTTAGGCCTACGGTTGCTTTCTTTTTGAAAGTGGCCAGTTTTCTTGTGGAATCACCTCAAGTTTTTTTTTAGACTTTCAATCTTAGAGGTTGTCTGAGAAGTCTCATTTGCTACATTCAAGCCCCCTAAATCCCCCAATTTTGCGGTGCGACCCAAGGGCGATTTACTCGCCCATTGGAAAGCGCACCGGAAGGGACTTTTAGCAACAAATTGATTCTTGTTCCCCCCAGAATTGGGGGGCTAGGGGGGCAAAATTCAGTATCAAAAAACTTTTCAGATATCCTCTTACTGAAGACTATCACTAATCCCCATAGAGGTTACTTCATATTTTACAGGTTTTTTTAAAAAAATAAATCAATTCAAGTATTCTATATGCAGTTTCTTTATAGTCAAATAAATTTTATTAAATCGGTAAAATAGCTGGAAATAATATCGCCTAATCAGCTAAAAAAAAGTTTGCTTACTTCAAGTAATATAGTAATCTAAATGAATTATGAGAATTTGTGTTTCCATATCCGCTGTTCCCTGCTCCCTGCTCCCTGCTCCCTATTCCCTGTTCCCTGTTCCCTGTTCCCTGTTCCCTGTTCCCTGTTCCCTGTTCCCTGTTCCCTGTTCCCTGTTCCCTGTTCCCTGCTCCCTTTGTTTTAAAATCTATTAATCAGATACGATAGCTGTTAATCCTAAGGGATAAATTCAGCAAATTTGATCGACAAAACCTGGACTAGATAACAGAAAAAGACACAAAAATTATTATGGCAACGTTACATGGCAGTTGGATATCTGGGGAAACTAATGGTCATCTATTTATTTGGGGAGAAACCTGGCGCACGAAGGCGCAGATATTAACTACTGCCAATGAGATGTCATGTCACCCGTTTGCCATGACTGAGGAAGAATTGACGTCTTTTTTAGAGTCTCATCGTCTGTCCATCGGTCAATTTTTAGAGGTGTCTGAAAAGTCCCGTTCAGGTAGTCGTAAGCGTGCAGCTCAACAGCATCACCATCCCTGGCAGTCTCAAATTGTTCTGTTACCTACTGAACCATCATCCAAAGGTGAGCCAGGTTATCCAGTGCTGTCTAGCAAAGTGTTTTTAGATAGTGCAGACGATAGTCCAGACGATAGTCCAGAGGGTGGCCAGTGGGAATTGCAACCATGGCAAGTGCAAGGGGTAAGTCTGGAACCGATGGCAGCGGTAAGATTTCTCCAAGCTTTACCCCTTGGCTCTTTTGAAGTCTCAGACGGCTACCTGGGAGGGGAGTTGCGTTTTTGGTCTCAGGTAATGCGCTGGAGCTTGGATCTGCTGAATCGGGGTAAGTTTTTACCAGGAGTGTACCGATTGCCTGATGGTAAGGTAAGGGCTTGCTGGCAACCTCTGGTTGATAGTACTACGGATCAAGTCCGTCTAGAAACGTATATCAAGCTCATGCCCTCGGCTTGCTGTGCTTATTCACAAGAGGTTAGTTCTCCACAGTTGACCCTTCAACCTGCAACCGATTTGGTTAAGGCTCAGGAATTGCTACTGGGATTCTTGAGTAGTGTGGTTAATACACAGGTGCGGAATTTTGTCAAGGGTGAGTCGGTGCCAGTAGTAGATTCACCGATGGTGGAATGGTTGCGATCGCTTTCTTCTAATTCAGATAATTCAGAAACCCTAGCCCTAGAGTCAACAACCCTAGGTCGATTAGCCGCAGCCCTCTCGACTTGGAACACTCCGGTGCAACAGAATTTAGTGACACCGACGTCTAAGAGGTTGAGGCAAAATCTGTTTCGCACTTGTTTTATCCTGAAACCTCCTACCTCTGACCAAGAAAATTGGGGCTTGGCCTATGGCTTACAAGCGGTTGATGACCCAGACCTGGTGGTGGATGCTGAGACAATCTGGAATTACTCCGGAGAGCGATTGGAGATTAACCAGCGAACTATTGAACAACCTCAGGAAACGTTCCTGAAAGGGTTAGGATTAGCGACTCGACTCTATCCTCCCATCGAACCTAGCTTACACCAACCCCGTCCTGAGTTTTGTGAGCTAACCATAGTAGATGTGTATGAGTTCATTAGGGCTAGTGCATGGCGGTTGCAAAACAATGGCTTGGGTATTGTGCTACCCCCAGGATTGAAACCAGGCACGGGAGCCAAACGCTTGGGGATTAGTCTTGTGGCGGAAGTGCCACCACAAAAGAAGAATCAACGGTTAGGACTCCAAAGCTTACTGAAGTTTAAGTGGCAACTGGCGATTGGAGATAAAACCATCTCGAAGCGGGAGTTTAATCGCTTGATGGCACTGAAATCACCGCTAGTGGAGGTGGATGGGGAATGGATGGCGTTACAACCGTCCGATGTCCGTGCAGCTCAAGAGATGTTTAAGGGTTCGACAGATAACATGACTCTGTCGGTAGAGGATGCTTTGCGGATCACTACTGGTGATAATAATACCTTGGCAAAACTACCAGTAGTGAAGTTTGAAGCATCGGGAGCGTTGCAAGAGTTAATTACTAATTTACAGGGGAATCAATCCCTGGAGCCGATTCCTCAACCAGCTAGTTTTCAGGGGCAATTGCGACCCTATCAAGCTAGAGGGATGGGCTGGCTGGCCTTTCTGGAACGTTGGGGTTTGGGTGCTTGTCTAGCGGATGATATGGGCCTTGGTAAGACGGCACAACTGATTGCGTTTCTGTTGCATCTTCAGGAAGAAGGTACCCTTAATGGACCCTGCTTGGTGGTATGTCCGACCTCTGTGCTAGGAAACTGGGAACGGGAAGTAAGGAAATTTGCGCCATCCCTGAAAACTATTGTCCATCACGGGGATAAACGCTCGAAAGGGAAAGCGTTTGCTAAGGCAGTTAAGACTAAGCAGGTGATCATTACTAGTTATTCCTTAGTACATCGGGATGCGACTACCCTGGATGGGGTGGAATGGCAGGGGGTGGTGCTGGATGAAGCTCAGAATATTAAGAATCCTAGCGCTAAGCAATCCCAAGCGGTGAAGCAACTTTCCACTAGCTTTCGGATTGCCTTAACCGGTACTCCTGTGGAAAATCGGTTGTCGGAATTGTGGTCAATTATCGATTTTCTCAATCCTGGGTATTTAGGCGATCGCCAATTCTTCCAACGTCGATTTGCGGTACCGATTGAGAAGTTTGGCGACCGGGATTCCTTGCAGACCATGCGATCGCTAGTGCAACCCTTTATCCTCCGTCGCCTCAAAACCGATAAGTCTATTATTCAAGATTTGCCCGAAAAGCAGGAAATGAATGTTTTTTGTGGTCTTTCGGCAGCCCAAGCCACGGTTTATCAACAGTTGGTGGATGATTCTTTAGCACAAATTGAAGAGGCTGAGGGCATTAAGCGCAAGGGCATGATTTTGACCTTGTTGTTGAGACTCAAGCAATTATGTAATCATCCCGCACTGTTGGAGAGTAAAGGGAAAAAGACGAAAGGGAAAACGGGAGATAATTCGTTAATGTCTAGCCAGCAGTCGGGTAAGTTACGACGGTTGGAAGAAATGTTAGACGAGGCGATTTCTGAGGGAGACCGTGGCTTAATTTTTACCCAATTTTCGGAATGGGGAAAATTGCTGAAACCCTATTTAGAGCACAAATTTGGCAAGGAAGTTTTATTCCTCTATGGCGCAACTCGTAAGAAACAACGGGAGGAAATGATTGATCGCTTCCAGAATGACCCCGATGGTCCATCGATATTTATTCTTTCTCTGAAAGCCGGTGGCACGGGATTGAATTTAACCAGAGCTAATCATGTGTTTCATGTAGACCGCTGGTGGAATCCAGCAGTGGAAAATCAAGCTACTGACCGGGTGTTTCGGATTGGTCAAAAACGCAATGTTCAAGTCCATAAGTTTATCTGTACTGGCACTGTAGAAGAAAAGATTAATGACATTATTGAAAGTAAGAAACAGTTAGCGGAACAAACTGTTGATGCTGGAGAAGATTGGTTGACTGAAATGAATACGGAACAATTGCGCGATTTGGTTTTGCTTGACCGGAGTGCGGTTATTGATGATTAATTTTAGGGAACAGGGAATCGGGAATCGGGAATCGGGAATCGGGAATCGGGAGTGCGTAGGGTGCGTTAGGGGCGGACTTGACCTAATTTTTACGGTAGCCAGGGTTGAGATAGTCCGCCCCGTAACGCACCACCGGGTTAAACAGTGCGTAGGGTGCGTTAGGGGCGGACTTGACCTAATTTTTACGGTAGCCAGGGTTGAGATAGTCCGCCCCGTAACGCACCACCGAGTTAAACAGCATGCATTGAGATGTACCCGCAGAAAGGGAGCATTTCAGCTTTGTTAATTCCTGATTCTGATCCCCCTAAATCCCCCTTAATAAGGGGGACTTTTTAAGACTTATACTGATACTTTCACCAGTACAACAAAAATCAATAACGGTAGTGGTAACAATATCCTTAATAAGTTGCGTAGGGTGGGCAAAATTATATGATATAGAATTGTTACAAGAATCAAACGGTTTTTGCCCACCTGACAAGCTATTTAGTATAAAGGAACCATTTCCGCTTTGTTAATTCCTGATTCTGATCCCCCTAAATCCCCCTTAATAAGGGGGACTTTTGAAGAACTATACTGATACTTTCACCAGTACAACAAAAATCAATAACGGTAGTGCTAAGAATCACTAACAATCAATTTAAGTACTTAAATAATCCAATATTATCACTGTTCCCTGTTCCCTGTTCCCTGTTCCCTGGGCGCAGCCCTATAATTTGCTTACCCTTCATGGTCATTTGCCGCAATAGAAGCGAGGGGTTTGATCGTTTTCAAAATCTGATCACCCAGGGTTGCTTCGGCTAGTTCAAGCTCATAATGTTGTTGGAGGTTCAACCAAAAGTGGGGAGTAGTACCGAAGTATCTGGCTAGCCTCAGGGCTGTATCGGTAGTAATGGTTTTTTTGCCGTTTACGATGGCATTGATCTGTGTTACCGGTACATGGATATCCTCAGCCAGTTGATTCTGGCTGATGCCGAATGGTTTGATAAATTCTTCTAGAAGAATTTCACCGGGAGTAATAGGGGGAAATTTGGTAGTCATTAGTGTTTAGTAATTAGTGATAATCCACACTCTGAATACTTACAAAGAATCAACGAGTTTTTGCAAACCCTAAAAGTTTCTTCAGTTTTGATACTATTGTTGAGATTATATATGTAAGTTTTAATATAAATTTCCTGTTTCCCCTGGGCAAACTTTCGATAAAATCCTGAAATGTTAGGACTGTAAAAGCTTCTTCGATATAAGCAATCGCCAGTTTAAAATTCTGGATTTTGTGACCTTTGATTCGTTTAAAGTAAGCATTACCGAGATGAATTTGTGTCCTTGCCCAATCTTGGGTAAAAGCCTCAAAGGTTCTGACGGTAAGAGCCTTTTGGTAACAAGCGATCGCATCTTCTATATTATGTGCTTTCTCACCTTTGATGCGCTTACGATAAACATTTCCGAGATTATATTGCGTCCTTGCCCAATCTTTGGGAAAAGCCTCAAAGGTTCTGACTCTAAGAGCCTGTTGGTAACAAGTGATTGCTTGTTCAATATTCTGTGCTTTCTCACCTTTGATGCGGTAATAGTAAGCAATACCGAGATGATTTTGCGTCATTGCCCAATCTTCAGGAAATGCCTCAAAGGTATAAACGGTAAAAGCCTGTTGGAAACAAGCGATCGCTTTTTCTATATTCTGTGCTTTCTCACCTTTGATTCGGAGATAGTAAGCAATACCGAGATGATTTTGTGTCATTGCCCAATCTTCAGGAAAAGCCTCAAAGGTTCTGACTCTAAGAGCCTGTTGGTAAAAAGCAATCGCTTTTTCTAAATTATCAGCCTTGTCCCCAACAATACGATAACTATAAACAGCACCAATATAATTGAGAGTTTTCGCCCATTCTTCTGATAGAGTTTCCCGGGGACGTAATTGTAAAACAGTTTCTAATCCAGTAATGGCTATTTCTATAGCATTTGCCCTTCTTCCTGGAAATTCTGAAATATCAAGACAAAGACTTTCTACTATTCCGGCAATTGCTTCTTTTTCTTCAGGATTTAGTTCAGCACAAGTATTAAGGAGCCACTGTTCTAAAATTTTTGCAAAAGAGCTATCTAATTTATCCGCATTAGATTCAACAACATCATGAATAGCTTGTAAATCGCCATCATTTTCATACTCTAGTAAGAGTAGCTTTTTCAACAAGTCATAATACTCGTCACTACTATGAACTATATCTTGAGATACGTCCTGCGGTTTTTGCTGCTCAATATCAGCTTGAAAGGGAGTATAATATTGAAGCAAATCAATATCTCTATCTACAGGAAATTCGATTACTCCAGAACGCCAATCAAAAAAATCAGGAGCACGACGAACTAAATACCTTAAAGTATATTTTCTGACGGTAAACACTAAGCAGCAATTAAAATCATCTCTAAATCGTTCCCGTTGCCAATTGAGATGACCTAATAAGCTGGCTAAAGCCTCTCTTTGATACGCTTTTTTAGGGTTTTCAAGGGTACGTTTAATATAATCGTCTAAGGCTAAAGACTTTTCAAGGCCACTAATAAATAAAATATCGATGGGATTTTCTTTAACCTTTTCCTCAATCAAATCATATAAATTATAACTAGAATAGTCTAGCTTTAAAACATCAACGGTTTTCTCATTAATATCTTGTTTAATTTCTTCAATAATTATTTTTTCTTGTACAGGAGTACACCGCACAAATAAAATTCCAAAGCCTTCACGCCAAGATAAATCGCGTTTTAACCTCAGATAAGATTCTTCTTCATCTGATTTAAATTTTGTTGAATTGGATGTCAGCATTGTACTCATTGATTAGTTGTTTGATCCGGTGGGTGGAATGGGCATCTTGCCCGTTACAATCGGACGGACTTTCCTAATACTGGCTACTGATCACATCAGGGGAAGCCCGTCCCTAACGCACCCTACGCAACTCATCAAGAGCAGATTTAAATTCAGATGTCCCTTCAATTAAAGGGTGAACATCATACCAACTTACAGGATTATCTTCTGCATCAAACTCTCGATATTCCAATACACAACGACGGAATAGCAAACTACGATATTCTTCATCATTATGGATAGTCTTGGAAAGAGAAACTTCAGCTAATTTTTGCCATTCTTCAGAACTAACCGCATTACGATAGGTGCTATCTCTAGCATCACTAACTGCCCGCCTCACTATTTTTGTAGTAATCGGGAAATCATCAATATAACGCATTACTGACTGCATTAATAGCATCAACTCTCGGACATGACCACCAGTCATAGCACAAAGCTCAATGCGACTGTCTTGACTATCAAAGATTTGTGTATCAATATCAAGAGTAGAGTCAACTAAGTGAATCCTTTTTTCAATAACTTCTTTTAATTTATCTAATCCTTGTGAATAGGGTTTGTTGTCACGGTTTTTTACCATAATCATTGGTAACACTTGAGGAGTACCATAAATATTTCTTAATTCAGTCGCTTGACTGGAATAGGCTAAGGAAATTGGCACTGTATAAACTACGTGACAATTCAAAGCTGTTAATTGACTGCTATAATCAAGAAATATTTCCTCGTGACTTGTTCTGTCATTCCCTTTTTCCAGGGGTATTATTCTATCTAAGTTATCTGCTATCACAACTATGTTGGATTTTTCCTCAGGTAATTTATGTTGAGCATCTTCAATAAATTCATTTAACGCTGTAATCAACGATACACTATAATTATCAACCTGTTTTCTAATGGTTTCACGGCTACTAGGATTTCGTCGTAAGGTTGTAGTCAATTTACTAAAAATCTGAATTTGAGCTTCAACCGTTAATTTTTCAAATTCTACCTCCGATAACGCCAAATCCTTTAATTCAGTCCACCGATACTCTAGCCAATTTAATAACGGATTAGGAGCAGCATAATCTTTAAGTTTCTCTAAAATATTACGAGTACAAGCTAAAAGGATATCTGTATATTGAGCATCGATTTCATCAATATCTCCTTCCGTTGCTGGAAAATAAACCACAAAGCAGCCATTCTTCTGTAAATAATCTTCCAGACGCAATAACTCCGTTGACTTCCCTACACCCCGATGTCCAGTATAAAGTTGACAAGTCGCTTGGTCTGAAAAGAGGATAGTTTTACCAATTTCTCTGAAAATATTGTCATCGCCCCTGACTTCACTACAGTTTACATAAGCTGGATCGTTGGCTGGTAAGGGATAAAATGGTTGAAATTTATTGTAGATTTTTTTGATTAAGCTCATGGGGGTTGATGTGTATAAAGGATTTTTTTTAGGGAGCAGGAAGCAGGAAGCAGGGAGTAGGGAGTAGGGAGTAGGGAGTAGGGAGTAGGGAGTAGGGAGTAGGGAGACTTTTGGAACTTTATACAACTTAATACAGTCAGGCGTATTGTTGTCTAGGCACTTATTATACTACTGTAAGCTGCCCTGGATTTGCAAATCTTCTTAGGCAAGAGGCAATAGGCAACAGGCAACAGGCATGTTTATAAACCAGATACAAATGCTATTTTTTTATAAAAATAATCTGTAAAAAAGCGATGCTTTTAAATATCAATTACGCGAACGCTAAAGTTATGCGTTAGCATTTTTTTACTCCCCCTAAAACTCCCAAAAAAAAACTTTTAAAAACCCTTGACACTTAAAATTATAATCATTACAATAAGCAATGTAAAAAAATTGAATCTTTGACCTATGTCAGAATTTACTCCAAACTCCAACAAACAACCGGTTAAGCACATCTTAAAGGGTTCTCGTAAAGCAGTACTCAACACTATGTACGCCCTTTATGGTCTGCGCTATGCGGAGATTTCCGAGTGGAGTCCTCTGCAGCCCACTGAGGTTCCAGGGGAATTCATTACTATAATGACCAAGTATTTGTTGTTGCCATAACACCTTGTCTTGATGCAGTCGCTCATGGGGGAAACCCCCAAGACCGCGCTGCATCGCTAAATTTCTGGGGGGGTTTCCCCCCCTTGGCCAATCCCATCGGACACGTCCGGATTGGTTCGGAAATTCACTGACATAGGTCATTTAAATAGCCGTGGATAGTATTTCTGCGGCTATTTTTTTTGTTTTGGGATATATAGAGAATTTAGAATTTAGAATTTAGAATCGGGAATCGGGAATCGGGAATCGGGAATCGGGAATCGGGAATCGGGAATGCAATACTTGTGGTTCAGTAATTTTGTATCACAACATCATCATCTCAAAGGGATGATAAAATTAATAAAGGGTTTTTCATAGCTATCAGCTAACCAGGATTTTTTACCTCTTACCTCTTGCCTCTTACCTCTTGCCTCTTGCCTCTTGCCTCTTGCCTTATGAAATCTAAAATACCTGACTTAAAAGAACTTTATGAAACCGAGTACGATCAGTGGTTAACTGAAACAGTTATGCTCCTGAAAAATCGTCAATTGGAAGGGTTAGATTATGAAAACTTAATCGAGGAATTAGAAGCATTGGGACGCAGTGAAAGAAATGCTGTTAAAAGTTTACTGTTGCAGATAATCATTCATCTAATGCTGTACCAATATTGGGAATCCGAGATGGAGATAAATCGGAATCACTGGGCAGGGGATATTATTACCTTTCGGGTGCAACTAGAGGATAAAATTACCACTAATCTCCGCAATTACTTAGGGGATGAATTGCCCAAAATTTATCAAAATGCTTTATTGATTGTCCAGAAAAAAACTCAGCTTACTGCTCTACCTGAACAATGTCCTTATTCGTTTGAGCAGTTACTGGATAAGCATTGGTTTCCTAATCAATAGGGTGCATCTCATAGTTGTAAAAAAAAGGGAATCGGGAATCGGGAATCGGGAATCGGGAATCGGGAGTTTGGAGTCGGGAGTAGTGTGGAAATTTTATTATTTAGCCTTATTAAAAATACGGCGTTTTTTCTCAGACATTGATTAGCCTTCTAAGGTCCAATCTTCCACTTTTAAACCGGGAACGTTATTAAAATCTCTTTGATTACGGGTTACTACGGTTCCTTTAACCGCAAGAGCAATTGCTGCAATTCTTAAATCTCTGGTTCCAATCCGGATTTTTTGGCGGACTAAATCGTTATAAATTAGGGAAGCTTCGGGAGTGAAATCAAGCACATTTATGGTTGCCATATCATCCAATAACTCCTTTAAGCGTCGGTAGGCTAAAACAAGTTGATTAGGAGATTTTGCACGTCTAATAATACTGAGCCTTCCTCTAATTTGCTCTTCAGCTGAAATAATGGTAATCGCTATTTCCTGGGATTTTCTTGTAGTAATTTGTTTACGGATACCCAGATGTCCTCGCTGCAAAAGCGACAAATGATCAGTATCGAGAATCCACAAACTCACTTAGCTTCCTCTTGATCATTCAATTCTTGTCGCTCAGCTTCAATGTAAGCTAACATTTCATCAAATTGTGGATCATCTTGATATTTTCCCGCTAATTTGAGCCAAGGATTTTCTTGAACGTCTAATTCCTTCTGGAGTACTTTAAATACAGCTTTCTTTCCCTCTAAAGGTAATTGCTGTACTAACATAATTACTTGCTCAACTGTTAGATCTAAGGTGGGCATACCGATCACTTTGTGAAAGTTTGTACTTTTTTTAGTATATAGTGGTTTCTAGCTTAATGAGGTATACAGGATTTGTTCCCGACTTCCGACTCCCAGATCCGCTGTTCCCTTTGCTAGAGTTTTGTAAGTCAATCAGGGCGTCTTCTTCATCAAATATGTATCGAGTTCTGAATACTGAGAAAATAGGCGTTGCTGAATTAAGGAATGAATGCGCAATCATCTGGTTTTGTTAAAGCCCCCTAAATCCCCCAACTTTGGGGGACTTTGAACGTCTTATTCCCCCCAGAATTGGGGGGTTAGGGGGGCAAAACCATACCCAGAATCAGCAACGCCAGAAAATAAGCTATCTATCAAGGATGATTACTTCAGACATTCCCAATCCTCTTCCTCAAGGACGGAAGTGACCAAATCCTCCAACGTTCTACCTTTACCGGCAATAGCAGCTGAGGGAGTCCGGCGCAATACGTTTGGTTCACTATCCGAAAGAATCGTCACAATTACACGAGCTTTGGAAACTGTTGGTGCATCTGTTAACCATTGAATTTGACCATTTTCGATAATGGCTTCATAGCTTTGAAGCATTGCTCTCTCCTGGTTTAAAAGCTAATGTTGGATTATAATATAACGCATTTCTATATGTCCAAAACTAGCACAAATATATAGGAATTTTTGGCCGGGCTGTATCGGTTTATCATAATACCAAAAACTACTCGGATGGGTGGTGCGTTACGGGACGGGCTGTCCCAGGGGCGAAGGGGCGGAAAATCAGGGCTCGCCCGTGGGTGGTGCGTTACGGGACGGGCTGTCTCAGGTGCGAAGGGGCGGAAAATCAGGGCTCCCCCGTCCCGATGCTGGTGGCGAAATATTGTGTAACATTAGCCTGGGACAGTATTTAGAGCTGCAAAGCTAGAAATGCGAGTACCAGCGAGAGGAATCCCTTGAACCCAAGCAAACAGACGCTTGAGATTGATAGCCGTTGCAGTCATGACATGTTGCAAATGGGTTTTGGCCAGTCCAAGGGTAGCGGCTGTGTCGAATACCAAAGCCAGTAACAGCTTGAGAAATCGTTCCTTCAATGCCTGCCCGGAGGCCGTAGTATTTCCACCATTGTGGTGAGGCTTGCTGCTCACGGGCTTGTAGTAAAGCAAGTTGGCTGAGCTATAGGTTGTAAGGTCAAAGTCCGGGGAGCCTTGGGGGAGCTAGTACACAACTCTCGTACGGGACAATCAAGGGCATATGGATTTAGCAAACTCGATGGGTTTTAATGGGCGTATCTCGACGATGATCAAGACGTTCTCGCCAAGTGCGGCTTTGATGTCCCTCAGGACAAGTGACCTGGTGATTCTGCCAGTCAATCACATGCGCGAGAACAGTCATAGGCATCTTCACGAGTCGCTTGCCAACTGGTGTCTGGCCTAACAGGTCCAATTAGCTCAATGCCATAATCGTTTTGGCTGGTGACGAGCAGCTGCGCATCTACATAGCCTGCATCCACAAAATGTTGGCTCGGTAACAAAGATTTTTGTGCTAAAGCCTGATGAATAATAGCAGTTTGTTCTACATCTTGGACTTGAGCTGGAGTGGTTTCGACATGAGTAATCAAGTGAACTTGATCCGTTTGACAGGTTTCACGCTTCTTGTACCTTATATCCAGTCCAAGACTTTGAGCGCTTCGTCCCAACCCGAGCATCACTTTCATAGGGGGAACTCAAACGCTCTCCGGGGGATGGCATGTCTTTGAGTGGGCGGAGTTTGATATGTCCGTGGGTCTTCATAATACTGATAGACCCAATATTGACGCAGTTGTTCAACCTTGGGTAAACGGCGTAGGTGCTTTGGGGTTCCCTCAAGCCACAGACACAAAGCGCAATTTCATCCCGTCACGGCCAATTTGCTCCCCTAAGGCAGTGCTTATGAGCTGCTTTTTGGGGAGACGATAATCGTCTATGACTTTACCATAACGCTCAAACCACTCAGGGTCTACCCAACGCAAGCAACCAGTCTGGTTTGGTCAGGGCAATTTCATTGAGTGTCGCTCTGAGCATTTCCCCGACCGCTTCAAGACGGTTCAATTCTCGCAGGGTTGCGAGCACTTGGGTTGAGTCACTGCGTTGTTTAACTCTATCCTTAATCCATCCCCCTGCTTTGAGTTGGCTGAGTAACTGATTTAATAGTCTGTCTCCTGCTCCTCCCTCTACCAAACGATTGCGAAATTCACGCTTGCCTGTATGGTCAAAGCCACTATCTTCGTTCCTCCAAACCCAAGGCATATTTCCAGTCAATCCGACCTCTGACTGCATCTGCCGCCTGACGGTCTGGTAAGTTTTCCAGAAATTGCATCACGCTGACCAGGGCTAATTGTCCTGCACTAATCCCTGGCTTTCCCTGGCTGCTATACAAGTCCGCAAAGTATTGATCGTGATAAATCTCTCCGAGTTCATCCCTGAGCCAGATATAGAGGTTCCCTTGGGGAAATGCTGCTAGGGCTACCCGACGAGTTTGCTCTGGAACACTGGCACCGATGGGCTTGACATCAAGCATTGCTCTTTCTCCTCTTAGTTCCCAACTCTAACCATATCGTCAATGCTTTTACTCATTTTTTTGTTAAGCAATATTTCGCCACCAGCATCCGTCCCTAACGCACCCTACTGGCTGTCTATGGGGCGAAGGGGCGGAAAATCAGGGCTCCCCCGTGGGTGGTGCGTTACGGGACGGGCTGTCTCAGGTGCGAAGGGGTGGAAAATCAGGGCTCGCCCGTCCCTAACGCACCCTACTGGCTGTCTATGGGGCGAAGGGGCGGAAAATCAGGGCTCCCCCGTGGGTGGTGCGTTACGGGACGGGCTGTCTCAGGTGCGAAGGGGTGGAAAATCAGGGCTCGCCCGTCCCTAACGCACCCTACGCAACTCTTGCCTTTTGCCTTTTGCCTTTTGCCTTTTGCCTCTTGCCTCTTGCCTCTTGCCTATTGCCTTTTCCGGCAATAAGTGTGTTTACAACCTAGATACAAATGCTATCCCACTCCACTCTCTCAAAATAGGCAAAACCCAAGTAATCGGCTTACGCTCTTCTACTGTTACCCTGACCGTTGTTGTGGTTCCTGGAGAAATTTCCAATTGGGGGCCGAGGGAAGATGACCATTGATAACCACTGGGGGTTTTTGAGTCAAGTTGTAATTTAGCGATCGCTTCGATTTTACCTCCTTCGTCACCCATTAATTTTTGTACTACTTCGGGGTTTCCGATCACAGAACTCGCCCCTGCTGAGGTGACCGAAAAGGGAGAAACTTCCGTTATTTTCCCCACAATTCCCCCATATCTTGTCCGTTTTACCGTATCTGGTGTAATTAAAATCCCCATTCCCGGTTGAATTTTCTTGCCATCCTCCACAGCAAAATAGGTTACGCTCATCATATCGCTCGCTTTCCCTGATGTTTGTAGGGTTCCCAGGGGATTTCCGGGATTGAGATATTCCCCCACAGTAGCCGTTATTTCTAGAATACATCCGGTATGGGGACTTTTAATAGTGCTGTTATCTGTAACTTCTTTTTGCAATCGGGCGATGGCTTGCTGTATTTCCTGAATTTGATTATTATCAGTATTAGTAGCTTCGATATTATCCTGTTCTAGCTGTTTACTACGGGTGTCTAAGGTTTCCAATTCCGCTTTAATTTGACTAATAGTATTGATATTTTCTAAATACTTCTGTTGTAGTTCCGTTTCCTGTACCTGCAACTGTTGCAATTGTGCTTGAATCTCGGAGATATTTTGACGAATTTCTCGATACTCTTGTTCTGCTTGTAAAACCCGTTCAGAGGAAATTGCTCCTTGTTGTTGTAAGTCCCGTTGCTTGGCCAGTCGCTGTTGTAGTATCGGGGTTAATTCTTGGGCATCTTTGAGCCGTTGTTGGAGGCTGCGACGCTGGCTCAAGATGCTAGTTAATCCTTGATCTTGGAGGCGGGGAGTCAAGGTTTCAGTATCTCGTAACCGTTGTTGTAAGCTGGTGCGTTCAGCAGTAATTGCTGTTGTTTCTAGCTGGGTTCGTTGTTGTCGGAGTAAGGTAATTTTTGCGATTTGTTGCGTTAACTGAGCCAGTTTATCCCGTTCTTGTTGCAACTGCTGTTTTAGATCAGAGGGGTCAATGATTCCCAGAATATCGTCTTTTTTTACACATTGACCGGTGCGAATCGTTAAGGATTCCAACTGTCCCGATATGGGGGATTGTAACTGTACCACCCGACGGGGATTAATCAGCACTCCTTTACCAGTGACAGTGATCGGAATAGTCCCAACTATGCTCCAAAGTACTCCTAAAAAGCCGAATATAGCTAATCCCCCCAAAGGTAGCCAATCGACGGGACTAACCACTGGCATTAACCGATCTAACTGTTCTGGATCAGATAACCGGTCTAGGGCTTGCTGACGGAAGATAGGGGGTTTTTGCTGAGTCATTATCGGGGAGGAGGGAATCGGGAATCGGGAATCGGGAATCGGGAATCGGGAAAAAATCTTGTGTAGCTGATAAGTATCAGAAAGGCTAAATCTCGGAAGGGGACGGGCTGACTTCCTTGACAATAGCACCCGTAATCAACTCAAATTCATGCCAAAATGGCCTGATGTTTGGAACAAGTTAGCCAGAATAATAGTCTATCAAACAATACAATGGATAAAACATGAAGAACAACCAAAGCGCGCAAACCCAAAAGCAAGTAATCTCTTCTTCTCAAGGGAGTCCGGAGAGTAGTTCACACTCCCAAGATGAGTCCACACTCTCATTGCTCTCATTGTCTGAATTGGACAATGTTTCAGGAGGTATATTATTAGGATTTTTTGGTAAAAAGAACAAAAGCAAAAAAAAATAGGTGGCGAAAACTAAAACAAATAGTAGCTATTCAAGGAAATCTATACTCTTTAGGACTTACGAAATTTAGTTGGTTTTGCCCCCCTGCCCCCCAATTCTGCGGGGTAATGATGTCAAAGTCCCCCGAGCGAGCAATCCCTCGCTCGGGGGATTTAGGGGGCACTTGCGTAAGTCCTGCTCTTTTAAGACAGACCGTTTCTGTTGGTCATTTGCCTTTTGACCCATACCATGGCCTTCGATTCGCCTCGATAAATTGATGAACACCATCCCTCTCCGGGGATGGGATTGCTTCCACCCCAGCATTGAGCTTACTTCCTATGTAGCTCTTGCTGGGGGTTTTGCTTTTTGGTTTTGGTTTCTGTTGCCAAATCCCTGCATCCCTTCACAATCGGTGACAATCACCACCACCGCAGGCCATGAATCTTGTACCTCACCCAATTGAAAACCGATTTATCACATTTTGGCTCAATTTTTCCGGCGTTTACCCTAATTTGAGCTATTTGTACTGCTAATCAGTATTTTAGCTTAAGTTTTTAATAATTTTTTAATAATTCGTTTACAACACCATCCTTAATAAGTAAAAATAATTTTGGTGATTAACCAACAGAAGCCACAAACCAGACACCACAACTAAACTTTTTGTCTGTTGTGGTTTGGGTGCTGGTGGTAACTAATTGCAAATTGCAACCAAAAAAATGAAGAACAACCAAACCAAGAACAACCAAACCGCGAAACCCCAAGATCAGCAAACAATCAGACTCTCTCAAGGAACTCAGGAGTCCACACTCTCATTACTATCTTTGTCTGAATTGGACGACAACCAAGTCTGTGGAGGGCTAGGCTATTCGAGGTGGTGGTAGCAGCGTTTTGACAACCAAGTGTGAGTCGGGCAATTGAGCAGTGATCTCAAAGGATCACAGGTAAGGGCTTTGGCTGGCTGGCTAGCCCAGACTGAGTTTTCCACAAACCATTCCTTTTGGTGATTTGCCTTTTCACTCATCCGATGGCGTTAGGTTCGCCTTGATAAATTGATCAACAACCATCCCTCTCGGGGGATAGGGTTGCTGTTTCCACCCCAGCATTGAGCTTACTTCCTATGTAGCTCTTGCTGGAGGTTTTATTTTTTGGTTTTAGCAATCGTTTACCCCAACATCATCAAGGGATGATAAAATTATGAATTATAACGAGCTAATCAGCTAATAAAATTAATGCAACTAGAAGACTATTTTGACTTCCTGAGTGTGGACGATATTCGGCTCAAAGGCACAAGAATAGGAATAGAAACTATTCTCTATGATTATATCCATCGTGCCCGCACTCCCGAAGAAATTGCCGAAACCTATCCATCCCTAAATCTAGAACAGGTCTACGCTACTATTCTTTATTATCTACACAATAAAGAAATGGTCAGCCAATATGTTGCTGACTGGCTAGAGTGGAGTCACCAGCAACTGAAAGCACAGCAACTTAACCCCTCCACCTCTGCGCTGCGATTGCGGAAGTTGAGAGCAGAACAAAAAGTAATGAAAAAAGCTGATGACTCTCAAATATCTATTGGATGAAAATGTCAATCCTGCTTACAAAATCCAATTGACCCGGAATTCTCCTGATTTGGTGATGTGGGTTGTTGGTGAACCGAATACTCCTGCAAGAGGAACGTTAGACCCACAAATTCTGAAATGGTGTGACGAGTATGGTTTTGTGCTGGTAACAAATAATCGTAAATCTATGCCGACCCACTTAGCTGATTATATTGCAGAAGGGAATCACATACCAGGAATCTTTATTCTCAACACCAAGTTAAGTATGGGAGAAAATCTTGATGAGCTGGTTTTTCTAGCTGAGGCATCTTTTGAAAGCGAATATCAAGACCAAATTATTTATCTTCCACACAGTTATAGCGTTTAGTTATAGCATTTAGACCTAGGTTGTCAACGGTGGGCATACCGATGACTTGACTTTGTAAGTAAATTTATACCTGTTTGATTATAGTTTCCATTTGGTAGCAAACCTCTTTCGCAGATTGAGAAAGCTTATAGCGTTTATCGCACTTATGAGGTACACTCTTCTTTGACCTTGATTCCCTGTCTTGATCCAGCGCATCCCTATTCCCTATTCGCTCTTCTCTGTTCCCTGTTCCCTGTTCCCTGTTCCCTATTCCCTATTCCCTACTCCCTACTCCCTACTCCCTACTCCCTACTCCCTACTCCCTACTCCCTACTCCCTATTCCCTTCACACCATCTGTCGCGCCATCAAATCAGCAAACAACCCCTCAACTGCTGCCAACTCCTCAAAACTTCCCTGCTGTACTATCTTCCCACCATGCAATACATAAATCCTATCAGCATGACGAATAGTACTCAAACGATGGGCAATTACTATGCGAGTTACCCCCAATTGTTCTAAACTATTAGTAACAATTGCTTGGGTGCGATTATCCAAGGCAGATGTCGCTTCATCAAACAACAAAATCTGGGGTTTGTGTACCAAAGCGCGGGCAATAAATAACCGTTGTCGCTGTCCTCCAGAAAGATTACCACCCCCTTCGGAAATAATAGTATGTATCCCCATGGGCATGGCTTGAATATCCTCAGCTAATCCCGCCATCTGCAAGGCTTCCCGAGCTTGATCTGGGGTAACAATTGCCCCCCCAGCAATGTTTTCCCAAATTGAACCACTCATAATTCGCCCATTTTGCAGCACTACCCCTAACTGTCGCCTGACCGCTGCAATATCTAATCCCGATAAATCTTTGCCATCATAAAAGATTGCTCCCGCTTCTGGGGTTTCAAATCCCAACAGCAACCGCATGATAGTGGATTTTCCACTTCCCGAAGGACCGACAATAGCAATAAATTCCCCCGCTTTCGCGTCTAGGGTAATATTATCTAAAACTAACGGACTATCCTGGCGGTAACGAAAGCAAACTTGGTCTAATTTCAGTTGACCAGAAAGCCTGCCGGGATGGTACTTATCAGCATCAACTTCTGGCTTTGTTTGTAAGATAGGTTGGGCACGTTCCCATAAAATAGTAATATCTAAACTATCAATCAGGGTGTTGCTTAATCGGGTGGCGCTGGTGATAAAGGTACCGAAGGCAGTATTAAATGCCAGAAATGTACCAGTAGATAATCCTGTTTCCGCTACCGACTGTCCCATTAAAGCAACAGTAAATCCAAACAGCATCATGGAACTTACTGCTGGTAACATCACATTAAACGCGGTTAGTAAGTCTTCCACTAACTGGGTACTTAATATCAGTTTTACCTGCTGAGTATATTTTTTCGCCCAGCAAGTAAACGCCTCTGATTCAGCAGCAGCGACTCGTAATTTCGAGATGCCACCAATTAACTGCACTGTCAGTCCAAATATTTCTCCCGAAAGCTGCTGGAGGGGACGCATTTTCCGCCGGGTAATCATACCCGATATAGTAGTAATAATTACTGCAACTAAAGCGATAGCGATCGCAACGAATGCCAGAGGCAAACTGTAGACTATCAATAGTCCTAGATTTAGCAACGAAAATAAACTGGTAAATAGGGTTCGCAAAATGCTACCGCTAAGTCGATCACGAATCTGATTAACAGCGGAAACCCGATTGTGTAAATCCCCTGTGGAATACTGGCGAAAAAAGGCGGGTTTGAGTTTCAGCAATCTATCCCAAAGGGCGGCTTGAGTATCATAACTGACTTTGGTTTGCACTCTCAGCATTACAAAACTTTGAGCCAATTGAAATATCATCACCCCAAAGCTAGCGGCTAACAATCCCAAACCCATTTCGATTAATAATTGGCGTTTAGCGTCGGGAATGGCAGAGTCGATCAGAATACCGGTAATTTGTGGTGTCACCATCCCGAACAAGGTTGCAACCACTCCCACTCCCAGCATTTTCAGCAAGTCCGGGGCACGACCTCTGATGGTAAATTGGAGAATATCCCAGACGGTAATCTCTTTATCGGGTAAAGGGCGATAAAAGGTATAGGCAATGGGAGCAATTGTTGTGGCAGTGTCACGGTTGAGGGGGGTGCGGGTCAACTCCACTGGGTCAAGGATTTCATACTTGGTGGCTTTGACCGGTAGTAGAGCGACGGGTTGGTTTTCTTCCTTAGTAAACGCCAGCAGGGGACCACAATCTGTTTTCCACCAGTTACCAGTGAGGGTGACTCGACGGGTCCGGAAACCGGAAGCGCGTGCGATCGCGTCTAGGGTATTGGCATTTTCCGATTTAGCAGCAGGACGAATGGTTATCCCCAAGGCTTTGCCGATAGCACCTACAGCAATTAACAGGGGAGTTTCTCCTTGGGGAATGTCGGCGGTGGGATTGAGGATTGAGGCGAGTTCCCTCAGGGCTTTTTCTGTCATCTTAGATCACACTTCACTTACATTTTATCAACAGAAGATTTATTATAAAACTCAGTTTTTAGTTGTTTACCAAAAACAGACGGGAGGATGAAAGCCACGCGCATTTAGGTCGTAGATGAAATCCGACACGAAGGTATCTTTTAAATAATTAAGTAAGCATTCAGCCGTCAGCCGTGAGCTTTTAGCTCACGCTACTTGAGGTGCCGTCAGCTTTGTGGCACAGGCTTTGGCCACGCGGGGCGCGTTTGGCCACGGGGGGCGCGTTTGGCCACGCTGTGCGAACGACGCGCTTGAGTTAACTCATATTAAACGAATGCTTATCTGTTGTCAGCCATGCAAAGCGCGAGTGGGGGAAACCACGGCAAAGCGCGAGTGGGGGAAACCCCCGCAGGTCAGCGCTACATCGCTTATTCAAAAGCTGTTCGGTGTACCTTGATCAACTCCCCATAAACTGAGAGCTGAACGCGCACGCGTTCCCGTAGGGCATTAGCTGATAGCTGATAGCTAAATGCTTACGTATTTCGTAAGATTTTTTATTACTTAAACAAATTAAAAATAATATACATATAACCTAATCAATGGTTATATGTATATTATTTTTATAACCGAAAAAAGAGGCAATATAAAATTATTATTTTAATCATTTTATACTATTATGGGTGCAATATTGACAGCTAATTTATAAAGTAAAGATCAAGAGCTCAAATCCCTTGACATATCTGGATTTTAGGGAACAAGGCTTCCCTAAGGACACTAATGGATGAAAGCCTGGCAGCGCCAGGGTTATAGCTTAGTTTACCAATCAGATATGACCAGGGTAATTATTAAGCTAATTTTGTTCAAAATTAAGAGCTGATAAACTTTGCTTAAAAATATTACAAAACTAGGTTTGGTTTATTACTGTGTAAATGTAGTTAAGCGCAACAAAACTTAATTTTTTGGGCTAATTTACATTGCTTTTCACAGAAAAAAAAACCAGGAGTAAATAATGGGGACTTTCGAGGATTTAGGCACTTTCACGGGTAATTCCATCATCCGCAATGGGGACCTTAGAATCTTAGACCGCAGTGATGTGTATAAGTTTAGCCTCTCAAACAACGGTCAAATTAACCTAAATCTAAACAATATCAGTGCCGGTGATGATGCTAACCTCAGACTCTATCAGGACACTAACAACAATGGCATCTTGGACTTTGGCGACCAAAATGTCGCTAGATCTTTACAAAGTGGCAATGCTGACGATGTGATCAACTACACTGCTACCAGTGGCACTTACTTTGCCCAGGTAATACGCTACGCTCCTGGTAGCAATGGTATTGTTTCCTATGATTTAGAGTTGTCTGGAAGTACTACTACGACTGGAACTGGAACTACCCCAACTAGCAAACCAAATACCTATCAGCCCTTTAACCCCAACGAAGTTTTTTCCCTAAATAGCAACCCAGACGCAGACCACATTATCTACCTTGACTTTAATGGTCACACCACCACAGGTACTGACTGGAACGATGACTACGGAAATCCTATTGTAACCCCTGCCTATGACACGGATGGGGATACTTCAAATTTCTCCACTGCTGAGAAAGAGACGATTTGGCACATTTGGCAACGGGTGGCAGAAGACTTTAGTCCCTTTAATGTCAATGTGACTACTGCCCAACCTTCCGAGGACCAACTCAAAAAAACTAGCGGTAGTGATTCCGAATGGGGCATTCGCGTTGTGATTGGCGGAGATGGTTCTTGGTATAATAAACCAGGTGTCGTTGGTGTGGGTTATCTTGATTCATTCAACGACGACATTGATACCCCCACCTTTGTTTTTTCAGAAGTGTATAACGGCAGTGAGAAAGGGGTGGCTGAGACCATTAGCCATGAGGTAGGTCATACCTTGGGTCTTGAACATGACGGTAATTTTACCACCGAGTATTACACTGGTCATGGCAGCGGCCCAACAGGATGGGCTCCTATCATGGGGAATAGTGATTTAAAGGACTTAACTCAGTGGAGCCAAGGTGACTATATCGGTGCCAGCAACCAAGAAGATGACCTAGACATCATCACTGGGCAAAATGGTTTTGGCTATCGCCAGGACGATTATAGTAACTGGCGAACCGGTGCAGCAGGGCTATCCATCAATGATGGTCAGGTGGAAAATTATGGCATCATTGAAAAAAATAACGACATTGACTGGTTTCAGTTCAATTCCACTACGGGCAACATAGCCCTAGATATTGAGCCTTTTGAGCGAGGAGCTAATTTAGACATTCTGGCTAGGCTATATGATGCTTCTGGTCAACTGATTAGCTTCTCTAATCCCATCGGTTCTCTATCCGCTAACTTTAATGTTGACCTCGATCCAGGACAGTACTATCTAAGCGTTGAGGGTATTGGTGAAAGAAACCTAATTACTGGCGGATATAGTGATTACGGCAGCTTAGGACAATACTCTATTACTGGTACGATTGCTTAGATCCTGCAATATTTATCCTTAGAAACGTTCCTAAAAATATTCCAATATCGAAGGTTATGTTGAGGATGTAGAGTAATCCATAAGCGTTAAGTTATAGCTAATTTATAGTAAATATTCATCGCTCAAATCCCTTGACAGATATGGATTTCAGGGAACAGGTCTCAAACTAGACCGAATTCCTGAAATCTTTCCAGTGTCATGGTTATAGCTTACTTTACCAATCAGCTCTGACAACTGTGATCATTAAGCTAATTTCGTTACGGTGCCCTTGACCCGTAATTAAATTCGCCACGGGTCGCACCGCTAAAATTAAGAGCTGATAAACTTGGCTTACAAATATTACAAAATTTAGGTGTGGTTTATTAAGCTGTAGATGTAGTAAAGCTCAAAAAAAATCAAGTTTTTGGGCTAATTTCTATTTCTTTTCACAGAGAAAAAAAGTCAGGAGTGAATCATGGGTATTTTCGAGGATTTAGGCACTTTCACCAGCAATTTCATCAGCCGCAATGGGGAGCTTAGGCTCTTAGACCGCACTGATGTGTTTAAGTTTAGGGTCTCAAACAACGGTCAAATTAAGCTAAATTTATACCATATCAGTGCCGGTGATGATGCTAACCTCAGACTCTATTGGGACACTAAGAATAATGGCATCTTGGACTTTGGCGACCAAAACGTGGCTAGGTCTTTAGAGGGTAGCAAAGCTGACGATGTGATCAACAACAGTGCTACCAATGGCACTTACTTTGCCCAGGTAAGACCCTACGCTCTTGGTAGCAATGGCATTGTTTCCGATGATTTAGAGTTAGCTGAAAGTACTACCACTATTGGAATTGCTGCAACTACCAAACCAAATACCTATCAGCCCTTAAGCCCGAACCAAGTCTTTTCCCTCAACAGCAATCCAGACGCAGACCACATTATCTACCTTGACTTTGATGGTCAAACTACCACAAATACCCTATGGAACCAGAAGTTCGGGAGTCCCATTGTGACCCCTGCCTATGACACGGATGGGAATACTTCAAATTTTTCCACTGCTGAGACACAGACCATTTGGCGCATTTGGCAACGGGTGGCAGAAGACTTTAGTCCCTTTAATGTCAATGTAACTACTGCCCAACCTTCCGATGACCAACTCAAAAAAACCAGCGCTAGTGATTCCCAATGGGGGATTCGCGTTGTGATTGGGGGAGATGGTTCTTGGTATCAAAAAGGTACCGGTGGTTTGGCTTATATGGATTCATTCAACTGGAACACTGATACCCCCGTTTTTATTTTTTCAGAGAATCGCGCTGGAGGTAGTGAGAAAGCGGTGGCTGAAGCTATTAGCCATGAGGTAGGTCATAGCTTGGGTCTGACACATGACGGTAATTTAACCAACCACTATTACACTGGTCATGACAATGGCAATGTCGAAACAGGGTGGGCTCCTATTATGGGAGAGGGCAACGATAGAAATCTAACTCAATGGAGCAAAGGTGAGTATACCGGTGCCAGCAACCAAGAAGATGACCTAGATATCATCACTGGGGAAAATGGTTTTGGCTATCGCCTGGACGATTATAGTAACAGTCGAACCAGTGCAGCAGCGCTATCTTTCAATGATGGTCAGGTAGAAACTTATGGCATCATTGAACAAAATAACGACATTGACTGGTTCCAGTTCAATTCAACAACGGGCAACATAGCCCTAGATATTAAGCCTTTTGAGCGAGGACCTAATTTAGACATTCTGGCTAAACTATATAATGCTTCTGGTCAACTGATTAGCGTCTCTAATCCTATCGGTTCTCTGTCTGCTAGCTTTAATCTTGACCTCAATCCAGGACAGTACTATCTAAGCATTGATGGTACGGGTCTTGGAAACTTAGCTACCGGATATAGTGATTACGGCAGCTTAGGACAATACTCTATTACTGGCGGCGTTGCTGAATAATGGAATGATTTTATTGATACTCCCTCGCTAAATCACGCGATTATAGTGAGGGATTCTTAAGAGTAGAAAACCCTTAACGGCTGAACCAAACAGCCTCTAAACCCTCCGATAAAATCATTGGGGTTACTTTTTCAAGGTTTTTGTTGGTTTGTACTTTTAGCAGAGGCTTTTCAGCTTGCGCACAGACCGGTACTCTTTTCTCCGCAGGAGACGCTGCGCGAACGAGCACAATAATATCTCTATTCTAGCAAAAACTTTCAAGGAGACGCAACATTTTCAGTCCCCAATTCCCCTGCCGCTAAGTTTTCGACTATAACGGGAGTCCCCTTGGGGTTGAACGATGGAGATGGGAAGTGTGGTGTTATCGTGGCTAATCCCGATTCCCGATTCCCGATTCCCGTTCCCCTCCTGGGAGGGGTTAGGGGCTCACAGGGGTAGGTTTTTTACATTTGGGTCCTGCCTCACCCCCACACCCCACACCCCACACCCTACACCCCACACCTGACGTCTTTGTAAAAAACATACCCTTGAAAGGTGAGGGGGTTAGGGGTGGGTTCCGATTCCCGATTCCCGATTCCCGATTCCCTTTGCTATATCAAAAACCCTATATCAAACCGAAAGATTACCATGAATAAATAGTGTAGTGATTAATTTAATGACTTCCAGTTTGCTTAATACTCCCTCCCTGAATGCTCCGACTGTTGAGAAGCTACCGAATGGGTTAACCATTGTGGCGGAGCAGATGCCGGTTGAAGCTGTGAATCTGAATGTTTGGATTAATGTGGGTTCTGCAGTGGAATCGGATCAGATTAATGGTATGGCTCATTTTCTGGAGCATATGGTGTTTAAGGGCACACCAAAATTGCAAAGTGGTGAATTTGAGCGGCTGATTGAGCAACGGGGTGCTGTAACCAATGCGGCTACAAGTCAGGATTACACTCACTATTACATCACTACAGCTCCTAAAGATTTTGCGCAGCTGGCACCATTACAGCTAGAGGTGGTACTCAATCCCAGTATTCCTGATCATGGCTTTGAAAAGGAGCGCATGGTAGTTTTGGAAGAAATTCGCCGTTCCCAGGATAATCCCCGCCGCCGCACCCATAGATGGGCAATGGAGACTACCTTTGACCAGTTACCCTATCGACGTCCTGTGCTTGGACCTGCCTCGGTGATTGAACAACTCCAGCCTCAGCAGATGCGTGACTTTCACGGTAGGTGGTATCAACCAGAGTCTATGACTGCCGCAGTGGTGGGGAATTTGCCAGTAACGGAATTAATTGAAATTGTCAGCAATGGATTTAGTCAAGCACAGCCAAGGGCAATAGAACATAGAACAAACCTTCCCCCTGAACCAGCTTTCGAGAACATTGTCCGTCGGGAGTATGTGGATGAATCTTTACAACAAGCGCGGCTGGTGATGGTGTGGCGGGTGCCTGGTATACCTGAGTTGAAGGAAACCTATGCTTTGGATGTGCTGGCAGGAATTTTAGGACGAGGTCGTATGTCCAGGTTGTTTAGGGATTTGCGAGAAGAACGGCAACTGGTTACTCAAATTGGGGTTAGTAATATCACTCAGCGGCTGCAAGGGGTGTTTTACATTTCTGCTAAACTCCCAGCTGAGAATTTGGCAGAAGTGGAAAATGCGATCGCAAACCATATCCATCGCTGTCAGACAGAATTGGTATCAGACTCAGAGATTGCTCGGATTCGTACCAAAGTCGCCAATCAGTTTATCTTTAACAATGAGAAACCAAGCGCTCGCACCAGTTTATATGGTTACTATTACTCCCAAGTAGGGGATTTAGAACCAGCACTGAATTACCCTAGTCATATTAAATCAGTTAGTGCTGTTGATATCCAAAAGGCTGCACAGCAGTATCTGTCTCCCCATGGGTATGGTATTTTGATCGCAAAGGGAACAGGGAACGGGGAACAGGGAATAGGGAGTAGGGAGTAGGGAGTAGGGAATCGGAACCCACCCCTAACCCCTCCCAGGAGGGGAACGGGAATCGGGAATCGGGAGTCGGGAGTCGGGAAAAAATTCTGTGTACCTCATAGCTATGATCAACGCTATGGTGGTTAGTTGATTTTGATACCAAGTTGCGGTCAAACCTACAACTTTCTCTTGCGCCTATCTCCCTATCTCCCTATCTCCCTATCTCCCTATCTCCCTATCTCCCTATCCAAGCAATGTACTTTCTTTGAATGCAACTCGGTATGAGTTGCTTTTACAATCAACCGTCAACGGTCAACACATTGCTTTTTTGCTCAATTGTTCCTGAATTCAAAATTATCTATAGCATTTATCCTACTATCCTACTTATAAGGTATAGTCAATTTTATTCCTCCTACTCCCTACTCCCTACTCCCTACTCCCTACTCCCTACTCCCTCTATGTGGAAAGAAATTGCTGACGAGATCAGCCAAGTCACCGGTGAAACCTTTGAGATTAACCAGCGCCAATCTGTTGGTGGTGGCTGTATTAATCAGGGTTATGCTCTGGTCGGTAAGACTAATAAGTATTTTGTTAAACTCAATGCTGCTTCTCAAGTCTATATGTTTGAGGCCGAAGCCCTCGGTCTCAAGCAGATGGTGGCAACCCAAACCATCCGAATCCCCAAACCAATTTGCTATGGTACTGCCGTCGATTGTTCTTATATTGTCTTGGAGTGGCTAGACTTTGGTGGCGGTAATAGTACCGAGTCTTGGGTAAAAATGGGACATCAGTTAGCAGCCATGCATCAGGCTGCTACTCCTCAACCTCCAAGCGAGATGGGTAAGTTTGGTTGGAATCAAAATAATACGATTGGTTCGACACCACAAGTAAATCAATGGATGTCGGATTGGGTAGAGTTTTTTGTAGAGTATCGCCTGGGTTATCAGTTTCAGCTAGCACGGCGTCGCAGTGGTCATTTCCCCAAACAAGACCAATTACTGGCAGAAGTTCCTAAATTACTGGATCATCAGCCTCAACCATCGTTAGTACACGGTGATTTATGGGGTGGTAATGGGGCTATTACCATGGCGGGAGAACCAGTAATTTTTGACCCAGCTACTTATGTAGGCGATCGCGAAGTTGATATTGCCATGACCGAATTATTTGGTGGTTTCCCAGCAGCATTTTATCGAGGCTATAACGAGGTGTGGCCTTTAGAGCAAGGTTACAAACGGCGGAAAAACCTCTATAACCTTTACCACATCCTCAATCACTTTAATCTGTTTGGTAGTGGTTATGAATCCCAAGCTAACCGGATGATTGATCAGATTTTGAGAGATTAATTCAGCTTGGAATAGGGAACAGGGAACGGGGAACAGGGAACAGGGGATAGGGAATAGGAAATAGAGAACAGAAATCAGGTTTGCAGCTTTTTAATAAGAGCAATAATCATTCGACTCTCTTCTCGAAGCAAAGAACTAAGAGGATATCTCCCAAGTTTTTTGATACTGAACTTTGCCCCCCTAGCCCCCCAATTCTGGGGGGAACAAGAATCCATTTATTGCTAAAAGTCCCCCAAAATTGGGGGATTTAGGGGGCTTGAATGTAGCAAATGATACTTCTCAGACAACCTCTAATCAAGTCTAGATCTTTTTGATTAGATAATCCTACTCTTTGAGATAAAAGAATATGTGTTTGTAATTCGTTAATTGACCCTTGGGCAATGTTCAAAAATCTGATATATTCAGGTGTTGATCGTCTTCCGTACCCCTCTGCTATATTAGCTGGAATAGATGCTGCAGCTCTTCTTATTTGTTGCACCATACCATATAACTCGTCTTTAGGAAATAGTTTAGTCAAAAAATAACACTTTTCTGCTATTTCCATACCTTTTTGCCAAATTTTTAAGTCTTTAAAATCATGTATTGTTGACATTTCAAAATCTCTCAACTTACTCTTCTGTGCCTTGTTACCCTTTATCTCTCTATGTACAAGTTTTAACCTAGCCTACTAAATCGAGCGTTTCTTATACTTACAGCGTTTTTCATCACTATAAGGTACACAGGATTTTTTCCCTGTTCCCTGTTCCCTGTTCCCTGTTCCCTACTAAACCTATTCCCTACTGAATCTCTAGTTAATTTGACTCTCAATAATCTCCTCAATCATTCCTTCTAATTCACCCATAGGAAGATTGAGGTCATCCAGCGTTACCTGAAATTGGACATAACGTTCATCTAGATCGAAAGCTTCTTCTAGGAAACCACCAAATCCACGGGCTCGTTTGTCTATTTCTAGGAAAACTTCTAAGTCTTCTGAGTAGAGAGAAAAAATGATTTCCAATTCATCCAAGTGACCCTGATACTTACCCATGGGTCTAAACTCGAACTCTTGGACGAATGGATATCTACCCCCGAAGTGAGTATTGTACTGACAATCGATTTCATGAAGTTGAAACCCTAGGTTTTCTAATGCATCAAATACCGCTTGCATTAAGGGGTGTGGATGTACCTCAATGTAATCGATGTCTTTTGGGTCAACGGCAATGGGAATATCTAAGCCAGTACGTAAATATACTGGTTGGCTGGTTAATGTCAGTGGTGTTTCCTCTGGCAGGGGAAACGAAAATGGAATTACTATTTCCTCTTTTGCCTCTAAGTTGAAGCGTTCCGAGAGGCGATATTGCATTAATATGCATTCCTCTGTGATTGCGGTATCTTCTTCTTCCCGCAAGTATTCCGTAACCACATAAATATAAATATCATCAATTTTCTGGGAAACATCTCCCCCAGTAATATAAACTTCCCCTTCTACCATTTCCCCAGGCGCTAGGGAATCAAAGTACAAACGTGTATCTACCTTTGCTGCTCCAATGCCAACCTGAGCTAATAGCTTTTTAAACATAGATTCTAGTTTTTTAGCTAACTTTGCTACTAGCTTAATCTATGATTCTGGAGTTTTAGGGAGTAGGGAGTCGGGAGTAGGGAGTAGGGAGTAGGGAGTAGGGAGTAGGGATAAGAAAAAATTTCATGTACCTGATCAGTATGATCAACGATATCAATCAAACACTTAGGTCGCGCGATTGACCAAAGGTCACGCTACGCGAACGCAAATTCAGATTATAACCAGGATTCCACAAGTAATGCTCTGACCTGCTGCATCCGCTGAAAATCGCTATCGGCTGAAACGATGGTCAATCCATGGCGCAATGCGATTGCAGCAATCCATAAATCGTTATCACTAATCCCTAATTCTTGAATTTTGGTTTTTCGTCGCTTCTTCCGGTCTTTCGGTCCAAAATACTGCAATATCTCGGCTTTAAATTGACCATAGATATCAGCTGTTTCATTATCTACTGGATAGATATAAATACCTTGAAGAAAGGCTTGTACTCGTGCTATATTTGTAGCCTTTTGTTCGGAATTTTGAACCATCAACATCAGTTCCCCCCGAACAATAGTGCAGGTACAAACTGGTACATTACCTTTGTCCCACATCCGTTGAAGTACGGCTGGATTGCCTGCAATCAGTAAACTACAATGGTTAGTATCAAGCAGATACATTATTCAAACGCCACTTCAGAGCGGTTTTCATAAACCAGACGAAGACATTCTTCTAAGTCATCACCCTCCCAGGTTCCTGCGTATTTCAATAGAGACTGGGCAGTAGACCTAGGAGGAAAAGAGGTGGGCTTGTCGGCAGACTCAGTGTGTGGTTGATCAGACAGAACAATAACCCGAACTCGTTTTCCTGCTAGTTTTTCCCCTTGGTCAATAATCTCTTCCCAGGTTCCTTCTAATTCTAAGGGGTCTGCGGTCATAGAGTTTTTTGAGTATAATAATGTCTCTAGTTTACTCGATCTCGAATCTCGAACCCCTTCACCAGTATTTATAGGTCTTAATACACTCTCGAAAAAGAAGGGATTGAGCCCCTGAGATTGGTTGGGCTTGAGGCAGATTAATTGGGGTTGGGGACAAATACAGTCAATCCGTTGGGAATACATTCAACTTTGATAGGAGTTGTTCCAATCACTTCTCCATCCACAACCACTTTCTGAGGCGGATCTGTGGCTATTTTGATACTGTCGGTTCGGACATGATGAATATTGTCTTGGTTGGGGTTCAGGCGAACCAAGGCGGCACCGAAGGCATTGACCATTGATGTGACCGCCTGAAGTTTTGTGTCTACTTTGGCCATGGTGACATCCAGTAACCCGTCGTCGTAAATCACTTCACCCATTCCTTGGGCTAACACTGAGGTAGGGGGAGCCGCGTTAGCCACAGTAATAGCCCCCACCTCAACTCGATAGATCTGGTCTTCAATTTCCACAGCCGCATCAAATAGCTCTTGTTCATCCAGTTGTTGCCATCCCGCTACCAGATAGGCCAGTACCCCCCACTGATCCTTGAATTCTCGGCTGGCTTTATCCACCATTTCTGCTTCAAAACCAATTCCGGTTAATAAAATCATGGGGGTGTCGTTACAGCGAGCCGCATCAATGACTTTGGTATAGCCTTCGGAAATGATGCGGCAGGCGGCGCGAATGGGCATTACTCTGCCACCAATGCCCAACGCCTGAGAAAAGGCATTAGCGGTTCCTCTGGGAATAATGCCGAGGGGAATATTGGTATCAATTAGCTGACTGGCAACGGCGGATACGGTGCCGTCACCGCCAGAGGCAATGATCAGATCGGCGTGGGCTGCGATCGCCCCTTGGGTCAATTCTTCCGCCGTAATTTCTGGAGTAGTTTGATGGATCTGGAGATTGAAATGGCCACCCAGCATGTTTTCAATAATGGTCAATTCATGATCGGAGTCTCCTTGACCGGCCACTGGATTAAAAATAAGGTGAGCCACTTGGGTCCGGGCTAGGGCACTGATGACCAGTTCTGCAGTAGCTAAGTTGGTGGCGATCGCTACATCATGGACATCACAAATCCGTAACAGAGGCTGAATATCAGGTTCATGGGATTTAGCATAGAGTGCATCGATGAAGAAAAACACAGCACAGACCTTTCCCTCCGCCACCGCTGCAAACAACTGGGCATCTCCACCAATAGGACCAGGGAGTAAGCAATCAACCGGTAAGCCAGTGGAGTTTTGAATTTGTTTCCCTGTGTTCCCTGTAGCAATTAAGGTGTAGCGAGAGAAAACGATTTGGTGGCCCTTGACAAATGCCACTATATCATTTTTCTTGTTGTCGTGGGCAATCAGGGCAATACTTGCAGGCATACTACTGTACCGGAACTCAAAACCGAAATTCTCAAAGGCCAATGGCCAAATGACCTAGTATTTCCGTTATTGTAAAGCGTTTATTCCAGTTGTGTAGTCAAGCTATGGATAACTCGATACTAAGTTGCCGTCAAAGGTAAAACTTTCTCTTTCCCAAATCTCCCTATCTCCCCATCTCCCTATCTCCCTATCTCCCCATCTCCCTATCTCCCCATCTCCCTATCTCCCCATCTCCCTATCTCCCCATCTCCCCATCTCCCTATCTTTGAATGCAATTTGCTATAAGTTTCTTCATATTCCTAGATAAAAGTACAAGCCGCAACATAAAAGTTAACAAAAAAACTATTGACCTTTTCAATCACTTTACGGTATCTTTATAGGTGATCATATTTTTTTGGATATTCTAGTTTTTTCATCTTCTAGTCTTTAGCTTTTCCTTGAGGGGAAGGTTTTTACTAACTTTTTCTTCCCCGTTTTTTTTTGCTTTTTTTTATGGGGAATCGGGAATCGGGAATCGGGAATCGGGAATCGGGAATTGGGAATTGGGGTTAGCCACGATAACACCACACTTCCCATCTCCCGACACTGGCTAAATCTCATTAAAGCTGTTTGAGCCGGTGGTGCGTTACGGGACTGGCTAGATCTCATTAAAGCTGTTTGAGCCGGTGGTGCGTTACGGGGCGGGCTATCCCAACTCTGGCGCTTGAGCGAAAAATAATGGCAAGTCCGCCCCTAACGCACCCTACGCACTGGCTAGATCTCATTAAAGCTGTTTGAGCCGGTGGTGCGTTACGGGGCGGACTATCCCAACCCTGGCGCTCCGTAACAATAAGCGCAAGTCCGCCCTTAACGCACCCTACGCACTTCCCCATCTCCCCATCTCCCCTACTCCCTACTCCCTACTCCCTACTCCCTACTTCGGTACCGACCAAGAACGCACGTGACCTAAGGTAACGGGAACTAGATCAATCACATCAATGGTGAAGCGATAGATTTTCTTGGCTCTGCGACCATTATCTGGGTCAAAGAACTTCAGTTTTACATCCCAACAGTTGCTATCGTAACGACAGAAGGGACTCTTCTCTACTTCAATACTATGGAGTTCCATGCCTATAGCTACCGCTTCGGAAATACTTTCGGCGGCTTGAAAGGCATTAATTGCGGCATAGTTGATAGCGCGATCGCGGTCAGCTTGTCCTAAGTTCCGTAGGTCATAATAGACCCGATGTAGAAATGCGGTCAAAGACTTCCGGATTGCGGCTTCATCAGCATTTTCCTGTTCCTGACGAACCGCTTCGATGGCATTATCCACTAAGGTGTTGATTGTCCAGCCGTACATGCCCCGGGGACTATAAAGCTTCAACACCGGCAGCTCTTGTCCAGAGAAGAGTTTGACGGTTTTCCGGCTCAAGCGTCCCGCCATACTCACCCGTTCTATATACTCCTCATCGTGTTCTGGCAATGCCTCACTAGCCAGCATATCTTGCAAGGTGGCGTACGTATCATCCGCAAATGCCCCCACCGGTTCCAGGGCATAAATGGGCGTCAGTTCTAGGTTCAAGGTCCAAATTAAAGACTTGGCTTCATAGAGATTCTCACCCAGATAATCTCCCATTTGCCTGGCATCGTAGGGGTTGGGGGGAACCATTACCCCGTTGACCTCTACCGGTGGCATTAACTGCTTAAAGGAATCCCGCCTTGCTTCCGTGCCGAAATCATACCCCACCGTTCCCATCACATAGACCAGGTTTGAGCTAGCACTCGGCACAATATTATTCGCTGCTGTAGTATTAGCAGTGATATTATCAGCAGTGCTATTATTAGCAGTGATAGTATTAGCGCTAACCCCATCAGAATATAAGGTTAATTGATTTTCTGTTCCTGTATTCCCTATTTCCTGTTCCCTATTCCCTTCACTTTCTGATACTGTTACCGTTAATTCTTCGACCCTATTCCCTATTCCCTGTTCCCTGTTCCCTTTATTCCCTATTCCCTGTTCCCCATTCCCTATTCCCTGTTCCCTGTTCCCTATTCCCTGTTCCCTGTTCCCTTCCTTAGACGATATAAAAACAATCGTACTTTTATCCTCTGAGCCTTGACTGGTAATCTCTGACTCTTCACCTTTGGCTGCTAATTCTTGTCCGGTAATTAACTCAAAGGCACCAGCAATATTAACCTTGCCCAGCAAACAGCGTTCCGGTTCTTCTACTTCTTCTGGGTCGCAGGGAATGGCACTATTGGTAATAGCTGCACGAATCGCTTCCGCATCGGGAGCTGCCCCTTGTTGTAATTGCAAACTCATTAACAAGGCAGAAATTCCCGTAATTACTGGAGCCGCACAACTGGTTCCTTTTTTCCGCACTGCTTCATCGGTTCCCGGTTGTGCCCCCAGAATATTTTCTCCCGGAGCCAGCACCCCTTGTTGATTATACTGGCCACCGAAGTTACTGAACTTGGCCGGTTGGTCATTATCTTTGTAGGCTCCAACGGTGAGTACTCCTGGCAAAACTGCCGGAATACACCAACATTCCCCTTTATCATTACCACCAGGAGCAACCACCAGAACGTTATTCTCCTGGGCTTGACGCACTGCTTTTTCTAAAAGTTCATGGGCGACACCAGATTGGGTTGGGTGACAGGCGGCGCAGTGAATAATATTCGCTCCCAGTTCCAAAGCTTGATTAAAGGCATGAACTAGGTTCAGGGGGTTGATGAAGTTCTCCCCATCCCGAGCAATGGGAATATTAATGCCTCGGCAACCGGGGGCAATGCCTTCAACGGGAGAGCCTGGTTGTCCAAAAATAGTACTGGAAATATGGGTGGCATGGAAATTGCAGAAAATCCGATGACGAATCCGGTCGTCAGGAATAGCGGCTTTGAGCTTATCTTGTTTGGTGTCGTCGTCAAAGTCATCTAACTGATCAATGTCTCGGAAGATTTTGATCAGATCGGGGTCAATTTCAAGTTCTTCTGACCAAAAGGGGGTTATTCGACTCAGCTTTGCCCCCTGGAAACAGGCTCGGTCTAAGTCTACTGAACCATCTAATACTGCGATCAGAAGGCGAGAATCACCGGTGGTGCGGGATTGGAGTTCGGTGAAGCCGGGGATGGTGGAGAGGTCGGGCATTGGTTTTTTCGTTATAGATGGGGAGTGGGGAGATGGGGAGGTGGGGAGATGGGGGGATGGGGAGAATTTTGGTGTTGATAGCGGTAGAGTGGGCATCCTGCCCGCGAGAGGATCAATAGCGGTAGAGTGGGCATCCTGCCCGCGACCGAGAATCAATAGTAACAGGCAAGATGCCTGTTCCACAAAACTTTACCATCATCAAACGGGCCAGATGTTTCCTATCTAACAGGCAAATAGTAACAGGCAAGATGCCTGTTCCACAAAACTTTACCATCATCAAACAGGCCAGATGTTTCCTATCTAACAGGCAAGATGTTTCCCATTAAACGGGCAAGATGCCCATTCTACAGCAACGGGCAAGATGCCCATTCTACTGAGATTTATGGCAAGACTCCCTCGCAATTTCAAAGATGGCTATTGTTATCACATTACCACCCGTTGCAACAATCGTGAGTTTAAATTATCTAAACGAGTATGCCGAGAGGTCTTTCTATATGCGATTAAAAAGGCGTTGCTGAAATATGACTTTAAACTCTATGGGTTGTGCATCATGTCCAATCATGTGCATTATCTGATTGAACCGGTCTGTGGTGCTGATTTATCCAAAATTATGCACTTCCTAAACTGGTACACTGCCATGTGATCCCCCCGCCTTCGGCTTCCCCCCTTAGTAAGGGGGGCTAGGGGGGATCGTACAGGGCATTTTTGGGAAAAACGGTACTATGCTGATGGGTTTCCCCCCACAGACCGCCAGAGAGCATTAAATACTTTACGTTATATTCACGGCAACCCCAAAGCGGCAAAAATGCGGCAAAGCTTTTTCTATGACTTCAGCAACTACGGCAGCTATGAACAGCTCACTGATGATGGGTTAACTCAATGGCATCCGGCTTTCTTGCAGTTGGGCAATAGCTTAGAGGAATGCGCCAGAAAATATAAGGGATTTTGCTATCGCTACAAACCGAAAAAGAAAACCCCAACTAAGTCCCACTGGGGTAGTAGGCTCCTAGCTGGGATTTCTCTATCTGATTCTTTGTCAAAAAAGTCTCAAAGCGGGCAAGCATCGAGCAAACACCGTGGCGTGCCAGGTAACGGAAGACCCCGAAGTAGCTAGGGTTTCCCGCAAATTTATCGCGGCCAATCGACCGCCCAGCAATGAAAAAAAAGACTTTTGAGATAATTTCAGAAAACTGTGATACACTGAGTCTTACTCCTCCCCGTCCCCCGCAAAAGGCACACAAAAGATCACCGGACACGCTGATGGTGTGATTGACCCCATTGACCCCATGCCCTCCGTCAGGGCTGTTTCTTCCAAGCCGGGGATGGGCTTAGCGGTGGTGGAACGTACGATGGGAGATTTTTGGCCTGGGAGTAATTTTTTCTTTCCCATTTTGTGAATGCTCCTGTTAGATTTTGTTTGTTACAGGGTTTAGAATACCATTGGGTAAGGGCGGGGAGTCAAGGGGGGTTTACAATTGTTTACTGGGAGTGGGGAGATGGGGAGATGGGGAGATGGGGAGATGGGGAGAATTTTAACGGGAGCGACGGGCAAGATGTCTGTTCCAGCAAGATAGCTATTCCACCAAACTATTACTATCAACAAACGAAGTCTACTCTTGCTTAACTAGTCACACATTAACTAGACTTCGTGGAAATTGTTGGAAATAGCGGCTCACCGCAACAGTGAACAAGAAGAATTGAGGCAAACACTATCAGAAAACTTCTTTGGCGCATCGGTCTACTATCTACTCCTCCCGATTGCCAATTTTAAATTCCCAATTCTAATTGGGTATTGGTGGGCATTGCCTATTTAATTTATCGCCGTTCAATGCCTGATCTTTCGGAAGCAATTCCGGGAGCATGTCACCTTTGTAATTAGGTACATAAAGCCCGCCTAACCCCCCTTAAAAAAGGGGGGAATTAGATTAAAAAATCCCTGTGATTAAGAATTAGATTCAATTCAAAAGTCCCCCTTATTAAGGGGGATTTAGGGGGATCTAAACCAGGAATTAACAAAACTGACATGCTCCCAGCAATTCCCACCCTACAACTATCCCAATTCTCAATTCTTAATTCTTAATTCTTAATTCTTAATTCTTAATTCTTAATTTCCGATTCCCCTCTTCAAACCAAAAACCCCAATAGCTGGGGTTTCTCTATCTGATTCTTTGTCAAAAAAGTCTCAAAGCGGGCAAGCATCGAGCGAACACCCTGCCGTGCCAGGTATCGGAAGACCCGGAAGTAGCTAGGGTTTCCCGTAAATTTATCGCGGCCAATCGACCGCCCAGCAATGAAAAAAAAGACTTTTGAGATAATTTGCATTAACTGTGATAGATTGAGTATTACTCGTCCCCATCCCCCGCAAAAGGATAGCATTGGATCATTGGATAGTCCGGTGGTCCAGAGTACGAAGGGGTAACACCGTGGCTGGTGGTGCCGAACATGCCCTCCGTCAGGGCTGTTTCTTCCAAGCCGGGGATGGGCTTAGCGGTGGTGGAACGTACGATGGGAGATTTTTGGCCTGGGAGTAACTTTTTCTTTCCCATTATCTTTTGCTCCTGTTTGATTTTGTTTGTTACAGGGTTTAGAATACCATTGGGTAAGGGCGGGGAGTCAAGGGGGGTTTACAATTGTTTACTGGGAGTGGGGAGATGGGGAGATGGGGAGATGGGGAGATGGGGAGAATTGTAACAGGAGCAATGGGCAAGATGCCTGTTCTACCAAGATGGCTATTCTAGAAAAGTATTACTATCAAACGCGATCGTGGCAATTGTTGGAAATAGCGGCTTACCGGAACAGTGGACAACAATTGAGAGGAACACTATCAGAAAACTACTTTGGCGCATCGGTCTACTATCTACTCCTCCCGATTCCCAATTTTAAATTCCCGATTCTAATTGGGTATTGGTGGGCATTGCCTATTTAATTTATCGCCGTTCAATGCCTGATATTTCGGAAGCAATGCCCACCCTACAAGTACCCCAATTCTAATTGGGTATTGGTGGGCATTGCCTATTTAATTTATCGCCGTTCAATGCCTGATCTTTCGGAAGCAATGCCCACCCTACAAGTATCCCGATTGTTACCATCAAATACTCAGACATTGGTTGTTGGTGGGCATTGCCTATTTAATTTATCGCCGTTCAATGCCTGATCTTTCGGAAGCAATGCCCACCCTACAAGTATCCCGATTCTTAATTCTTAATTCTAAATTCTAAATTCTAAATTCTTAATTTCCCATTCCCCTCTTTAAAACGAAAAACCCCAATAGCTGGGGTTTCTCTTACGGAATCACAACATTTGTCAAAAAAGTCTCACCACGGCAAGCATCGAGCAAACAAAATGCCGTGCCAGGTAACCGAAGACCCCGAAGTAGCAAGGGTTTCCCGCAAATTTATCGCAGCCAATCGACCGCCCAGCACGCTATGAAAAAGACTTTTGAGATAATTTGCATTAACTGTGATAGAGTGAGTCTTACTCAGCATCGTCCCCTGCGAAAGGAATACAATAACCCACCTCACACGCACACGACGAAGGGCTGACCCCCAACCCATTACTGCCATAATAGCCCTCCGTCAGGGCTGTTTCTTCCAAGCCGGGGATGGGCTTAGCTGTGGTGGAACGTACGATGGGAGATTTTTGGCCAGGCAGTAACTTCTTCTTTCCCATTATCTTTTGCTCCTGTTAGATTTTGTTTGTTACAGGGTTTAGAATACCATTGGGTAAGGGCGGGGAGTCAAGGGGGGTTTACAATTGTTTACTGGGAGTGGGGAGATTGGGGAGATGGGGAGATGGGGAGATGGGGAGATGGGGAGATGGGGAGATGGGGAGATGGGGAGATGGGGAGATGGGGAGAATTGTAAGAGAAGCAATGGGCAAGATGCCTGTTCCACAAAACTAATAGCAGCTACTAGAAAAAATACTTTTGATACAACTTGCCGCTTCTTTGATCCACTAATTCTTACTCAGTGTCGTCCCCTTTCGCGAAAGCCTAACTCTCTTCCTCTTCTGGCCGCGAAGCGAAAGCCGGATAACTCTACCAGGGAGCGATGGGCTTCCCCTGCCCATCCTGTAGTCAGCGGAGCTTCGGACAAGCCGGGGATGGGCTTTGCGGTGGTGGAACGTAGGATGGGAGATTTTTGGCTAGGCAAGAGTTTCTTTTTTTCCATTTTGTTTTGCTCCTAATGAATTAAGAATTAAGAATGCGCGAATTAAGAATTGGGAGTCGGGAGTCGGGAATCGGGAGTCGGGAATCGGGTAGAATTGTAACGGGAGCAACGGGCAAGATGCCTGTTCTACTACAAACAAAACTAATAGCAGCAACAGGCAAGATGCCTGTGCCACAAAACTAATAGCAGCTCCTATAAAAAAGACTTTTGATACAATTTGCGGCTTCTTTAGATCGACTCAGTCTTACTCCCCATCGTCTCCGGCAAAAGGAGGGCAGGCATAACTATGCAGTGTTTGACACTGTTGGGCGGGTTGCAGCCCCTGGGCTTGCCCGTCCCATCCAGTGGTCAGCTCGGTTTCGGTCAAGCCGGGGATGGGCTTAGCCGTTGTGGAACGTAGGATGGGAGATTTTTGGCCAGGGAGTAATTTCTTTTTGCCCATTTTGTTTTGCTCCTCTTTATTTTTAGTTATTTCTAGTGGTTAGAATAGCATCTATTGGGAGTTGGGGTGATGGGGAGATGGGGAGATGGGGAGATGGGGAGATGGGGAGAATTGTAACAGGAGCAACAGGCAAGATGCCTGTTCCACATTCCGGCGGAGTAGCCACGGGCAAGATGCCCATTCTACCAAGGTAAAACGGTCAAGTATCTTGTAGGGTGGGCAAAAAAAAGTTGGGTTCAAATGACTATTCTAGATAATAGAACTTTGCCCACCCTACTTGACTAGAGGGAGTAGGGAACTCGATTCCCGATTATGATTGGGTGTTGGTGGGCATTGCCGATTTAATTGCTCGCCGTTGAATAAAGATCATGTTCAGCAATGCCCACCCTACGAGTATTTATGGGATCTACTCCGACTGATTCCCGATTATGATTGGGTGTTGGTGGGCATTGCCGATTTAATTGCTCGCCGTTCAATAAAGATCATGTTTAGCAATGCCCACCCTACGAGTATTTTTGCGATCTACTACGAGCAAGGTGTTGGTGGGCATTGCCGATTTAATTGCTCGCCGTTCAATAAAGATCATGTTTAGCAATGCCCACCCTACGAGTATTTATGCGATCGCTTAAAATCACCCTATCTCCCCTACTCCCTACTCCCTATTCCCTGTTCCGAGATCCGCTGTTCCCTACTCCCTACTCCCTACTCCCTGTTGTAAAACTGCTAATACAGTCCCTAGATCTCCGGATAATAAGGCGGATTTGGCTAGCCACAAACCAGGGAAAATTGTTGAGGTGATAATTCCTGCTTGATCAGGTTGCAAAGCAATATATTTCCCCTCTTGTAGACAGAACCAATCCAATTCTTGGTCATACACTCGCCAGACTATATACTCCTGCACCTGATTACGGCGATAGACATTTAACTTTTGGTGTAGATCATACGACGCGCTACTAGCGGCAATTTCAACAATCAGTTCCGGTGCGCCCTCCACATAGTCGTCGTTGCTGATCGTAGATTGTCCATTTTCCTCGATGCGAAGCAGAGCATCCGGTTGCACTTCGTTGTCAGCATCTAGACGCACGGTAGGATTATCCAAAACTTCTACACCAGTAGTGACCGCTTCGTAGGAAACGAGCCATCCCATAATGTGAGCGTGGGGTTTACCGTGAGCTTTAGCATGAACAGCAGGAGTCATATAAACACATCTTTCTATTAATTCAGCTTTTTTGATCTCGGGCATGGCGGCGTACCGCTGCTCAAATTCAAAACGGGTGAGTGTGTCACCGTTTTCTAGGGGGGGTATGGTTAAGGGAGGGGTAGAAATAGTCATGGGATTTACTATCAGTTAGAACTTGTAGGGTGGGCAAAAAAAGTTGGGTTCTTTTGACTATTCTAGATAATATAATTTTGCCCACCTTACTTGAATTCTAGGGAAACTTTTGCCTTTTGCCTTTTGCCTTTTGCCTTTTGCCTTCTCTTCACCAAGGTTGATGAGCTTGTAGGGTGGGCAAAAAAAGTTGGGTTCTTTTGACTATTCTAGATAATATAATTTTGCCCACCGTACTTGAATTATCTGTGGTGCCAGGTGACTACGGATAATGTACCTAGCCAACTGCATAATCAGTAAATTGTCGTTTAAAAGGAGAATGGAAGCCAATCACAATATCTGTTTTAGGCACTCCCAATTCTACTAAACGTTGAGCGATTACTTGTTCTGTATTATTCTGTTGGATGTATATTTTGCAATCAATAATATCCAGGTGAAGGATAGACCCATAAACCCAATGGTCTTTGATCCAACCCACTTGTAGCAACAGGTAGTGATGGCGTTCGATATCTAGAATTGTCTCTATAGGAAGATAACCCGACTGGTGTAGCTCGGCTTGCTCACGAATAACGGTTTGGATGATTTCACTGTAGTTGTTTATTGCCATTTTAGAAGGGAATAGGGAATAGGGAACAGGGAACAGGGAATCGGGAATCGGGAATCGGGAATCGGGAATCGGGAACAAAATTATCACAATTCCTAGAGGGATTGCTATATACAATTAGTTGCTAGTGGTGCTTCAGGGACGGGCTCCCCTTGATTTTATCGGTAAGTAGTGGGACAGTCCGTCCCGTAACGCACCACCGGGTGAAACAGCATGCATTTAGATACACCCGGTCAGAGCTTGTACGGTGGGCAAAAAAAGTTGAGTTCAAATCAGTATTGTAGAGAATAAAACTTTGGCCACCGTAATTGAATTCGGATTTTTTTTAGATTCAATTTCCTCTAAATTGAATTCGGATTTTTTTTTCACTAGCCAATAGCCAATGGCTGATAGCTGACGTAACTCAGATTAAACGGGTGCATTTCATATTTGCTGTTTGGGTGGTGCGTTACGGGACGGGCTGTTCGAACCCGGGCGTTGAGGCGCAAAATTAGGGTGAACCCGTCCCTAACACACCCTACTGGACGGACTGGCACTACTGGACTGGCACTGGTGCGTTACGGGACGGGCTGTTCGAACCCGGGCGTTGAGGCGCAAAATTAGGGTGAGCCCGTCCCTAACACACCCTACGCAGCTGAATGCTTAAAATTCTTCTTCTATAGGCTCGCCGTGATCAAAAATAATGATAAATTCAGCATCGGGCATCAACCGTTTCAAAGCCTTTAAGTGGCCTTCGGCATCCGAACGCTTGCGGAAACGAGCAACAACCACCCGTTGCATCTCCGATAGCAGCCTAATAATCACCCATGGGTGTAGGCGCTGATGGTAAGTCATAATCTATGTATCTCCTTGTACTGGGGGACCAAGAGCCAGCCACACCGGCCTCGCAAAATCCGTTGGCTGGCTCTTCCCATGGACGTTTAACGACCACAGTTTTATTTTAGCACAAATAATCTTTAATTATAACATAGTTTTTAAATTTTTGTAACAAATTGGGAATAGGGAGTAGGGAGCAGGGACTTCGGAGCAGGGAATAGGGGTAGTGGGTTTAGTGGAGGTAGTGTGTGTAGTGGGATAGTTGGGATTAATTAGTGCGATCCTCCTTTGGAGCCGCTACGCGATCGCATCGAGCCGCTAAGCGATGCTTGGAGCCGCTACGCGATCGCATCCACGACCATATCCCAAACTCTTCCGTTTATTCCCGATTCCCAATTCCCGATTCCCGATTCCCCTTGTCAATTCTCTTTTTTTCCATTAAACTAGTAGTAACGGAATAGTTAAAGAGGAGTCCACTGATGAACAAGTGTGTTGGTACTACTGAAGCCGCATCTCTGTTAGGAATTTCGTCTCGGCGATTGCGCCAACTCCTAGAGAAGGGTAGGGTCAGGGGTGCTTATAAAAGTGGGAAATTCTGGATTATTCCTCTGTTCAACCATTTGCCACAAATTACCAAAGGAACCCGTGGACCGAAGGGCAAATGGCACACCAGTCGTCCCCCGGCTTTAGCTAAGATTAATGTCAACCGCAATCACATTGGCTCGAATATGCACAAAAGCCGGGAAGAGCGGAAGCCAGTGATTTCAGTAAAACGAAAGGGCACCAATCTCTACGGCAACGAAGTCGAAATCCTCGGTCCTTGTAAGATTGTCTATAATCCCGATCATCCCCTCGATTGTGGCGCTCGTCTGTGGATCGAAACCTTCAGTGATATTCACTTTATTGGTGGCAGTTTCCCGGCTACTAGCTGAGCAGGGGAGATAGGGAGATAGGGAGATAGGGAGATAGGGTGATGGGGTGATGGGGTGATGGGGAGTGAATTCTTGTCCACTCTTCCCTGTTCCCTGTTCCCTGTTTCCTGTTCCCTGTTCCCTGTTCCCTGTTCCCTGTTCCCTGTTCCCTGTTCCCTGTTCCCTGAACTACAAAATCATCGGGATCGGATTAAGTTGATCTTCCCTTAAGGGTTCCGCCAACAAGCCTAAGTTAACGGGGACATCATACAACCGACCGGGGGCGAATCTTGCCCAAAAATGGCGCATCCCTGGTACTATCACTTTGACTACATTTAAGCCAATATCCGGGCGGGTTTGGTCTAGAACTAGGGTTTCCATGCCTGCGGACTGGGCAATGTTGACACAGGTCATGACATCCTCATAAATATCATCACTCCACTGTTGACCATAGTCACTGTAAAGCTTGAGGGGAATGTCAGTATTGGGAACCATGTAGGGATGGTCTTTGCGGTTTAGATTATGGTTATTCCATTCTTCCCAAGCACCGGTTTCACTGGGTTCCACCTCATCCACATAAAATCCCAGTTGGTTCATTTCTGTGACTGCCCGTAAAATAGCAATCCTCGGATCGAGATGGGCACCAAACCCGGCAATAATCCCTTCTTGTTCCTGATCGGTGCGGGCTGAGATGGCAGCAAAGGCGGGAATGCCTAAATCACTGGTAATATCCAGCACCCACAAGTCACGTTTGCGATCGCGGTATAGTTGTTGTAACTCTACGAGATAGGGGTCATCAAAGCTGGCTAAATCCACTCCCGGACATTGCAGGCAGTTGTACCACCAAATCGCCACGCTATCCCGTTCCACCAATTCCATAAACCCCTGCAAAATCGCTTCTTCCAAGGTATTGCCAGCAGCATTGCCATTGGAGTCAGCAGAACAGAAGTGATGATCCTTTGATGGGGGATAGTTGTAATAGCAGAAGGCAGTGGGCAGATAGCTATGGGTTTGTGTCACTAAAGACCAAACTGGTGTCCATTCAATCGCTTGGCTGCTATCAAACCGTTGGGGCACCCAATTGTGATCGACTCGGGCTTGGTTCAAGGTTTCTCGGTGAGCGTACTGATACTCACTAAACTGCATCACCTGTTCGGGAGCAATAGCAGTATCTCCCAACTCCCCTAAGGTAGAAACAATCCGGGGTTCATCCCCATGATAGATACTGGAATAGCGTTCTACCGCTTCACAGAACCCACTGGCTTTGGCTTGACGGTCAGTTTTCCCTTTGCCAGCACTTTTATGACCCAACAGACGACGCAAACGGTTCAAATTATTGGTGGCAGCACCGTAACTATGAATAGCATGATAGGTATGGAGCAGGGCACTGTCTGGGTCAGAGGAACGGATTAAGGCACTGACAACTCCGGTGATGGGACTAACCAGGTGTTGGTAGCGTTTTAGGGTTTGATCGGGAGTAAAGGCACGATGGCCGCCATCGGTAGTGTATTGCTTTTTACGATTGACTAAGCTAACCGGTTGATGAGCGCGATCGCTTAAAAGTTGCGGATTCCCACAAGCAGCACATTGGGGACGATGGGAGAGCTGATGGGTTTCAGTGCTAAGGTTAGTTTGATTGAAGGTAATCACTTTCCCCACCAACGTGGCCAAGTTAGCGCTTTCCTCTACCCCCAGTTGCACAATCCATTTCGCTACTTCCGTGGTAACTAAATTCAGGCCAGTCTCTAAGGTAGAACTGAGGAAAGCGTTGGAAGTAGGCAAACACCCGTTCACCTGACCAAACTCAACACTTTCTCCCTTAAGTTGGCTTGCTTGCTGGGCTTGTTCCCCCCAGGATTGGGGGGTTAGGGGGGCTTGTTTATGCGCGCCCCTGTTCCCGTCTTGATGCAGTCGCTCATGGGGGAAACCCCCAAGACCGCGCTGCATCGCTGTTCCCTGTTCCCTGTTCCCTACTTCTCCAACACTTCCCGTCTTTTGTTTCTGCTTCAGCACCGACGCTTCTACCTCCCGGTTGCCCCGCAGACGATGAGCCAAACATTGCCAACAGCCAGTTATGCCTGGTTCAAAGATCGGACCAAACCACAACAGTCCTCCCATTGGTTTCGCCAACAGCCAGGGTTGGTTAGTATCTAGGGCAACTTGATTAATCTCAGCTAGTTCCGGTTGTAGATAGTCATCGGTAAGCACTACTAACAGGGTCGGTAAATCTGTTACTGGGGGTTTACCTGTCCAGGGTTGGGTTTGAATACCAACGGTTGTGAGTTTATCGGTCAAGGGTTGAGTTGAAACATTGCCGACAGCAGTGACATAAACTACTACTTGCCGCAAACAATCATAAGCAGTTTGGGGTTCTACTCCCAGCAAACTCCAGAAAGCAGCAGCAGCTTCTGACAATTCAGGCACCTTTGCAGCGATGTACCCTTTGTCATACAAATTTTCAATCACATAAGCCACCTGGTCTCGGTCAGCGTGCTCTGTCAGTCGTTCACAAATTTCCTCGTAGGTATACTGACCATCCAGCAGCGGCATCAAATGACAGTAAAATTCCCCCGTTAAAGCGTGGGTGGCGTTTTCTGCCAATAGATAAACATGATTGGGTTGAATAATTTCAACGCGATAATGGGGACGGATTTGTAAGAGTGGTTCCATGTTTCACTTGGGGAGGTGGGGAGATGGGGAGGTGGGGAGATGGGGAGGTGGGGAGATGGGGAGGTGGGGAGAATTTTAAGGTTTTTTTAGTAACCACTTGTCTGAGTCATTCACCATTTTGACTATACTGCCTAAAATCTCGTTATATTGATTTGAGAGTTCTCTGGCAATATCAAGATCTAGATAATTGCATTTAACTGCAAATTTCAACCACACTTGAGTTTCTGCTGCCTCTGCTTCTGCATCGTTGAGCCTAGCACAAAAAGAGCCTTGATATCTTCTTCTGCGCCAAGCCTCTGCTAGGTTAGCACATACTGAACGAGAAGAGCGTCGGATTTGATCAGTTAAAGCGTATCTTTCTTCAATTGGGAAAAGTTTAGAGAGTTCAAATATCCTCATGGCAGCCTTAAAAGCCTTTTGATACACTTCTAAATCTTCATGATTATTGATCAATTTAGGTGTTTTTGAACTCATCCTTAACTCTCTATTTTCTTAACTCCCAATCTCCTGATAGTTTAATGTTGACATCAGGAATATACCAGCAATAGTAAACCCTCGCAAAGGGCTGAGCAAGATTTGTTTACATTTGGGTCGGGAGCGGTGCGACCCAAGGGCGATTTACTCGCCCATTGGAAAGCGCACCGAGGGAGTCTGGAAATTGCATCAAAACAATAAAAATATAGCGCTAGCTTTTAACCTTGTGTCAATGTCAAACACCTTAATCGGTAGTGCTATACTTAGTCTCCCCATCTCCCCATCTCCCCATCTCCCCATCTCCCCATCTCCCCATCTCCCCATTAATTACGGGTATCCAACCAGAATTGATATCATTCCTAATCCTATTCCACCATCTGCACTAATTTCCCTAGAATAGGTTCGATGGGAGGGAGTAAATATTCCGCGAGGTCGAGAGTTACTGTTTTTTCTTCCAATTTCAGAAATCGCCATAGAGTCCCAGTGGTTACTGCACCGTAAACCGTTGCGACGTTACCATTATTCTGCTGTTGATTAAACCGACCGGCTGCTACCATCGCAGCGATACACTGTCCCAATCCCCCTTTCAGGTCTTCTTTTTTAGCTTCTATAATAATGGCTACTGGGGCTTTAACAAATAACTGTTCCGGTGACAGACTAATAATAAAATCACAGGTGCCATTTAATCCCACTTCTGGATCAACATTAAACTCTTCCCCAGAAAACAAGCTAACCTGGTTTTTATGGAATTCTCTAACTGCCAGTAACACTGGACATATCAAGAGTTCTGATCGGGCTTTTTCGGTATTCAAGGCGATCGCTAGTTGGTAATTTTGGGTGATAAATTCTGCTAAATAAGGACTAGGAGAAATTACGCGATCGCTATCGCTTTCAAAAATATTCCCTTGTTCGATTAAGGTTAAGTCAAAATCATTGACTACTTTTTGAATTGTAAATTGACTGTAAGACATGAGCTAGGGAAGGGAGTAGGGAGTCGGGAGTAGGGAGTCGGGAGTAGGGAGTCGGGAGTAGGGAGTAGGGAGTAGGGAATCGGGAGTCGGGAATCGGGGGTAAAATATTGTGTACTTGATTACTAGTAAAAACGGGCTTATTGGATTTTTAAAGTATTTGCTAAAATGCTATACTTTGAATGCGATTGGCCGTAGGTCACACTACGGGAACGCAAACAGACCGCAAAGTGTGCTATTTAGTTAAGAATACTACCGTAAGGTAATGCCTTTTTCAGTGACGTTTAACTCTCCCAATGGCAACTATTCCAACAATCTCAGAACATATTGAAATCACTCCGGGGGTTTGTGGCGGGAAACCTCGGATTGCCGGACACCGGATTCGAGTTCAAGATATTGTCATCTGGCACGAAACTATGGGAATGTCACCGGATGAAATTCTCTATCACCATCCTAGCATTACCCTGTCAGATGTCTATGCAGCACTGGCTTACTACCACGACCATAAAGAGGAAATCAGACAGGATATTGAGGCTGGGGAAGCCTTTGTAGAAGCGGTACAAGCTCAAACACCGTCTCTATTGCAGCAAAAACTTCAGAATCGGCAATGACCAAAATCCGATTTCATTTGGATGAAAGTGTTAGCAATGCCATCTCTCAAGGTTTGCGTCGTCGTGGAATTGAAGTAACGACAACCTCAGAAGTTGGACTGATTGGTGCCTCTGATCATGAACAGCTTGCTTTTGCAACATCGCAACAACGAGTTCTGGTGACTCACGATGACGACTTTGTTGTGCTTCATCAAACCGGAATAACTCATTCTGGAATTGCTTATTGCAGTCCTAATCGACGCTCAATAGGAGAAATCATAGGTACACTAACTTTGATTTGGGAAGTATTGCAGCCAGAGGAAATGCAAAATCATATTGAATTTATGTGAGTTTCCGTTGAGCGGGTATAGAGTTTACTTCTACACCTCCGCAGGGAGCTGATCATTCTCTAGATATTGCTCATAAGCATCCTTATCCCCAGCAAATGAATCGACAGAGATTTGGCGCTCTGGCATTGGTTTGAGAGGGGCGTTGATGGGACTATGTTTGCAGTAGCAAATTACGACCATATCGAAATCCATGTCCACTGGGATATCTGGTGTGTAGGTTTCGACCCGTGTAACTTCCCAATCGCTTTGACGGTAATGGGTTGATGAATCTGGATAGTTAGGATCAACAAACTGATCAACTCGAATAAACTCGCTTCGGACGGTATACCGGTTCAGGCAGCGCCTTGTCGGAGCAGTCGTAATGCTCGAATAAAGTTTTCGTCAGAGAGCCAGAGTGAGCATATTTGCGCTCTTTCCATCCGGGTTGACGCTTTTCAGCACGAAATACAATCCATTTACGCATTAGTCTTGCTCAATTCATATTATAGCAATTCTCATAGCTATGAGGTGCAAAATTTCGGGATTTTAGGGAACAGGGAACAGCGGATATGGGAACAGATAAGAGTTAATAGGGAATAGCGATGCGCTGCATCAAGAGGTGCGACCCGTGGCGAATTTAATTCTTAATAGTAAGAGCGCACCTAACAGGGAATCAATGTCAAAGAAGACTGTACCTCATAACTGCGATAAACGCTATATACAGGTACCAGGCTTTATAATAATTCATTTGATCTACTCTTCACATTTAAGCCTTTGGCTGGCTTCGTTTCAAGGTTTTTAACAGCGCTGCATAACTACTCCCGATTCCCGACTCCAAATTCTAACTTCTAACTTCTAACTTCCCGACTCCCGACTCCCGATTCCCGATTCCCCACTCCCGATTCCCACTGATCTTTTGCGGAATATAATTATCAACTGGTGTATACCGTTAAAGAAACGAACATCGATTCACCAAAGGTTTCCATCGTGTCCACTCCAGTTGAACCATGCTCCCCCCAAACCCTCGCTGAGGCTAACCTGCAACCGAGGGGCAATGTTTATCCCAGTCCCATTACTTGGCGAGACCAGATTCTATACTTTCTGCTACCTGACCGATTCAGTGATGGGTTAGAAGCAGAACGGAAACAGTTTGACCGTAGTAACCCAGACCAATTTAAAGCCAAAAATAAAGGTGACTGGATGAGCCAGGGAAAACGGTTTCAAGGGGGTACCCTCAAGGGAATCGAAAGTAAATTGGACTACTTGAAACAATTAGGTGTCACTACCCTTTGGATTGGTCCAGTTTGGCGACAACGGATTGAACTAGACACCTATCACGGCTACGGGATTCAAAATTTCCTAGAGGTTGACCCCCGATTTGGCAGCCGTCAGGATTTACGGGATTTAGTGGATGCTGCCCATGAGCGGGAAATGTATGTGATCTTAGACATCATTTATAACCACAGTGGGAATAACTTTTTCTACAAAGACGAGAATGATAATCCTCAAGCTAGCCTTCCCTACCGTTTTGAACCACCTTATCCAGTTCATAGTTGGCGTTCTGGCACGGGTAAAGCAATTCCCCAAATCACTACAGAAAGTGATGGGGTATGGCCTCAAGAATTTCAAAACATGGATTGGTACACTCGTGCTGGTCATATTAACGAATGGGGTGCAGACCCTTGGGAAGACAAACTGCATCCAGATCTAGAATTTCGCCGAGGAGATTTCTTTGATTTAAAAGACATTAATCTCGCTAAACCGGAAGTCTTAGCAGGGATTATTAAAGTCTATCAATACTGGATTGCCCTAAGTGACTGCGACGGATTTCGCATTGATACCGTTAAGCATATTCCTTGGCAAGTTTCCCGTAGTTTTTGTGGTGCTATCCGGGAATATGCGGAATCGATTGGTAAGGATAACATCCTACTGTTGGGAGAAGTAACGGATGGGGCTCATATGTCCCGCAACTACCTGGAAGTATTTGGTCGCAATTTGGATGCTGTGCTTGATATTGGGGAACCCACAAAGCGATTAGCACAGATGGTAAAAGGATTAACACCGCCTAGGGAGTTTTTTGGTCAATTTGAGGATCATAATATCCTTGGTAGCCACCGGGAAACGGGACGGTATCATGTTTCGATCTTAGATGACCATGATATGGTTGGACGCGATCGCAAACATCGCTTTGCTGCTAATAACTCTATTCCTAGTAAATACCAGCAAATAGCCCATGCGGTAGGGGTGCAACTGACCACGTTGGGTATACCCTGTATCTATTACGGTACTGAACAAGCATTTGATGGCACAGAAAACCGCCATGACCCTAGTGTTGAAGCAATCAATGAGTATGGCAACATTTCCAATAGCGATCGCTATATTCGTGAATCGATGTTTGGGGGTAGCTTTGGGGCATTTGAAACCAGTGGCTGTCACTTCTTTGACCCAGACCATCCCACCTATCTCAGAATTTCTGCGATCGCAAACCTCCGGAATCGACCAGATCTGATTGGTAAAACCCTACGTGGCGGTCGTCAATACCTCCGAGAAACCTCCTATCTCGGCAAACCTTTTGCTATTCCTGATGCTGGAGAATTAATTGCTTGGTCAAGGATTCTCTACAATCAAGAAATTCTGGTTGCTTTAAACACCCATGGCACTGAAAACCGGGGTGCATACGTCACCATTGATGCCTCACTACACCCCCACGGCTCAACCCTTACTCTGCTCTACAACAGTTACTTGAGTAACTCTCAATTACGCCATCCACCCCAGAATCAAACCGTAATCGTTCAACATGACCAGGGTAGGGCAACGGTCAGGATTGAATTACCCCCTAGTGGCATGATGATTTTGGCCTAGGTATTCTACCTGAAAATTCTTAATTTTTAGAACATTTTGCTTGGTTTAAGGGGTGAGGGGTTGCACCCCACAGTTATTTTGCTATACTGAGATCAAGTAGATACACCCTGATGATCAAGAGAGTCACAAGCACGGCTCTCTATTTTTTTTTGAGATAGCTGAAACGTTCCGATGGTGCTTGAAGTCAAGGGTTTCAAGTCAACTGGTGGTTGCTTTGGGAGTACGTACACTTGATCCCAATCATTAAGCTTCACCAAACTATTAAGTTTTGTAATATTTTGCTTTGGGAAAGGGGTGAGGGGTTGCACCCCACATTTATCTTGCTATACTTAGATCAGTAGATGCACCCTGATGATCAAGAGAGTCACACCAACGGCTCTCTATTTTTTTTTTGAGATGGCTTAACAGTTCTTTAAGTATTTGAATTGATAGGTTTTAAGCGGTGCATACCCTTCATCCCAATCATTAAGCCGATTCAAACTATTAAGTTTTGTAACATTTTGCTTGGGGAAAGGGGTGAGGGGTTGCACCCCACATTTATCTTGCTATACTTAGATTAGTAGATGCACCCTGATGATCAAGAGAGTCACACCAACGGCTCTCTATTTTTTTTTGAGATGCCTTAAGAGTTCTTTACGTGTTTGAACTCAAGGGTTTTAGGGGAACTGGTGCTTGCTGCATGAATGCGTACGGGTCACTGGAATCATTAAGCCGATGCCAACTATTAAGTTTTTTAACATTTTGCTTGGGTTAAGGGGTGAGGGGTTGCACCCCACATTTATCTTGCTATACTTAGATCAGTAGATGCACCCTGATGATTAAGAGAGTCACACCAACGACTCTCTATTTTTTTTTGGCTATACTGTATTTGCTATGGTGCTGAGTGCTGGGTTCAAGTCGAGGAGTCGAACCACAGACCAATTACTTTAATACAACTTGTCATGGAAGATCAGCAAATCTATCAGTCTGTTGTTAATTCTCTTAGGTCTGCTATCGGTCTGCTTGATTTAGAGCAAGACTCACCCTTGCGAAAGGATGTAATTGCCCTGTGCGACCATCTAGAAAATCCCACATTTAGGATTGCTGTCTTTGGTCCGTTTAATTATGGAAAATCCACCTTGCTCAATGCTTTGCTAGGAAAGCGCACTCTGCCCATTGGTCTAATTCCCACTACAGGGGCTGCGATTCATATCCGATATGGAGAAGAATTGCATACTCGAATTACCCTCACTGATGGCACAGAAATTAGTGAAAATAGCACAGAGGTCTTGAAGCGCTATGCTATCCTAGATGAGCAACGGTGTATGCGCTCTGATGTCGCTTCGGTAGAGGTTTACTGTCCCCATCCCTTCCTAAAAACTGGTGTAGAATTTCTGGATTTACCAGGAACAAATGACCGGGAAGCTCAGGATAAATTAGTGCGCGACCAACTGCTAACCGCAGATTTGGTAGTTCAAGTACTGGATGGTCGCCAGTTGATGACCTTGGGTGAGCGGGAAAACCTGAGAGACTGGTTAATAGATAGAGGAATCAAGACTGTTGTTTTTGTAGTCAATTTCCTGAATTTATTGGAA